>QXCQ01000002.1 GCA_003576535.1 Nakamurella silvestris | reverse complement strand
CGAGTGGACGGTGGCACCCTGCTCCTTCCCGCGAGTGGACGTTGACACCCCAGATTTGGGGGTGTGGGAGTCCGTTCGGCGGTGGGCGCGGCTTGCTTTCCCCGCGAGTGGACGGTGGCACCCGGAAACAGGGGTGTGGCAGTCCGTTCGGCGGCGGGGGCGTCCTGCCTGCCCCGCGAGTGGGCCGTGGCACCCCAGAAACAGGGGTGTGGGAGTCCGTTCGGCGGTGGGGGCGGGCTCGCTTTCCCCGCGAGTGGACGGTGGCACCCTGCTCCTTCCCGCGAGTGGACGGTGACACCCCGGAAACACGGGTGTGGGAGTCCGTTCGGCGGTGGGCGCTTCCTGCCTGCCCCGCGAGTGGACTGTGACACCCCGGAAACAGGGGTGTGGCAGTCCGTTCGGCGGTGGGGGCGGCTTGCCTAGGAACTTGTGAGGCGAAGAGGAGTCTCTCGGGAGAGCGTCAGGGCGGGTCGAGGGGGAGCGGCCGACCCAGGACGGCGAACGGCCGCGGGTCCCCGGTGAACCGGTAGTGACGCAGCACGTCCTGGAACCCCAGTCGCCGGTACAGCCGCCAGGCCCGGTTCTCACCCTCCGGAGTGGACAGCAGGACCACCCGCGCCGCCGCCGAGCTGATCAGCAACCGCAGCATCGCCTCGCCCAGACCACCACCCTGCACCCGGGGTGCCACATGCAGTTCGGTGAGCTCGACGTAGTCGCTGAGCCATTCCCCGCGCTGCCCGTCGGTCATCCCGCGGCCGACCTCGTTGTACCACCACTGGTCCGCGGTCCCGCGGTAGCCGTAGGCCAGGCCCACCGGGGCGCCGGTCGCATCCAGGGCCACCACACAGCCGAAACCGGTGCGGTAGGAGTTGTCGATCCACAGGGCCCGACGGTGCACCTCCGTGCCGGCCGGGTACCGCATCGCCGTCACGTAGATCGTCAGCAGCTCATCGATCCGTCTGCGGTACGTCGCCGGATCCCACCAGACGACCTGGTACGCCCCCGGTGCCGGACCGTCCGGTGCCGGATCGGGCCGGCTTCCGTCGGCGTTGTTGTTGATGGACATCAGGTGACGTCGACCAAGCGGCCGCCGGTGAGCCTGACCAGTTCCGCGCAGGTGGTCGGGAAGACGGTGCTGGGATGGCCCGCGGCCACCCATACCTGCTCGAAGTCGGCCAGGGTCGGATCGACCACAGTGGGGATCGGGCCGGGATGGCCGACCGGGGAGACCCCGCCGATCGCCTGGCCGGTATGGGTGCGGACGAAATCAGGGGTGGCCCGTCGCAGGTCCGCGATGCCCAACCTCTGCGCCAGGGCGGTGGTGTCGACGCGGTGCGCACCGGAGGTCAGGACCAGCAACGGTGTACCCGAGCTGTCGAAGATCAGGCTGTTGGCGATGGCGCCGACCGGCACACCGAGTTGTTCCGCGGCCAGGACCGCTGTCTTGGCGGTCGATTCCAGCACGGTGATCGGTGCCGTCACCCCCGCGGCGGCCAGGTGCTCCTTGACGCGTTCCATCGCGATGTTCACCCCGTCATCAGATCATGTGCCGGGCGAGGTGTGTCGAAGCGGTGCTCGCCGTGGCGGCAGACGGCCCGGCTGGCAGGGCCCGGCAGGCAGGGCCCAGCAGGGGGCCGTCCGCACCCGTCCGACGGTTGACCAGGGGACTGTCGGTGGTCGGTTGTAGGCTCGAACGCACGTTCGATGTACGGGAAAGGGTGTCGATCATGACGATTTCAACAGCTCCGCGACGGTTCGGCGAAAGTGCGGTTCCGCGTTCCCCGTCCGGCTCCGGGACGCGCCGGATCGGTGTGCTGCGTCCGGTGTCGGACCCGCCGACGGCCGAGGCCGCCGGTTCTCGGGGGCCGGTCGGGGCCCGGGTACGGAAGGCGGCCATCCCTGCCCCGATCCCGCAGGCCACCCGCGATCTCATCGCCGATGCCGGGCGGGCCCTCGGCCGGGCGATCAGGGCCGCCGATCCGGCGGACCGGTACGTCGCCGCCCACCTCGCCGCACTACGGGCGGCCGCGGCGATCCTGGCGGTCCGGCCCCGCAGTACCCGCCCGCAACGGCAGGCCAGCGCCTGGACGCTGCTGGCGAAGGCGGCACCGGAACTGTCGGAATGGGCGGCCTTTTTCGCCGCCGGGGCCGGTAAGCGCCGCGCGGCGGAGGCGGGTATCGCGCGGTCGGTCACCGCTCGGGAGGCCGACGACCTGGTCCGCCAGGCCGCGGCCTTCCTGGACCTGGTGGAGCAACAGCTGGAGACGGTCGCCGGTCGCTGAGCCGCCTCGTCACCACGTGTGCCGCGAAGGCGGTCAGGTTCCGAAATGTGCGCTGCGCAGCAGACGATCGAGCAGGGCGTCGAACATCACCGCGACCTCGCGGGCCCCCGCACTCGGCCAGCTGTGGATCGACACCCCGGCACCCTGCGCCTGCTGGATCGCCGACCGGTCCGGGAGGGCGGGGGTGAGGATCAACGGTCCGAAGAGTTCGCGCAGCTCGGCGAGCCGGTACTCCTGCTCGGTGGAACGGGCACGGGCCCGGTTGACCACCACACCCAGTGGTTGCAGCGTGGGCTGGTGGGCCACCCGCTCGGACTGGACGGCCTCCAGGGCGCGCTGGACGGCCGCCACCGCGTAGATGGAGGGCTCCGTGACGAGTACGGCGCGGTCGCTGGCGACCAGGCCGTTGCGGGTCAACCGGCCCAGGGACGGGGGACAGTCGATGAGGACCAGCTCGGGCACCGGGCGGATGTGCCGGATCGCGGCCTGCAGTGCGGCCACCTGACGAGCACCGGGCTTCGGGTGGTTGAGCTCCTCGGCCCGCTCGCTCCCGGGGATCATCCGCAGGCCGGGGCCCCAGGCCGTCGCGCAGACGGCCTCCGCCACCACTGCGCGCCGCGGGTTCGCAAGCACCTCGGCGACACTGGCCCGTGGATCTATGGGTTCAAGGGTGGTGGTGGAATTGGCCTGCGGATCGAGGTCGACCAGCACGGTGTCGACCCCACGGTGCAGGGCGGCCGAGGCCAGGCCGAGGGTGACGGTCGTCTTCCCGACACCGCCTTTGAGGGAGAGCACACTGGCTACTAGCACGCGCCCACCGTAGCGACCTCGGGTTTCCGTCGGATGAAGGGCATCCGAATCCGGACCCGGCATGATCGGTTCACACACGCAGGAGGGAGGCCCGATGGGGCGCAAGGCCGAGAACAGGTACGTCACACACGACATCGAGTCGGTGGACGATGCGGAGTGCACGATCCTGCACGCGGACATGGATGCGTTTTTCGCCGAGGTCGAACTGCGGAGGCAGCCCGAGCTGCGCGGCCGCCCGATGATGGTCGCCGGTGGCTCCCGTGGGGTGGTGCTGTCGGCCACCTATGAGGCACGCCGTTACGGGATCCGATCGGCGATGCCGACCCGACGTGCGATCAACCTCTGCCCGGACGTCCTGGTGCTCCCACCCAACATGGCCGACTACCGGGAGGCCTCGACCGCGGTGATGGCGATCTTCGAGTCCGTCACCCCGCATGTCGAGCAGCTCTCGGTCGACGAGGCCTTCCTCGACGTCGCCGGGGTGCGCCGGATCTCCGGACGGCCGGGGCGGATCGCGTCGGACCTGCGCCGGCGGATCGCCGACGAACTCGGTCTGCCCTGCACGGTCGGTGCGGCCGCCACCAAGTTCATGGCCAAGCTCGCTTCGGGCCTGGCGAAACCGAACGGCCTGTTGATCGTCCCGCCGGGGGAGGTGATCGACCTGCTGCATCCGCTCCCGGTTGCCGCGTTGTGGGGAGTCGGCCCGAAAACCGCCGAGCAGCTGAGCAGGTACGGCCTGCAGACCATCGGGGAGCTGGCAGCACTGTCCCCGGTCGAACTCGGGCGGATCGTCGGACCGGCGGCCGGGGCGAAAATGGCCGACCTGGCCTGGGGGCGCGACCCACGCGCCGTCACCGAGCGGGCAGCCGAGTCGTCGATGAGCGCCGATGAGACCTTCGGAGTGGACTCGGTGAGTCGGGATCACCAGCTCCGAGAACTGTTGCGCTTGTCCGACAAGCTCGCTCGCCGGGCCCGGGTGGCCGGGGTGAGGGCGCGGACGGTGGCGGTGCGGGTGCGCTTCGACGACTTCTCCACCGTCCAGCGTTCGGTGACCCTCGGCGCGGCCACGGACGTCACCCGTGAGGTCTATGCGGCGGCGGTCGGCCAGTTCGACCGGCTGGTCACGAACGGTCGGCCGATCCGCCTTCTCGGTGTCCGGTTGGAGCAGTTGGTGGCCGAGGACGAGGTGGAGGAACAACTCCAGTTCGGGGAGGAGGAAGGGCCCAGTTGGCGCGAGGTCGACGGTGCGGCCGACCGGGTGACCGCCAAGTTCGGATCAGCAGCGCTGCGACCTGCGAGTTTTCTGGCCGCCAAGCCTAAAACGACGCCCCGGTGAACATCGACTGCCACACGCGAATCCGATGTGAATTTCACCCAATTGTGGGCTGGACTAGGCGTCGCCGCCGAGTGCTCGTATCCTAGAGGGATAGGCCACTTCCGGTGGTCCATGAGTTGACGAGAAACGCCCGTCACAGGTGTCGGAGGAGTATCCATGCCGCTCTCCGAGCAGGAACAGCGCGCGCTCGACGCGATCGAACGCGCGTTGTACGAAGACGACCCGAAATTCGCCAATAGTGTTGACGCCCGACGTATCCGTCGACGCCGTCCCGTCATTGCCGGTACCGCATTCCTGCTCGGACTGGTCTGTCTGGTGGTGGGCGTCATGCTCGCCCAGAACAGTCTGGCCGTGGGTGTGGCTGCCAGTGTGGTCGGCTTCCTCGTGATGGTCGCCGGTGTCGGACTGTTGGTGTTCGGTCAGCCTGGCCAGCTTCGCGGCCCGGCAACGAATGATGAGGGTGTGCGCCCGAAGAGCGCCAACACCCTGTCCGACCGGATGGAAGAGCGCTTCCGCCGCCGGTTCGACGAGGAGTGACAGCTCCAGGTTGGGCCGGTCCCGTTCGGGACCTTTCGGGCACAGGCACGCCCCGATCCGCCCGCTCTCACCCTTCCTATTCCCGCGCACGTTGTTCGTCCTCGCGCACGTAACTACGTGCGCGAGGACGAACAACGTGCGCGGGAACAGTGGGTTTGTGGGTGACGCCGCC
Source organism: Nakamurella silvestris (assembly GCA_003576535.1). Taxonomy (GTDB): domain Bacteria; phylum Actinomycetota; class Actinomycetes; order Mycobacteriales; family Nakamurellaceae; genus Nakamurella; species Nakamurella silvestris. The sequence continues at coordinate 5,501 of QXCQ01000002.1, read as the reverse complement.
CCCTCCCGCTGGCATCCCACTGGCAGATGACGTCCCGCTGGGCCAGTGCCCCGGGCACGCGGCAGCCGCCTCAGCCCGCAGACGCCTCAGCCCGCAGACGCCTCACGCATACGCCTCCGCTGAACGCATGCCCCCGCCTCGCCTTCCACCTCTCCTGTTCCCGCGCACGTTGTTGTTCCTCGCGCACGTAACTACGTGCGCGAGGACGAACAACGCGCGCGGGAACGAAGGGGTCAGTCCTGCGGTGCCGCGCCCTCGCCCGGCTTCTTCGGCGCGGTACGCCGACGGGCGTTCGGCCGCATCGAGCGGGGGAACAGCTTGTCCCAGCGGGTCAGCGGCATCGTCTGGTTGAGCTCCCGGCTGATCAGCCCGATGTCCTCGGCGAAGTTCGGTTCCGTCGCGACGGCACCGGCGTTCGTGTCCACCAGCTGAACAGCCTCGGCGGGGCCGACGGGATGATCCGACGGTCCGGCACCACCGGCCGCCGTCCCCGAACCGGGGGCGGCGTACCAGGACTGCTCGGTGGCCAGGGTGATCCGCCGCAGCCCCTCCCTGGCGTGTTCGGCGAGCTGGCCGATCCGGGCCAACCGGTTCGCCGCCGAGCGGACGGACAGATGTTCCTCGAACACGATCCCGTGGTCCAGGGCCAGGTCCTCGATCTCGGCCCAGGCGGCAGGTGCCCCGGCGGTGCCCCGCTGGGCGACGGCCAACCGTCGACCGGTCCGCCGTCGACGCAGGATGCTCGGGGCGGCGATGACGGCGACGACCACCGCGATGCCCAGCAGCACGAGCAGTGACCACCCGGTGATCGCCAGCACCCGGCTGGGAGTTTCCGGTGCACCGCCGACTGCCACCTGGTTGCCGCTGGACGGCACGGTGACGGTCGGGGTGATGGTGGTGGTCCGGGTGGTGGTCGTGGTGGAGGAGGTAGGTGTCTCGGTGGTGACCTCGGTGGAGTCGGTCGTCGGAGCGGCGGTCGACTCGGTCTCCGAGGGATCCTGGGAGTTGCCCTCACCCAGCGGGGTCGGATCGAAGCGCACCCAGCCGGACTGGTCGAACTTCACCTCCACCCAGGCGTGCGCCTCGTGGCTGGTGATCTGTCGGTCACCGTCGGCATCGATCTTGCCGCCGGTGAATCCGATCGCCACCCGCGAGGGCACCCCCACCGCGCGCAGCATGACGGCCATGGCCGAGGCGTACTGCTCGCAGTACCCCTTCTTGAGCTCGAGGAAGTCGACGAGCGCATCGCCGCTGTTGCCGGTCGGCACGGTCAGGGAGTACACGAAGCCGTTGGTCGGATCGGTGAAGTACTCCTCGAGGCGTTGGGCCTTCTCATAGGGCCCGGCCGCCCCAGCGGTCACCTGTTCGGCGACGTCGCGGACAGAGTTGGGCAGGTCGCCCACGTCCAGCAGAGCGCTGTCGCTGCTGACGGTGTCCCCGGCCAGTGCGGCGGCCGAAGGCCCGCCGAAGGCGGTGCTGAGCTGGTAGTCGGCCGGACTGATGGGGTCGGCGCGATGCACGGCCCGGGTGATGGTGTCGAGGAACCAGTTCGTGCCCAGGCCGGCCACCGCCTGGGTGCCGGCGAACACCGGCAGGAACGTGTCCTTGTAGTTCTGGACGGTGATGTCGACGGTTTCCAGGCTGCTGTCGGAGACCTTGACCAACGGCGGCAGTGCGCTGACGACCGGGACGTCGTCGCGCAGTTCGCCGAGGGACCAGCCCTGTCCGTTGGTCCAGGTCTCCAGGCCGACGGTGCGCAGGTAGTCCCCTCCGGTGTCCCCGCTGATCTTGAGATAGTTCACCGGGTCCTTGCGGCGCAGGTCCCCGTGCAGGGAGGTGAAGGGGGAGAGGCCCACGTCGCCGCCGTTGCCCTCGTTCCGCGGGATCCGACCGGCGGTGCCGACGGACTCGACGGAGTCGGCGGCGACCAGGGACACCGAGATGGCCAGGGAGGCGGCGACGACCGCGGTGATCGCCACGCCCATCCGGGCCGACACGGTGGTGGCCTTGCCACGGTGGCCCGAGGCGGCGAGCAGCAGGACGTACATGCCGGCCGGGAGGGCGAAGGCCCACCAGGGCAGCATTTCCTCGACGATCGACGCGGGCACCGAGTACAGGCAGAGCAGGGGCAGCGCGACCAGGGCACTTGCCCGGGCCTCCACCACCAGGAAGTCGGTGATCAGCGCGGTCAGGCCGACCGTCAGCACGATCAGGAAACTCAGCTCCGGGGTGGCCGGGGCCGGTGGGGCGGTGATCAGGATCTGGTTCCAGGCCTCGCTGACCAGACCCCCGAGCTGGTCGAGAACCTGGCCGTTGGGGATGAAGCCCAGCCAGCCGCGGGTGGAGAAGATGGCGGTGATCGCCAGCGATGCCCCGACGACCTGGACCAGGACGGTCACCGGGGCCGGGAGAGCGATCAGCCGGCAGAGCACACCGGCGAGCCAGATGACCCCGACCACCTGCAGCAACGGGGTGATCCAGATGTTCCCGTCCAGGGGGACGAGCAGCGAAGAGGAACCGGCCAGGATGGTCAAAGCCCCGAGCAGTCCGAGGAGAGGACGCGCCGTTTCCGTCGCGGAGGTGCGATCGGACATCAGGAGATCCGCCGATCCGCGCTGTATCCGTTGCCGACCGCGCAGACCTGCCGCCAGGCCTGGCCGAGATCGTCGGGCCGGCGCAGGACGACCACCCGCCAGCCGCCGGCCCGCAGGACGGCGGCGGTCTCGGTGGTGCCGGCCGGGGGACCGTCGGCGGTCGGGTCCCAGCCGGGGGTGTCCAGCAGAATGGCGATGGCATTGGCCGAGCGGCGTCGCCCGGCCACCAGCAGCCGTGCGGTGGTCGGGTCCAGATCCCCCAGGACCGCGATCAGCAGCCCGGGGACCGCGGCGGCGGTCTTCTCGACCTCGTCGTCCTGGTCCTCCTCGACCGTGGCGAGGGCGGCGAGGACGTCGTCGGCGATGTTGTGTCCGTCGGCGAGAACCAGACCACCGTGGTTGATCAGGGTGACCCTATGGTCGGCCGTGAGCAGGTGCAGGGCGATCGAGGCGGCGAAGGTGATGGCCGATTCCAGGCTCGATCCGGCACCGGTACCGCGGTGGGCGGCAGCCCGGTGGTCGAGCAGGATCGTCGCACCGCCGTGGGAGACCGGTTCGTTCAGGCGCACCATCAGGTCGTCGTGCCTGGCCGACATCCGCCAGTGCACGGTCCGCAGGTCGTCCCCGCGCTGGTAGGGGCGGATCCCGACGTCGGGTTCACCGCCGACGGTGCCGACCGTGGTGCGTCCGGAGGCGGCGGAGCGGGACCCGGCACTGGCCGGCATCCCGTGCAGGGCCACCACGCTCGGCACGACGAGCACCTCGGTGACGGCCGACAGGTTCCTCGTGTCCTCCCAGGTCCCGAATGGATCACCCATCTGGGCCCGCGGCGGCCCGAGCACGAACCGTCCACGCCGGGTGGCCTGGAGCCGGTAGGTCGCCACCCCGCTGCGCCCGCGCTTGAGGGGCGGCAGCAGGCAGTGCACACCGGCAGTCAGGTCCGGGGTCGCGGCTTCGGTGATCTCGACGGCGCGGGTCCGGCCGCGACCGGCGTTGGTGATGGTCAGGGTGATCCGGCCGGTGGTGCCCGGCCGGATCAGCTCGGGCTGGACCTGGTGGGTCGCGGTCAGCGCGGTGCGACGGGTGGCGGTGACGGCCCAGGCGATCACCGGGATCGCCACGGCCAGGATGCCCACCCGCAACAGGTCGCGTTCGTCCAGGATCACCGCGCAGATGACGGCGGCGATGCCGCCGGCGAGCAGGCACCTGCCCCGGGTGGTCAACCCGCGGCGGTTCGCCCTGATCGGGCGGACCGGTTCGTTCAGCAGGCCCCGGTAGAGCACTTTCGGGTTCTGTGTTGTCGCGGCCGGTGGTCTGCTGACCCCCGAGCCGGTGGGTGCCGTGGCGGGCAAGGGGATTCCTAGGAGTTCGCGCCGCGGGGGACCCGGATCATGCCGAGCAGTCCTGCGACGATGTCGGCTTCCGAGCGGTGCGCGGCGTGGGCTTCGACCGTCAGCAGCAACCGGTGGGCCAGGACAGGGGTGGCCAGTCGGGCGATGTCGTCGGGGACGACGTAGCTGCGGCCGTCGAGGGCGGCACCGGCCTTGGCGGCCCGGGCCAGGTGCAGGGCGGCGCGGGGGGAGGCTCCGAGGCGCACCTCGGGGACATGACGGGTGGCGATGATGAGTTCGACGATGTACTGCTGCAGTTCCGGGGCCAGGTGCACCTGGGAGGTGGCGGTGATCATCCGACGGACCGTGTCGGCGTCGGCGACCGGCACGATCGAGTCCAGCGGGTCGACCCGGTCGTGGCCGGCGAGCATGGCCACCTCGGACCGACGATCGGGGTAACCGATCGCCGTGCGGGCCATGAAGCGGTCCCGCTGGGCCTCGGGGAGGGGATAGGTGCCCTCCATCTCCACCGGGTTCTGCGTGGCCATCACCAGGAACGGGCGGGTCAGCGGGTAGGTCGTGCCGTCGACGGTGACCTGCTGCTCCTCCATCGACTCCAACAGGGCGGACTGGGTCTTCGGTGAGGCGCGGTTGATCTCGTCGGCGACCAGGATGTTGGCGAAGACCGGGCCGGGGCGGAACTCGAACTCACCGGACTGGCGGTCGTAGATCGACACACCGGTGACGTCGCTCGGCATCAGGTCGGGGGTGAACTGGACCCGGCTGACGGTGGCGTCGACCGATTTGGCGAGGGCCTTGGCCAGGCTGGTCTTCCCGACGCCGGGTACGTCCTCGATCAGCAGGTGGCCCTCGGCGAGCAGGGTGATCACCGCCAGTCGGACGACCTCGGTCTTGCCGAGCAGTACCCGGTTGATCGAGCCGACGATCTGATTACCCACCGAGGAGACCAGTTCGGCCGCGGACTCCGCGTGCCGGGGCGTTGCCTGGGGTGCCGTTCCGACGTGCTGGGTCACACATGCCTCCTGGGAAGGATTGCTGAAAGGTTCCAGCATCAAGGTTTCCAGCGCCGAGTGTGCAGCACTGCAAGCCGTTCGGTTGTTCGCGGGTCGTCCGGTCCGGGCTGTTCCGCGAGCGCTACCCCCATTGTGTCAAACATCGCTCCGGATGGTGTCCGGAACGATGAGGCAACGGGGTCGCCACCCAAAGGTGGAACAACAAAACTGGTGGACGAAGGTGAACATCAGGGGTGGCGGTCACGGACGGTGCCGAGTGGCACCGCGGCTGTCCTGGCCCGCCCTCCTTGAATGCTCCAGTACTTCTGTCCCGGCTGTAGACGGGCCGCGGGCGGTCGACGTTGCACGGGCGCGGGGAATTCAGCGAGGAAATTCCGCTGTCACTTTCCCGCGAGTGGGCGGTGGCACCTCAGTTCGTCCCGCGAGTGGACGGTGGCACCCCTGAAAGTGGGGTGTGGGGGTCCGTTCGGCGGTGGGCGGCGGTGGGCGGCGCCCTGCTTGTCCCGCGAGTGGGCGGTGGCACCTCAGTTCGTCCCGCGAGT
>QXCQ01000160.1 GCA_003576535.1 Nakamurella silvestris | reverse complement strand
TGGTCTTGTCGAAGACCGAGGTCCAGGGTCCCCAGTAGCCGGCGTCGTTCTTGGCGCGGACGAAGATCTGCTGGGTGGCGGTGGAACCGTTGACGGCGCGGAGATCACCGGAGAAGGTGACCGTGTGGGTGGTGCCGTTCACGGCGAGCGTGGTGGGAGTGCCCAACTTCGTGCTGTTCGGTCCGACCGCGGCCTGGACCGCGGTGACCGGCCGGGTGGCCGGACGACGCACTGCCGACTGCGGGTTCTGGCCGTACGTGGCATCGGAGGCCGTGCCGGTGATGGTGACGGTGCCGGCCGCCGTCTGTGTCGACGACACTGCCGTCACCGACGGTCCGCGCGGGGTGGAGTACGGCGCGGCAGAGGCGCTCGCGGCGTACCGCAGGCCCGGAGCGTTGGCTGCGTAGAACGTGGCTGCACGGGTGTAGGCCGGGAAGAAGCCACCGTTGGCGGTGGTGCCGATCTCGTAGGTGAAAGCCGGCACACCGAGCTTGTCGTAGATCCAGTCGATGTCGTTACCGGCGTTGTCGTAGAGGATCTCGCCGGCCTTGCCGGTCTGGAAGCCGTTCGATGCGCTCTGCCGGAAACCGTAGGACTTCAGTGCATCCAGGTTCGGGACGTTCGCCGACGTGGCGTAGGCGTACGGGTAGATGACGTAGTCGGAGTACGAGTGCAGGGTGACGAACGTTCCCTTGCGGTCCTCCGGCGCTGCGTTGGTGGTACCGACGTTGTAGGTGCCCCACAGCTCGGTGAGCAGGGTGCTCAGCGAGACGGCTTCGGGCTCGGAGAAGGCCGCGGTGCCCTTGTAGGTCAGCGACGAGGGGGTGGCCGAGGTGCTCGCGCCGCCCCAGGCGGTGGCGAAGTTGCGGTTCAGGTCGATCCCGGGCTGGGACGAGGACCAGGAGGTGCTGGTCTGCGCGTAGGCGCTGTCGTTGACGTTCTTGCGCTGCCAGGCCTTGCTGGCGTTGACCGGGTTGCCGTCACCGGCGGCGGTGAGGCGGACGGTCGGGTCGGACAGGGCGGCCTGGACCAGGTCGATGCCGTCCGGGTTGTTGAGGAAGGAGATCCAGACCTCGGTGCTGTCAAGCAGACTCGTGATCTGGGAGTCGGTGCCGTAGCCGTTGAGCAGCTCGGTGGCGTAGCGCCAGGCGATCTCGCTGGTGATGATCTCGCGGGCGTGGGTCTGTGCGCCGAGGACGAAGACGGGTCGGCCTTCCTGTCCGTTCTTCCAGTCCGGCTGGTGCTGCACGTCGGCGGTCAGGCGCAGGGCGACAAGGTCGTGACCGCCACGGTTCTGGGTCTTGAGCCAGCTGTCGCCGTAGTCGACGACCTGGGCCAGCTCGGGGTAGGCCGAAACGATGTCGGTGCCGAACTGGTAGTAGGAGTCGACCGTGCGGTAACCGCCGAAGTAGGTCTGGTAGGTCTTGTCGGCCAACCGGCTGGGCAGCGGGTACGGGGCATCGGCGGCGGCAGCGCGGCTCAGCTGACGCGGGGAGACCGCGGGCAGGGTGGAACCGTAGGTCTGCGCGTCGACGACGGTCACACCACGCGAGGCGAGCTCGGCGGCGGTACTGAGGTCACCCAGCAGCGCAACACCTTCGGTCGACTCGGAAACCACGTCGAGGTCGGCGACCTGGTCGGCGTCGGCGGCCGACACGGTGTAGACGATGACGTCGTCGCTGTTCGTGGGGGTCGGGGCGGCCGATGCTGTGCTGGACAGTGCCGTGGCAGAGAGGACTGAGGTGGCGATGACAGCGGTGAGAGCCGCTGCCAGTGAACGCCTGATCGTTCTGGACATGTTCGTCTTTCGTTTCAGGGCCGGGGAGGCCTGGAGAACCTGAGTGGACACGGTGGAGCAGGGTGAAGCTGATCTGCCGATACACGGATCAGCGCAACGCCGACGAGAACCCTTGCGTCACAGTGGCGATCAATGGGACAGTCGGGTGCCCACGGATCGCGGCACGACAGCCGGAGGTGCCGACGCGGGGGGAAGATCCACGCGGCGTGGAGGACCGGCTGGAGGTGACGGAGCTACGCCGATCACCGGTATCGGACGACAGCGATCGGCGGACGCACACCGCAGGTGCGTCAGCGATCAGCGATCAGGGCGACAACAGTTCAGCTGCAACAACATCGTGCGATGTTGTGACAGAAGAAGTGTGCGCAGATGTGTGGACTACCAGATGTCATGACGCACTCCCCCTTCCTGTGATGCCGGTCTGCATCTTGACTGACATTTCACACCGTACCCAAACCATACTGAAATAGTCAACATTGCCCGGACGGGATGGCGACCACCACGTGTCCGAAGGTCGCTGCAAACCTGTGGTGCAGTACCAGGGTTCTCGACGAAACCATACTGAACACCCTTGGTGGCCAACGCTTTTCCATTGAGTGCAATTATCCGGATTTGTCCGGCGGGGAACTCTTTCAGTGGTGGAAGACGATTGTTGCCGCCATTGGCGATCCCGGTGCGCGACGGTCGTCGGGCGTAACATGTCCCCATGTCGGATGCCTTGATTCGTCCCGAGAGCCACACCTTGTGGACCGCACCCGCGGCCCTCGCGGACCTGCGTGCGCGGCTACGGGCCACGCGCTGGCCCGACGCCCCAGAGGATGCGGGCTGGTCCCTCGGTACCGACCTCGACGCCCTCCGAGAGCTCGTCGGGTACTGGGCCGAGGAATTCGACTGGACGGCCCAGGAGGCCGAACTCGCACGCCTGCCGCACTTCCGGGTCCCGGTCCGGGGGTTGAACATCCACTTCGTCCACACCCGCTCGCCCGTCGCCGGCGCGCTCCCGTTGGTCCTCACCCACGGCTGGCCCGATTCGTTCTGGCGGTACTCCAAGGTCGTCCCGCTCCTGACCGACCCGGGGACACACGGGGCGGACCCGGCCGACGCCTTCGACGTCGTGGTCCCCGACATACCCGGATTCGGGTACTCCGACCGCCCGACCGGGGCGCCCTTGAATTCCATCCAGGTGGCCGGCCTGTGGGCGGAGCTGATGACAGTGCTGGGATACCAACGGTTCGGGGCGGCGGGCGGCGACATCGGAAGCCATGTGAGCCGCTACCTGGCCCTGGACCACCCCGACCGAGTGATGGCAGTCCATCGCACCGACGGCGGGCTGCCGGTGTTCGGTGGTGACCGGTCGGAACTGAGCGAGGAGGAACGGGCCTGGTTCGACAGGTCGGCGGTCTGGGGTGCGGCCGAGGGGGCGTATGCCGCGATCCAGCGGACGAAACCGCAGACCGCGGCCTTCGGATTGAGCGATTCACCGGCCGGACTGGCGGCCTGGATCGTGGAGAAGATGCGATCCTGGAGCGACGGGGTCGAGGGTGGTTTCAGCAGGGACGAGATCCTGACCAACATCACCCTCTACTGGTTGACCGGGACGATCGGGTCCTCGATGCGGATGTACCAGGCGAATGCCGCCATCCCGCCGGAGCAGCTGTACCGCCGGGTCGAGGTGCCTTCGGGATTCTCGATTTTCGCCGGCGACATCGTGCGCCCGCCCCGTGCCTGGTTGGAACGCACGGCGAACGCCGTGCGTATCACCGAACCCACTCGCGGTGGCCATTTCGCGGCCTTCGAGGAACCCGAGCTCTACGCCGAGGAGCTGCGGGAGTTCTTCCGGCCGTTCCGTCAGCAGCACTGAGGACGGTCTGCTACCGCGCGTTCGGATCCCGATCAGTTGCGCGGGAAGGGTTCACCTGACCGGCGGCGAAGGGGCCGTCGGCGAACACGGTGTCGACGAAACGACCGGCGATCAACCGGTGGGTTTCGGTGTCCGGGTGCAGGCCGTCGGGGAGTGGCAGCCGGACCTCGTCGGCCGCCCCGTACAGCACCAGCCCGTCCAGATGATGCAGGTTCGTGTCCTCGGCCTGGCGTTCGGCGACGATCCGGCTCAGTTCGGCGCGAATGGTGGTCAGCGTGAGCTTGCCGGCGGCGGCCTCCGCCGGATCGCCCGTTGCCCGGAAGCCGATGCGCCCCTGGGCGAGGGCGTCGAGATCGAAAGCCCCTGGGCCGGGCGTGGTCTCGTGGATCCGGCAGTGGATCGGGGAGATCAGGAGCAGCGGTGTGCTCGGATGACCCTCTCGGACGGTGTCGAGGAAACCGTGGGTGGCGGCACGGAAGGCCCGTAGCCGCATGAGATCGGTGTTGACCAGGTTGATCCCGATCTTCACGCTGATCAGGTCGGCCCGGGTGTCGCGGATGGTCCGGGCCAGGAACGGGTCGAGCAGGGCGCTGCCGCCGAACCCGAGGTTCACCAGGTCGACGTCGGCCTGCCGGGCGGCGGCGACCGGCCAGATCTCGGTCGGCCGTGCGGCGTTCGACCCGTGGCTGATCGAGCTGCCGTGGTGCACCCAGCGTCGCCGCTCGTCGTGGACCGGTGTGACCGCTGCGTTGGCCCGGATGTCGATCAGTTCGATCGTCTCGTTGTGCGGCAGCCACAGTTCGATGAGCTTCTCCTCGTCCGTGAGTCCGTCGAACACGACCCGGAAGGACTCGCCTGGTGCGACAGCGACCTGCCCGGTGGACATGTCGATCACGGTGGTGTCACCGCCGTAGGTGGCTGCGGCGGCGACCGGCCGGCGGTCGACGGTGAGATCGACACTGCCGTCCGGCCGCGGTGGCATCCCGGAGTAGCTGACGCGGGAGCGGAAACCGGTCAGTTCCACCGCTGTGGCCCCGGTCCGGAATGTGACACGTACGCCGGAGGGCTGGGCCTGGGTCATGGTGAGCTGAGGGTCGGCGGCCTGTTCCAGTGCCCAGGCGGGAAGCCGGTGCGGAGCTGTCCCGCGCGCGGTGCGCTCCAGCCGTGCGGCGCCGTGGAGGTATTCCTGGGTCAGTGGTACGTGGGTCCAGGTGTTGTCAGACATGGGATTTCATTTCTTGTTCGGTTCGGGTTCCGGCTGCGGGAAGGTGTCGTTCCAGTGCGACAGCAGGGTGTGGAGACCATCGATGACGTACGGCCAGCTGTCGGCCGCGGCGGGACGGCTTTGATCAAAACTGCCGCTCGCCTCGAGGGTGACGAACCCCCGCAGGGAGCTGCCGAGGAGACGGGTGGCATGGGGGACGGCCTCGACGGGGAGGTGGTATCCGAGGAGAACGGCCCGGGTGAGTTCCGCGTGGCGCCGGCCGGCGGCCAGGACCTGGTCACCTGCCCCGGGCTGCCAGGTGGCGGCGGTGAAACGACCGGGATGTCGGCGCGCATAGTCGCGGTAGGCGTTCATCATGCCGACCAGGGCTTCCCGGCCGGCACGGCCGAGGACCGCCAGGGAGATCTGCTCGGCCATCTCGTCGAGGGCGAGGGCGGCGATCCGTGCCCGGAGGTCGGCGGCGTTGGCGATGTGGGCGTACATGCTTGCCGTACGAACCCCGAGCCGTCGGGCCAGCTCGGCCGGACTGACGGCGTCGAAGCCGATCTCGTCGGCGAGTTCTGCGCCCGCGACGGTGACGCTGTCGGGGGTCAGTCCCTGTCTGGCCATCGGATCTCCTACCTAATATGCTTAGGTAATCAACGATAGCACGTAGTTACGGCTGGTCCAGCTGATGGTTGCCGCGCACCGTGCAGGGATCGGCGCACCCTGCAACGTGCGCCGATCCGCACACGGTGCGCGGGAACGAGGGGGGAGTCGGTCAGAGGTCGGTGCTGATCCTGGACGGGAAACCGGCCCGTCCGCGGAGCACCACCACCAGTCCGAACAGCACGACCGCGAGGGCGATCGGGGGGAGTGAGTCGATGCCGAAGGCGTCCATGGCCTGACCACCGATCAACGCGCCACCACCGATCCCGATGTTGAAGGAGACGTTGTACAGGGCGGCACCGGTGTCCGGGGACTGCGGTGTGGCCCGCAGGGCGCCCGCCTGGAACAGCCCCGGCATGACACCGAAGGCGATACCCCAGAACACGACGACCACCACGGTGGCCGGGGCCGAATCGGCGACGACCATCAGCCCGACGATGACCAGGACCAGCAGGCCCACGCCGCCGAGCAGCGCCGCCCGCGGCCGGCGATCGGACAGCACCCCGGAGACCCACATGCCGAGCACCCCGGCGGCACCGTAACCGAACAGCACCGGCCCGACAGCCGATTCCGACAATCCCGTTCGGATCAGCAATGGCGACACGTAGGTGTAAAGGATGTACTGGCCGAGCATCAGGAGCCCGATCGCGGCCACCACCGTGCGCAGGGCAGGAAGGCGCAGCATCCGGCGCAGGGAGGTGGCCTCGGTGCGTGCCGAACCGGGAAGAGCGGGGAGCAGGAGCGCTGCCACGACCAGCAGGATCAGCGACAACCCGGCCAGCACAGCGAATGTGGCCCGCCAGCCCAGGGATGCGCCCAGGGCGGTTCCCAGCGGAACACCGAGGGTGAAGGAGATGGAGCTTCCGGCCCAGACCAACGCCACCGCCCGGCCGACCCGATCCGGGCTGACCAGTCGGGAGGCGAAGACACCCACCACCGAGAAGAACAGGGCGTGGCCCACCCCGCCGATGAGCCGGGCCGTCGCTGCCATCCAGTACTCCTGTGCGAGCGCCATCAGCAGGTTGCTCAGCACAAAGGCGGCCAGGATCCACAGGAACAGGGTGCGCCGCTCCCAGGTGGTGGTGAACCGGGTGAGCGGGATGGCCGTCACCGCCACCACCAGGGCATAGGCCGTGACCAGGAGTCCGACGGTGGACTCCGAGGTGTCCAGGTCGCGGCTCATCAACGGGAGCAGGCCCATCGGAACCATCTCGGTGGTCACGGTCATCGCCAGTGCGGCCGCCAGCACCGCCAGCTTGCCGAAAGGCCAGGGCCCGCCCCTGGTTCCGACGGCGGCCTCCGATGCGGTCATGAGGAGGACGCCGTCGTCAGGTCCACCAGCTGGGCCCGGATCTGCGGCGCGAGTTCCCTCGCGTGGGAGGGGCTGCAGATGGACATGGCGGTGAGGCCGTCGGCGGCAAGTCGGACCAGGAAGACGGTCTCGGCAGGAAGTCCGTCAGCGGCAAGCTCCCTCGTCCACCAGTAGGCGTCCTCGGAGATGATCGCGGCAGCCGTCGGGATGCCGTGCAGGGCGATGCTGATGCTCGAGTACTCGTACTTGTTGAAGGCGCGTTTCTCACCGGGTGCGGCCTCGGCGTCGTCGCACAGTACGTGCACGTAGGCCCGCAACAGCTTTCCCGGATGGTTCTCCGAGAGGTCCAGCCGCCTGTTGACGCTGTCGTGGAAACTCGCCACGGCTTCGGTCACCAGGGCCTCGAAAAGCGCGTCCCGGGAGGCGAAGTGGTGCATCAGTCCACTCTTGGTCACCCCTGCCTGGGCGGCGATGGCGGCGAGGGAGGCACCCGTGCCGTCCCGGGCGATCAGGGTGGAGGCGGCTTCGAGGATCGCTTGCCGGGTACGCGCAGCATCGCGGGTACCTCGCCGGTTGGCCTGGGCTGCTGGAGTCATGTCCGGCACGGTACCAACCGAATGGGTTGTACAACAAACCGATCGGACGGTTATTCGCCACGGCCGGGGTGCGGCCGACCGGAAAACGCACTGCCCCCTCGATCCGCAACCGGGATCGAGGGGGCAGTGGTGTGGGACTGCTGCGAACTAGTGTGCGCGTGGTCGCCGACCGAGGGCGAGCACGGTGGTGCCGGCGAGGAAGAGGACCATGCCCGCGAGAACCTTCGGCAGGGTGGAGGAGTCGACGCCGGTCGCCGCGAGCTGCGGCCCGACCGGGGTGCTCGTCACTGTCACCGTGGTCGGGTCAAGGCTGACCGGAACCTCTTGGGTCACCGTCTCGGTCACGGTGTCGAGTTCGGTGACTGTGGTCTCCACCGGCGCGGTGTCGGTGAACTCGAACAGGTCGGCCCGGCTGAAAACGACGGTGTCGGCGGGGAACTCGGGCAGGGCGGCGGTGCCGGTCCTCGTCGGGTTCGGACGATCGCAACCGAGGTCGTGGAAGGCGACGGTCACATCGGCCTTGCCTGTCCTGTGGGCCGGGGTGACCGCCTTGATCGAGATGTTCCTGCGGTTGTCGAGGACGATACGCGCGTCGGTGGCCCTGACATCGTCGAAGTACACGTCGATGTCGAACAACGGGATCTCCAAGGACTCCGGGGTGAGTTTGCCGCTCGTGGTGGCGCGCGCGGAGACCGAGGCGGAAAGTTCGTCGACCTCGGTGAAACACACCGACCCGATGGTGTTCTCGATGAACGGGCCACTGAGCGAGATGGTGGTGCGACCGGTGGTGGGGCCATGGCTCGGCGTCAACCCGCTGGTCCATTCCTCCAGGTAGGTGAAGTTGCCGACCTTCACCGGGATCAGCCCGTCCACGGCCCCGGAGGTGTTGAGGGTGTCGCTGCGCCCGGGCTCATCGGTGCCGGCTGTCTCGACGTCCGAGACGACGATGCTCGGACCGGTGTCCGCGGTGGAGGTCACCGGCGTCTCACCAGGGGACATGAGTGCGCGGGGAACGCCGGCACTGGAGGTGACGGCCGAGGTCACCACGGGCTCCTGGATGAAGGATTCCTCGTAGGACTCCTCCGGCCACGGTCCCTCGGTCCCCCAGTGGGGTCGGTGACGACGGTGTCGGCATCCAGGTACAGGATGACCGGCACGGTGCCGGCCTTGTGGGCCGGAATGATCGCAGCGGCGGCCTCGCCGTAGTACTCGTCACCGATGGCGATGGGGCTCTCCACGCCACCGAAGGTCATCTTGACCACGCCGAACAGGTTCTCGCCGTACACCTCGAGGATCTGACCGCCGGCCACCGAACTGGAGTGCGGGCCGAACTCCAGCGCGCGAGGCGTGAGGACCTCGGCCTGCGCCGGTGTGCTGATGAACATACTGCCCAGGACCAGCAGCCCGAAGGGCAGCCAGGCCTGCACCCAGTGGGGTGGATTTACGCATCGAAGAACCTCTATCGCCGCTGAGCAGGGGATCCCCCCCGGGAACATGAGGCTCAAGGAGCTCACGGAAATCTCACAGAGACCGCGTTCGTCGGGTGGATCACCGGTCTCAGGGTGCGGGGATCAGGATGATTTTTCCGCTCGTGGTACGAGATTCGGCCAGCGCCAACGCCTCGGCCGCCGCAGTCAACGGGAAGGTCGCGGAGATCCTCGGGGTCAGCACATCTCGGGCCAGCAGGTCCAGCACCGCCGTCAGGTCCGCGCGCCTGCGGCGACGAGAACCACGCGGGGACAGCATCCGTCCGGCCCAGAAGTTGTAGAAGGTGGCATGACGCCTGTTGGGCAGGAGGTTCCAGAGGTAGACCTTGCCCAGCATGCCGAGAAACATTGTCAGCATGGAGTTGTCGTCGTCCAGTCGGGCGGCGGTGCCGTAGGCCACGAGGGTCCCGCCCGTTGCGAGCAGGGAGAAGGACTCGGGAATGCTGGCCGGTCCGAGGTGGTCGAAGACCGCGTCCACACCGTCGGGGGCGAGTTCCCGAATTCGCTGCACGAGATCGTTGTCGCGGTAGTCGATCGGTTCGACGCCGATGGCCCGTAGTGCGTCGTGGTCGCGGGTCGAGGCCGTCCCGATGACCCGAATACCGTTGTGTCGGGCCAGCTGGGCCAGCACAGTACCTACGCCGCCACCGGCGCCGTGGATCAGGATCGTGTGCAACGGCCTTCCGCCGGTGCTGCGATGGAGCATCTGGTGGGCGGTGATGCCGTTGACCACCAGGGTTTCCACCTCTGCCGGGTCGAGACCCGCGGGCACCGGGATCAGGTCGGCGACGTCGACCAGGGCATGGCTGGCCCAGCCGCCGGTCTTGGTCGCTGCCGCGATGCGGGTGCCGACCAGGGAGGTGTCCCGGGGATCGTGCACGGCCGTCACCGTCCCGACCAGGTCGTAGCCGGGAACGAACGGGAACTTCGGCTGCCCAGGATAACGGCCCCGGCGCATCCCCTGTTCGGCGAAGGAGACGCCGGTCGCCTCGACCCGGACCAGCGCCTGTCCGCGCGCGAGGGCGGGCAGGGTTCGTCGGCGGAGCTGGAGACCGTCGGGCTCGACGATGCCGGGGAGCACCACTTCGGTGGCGGTGATCTGGCCTGTGGGGATCCGGTCTGTGGGGGAGGTGGACATGGCGAACCTTCCGATCGATCAAAGAGTCAATCCGATTAACTACAGTTACAGGCTATAACTGTTGTAAGTTCGAGTCAACAACAGGCGGGAGTGGTGGTGGACGAAACGACCGAGGGGCCACGGGCCCGGTACCGGCGGCAGATCCGCGAGGAGGTGCAGGTCCGGGCCTGGGAACAGATGAGCCAGGACGGGGCATCGGCCCTGTCCCTCAAGGCCATTGCGACCCAGATGGGCATGACGGCTCCGGCCCTGTACCGGTACTACAGCAGCCGGGACGAGTTGCTCACCGAGCTGATCCTGGGGGCCTACGCCGAATTGGCCGATCTGGTGGAGCGGGAGGGTGCCGGGGACGCCGGCCTCGCGGGGATCGCGGAGGCACTGCGGGGCTGGGCCCTCACCCACCCGCAGAAGTACCTGCTGTTGTACGGCACCCCGGTGCCCGGATACCACGCACCCGATGCGGCAACCGTTCTGGCCCAAAGGATCTTCGCCCCGATCCTCGCCGGGTTCGCGGCACTCGAGGGGGGCTCGGCCGAGGCGCCTTCGTCACCGGCCCGGTCGCTCAGGTTCTGGACCAGGCTTCACGGGGTGATCAGTCTGGAGGTGGCCGGTCACTTCCGTGGCGTGGAATTCGACCCTGCGCAGCTGTACCGGGACGAGGTCGCGCTGCTGCTCGGCTGACCGGGGGCGGGAACGCCGGTTTCTGGGCCTTGACCAGCACTGACCGCGCTCCTTCTCGACTTCCGCGCTGGTTGCAACGAGCGCGGAAGTCGGTGCGGAGCGCGGTCAGCGGGGGTTGGCGGGGGTTGGTGCTGGGTGGTGGGTCCGTTCGGTGAACTCCGGTTGAATGAATGGCCCCCGGCTGATGGCGTGCGAGTGTAGTTCTGCCCCCAGCCGACTGAGCTCGCCCCGGGGCCGGTTACCGGCTACTCGATTCCGAGAATCCTTTGGGCGAACCAGATCAGGCCCATGGCAGTGACACCTGCGGCGATGGTCCCGCCGACCCACAGACCGACCCGGGGTACCCGACGGCGCAGCAGCATCAGGGTCGGGAAGATGACGGCGACCAGGCCGAGCTGGACCACCTCGATACCGATGTTGAACACCAGGAGGGACCAGAGCAGGGTCCACGACCAGGGCTCGTCGATCCCCAGCGCCCCGGCGAATCCCAGACCGTGCACCAGGCCGAAGCAGAAGACCACCGCCAGCCGGAGCCGATCCGCCCGGTCCAGACCCAGACGGTCGACATGGACCCGCTCGGTCTGCTCCGGGTGGGTGCGGCGTCGCCAGACCCCCCACAGGTACCAGGCGGCGACCACGGCGATGGACAGGGCGATGATCGGCTCGACGACGGCCGAGGGCACCGAGACCAGCCCGAGCGCTGCCAACAGGAAGGTCACCGAATGTGCGACGGTGAAAGTGGTTGCGGCCAGCACGACGTCACGCAATCGCCGGGAACCCACGATCAGTGCCAGCAGGAAGAGAATGTGGTCGAGGCCGCCGAGCAGGTGTTCGGCGCCGAGCAGGAAGAATTCCTTGAAGCGGTCGGTCCAGTGCTGGGTCGTCGAGAAGGAGGGGGTCCCTGCATCGAGGGCGGCGCTGCCTGTCCGACCGTCCAGCTCGTAGGTGACGATCGTTTTGGTGTCCTTCACGTACTCCTCGGAGTCGGGGAACAATCCGCTGCGAATCTGGTGGGTGCCACTCGTCCCACCCTCCGAGGCCGCTGAGCAGTCGTGGTCGATCGTGAACCGGGCGTAGGGGACGTCATCCCGTTCGTGGACCTCGAAATCGCCGACCATCGAAGGCGTACAGACCTTGTCGCCGACCGAAACCGAGAAGCGCTGGTCGACGTACTTCAACACGGTGTCCTTGTGCGCGGCCAGGGCGGTGGCCTCCTCGCCCGTCTCGAACAGGTCCATGCCCGTGTCGAAGAACTCCGGGTCGCCGATCGTGTCCGCCGCCGACACCACCAACAGGTCGTACTCGAGGTCGAGCTGGGTACGGACGTGCTCGTCGTCCGGCGCGGTGACGTCTACGTAGGCCACCGACGAGAACCCGTGGGCCGACGCGGGTGCGGCGAACAAGATGGCATTGGCGGCGGTGACGGCGGCGAAGACGGTGACGGCCAGCAGGGCGGACCGGCGGCGGGACGTGGATCGGTGAGACATCGAGCTCCCTTGATATATGGCCCGCGCACCGTCCACCAGATGGATGAACAATGAGGGTCCCGCAGGCCAACCGCAGGTGAGATGAGTCCGGAATCACCTCCGATCGGCCGACCGGATCCGGTGGATGTCGTCCGGGTCGAGAACGGTTCCCCTGCCGTTCATCTGTGAGCCGCCGATCCTTCACCGACGGTGGACGGCGGCGGGGCATGCTGACGTGTTGGTGAACTCCGCTTTTTCATCCCCCGAAGACGTCGGGGGACGGAGGTGATCCACGGCCGTGCTGACCGGATGAAGGACGACGATGGTGACCCGAGCTACCTGGATGAAGCGGAACCGGTTGGTGCCGAGGGCATCCGGAAGGATGTTCGCCGGTTCGGTGGCCGGTGCCCTTCTGCTGGCGGGGTGCACCTCGGGTGTGACGGCCGCGTCCGGACCGATCTCGGTGTCCGCCTCGACGACGACGACCGCCGCCGCTCCCGCCGGCACCGACGCCCCCCGCTCCGATCCGGCCCCGGACACGTCACCGGCGGTCGAGGGCCGGCCGCTCGGGGCGGGCTTCCTCGGTGCCGGTTTTCCCGGGACCGACCGGCCGACCCCGGAGGCGACGGTCCGGCCGGAGCCCGGCTCCTGGGACGACGTGATGCCGCCGGCCGGGTATCGCGTGGTGCTGATCTCGGCGGGTGACACCGCCTCGACGGCGACCATCGCCGACACCGTGAAGGAGTGGGCAGCGGGCCTGGACGTCGACCTGGTGACCTTGACGGCGCAGGACGACGATCAGGTCGAGGCCCGCATCAACCGGGCCGTGGCCCTGCGCCCGGACCTGGTGATCGGTGCCGGACACGAGGTCGTCGACGTCTTCGCCCTGTTGACCGCTCAGCATCTGGACCAGGAATTCCTCGTCCTGGGTGCGGAACTGCCCGAGCCCACCGGCAATGTCACCTCGGTCGTCTGGCCGGGTGCCACCTTCCGCGGGACCGGGCTCAGCGCGGCCGGGGAGCAGGATGCCGCCGCCGTGACCCCGGCCCGGGCCCACGATGCGGTGACCGCCGGGGTGGCCGGCGTCCTCCACGGCCTGACCGGGATCGTGCTCGACCTCGGCTGAGGGAACCCGCCCGGCGGCCTACCTCTCCGGTTCGTCCGGGGTGCCGTCGGCCTCCGCCTCGGGGGCGACCGCCGGCGGAGCCCCGCCCGGTGCGGGCGCGCTCTGTTCCGGCTGATCCTGCGCCGGTGTCGCGTCGAGCGGGCCCGTCGCCGCCGTCGCCGTCGCCGTCGGGTCGAGCGGGACCGCCGCTGCCGTCGCGACCGCAGCTGCCCCGGATCGGCGGCGCCGCAGCCGGTTCAGCCACGGGGCCAGGGCCATGAGCACCAGGATCAGCAGCGCGACCACAGTGATCAGCAGGCCGGTCTTGAGTCGTTCGCCGACGTAGTGGAAGCTCACCGTGTGGTGGCCGGCCTCGACGTACACACCACCGAAGGCATGGTCGGCGGTCACCAGCGGGGCCGGCGTCCCGTCGACGGACACCCGCCAGCCGCGCTGCATCCAGTCGCCCACCACCAGGTAACCGGCGGTCTGGGCATCGATCTCCGTCACCACCCCGTCACCGGTGTCCTCGGTGACACGCAGAGCGGCGGAACCACCTCCGCCGAGGGGGCCGTCGGCGGACAGCACCACGGTGTCGGCAGGCAGGGTCGGATCCTTCAACCGCGCCAGGTTCTTCGCGGGGTCGGTCAGCACCTCCGCCGTTCCGGCCCAACGGATACGCGGCAGTGCGCCCTCGCGGCTCCACACCTGCCCGTGGGCGTCGGCGGCCACCAGTGTCACCCCGTCACCGGTGTCCCCGGTCACCCGGGCGGCGATGGTGCCGTCGGCGAAACCGCCGACGTCCAACGCCTGATCCGAGGTGACGGTCAACGTCAGCGGCCCGGTGCGGGTGCCGAGATCCTCGCCAGGCACCGGGATCTGGATCGAGCCGGCCTTCAGTGCCGGTGCGGTGACGAGCCCGGAGGCCAGAACGGTCCCGGTGGCGTCGCTGATCCGGGCTCCGACGGTGATCTGTCCGTCCTCGCCGCCCGGGACGTCGCCCTGGATGTGGACGAACACCGCCCGGACCGGTTGCGGGGCGATCGGGACCGAGATCGGAGCCGCAGGATCGACCCGCACGATCGATCCGAGTGAGATGCCCGCTGCCGGTTCGGGTGTCCCGTCGAGCATCATCGTCGGGCCGGGCACCGTCTGGTTGGGCTTGGTGAGGAAGGAGGTGACGGCGAGCCGGTCGAGCAGCTCGGCGGTACCCGGGTCCTGGACCACACCGATCTTGATCACCGGGTTCGTCTCCGAACCCGGTGCCACGATGGCGGTCTCGTCCAGGGCGAGGATCAGGTCCTTCCAGGCGTCGGGCTGGAAGTTGTGGGCGGTGAGATTGCGGATGCCGTAGGCGGCGGCGGTCGATCCGCGCATGGTGCTGCCCAACGGCAGCATCCTGCCCTCGCCGGTGGTCTCCTTCAGGCTGTCGATCACCGCGAGTTGCGGATAGAAGTCCTTCTTGTCCGACAGCGGCCAGTAGTTGGACACCGATTGCCCGACCTGAACCATCGCCAGCACGGCCACCACCACGAACAGGGCGGCTCGGGTACCACGCCGGGCGGTGATCGCGGCCAGCACGATGGTGCCGATGATCAAGGCCCCGACCAGGAACTCCCCGAACAGCATGGTGAGGTTGATCTTCTCGCGGAAGGCGTCCGAGACCATGAACGTCATGATCGTCAGACCGAGACCGAGACCGATCAGGGTCCAGACGGTCGACTTGCGCATCCGGGATTCCCGGGAGGCGTGGAACACCAGGTGGGCGCCGATACCTGCCAGGGCACAGGTGAACAGGGACAGCAGGTCCCGGAACCGGATCGACAAGTTGGCGTTGAAGATCGGCAGATCAGCCAGCCAGTCGGTCCAGAACCCCTGGTACCAGAGCAGTGACGCGGTGAAGACAGTCCCGATCGCGAGGAAGGAGACGACGCCGGTGGCGATCACCTTCCGGCGGGGGGTGATCACGGCGACCAGGCCGAGCACCAGCGCCGCGACCCCGACATAGGCGAAGGCCTCGACGTTGTTGAAACCGCCGTACCCGGTCTTGAAGAAGGAACCAGGGAAAACCGTGTTGAGCGCGGCCTGGGACGGCAGTTGGACGAAGAACTGGTTGTTCCGGTAGTCGAGATCGGTCTCCGACAGCTGGCTGACCAGCGGGAGGAACTGGACGGCCGAGAGCATCACGCCCACCGCCAGGGCGAAACCTCCGCCGAGGACGGTCCGCAGGTTCTGGGCGAGCGGGTGCTGTCGCCGGTCGGCGATGATCCGGACCAGGAAGTACAGGCCGCCGGCGTACATCGCGTGGCCGGCCGAGGCCGGGAAACCGCCGAGCAGCAACAGGCCCACCATGACGGCGATCGGGATGGCACCGCGTGTGGTGCGCAGGGCCAGATACCGCTCGATGGCCCAGAACAGTCCGGGCATGAGCGCGGCGACCCCGGCCTGGGCGGTCCAGGTGGACCAGCCGACGATGAAACCGGTGCCGCAGTACAACAGTCCGGCCAGGATGCCGGCGGCGGTGCCGGCTCCGACCCGGCGGAGCCACAGGGTCATACCGACGACGGCGACGACGATCTCGGCCAGTTTCGCGATTCCCAGGGCGTACCAGGTCGGCAGGACGAGGAACCACAGGGTCGTCGGCGTCAGGGTCGGTTTGATGGTGTTGGCCATCAACGCGTTCCCGGCCCCGGGCAGGGAGGACCACAGGGGCAGGTCACCGGAGGTGAACCGCTCGTGCATCTGCAGGTAGACCGGGATGGTGGAATCGAGGCTGTCGGTCAGGATGCCGTTGGTAGGCGGGGCGGAGGGCAGCCCGTCCGTCCACGGCGACAGGTGCGACAGCAGGTCGAAGGCCCCGAAGACCTTCGCCCCGAACAGGGCCGGCCCCAGGCGGATCAGCACGAAGACCACGGTGATCGCACCGACGGCGATCGCGCTCAGGTTGCGCGGATCACGCCAGTTCCACCGGCCGTGGTCCGCGTTGCCCTCGGTGGCGTCGTCCTGCGGGTCTACGTCGACCACGATCGGCGTCGTGGCCATCGTAGGTTCCCCTCGTCGAGGTGGGCGGCGAACACCTTCAGGTGTCCCCCGGTGGGTGGTGGTGGGAAAATCCTAGGGGAATGCCGGCGAGGTCATCCCGGGGTGCGGGGCCCGCCCGGTGGCTCACCGGTGGCCGGTGGTTCACCCGGGTCGGGCGGTTCGCCCTGGCCGAGCGGTTCTGTCGGCTCCGGCCGGTCGGGGTCCACGGGCCCGACCCCGTCGGTCAGGGCTCCCGCGTCACCGGGACCGTCCACGAGGGCGGGCATCGGAGCCTGGGCGGTCGACCGGAGCGCGCGTCGCCGACGGACGGCAGGCCAGCCGAGGACGCCGATCAGCACCAGCAGCGCCAGCGCGGTGATCAGGATGCCCACACCGAGTTTCTTGCCGACGTACTCGAAGGTCACCCGGTGCTGCCCGGCCGGGACGAACGTTCCACCGAAGGCGTGGTCGGCCGGCACCAGGGTGGCCGGTCGGTCGTCGATCCGCACCTGCCAGCCGCCGCGCATCCAGTCGGCCACGACCAGGTAACCGGAGTCGGCCGCGGTCACGTCGACGGCGATCCGGTCTCCACCGTCTGCGACCACCGAGAGGGTGGCCGGACCCGTGCCGCTGGGCACCGGCCCCGGTTCGTCCAGGACGACGGTGGTGTCCGGGAGGGTCGGGTCGGCGAGCCGCTCGAGCCGGTCCGCGCCCTCGGGGATCACCTCGGCGGCGTCGGCCCAGCGGATCCGGGACAGTGCGGAGTCCCGCTTCCACAGCGAACCGCGTTCGTCGGCGAAGAAGATGTGCACACCGTCGTCGTCGGCGGCGATGAGTTTGGCCGCCAGCTGTCCGTCCTCGGTGACGTGGTAGGTGGCCGGTTCACTCGTGGTGATCTCCAGGGCCAGCTGCCCCACATGATCGGCCACCTCCTCCCCGGCGATCGGAATGATGATCGTGCCGGGATCGATCGCCCGTCGCTGGTAGGCGCCGGTGGCGAGGACCTCACCGGTGGTCGCGTCCACGACGTCGGCGCGGACCATCACACCGTCCGGGTTGGCCATCCGGGTGCCGAAGGTGATCTGCGCCGCCCGCACCGGCACGGTCGCGAAGGTCGTCCTGATCGGCTGACCGGCAGCGACCGCGGTGCTCCCGGTGGACGACGGGGGCCCGTCGCCGACCGGGTTGCCCGCGACGTTGACCCGGGTCCCGGGGGGAACGGTGTCCTCACGTGAGTACTGGATGTTGATCGCGAACCGGTCGAGCAGGGAGGCCTGCTGCGGTGTCGGGACGAGGTCGGTGCCGACGAAGGGGATGGTGGCCGATCGCCCGGTGCCCTTGTAGGCGGACGGGTAGATGGCCTTGATCATCTGCGACCAGGGGGTCGGCTGGAAGTTGTGGGCCTGCAGGGACCGGATGCCATAGGCGGCCGCGGCCGAGCCCATGAAACCGCTCGGGGCGTTGAGCCGGTCGTCACCGATGTGCTCCTTGATGGAGTCGGTGATGGCCAGGTCCGGGTAGAACTGCTCCGGTTTGCTCATCGGCCAGTAGTTCGCGACGGAGTTGCCGGTCTGTACCGCGATCAGCGCCACCAGCAGCGCGAAGGTGGTGTACCGCAGGCTCCGGCGGGAGGCCAGCAGCACCGCGAGGAGGATGACGACAACGGTGGCCGAGCCCCAGACGACGTCGGCGGTGAAGTTGCTGCGGCTGTTGAACTCGTAACCGCGGCCGTAGTGCCAGTGGATCAGCGCGGTCACCAGGACCCCGCCGCCGGCCAGCACGGCCATTAGTTGGAAGGCCCGTTTGCCGGGTTTCTCGGCGAAGATGCGGTGGATGCCCAGGCCCGCGAGGGCGCAGGCGAACAGGCCGATCATGGCCCGGACCCGGCCGGTGTTGTTGCCGCTGAAGATCGGCAGTTCGCCGACCCAGTCGGTGTACCAGCCCTGCTGCCAGACCAGCACGACCGCGAACAGCAGACCCGCGAACAGGTACAGGGTCGCGCCGCGGGCCAGTCCGCGGACCCGCGGGGTGAACACGGCGATCCCGATCAGCACCAGGGTGCCCACGCCCAGGTAGGAGTACGACTCGACGAAACCGCCCTTGGACACCGACTCCGGGTAGAAGACCGACAGGAAGGAGCGGAGGTTCCCCTGCGCGAAGAACTGCCGCGACCGGTAGCCGAGGTCGGTGTCGGACAGGCCGAGGGCGAACGGCACCAGCTGGATGGCCGCGAGGGCGACCCCGAGGGCAACGGCGCCGCCGGCGGCCAGGAACGTCCGGCCGATGGCCGCCCATTCGTGGGCCGACCGGTCGGCGATCAACCGGACGACGAGATAGGCGCCGCCGGCGTACATCGCGTACCCGGCGACGGCCGGGAATCCGCCGAGCAGCAGGAAGGCGACCACCGCGGCGATCGGCATCGCCGATCTGAACGTCCGGATGGCCAGGAACCGTTCGATGGTCCAGAACAGTGCGGGCAGCAGGGCCGCCACGCCGCTCTGTGCGGGCCAGGACGCCCAGGCGGCCACGAAGCCGGATCCGACGTACAGCAGACCCGCCAGACCACCGGCGTACCAGGAGGTACCCATCCGGCGCAGCCACAACATCATGCCGAAGAAGGCGATCAGCACCTCGAACAACTTGGCCAGACCGAGGGCGTAGGAGGTCGGGACCAGCAGGAACCAGAACTCGCTCAGGCTCAGGACAGGTTTGGTGGGTGCCACCAGTAGTGCCTGTCCCGGGCCGGAGAGGTTCGACCACAGCGGCAGGCTCCCGCTGCTGATCCGGTCGTAGACCTGCAGGTAGGCCGGCAGGGTCGCGTTGATGCTGTCGGAGAGGTTGCCGTTGACCACCGGCGACTTGGTACCACCGTCGGCCCAGGGGCGCAGGGTGGAGAGCAGGTCGCCCGCGGCGAGCACCCGGTAACCGGCCAGGGCAGGGCCCAGGCGTACCGCGATGAAGGTGATGAAGGCCAGGAGGGTCAGCGCCAGCGCCCATTGCGCCGGAGTCCAGGTCCGGGGTCGCAGGAGCCGGAATTCACCCGGAGGTACGTCTCCCGGCCTGGGCGGAATCACCGGTTCATCGGTGTTCGCCGCCGTCGGGGGCGTGACATCAGCGGTCATCAAATCGTTTTATCTTTCGTGGTTGCGCACATCCCCGCGGCGTGACAGCCGACCTGCGGGGGCGGTGCGCCCGAGTTTACGGACCCGACCTCCGGTTTCCGTAATTGCTGTCCACGCGTCCGCTGGTGGGGGCGACCCACCCGATCGGCCCCACCAGGGTGGTGACGGCGATCCGGTTAGAGTTCAGCATGGCCGCAGCCCGGTACCCCGTGACGGTTCCAGTGGTGGAGCTCCGGTGAGCCCGCCCTCCCTACTGGCCGCCGCCATCGACGAGCTCTACGGGATCGACGCCGCCGATTTCATGGCCAGGAGGAAGGCGCTGGCCGTTGCTGCGCGTGCGGCGGGGGACAAGGACGCCGCCCGTGACATCACGGCCCTGCGCAAGCCCACGAAGTCGGCCTACGCGGTCAACCGGTTGATCCGGGCCGACCCGGCTGCCGGGGTGGAGCTGTCCGGACTGGCCGACGAGCTGCGCCGGGGCGAGCGTTCGGTGGATGCCAACCTGCTCCGGCGGCTGGCGGACCGTCGGCGCGAGGTGGTCAACGGGCTCACCGACCGGGCTTTCATCACGATCGATGAGCCGAACCCGACCGCCGGCCTGCGCGAGGAGGTCGCGGACACCTTCCGGGCCGGACTGGTGGACGCCGACGTGGCAGCACAGATCCGGCAGGGGTGCCTGCTCCGATCGGTGGAATGGGACGGGTTCGGGTTCTCCTCGCGCCCCGGACTCAGCGTGGTTCGGCCCGAGGACCCCGGGCCGTCGGTGTCCGGGTCGCCGGTGGAGGAACTGGTCGAGCCCGCGGCAGGTCCGGCTGGAGCGGCCGAATCGGCTGGGTCGGCCGGCGCGGCCGCCGAGGACCAGGCGCGGCGGCGGGAGGCGGACCGGCGGGAGGCCGAGGAACTCCGGCGGCGGCTCGCCCAGCTCCAGGCCATCGCGGCGGCGGAGGAGGTGCTCGAGGCGGCCGAGACCAACCTGGCGGACGCGGCGCGGGTGGTCGCCGACAACCGGCACGAGGTGGCCGAGCTGAAGGAGCAGCTCCGGGACGCCCAGGAGTCGCTGACCCTGGCCGAGCGGGAGGCAGGCACCGCGGAGGCCGCTCACCGGGCGGCCGTCCGGGCGTTGGAACGCGCGCGGATCAGCGAGGTGTGACGATGGCAGGGTCGTCCGTCGACACCGTCAGGAGGTACTCGTGGCTGCCAAGGACGTCGTCCAGGTCCGCGTCGACGACCGCACTCTGAAACTGACCAACCTCGGGAAGGTCCTGTACCCGGAGACCGGCACCACCAAGGGGGAGGTGATCGCCTACTACACCGCCGTCGCCCCCGCGATGCTCCCGCATCTGGCCGGGCGACCGGTGACCCGGAAACGCTGGCCCAACGGTGTGGCCGGGGAGTCCTTCTTCACCAAGAACCTCGAGAGCGGCGCCCCGGCCTGGTTGGAGCGGGAGCAGATCGAGCACTCGGCCCGGGCGATGTACTACCCCGTCGTCGATTCCCTTGCCGGCCTGACCTGGCTCGCCCAGGTCGCCGCGCTGGAGTTGCACGTCCCCCAATGGCGATTCGGCGCAGGTGCCTCCGGCGCGCACAGCCGTTCGGGAAAGGTGAGCCGGGGCGGGACCGAGCGCTTCCCGGACCGGATCGTGTTCGACCTCGACCCCGGCCCCGGAACAGGTCTGGCCGAATGTGCGCAGGTGGCCCTGGCCGTGCGGGAGCGTCTGGGTGCTTTGGGGGAACGGATGGTTCCGGTGACCAGCGGCAGCAAGGGGCTGCACCTCTACGTGCCGATGGACCAGCCGATCAGCTCCGAACATGCCGCGGCCTGGGCGCTCCAGGTCGCCGAACAGCTGGAACGGGCCATGCCGGAGTTGGTGGTCTCGAAGATGGCCAAGGCCGTCAGGCCCGGCAAGGTGTTCTTCGACTGGTCGCAGAACAACGCGGCGAAAACCACGATCGCCCCGTACTCGCTGCGGGGTCGGGACGCACCGACGGTCGCCGCGCCGCGCACCTGGGCGGAGCTGGAGGCGGCGGACCTGGCCCAACTGGACTTCCGGCAGGTGGTCGAGCGGCTCTCGGGTGGACTGGATCCGATGGCCGCGATGCCGGGTGCAGGACCGGTTCCCGTCGGTGCCACGGGGCGCTCGGCGACCGTGTCCGTGCGGGTTCCTGTCGGTGCTGATCCCCGTGTCGAACCCGACTCCGATACCGTCCCCGACCCGGAAGCCCTGACCCGCGGGGCCCAGTTGGACACCTACCGGGCCAAACGGTCGGCGGCGAACACCCCCGAGCCGGTCCCGTCCGCCGGACCGCTGCCGGTCGGCGGGGACGACACCTTCGTCATCCAGGAGCATCACGCGAGCCGGTTGCACTGGGATCTGCGGCTGGAACGCAACGGTGTCCTCGTGTCCTGGGCGGTGCCGAAGGGGATACCGATGGACGCCAAGGAGAACCGGCTCGCGGTGCAGACCGAGGACCACCCGATGGAGTACGCCACGTTCTCCGGCACCATCCCGGCGCAGGAGTACGGCGGCGGCACGATGACGATCTGGGACACCGGTACCTATGAGACCTTGAAGTGGCGGGACAACGAGGTCATGGTCGATTTCACCGGCACCCGGGTCACCGGCCGGTACGTGCTGATCCGTACCAGGGACCGGCAGTGGTTGCTGCACCGGATGAAGGAGTCGAGCCAGCACCTGGATCCGGCGGAACTGGCCAAACCGGTCAGCGCCCGGCGGCGGGTGGTGGCGAAGGCCGCTGTCGCTGCCGGTGTGCCTTCGGTTGAGGCCGTCCCTGCTGCTGCCGGCCCGGTCTCGGCCCGCGAGCTCACCCCCATGCTCGCCTCCTCGGGGAATGCCGCCTCGGTCGCCGACCGCACGCTCTGGCGGTACGAGGGCAAATGGGACGGTATGCGGGCCCTGGCCTTCGTCGAGGCGGGCAGCGTCACCTTGCGCAGCCGGACCGGTCGGGACGTCACCCGCGAGTTCCCCGAGCTGGCGGAGCTGGCCCGGTTGATGAAGGGACACAACGGGATCCTGGACGGTGAGGTCGTCGCCCTCGACCCCGGCGGGCGCAGCGACTTCGGCCTGCTGCAGCAACGGATGGGGGTGACCAAGGCGGCCGAGGTCGCCGCCGCGGCCAAGCGGGTCCAGGTCGTGTACCTGGCCTTCGACGTGTTGGAGCTGGACGGCATCGGGCTGCTGCGGAAGAAGTACGACCATCGTCGTCGTCTGTTGGAGGCGCTGTCCCTGGAGGGGGACAGATGTGTGGTGCCCGAACAGCTCTCCGGCGACATCGAGGACGTGCTGGCACGTACCCGTGCCGACGGTTGGGAGGGGGTCATCGCCAAACGTGGTGATTCCGTTTACGTCCCGGGTGGGCGCAACCAGAGCTGGCTGAAGATCAAACACGAGAACGACGTCGAGGTCGTCATTGTCGGCTGGCAGCCCGGCCAGGGCAATCGCGCCGGGAGTATCGGCTCGTTGGCGCTGGCCCGGCCGGACGGCGACGGACTGCGGTACGTGGGCAAGGTCGGTACGGGTTTCACGGTGGCGATGCTCGACAGTCTGCTGGCCCGGCTCGCGCCACTGGAACGCAAGACACCACCGGTGGATGTGAGCGAGTTCCGTTCCGAGGTGGGAACTGTCAGGTGGGTACGACCGCAGTTGGTCGGAGAGGTGGCGTATGCCGAGTTCTCCGCCACCGGGCTGTTGCGGCAGTCCCGGTGGCGGGGGTTGCGTCCCGACAAGTCCGTCACCGACGTGACCTGACCCCCTGTTCCCGCGCACCGTGTTGTTCCTCGCGCACGTTACTACGTGCGCGAGGAGCAACAACCTGCGCGGGAACGCATCTCCTGCCGGCGGTTCAGGAGGTGGACAGCCGCAGGTGGTAGTCCATCCGCACGTGGCCGTACCCGCCGTTGGAGCCCTCCGCCGAGATGACGAAGTCCTGGGGGGCGCCCACCTTCGGAACCGTGACGAGTTTCGCGCCCACCGCCTCCACCCACTGGGTGGGACCACCACCGTCCGATTCGACGAATTTGACCGAGATGTCCACGTAGGCCCCGATCGGGAGACTCCCCTTGCGCCAGTTGACGTTCGGGATCGCGGCACCGGGCATGACGTAGTTGGTGTCGCTGCAGTAGGACTGCAGGTGCCCAGTCCAGCCGTGGCCGTTGTCGGGACGGAGCATCCCGATCCCCTCGGCAGCGATGCGGGAGGAGTAGGGGTCGTTCCAGTCGGAATAGCCCTCCCCACATCCGTAGGGAAAGGCGTCGCCGTCGTCATGCACGTAGATCGACAGGACCGTCAGGGTGACCTGATGTGTCGCCGCTCGGGGTGTGACGCCCTGTGACGCAATGGCTCTGCTCGGTGATGATGGTGACATGTCCGCTGCCGCAAGGCGTGAGCCGCCCAGGGTCAGGCAGATGGACAGCAGGACGGTGAGCGACCGTCGCCGTAAACCGGATGGAGACATGTTTCCTCCCAGACACTCTGGCAGTGGTGTGATGCCGCAACCGATGTGCGGGTTCCTGTAGATGACGCCGCCCGTCGGCTCCTTGTTGTCTCCCCGCCGCACCACAAAAACCCCCTGTTCCCGCGCACCGTGTTGCTCCTCGCGCACGAAACATCGTGCGCGAGGAGCAACAACCTGCGCGGGAACAAGGGGTCAGGCGTGCACAGACGACAGCCCCGGTGCGACTGGGATGTCGCACCGGGGCTGTCGGGTTCGTCAGGAGAGACCTTCCTCTCCGTCCCGGCATCAGCCCGAAGGCGGGTGCCGGCTCACATCAGGGGAACTGTCAGCCGGGCAGGACCGACAGTCGGTGCAGCAGCGCAGCGGTCGCCTCCCGATCCACCTTGGTGGCGGGGTGGAACCCGCCGTCCGGGTAAGGCTTGGTCAGGTCCTTGGCGACCATCCAGGCGATGGCGCCGCAGAACGGGCTCGACAGGCTGACATCCTTCATCGGCTTGGTGGTGCAGGTCGGGATCGCCTGTCCCGGGTTCTTCAAGCGGAACAGGAAGGCGGCGAAGGCCTCGCGGGAGACCGTGGCGGCCGGGCTGAAGGTGCCGTCGCCGTTGCCGGTGGTGATGCCCTGGTCCGTCAGCCACTTGATGTGACCGCAGAACTGGTTGGTGAGTCCGACATCCGAGAACGGCTTGCTGGTGCAGGCCGCCGGGGTGGCACCCGGGTTGGCGAACCGGTACAGGAAGGCGGCGATCGCCTGGCGGCTGATCTGTGCCTTCGGGCTGAAGGTGCCATCGGCGTTGCCGGTGGTGATGCCCTGGCTCGCCAGCCACAGGATGTCGTCGTAGAACGGCTGCGATCCCGGGGTGGTGGGCGGCGGGTAGTCGGTGAAGTGAACCGTGTACTCGGCCGCGCCGGAGGTCGCGGGCTGGGCGATGGCCGGGTCGGCCGGGGTGAACGTCGCCACGAGCTTGTGCAGACCTGCGGTCAGGGTGGCCGGCAGCGCGATGGTCGCGGTCCCGGAGGTGACCGGGGCCGAACCGACGGTGACGGAACCTTCCTTGACCGTCACGGTGCCCTTGGTGCTGACACCGTCGCTGACGGTCACCGTGGCGACCACCGAGGAGGCCTGGCCGATCGGACCGGCCGGGGCGGTCGGTGCGAGCACCACGGTCGAGGTCGCCTTCGTCGCCACACCCAGCGACCTGGGCGAGATCTGGCTGATGCCCAGCGCGTTCACGCTGCGGACGGCGAACTGGTAGACCTTGCCGACCTGGGTCGAGGCGATGCTGTAGGTCCGGACGGCCGGGTCGTTGATCGCCACATCGGCCTGTGCGACACCGTCGATGTACGGGGTCACGACGAAACCGGTGAGCGGGCTTCCCGGATCACGTCCACCCGGGGTGTTCCAGGTGAAGGTGACGGTCCCGGCGTTGACCGCCCCGGTGGCGGTGCTCGACGGGTTCGGCACCCGGGCCGGGGTGACGGCAGGGGTGGTGGCCGAGGCCGCACCCGCACCGACGGAGGTCACAGCGGCGACGCTGAAACCGTAGACGGTGCCGTTGACCAGATCGGTGACCACCAGCTTGGTCGCGGGGGTCGAGGTGTAGATCGGGGTGCCTGCGACACCGCCGATCCACGGGGTGACCTCGTAGCCGGTGATCGGCGATCCGCCGTTGTCCGCCGGGGCGGTCCAGGTCAGGGCGACCTGACGGCTGCCTGCGGTGGCCGAGACCCCGGTCGGGGCCTGGGCCTTGGCGGCCGTGGAACTGCTGACGACCGACCGGGTCGTGACGGCGGTGGCACCGGCCGCGGTCACCGTGACCGTGGCGGTGAAGGGTCCGTCCGTGGCATAGGTGTGCTCGCCGGCGACGGTGTACAGGCCGTTGATCGAGACACCGGTGATCGGTGTGCCGGTCAGGGTTCCGGCCGAGGTCTGGCCGTCACCCCAGTCGATCGTGGCGGTGACGGTACCGGCGGCGCGACTCGGGGCGGCGACGGTGGCGATCTTGCCGGAGACGGTCTTGGCCGACGTCAGCAGAACGTTGTTGCCGGTGGCGTCCAGACGCCACGGGACCTCGGGGCTCGGGAAGAAGTTCTGGTTGTTGAGCTGCCAACGGGCACCCTGGGCGGCCAGTCGCCGGGAGAAGTCGGTGTAGTTGCGGTTGGCCTGGGCCGACCATCCGACCTCTGCCATCGCGGGCAGACGCGGGTAGGTCATGTACTCGATGTCGTCCTGGGTCACGATGGTCTCGGTCCACAGCGGGGCCTCGACGCCGATGACATCGGATTCCGTGACGGCCGGGAGGGCACCGAGTGCGGGGATGTAGTTGGCCGGGTCCCAGTTGTACATCTGCGGGACCTCGATGCGTCCGGCCCACGTCTGGCCGAGGGTGGCCGGGGTGCTGCCGACGTACTTCATGTCCAGGTACGCGCGGTTGGCCGGGGACATCAGGACCTTCATGCCCTTCTGCACCGCCACACGCGCGGTGTTGCCGGCGGTGCCGGTCGGGGCGCCGTTGGCCCAGAACTGTGCGACAGCACTGACTCCGCTGGGAACCGGGGCGAAGCTTGCGCTGGAGATCTCGGCCCAACCCATGACGATCTTGCCCTGGGCGCGGACGATGTTGCTCATCTTGTCGACGAAGCTGTCGTACTGGGCGTGGGTCAGGATGGTGGCGGGCACTTCGTCGCCACCGATGTTGTAGTACTTGCTCTTCGACAGGTCGGAGAGCTGAGCGGTGATGTCACCGAGGATCTCCCAGGTCTTGGGGCTCTCGGGGCACATCGCGGAGTAGCCGACCGCACCGGTCATGTTCCAGACGGCGGGCTTCTTGTTGGTGCAGTTGATCTCCGGCGCCTTGTCGGCGTAGGCCATGACGGTGGCGTTGTTGTGGCCGGGGCTGTCGACCTCGGGGATGACGTCGACGAAGCGCTCGGCGGCGTAGGCCACGAAGGACTCGTACTCGGCCTGGGTCCAGAATCCGCCCGGGTCGCCGTTCATCGAGTACTGGCCGCCGATGGTGGTCAGTTCCGGACGGCCGGTGATGCGGACCCGGAAGCCCTGGTCGTCGGAGAGGTGCAGGTGCAGGACGTTGATCTTGTAGGCCGAGATCTGGTCGACCATCGACTTGGCGACCTCCACCGGCTGGTAGTGCCGGCCGATGTCGAGCATCATGCCGCGGTAGGAGAACCGCGGGGAGTCGGTGATCGTGACCCCGGGGACCAGCCACGGTCCCTGCTGGACGCTGGTGCTGTCGGCCCAGACCGGGAGCAGCTGACGCAGGCTCTGGGTGCCGTTGAACAGACCGTGCGCACCGCGGGCGGTGATGGTGACACCGTCGGCGGCGGCCTTGAGGCTGTAGGCCTCGTCGCCCGCGGCTCCGGGATCACCGATCTTCAGGGTGATGGCGCCCGTCGCGGAGCCGGTCTTGACGACCGGGAGGGCGAAGCCGGTGGAACTGCGCAGACGGGCCGCGAGCTTCTCCGCGACATCGGTGGACGCGGTGACCTCGGCGGGAGTGGTGCCCTGGACCAGGATCTTGGTGTCCGGGCCCAGCACGAAATCGTCGTCGGTGGACGGGGTGACGGTGGTCGGGACCGGGATGATCTGCGGTACCTGGGCGACGGCGTCGTTGCCGACGAGGACGGTGGCGTTGACCATCCGGCTGTTGATCGGGTCCGGATCGGTCAGGGTGACGGTGAGCGGGTACTTGCCGGCCGCGGTGTACTTGTGGGTGCCGGAGACGACGAAGGAGCCGGTGCCGGTCGGCGTAACCGTTGCGGCGCTGCGGGTGTTGTCACCCCAGTTCACGATCGCGGTGAGGGACTCGGCGCTGCTGCCGCTGACCTCGGCCAGGACCTTGGTGAAGGACTTGTTGGCGACGGCGCCAACGGTCTTGCCGGTGACGGTCGGAGCGGGTGCGGCGGTGACCTTCTGCGGGTACCACGGCTTGGCGATCGAGCGCAGTTCGCTGCCCTGCGCGTCGCCGGTGAGCTCCCAGCTGAAGGTGCCGTTGAGGCCGCGGTCCTTGGCGTACTGGGCGCGCAGGCCCAGGGACTGCGGGTCCTCGTAGCTGCACAGACGCTTGGCGGCCGGATCCCACAGGTACGGGGATTTCACCTCGTCGTCCCAGTTGATCAGGGCGGTCGAGGTCGGACTCTTGAAGTTGTTGGCGAGGGTGCCGCAGCCGGTGGCGGTCCACGGACGGAAGAGCCCGTTGTTGACCGTGTCGGTGACGACGAATCCGCGCTTGAGGGTGAATTCGACACCCAGGGACATCTTCTTGGCCGGGACACCGTGGTTCAGGTAGTACGTGATCGCATCATCGATGCTGTTCCACGGGTCACCGGTGTTGTCCAGGTGGTGTTTGTACAGAGGCTGGTTGAACATCGACACCGGCGAATAGCCGGTACCCATGTCGTAGGTCATGACGTTGATGAAATCCAGTGTGCGACCGAGGGTCTCGAGGTCGAAGGAGGTCGCGGTGTCATACGGGGCACCGTGGACGTTGTCCCCGGAGTCCTGCCAGCGACCTGCAGGCAGGGCGGCGGTGACCAGGAAGTCACGGCGGTTCTTGCCGTTCGCGTCCGCGTAGGCGTTGAGCTGGGCGCGGAACTCGTCCACCAGCAGGTTCATGTTCTTGCGGTCGTCGGGGCTGTACCCGATGTTGTTGAGACCGCCGCTGACCGGGAATTCCCAGTCGAGGTCGAAGCCGTCGGTGGCACCGTTGGCGACGAAGGACTGGATACAGGACTGCACCAGGACCTTTCGCTTCGCGTCGGTGGAGGCGGCATCGGAGAAACCGCGCGCACCCCAGCCGCCGATGGAACGGATGACCTTGAGGTTCGGCCGGGCCTGACGCTGGGCGATCACCGCGTTGAGGCCCGCGGTGGTCGCGGTGGTACAGACGCCGTTGTTGATGGTCGAGAAGGCCCAGAAGAAGTGGGTGACCAGATCCATCTGGACGTTGCTGAAGTTCGGTGTGCCCTGGAGAAGGTATCCGCCCACCATGGGAGTCGTTGCCGCAGGGACTGTTTCACCAACTTCTTCAACGGGTGCCGCCGTGGCGACCGACGGTGCGACCGTCAGGGTGCCGGCGGCGAGGAGTCCGGCGAGCGCGGCGCTGATCAGCGTCCGTAGCCGTCTCTTCACTGGTTTTCCTGCAGCGTGTGTCACGAAAGGATCCCTTCGATGTGGAGGTCGTCGTGTCCTCGGGGGTGGACGCGGCGAACTGTCGGCGGTGCGTGAGCGGAGAACATCCCCAAGAAAGGGGCGAGAAATGGCGGACGAATCGTCCCGATGCCGAAAATGATTCACAATTTCGGTGTCCGGAACCATTCAGCGCGCTTCTTTGCACGCTCTTCACCGAGGTTATCGACATGAACATCGGACGTACACAGGCGTTCCGTAACGATACGATCGAGTTAACACGGAAGGTGCGGATACGAGCAGGTGCGGCACGGGCCGATCCGGGTGTCCGTTTCCTCACATCCGTCCTGGTCGGGCGCGTTTGTGCAGTTGGAGGTGTGTCGGTGACCCACAAGAATCGGATGGTAACAACAGGTCACGTTGGAACGAGAAGCGGGGGTTCCGCCGCGATCGGGCCCGCGGAGGCCCTCGCGTAGTACAAGGAGCAAGTGTTTGTACGGATCCGGCCGAACCCTCCTGGGGTCGCCATGCGGGCGACCCTTCTGTGGTCCGACGTAGGTGTGAGGACTGCAGTCCGACGGCGTCCAGGGTGGGCCTGCTCGGGCTCCGGGCGGTCCGCCCCCTGTCGCCGGGTTCGTCTGCCGTTCGGGTGTGAGGTCGGTCCGCGCCGTCGGCGACCGGCCCGCTCGTGTTCGGGTCGGTCCCGGCAGCCGGGTGCCTGTGCCGATCTGCCTGTCGGGGAAGGGGCAGATGCCAGGTGC
Organism: Nakamurella silvestris; assembly: GCA_003576535.1. Taxonomy (GTDB): domain Bacteria; phylum Actinomycetota; class Actinomycetes; order Mycobacteriales; family Nakamurellaceae; genus Nakamurella; species Nakamurella silvestris. Next base: position 686 of record QXCQ01000160.1, on the reverse strand, counting down.
CGCACGGGGCCTGTCGTCCCCGGTCGGCTGGTCCTGTTCCTGTCGTGTCCCGCCGCACCGCTCCTGCTCTTCCGGTACGGCGCCCATGCCTGCGGCGCGGCAGAAGGAAGGGATCCGTTTCCGGGGGCTGCATGAATGAACGTTCACATTTCGCGGCCGTTGCACTGAGCCAATTTAGATTGCCGAGCGTAGTCAAAAAGAGCGCTCATCGCCTCGCAACTTTTGGTTGTCCGGCGACAGAAGGCGTGTTAGCCTCAGGGCGAAGTGCTGGCGCGCGGCCTTGGAACTCCCTTGCAGTGCTCCCTTCTCGACGGCGACCCCGTCCGTGGGAGGAGCAGAGGGCTCCCCTCGCCTGGCATCCGAGGATCACCGTCGATTCCAGGTACAAGGAGGTACCGCCCTTTCTTCACCCCAGGCACGCGAGTGGCAACCGGCGGCGACGCCGCCTGACCGCCGCTCCTGTGCGGGACACCGCCCGCCTGCAGACGCCCATGCCCCCTCACCCCGCCGGCCGGGGACGCCCTTGTACGCGTCCGGCCGCCGGCACCGTGTCACCCGGTCCCACCACTGTCTCCCGATCACCTCGGAACCCGAAGGATGCACCTGATGAATGACACACCGATGAGAGATTCTGCAGCGGCCGAACCGCTTTTGCAGATGTCTGGGATTGTCAAGGTGTTTCCGGG
>QXCQ01000059.1:13793-25313 GCA_003576535.1 Nakamurella silvestris | reverse complement strand
AAATACTTCATCGGCGGACTCATGTCCGGCAGCGTCAAATAGGCACCACGCACGCTCGGTGTTCCTACGCGTGGTCGGTCGGTGACAACCGCTTCGCAGCACGACATCTCACATCCACTCGTCATCCGGCCGGCCCGGTTCTGGGTGCGCTCGCGCCCGGAACCGGTGACCGGCAGTGCTCCTCCCAGGAGGATTTATGTTTGCTTCGATCCGGCATGCCCGGATACTCGAAGAGATCAAGAGATCGGGAAGTGTCCGGATCTCCTCTTTGACCCCGCAACTGGAAGTCTCGGAGATGACGGTGCGCCGTGATCTGGAGCATCTGGCGCGGAAGGGTCTCGTCGCCAAGGTTCATGGCGGGGCCGTCATGGTCGACGAGGCAGCAGTTGCGGCGGCGCAGGAACCGCCCTTCGACGACAAACGCCTGCGTGAAACCAGTGAGAAGCATGCGATCAGTCTCCTGGCCGCCCAGTTGGTGGTGCCCGGGATGAGCATCGCGTTGACGGCAGGTACGACCACCTGGACCTTGGCCGGTTACCTGTGCGACATACCGGATCTCACGGTGGTGACCAACTCGCTCAAGGTGGTCCAGGTCTTCCAGGAATTCGATCGGGCCGACCGGACGGTGGTGCTCACCGGTGGCATCCGGACGCCGTCGGACGGCCTGGTCGGCCCCGTCGCACTGCAGTCGATCCGATCCCTGAACGTGGACATGGTGATCATGGGGGTGCATGGTTTCGACCTGCGCACCGGCCTGACCACGCCGAACATGCTCGAGGCGGAAACCAACCGGGCATTCGTCGATGTCGCCCGGCGCTTGACGGTGGTGGCCGACTCCACCAAGTGGGGCATGTCCGGTCTGTCGCATATCGCACCGCTGGATTCGGTGTCCACCCTGATCACCGACGACCGGTTGGAACCGGAGGCCTTGCATCTCCTTCGCGACCAGATCGGCGAGATCATTCTGGTGCCAAGCTATTTCCCTGACGAGACCCCGTCGGTGCCGGTGTCGATGTTCGACCGGCAGCACTGAACCCGGGTGCCGAACCCGTCCGTCGCGATGTTGGAGTGATGTTCAACAATGTTGCGTATCGGTCGAAATATGCGTTCGTACCTGTTGACAGCTGTTCGTGTTGAAGAGCATCATGTGTCTGTCGCCGCGCGGCCCCCGGTACACCCGCACCGTCTCACGTCAGGGGACCGTTCCACCCGTACCCGCTGATCGCGCACCCGAACTCCCCGCAGTTGTTCCACTCCACTTGACGACGTCGTCGGTAGCCCAGGCGTTGTCATGCCGACCTATCGAAAGAGTCTCGATGACCATCTCTCATCGCCCGGCCAGCAGGAAGCGCAGGTCGCTGATCGCCGCGACCGCCTTCTCGCTGACGCTGGGAGTCATGCAACTGGGTGCCGCCGGCACCGCCCAGGCCGCAGTGCCGGCGAATCTCTCGGCCCCCGCCCCGCTCGTCGCAGCAGCGGACGCCCGGGATGCGCTCCCGGCGGGCACCACCGCGATCCAGGGGACCCTCGACGACGGCACCCGCACGGTCAGTTTCAACAACGACTGGAAGTTCGCCCTGGTGAACTCCGCGGACATCACCGATCCGACCGGTGCATTTGCCACCGCGCAGGACCCCGCCTTCAACGACAGTTCTTGGCGCACTTTGAATCTCCCGCACGACTGGAGCATCGAGGGCAGCCCGGTCACCGGGACCGGCACCGGCACCGCCGCCGGATCGGCCTTCTACCAGGGCGGCCTCGGCTGGTACCGCAAAACCTTCACCCTGCCTGCGTCGCTGACCGGCAAGAAGATCTCGGTGGAGTTCGACGGCATCTACATGGACTCCTACATCTACGTCAACGGCACCCAGGTGGCCAACCACCCGTACGGGTACACCGGGTTCAACGTGGATCTGACGCCGTACGTCCACACCGACGGCACACCCAACGTCATCGCGGTCAAGGTGCAGAACAAGATCCCGAGCAGCCGCTGGTACTCCGGGTCCGGCATCTACCGGAACACCCACCTGGTGGTCACCGATCCCGTTCACGTCGCGCGGTGGGGAACCTTCGTCACCACCCCGACCCTGGCCACCGAGATCGCCTCCCACCAGGGCACGGCGCACATCACCAACCAGATCGCCAACGGGTCCGGCACGGACACCACGGTGACGGTCAACAAGACCATCAAGGACGCCGCCGGCGCCACCGTCGGCAGCTCCTCCGCCCCGCTGGTCCTGCCCGTCGCCGGGGCCCTCGACACGGCCGACATCGTTGTGCCCAACCCGCATCTGTGGTCCACGACGGACCCGTACCTCTACACCGTGACGACCGACGTGGTCTCCGGGGGCACCACCCTCGACAGCACCACCACGACCTTCGGATTCCGGTACTACACCATCACCGCCGATGACGGGATGACCCTCAACGGCCAGTACATCAAGCTGCAGGGCGTCGACCTGCACCACGACCTCGGTGCACTGGGCTCCGCGGTCAACCTGGACGCCACCCGTCGTCAGCTCGAGATCATGAAGAGCATGGGCGTCAACGCCTATCGCACCTCGCACAACCCGCCGAGCCCGGAGATCATGCAGCTCTGCGAGGAGATGGGCATCGTCGTCATGGTCGAGGCCTTCGACAGCTGGCAGAACGGTAAGAACACCTACGACTACGGCCGCTTCTGGGCCGCCAACGGCGTCTCCGACATCAAGGAGATGGTCAACTCCAACAAGAACTCGCCGTCGGTGATCATGTGGTCCATCGGCAACGAGATCCCCGACTCCACCTCCACCGCCGGCCTGACCATGGCCCAGACCCTTGTCACCGCGATCAAGTCCGTCGACACCTCGCGCTACGTGGTCATCGGCTCGGACAAGTACCGCAGTGTGCCCAGCGGCACCTCGGCGACGGCCCAGATCCTCGGCCAGCTCGACGGTCTCGGGCTGAACTACAACACTGCCAAGTCGGTCGACGGCCTGCACACCGCCTTCCCGACGAAGTTCCTCTTCGAATCGGAGTCCTCCTCGGAGACCAGCTCCCGCGGTGTCTACCAGGATCCGGCCTACCTGAACACGGGGGAGAACTACACCCCCGGAAAACGTGGTGCCTCCTCCTACGACAACAACCTCGCCTCCTGGACGATGAGCGGCGAGTACGGGCTGAAGAAGGATCGCGACCGCAAGTACTTCCTCGGCGAGTTCCTCTGGTCGGGTATCGACTACCTGGGTGAACCCACGCCGTACAGCGTGTTCCCGGTCAAGTCCTCCTCCTTCGGTGCCGTCGACACGGCAGGATTCCCGAAGGACATGTACTACCTGTTCCAGAGCCAGTGGACCACCACGCCGATGGTGCACATCCTCCCGATGAACTGGACCGACTACACGGTCGGCCAGAACGTGCCGGTGTGGGTCTACTCCAACGCAGACACGGTCGAGCTGTACCTCAACGGGGTCTCCCTGGGCAGCAAGTCCTTCGACACCAAGACCACCACCGACGGCCGTACCTACCTGGAGACCACCGAGGCCACCGGGGACGACAAGACCTTCACCACCGGGCCCTACATCGGCAGCTACACCAGCCCGAACGGCAGCGCCGGAAAGCTCCACCTGGAATGGAACGTTCCCTTCGCCAAGGGTGAGCTCAAGGCCGTCGCCAAGAAGAACGGTGTGGTCGTGTCCAGCGATGTGCTGAACACCGCCGGCGTCGCGACCACCACGACCCTGACCCCGGACAAGCTCGCCATCGCCGCCGACGGACACTCGATGTCCTTCGTCACCGTCGATGTCGTCGACAAGAACGGCGTGATGGTCCCCTCGGCCAACAACCAGCTGAACTTCACCGTCACCGGTGGCGGCAGTCTGGTCGGGCTCGACAACGGAAACCCCGAGAGCGCCGAGAGCTACAAGTCCACCAGCCGGGCCGCCTTCAACGGCAAGGCCCTGGCCATGATCGAGTCCGACACCTCGGGCACCCCGATCACCGTCACGGTCACCGGCGCAGGTCTGGAACCGCAGACCACGACCATCTTCACCACCACCGGCGCTGCCACCGGCAGCGACGACACCGTCGGATCCCAGCCGGTGTACCTGCGTGCCAAGCTGGGCACCGATCCCGAACTGCCGATCAAGGTGACCGGGGTGCACGGGGACGGCACGACCGAGCAGCTCGCGCTCACCTGGAACGCCCTGCCGGCCGCCGCGGCCACCACGCCGGGTGTCTACACCGTCGAGGGCACCATCACCGGTGCCATCGGCGTCGACTCCTCCGCCGTGATCACCGTGTACTCCATCGCCGAGGTGGACGGGTACTCCGGGGTCACCACCCCCGGCACCGCCCCGATGCTGCCGGGCACCGTCCGTACCGTCGACACCGACGGGACGGTCAACAACCCCAAGGTCACCTGGGACGCGGTCCCGGCCTCGAGTTATGCCGCGGCAGGCAGTTTCACCGTGCAGGGCACCGTGCCGGGCACGTCCGTCAAGGCCGTCGCCTCCATCCGGGTCGCTGCCGACGCCCCGGCCACCACCGACATCGCCAAGACCGCCGGCACCTACAAGCCGGTCACCGATGCCAGCTACTCCGGCGCGGTGGCGACGATCCCGTCCGCGATGATCGACGCCAGCCTCACCACCGGCTGGTCGAACTACTACAACAAGGCGGCCACCGCCCTGCTGGCCGCGGTCAGCAAGGCGAACGCCTCCGACTGGGTCTCGGTCAACTGGCCGAGTGCCTACACGATCGGCTCCATCAAGCCGTCCTTCACCCTGACCGCCGGGCGTCACGTCCTGCCGTCGGCCGTGGTGGTCAGCTACTGGAACGGTTCCGCCTGGACCCCGGTCACCAACCAGGTCGTCACCTGGGCGACCGCCACCAACACGGCGAGCACCATCTCCTTCGACCCGGTCAACACCACCGGTATCCGGTTGACCATGACCAGCCCCGCACCTGGCTCGGCCGCCGGATTCGTCCAGATCGTCAACCTTGACGTGCTGGCCAAGGCTGTCACCTACAGCTCCAACGCCGCGCTGACGGACCTCAAGGTCGGGACCACCCCGGTCGCGAACTTCGACCCGGCCACCACCACCTACAGTGCCGAGGTCACCACCCTGCCGATCACCGTCACCGGAACCGCGGCCGACAACGGCTCGGTGGCAGTCACTCTGCCGATCACCCTGCCGGGAACGGCCAAGGTCGTCGTGACCTCCGAGGACGGTTCGGCCACCAAGACCTACACCGTCAACCTGACCGCCGGCGCGCTGCCGACCGTCTCGTTGAGCGCACCGACCGTGCCGGCGAGCGGGTGGTACACCGGCCCGGTGCTGGTGACGGCCACCGGTGCCAGCACCCTCGACCCGCATCCCACCGTGAAGTACCGGGTCGACGGCGGTGCCTGGCAGCCCTACACGGCCGCCGTGTCGGTGAGCGGTTCGGCCGTCCACACGGTCGAGGCCCAGGCCACCGACACCTTCGGCCACACCTCGGCCGTCGAACTGCTGACGGTGAAGATCGACGGCTCAGCGCCTTCGGTGTCGGCGACCGTGTCGGCCGCTGACCCGGCCGTCGTCGAGATCACCGCCGCGGATCCGTTGTCCGGTGTCGCCCTGACCGAGTACAAGATCGGGACCGGGGCCTGGACCACCTACACCACAGCGGTTTCCGTCCCGCGGACCTACTCGAACATCACCGTCTCCTACCGGGCGACCGATGTCGCGGGGAACACCTCCGCGGTCGAGAGCACCACGGTGGCGGCGAAGGTCGACACCACCGCGCCGACAACCACCCTGACGACCGCGCCGGCCGCACCGAACGGTGCGAACGGCTGGTACACCGGTGATGTCACCGTCACCCTGGCCGGTGCCGATGACGCCCAGGGCAGCGGTCTGCAGAGCACCGAGTACCAGCTGGACGGGGGAGCGTGGACGACCTACGCTGCGCCGTTGGTCATCTCGGCGGAGGGCACGTACACCGTGGCCTACCGCTCGACGGATGTCTCGGGCAACGTGGAGGCAACCCGCACCACCACCGTCAAACTCGACAAGACGGCCCCGCTCACCGGCCCGCTGGTACAGGATCTGAGTGCCACCGCAGTGTCGGTGACCCTCGTCAGCGCCGACAGCACCTCCGGTGTCGCCAAGACCGAGTACCGCTTCGCCGGTGGCACTTTCGCCGACTACACCGGGGTGCTCACCGTTCAGCGGACGGCAGCGGCCAGGACGATCGAGTTCCGTTCCACCAACAACGCAGGACTGGTCGAGGCCACCCACCAGGTGGTCGTGCCCGCTCTGCCGACGGTCCTGGAATCCTCCAGCATCACCGCGACGGTCACGGGCGGCGCCGTGGCCACGGACAAACCCGCCAAGGTGTCCGTGGTGGTCACCGCCCCGCGCAACCTCGGTGGCGAGCTGGTCACCCTGTACTCCGGCAGCACCCTGGTCGGTGCGGCGACCCTGGTCGGCAACGCCAACGGGGGCAGCGTCACCGCCTCGGTCTGGGGTCTGCCGGCGGGAACCTCCTCCCTGGTGGCGAAGTACGCGGGCAACGCCGCCGTCGACGGCAGCAGCTCGTCGCCGGTGACCGTTTCGGTGTACTTCAGCGATGTGGCACCGTCGAACATCTTCTTCGGTGACGTGAACTGGCTCCTGAGCCGGCAGATCACGACCGGCTACGACGACGGCACCTTCCGTCCGACCGGCTCGGTCAACCGGATCGCGATGGCCGCGTTCCTGTACCGGATGACCTACCCCGGTCAGGCGATCACCACCTGCGCCACCGCTCCGTTCCCGGATGTCCCCGCAGGCAACGAGTTCTGCAGCGCCGTGAAGTGGCTGTCGACCTCGGGGATCACCACCGGCAACTCCGACGGCAAGTTCCACCCGAACGATGCGGTGACCCGCGAAGCCATGGGAGCCTTCCTGTTCCGGCTCACGCACCCGGGCCAGGCGATCCCGGCCTGCACCACGGCCCCGTTCCCGGATGTGACGGCGGGCAACCAGTTCTGCGGTGCCATCAAGTGGCTCGCCACGGCGGGAATCACCACCGGCAACACCGACGGCAAGTTCCACCCGAGTGATCCGGTGTCCCGACAGGCCATGGCGGCCTTCCTGCACCGGGTGGCCAACCTGGGCTGATGCCGACAACGACAGGGTGACAGCCGCGCACTGACACCATGTCGGAACCAGCACCACCACACTGGGCGGCAGCGGCCGGAGCAATCCGGCTGCTGCCGCCCGGTTCTTGTCGGTGCACGGCTGATCCGGGCCGACCATGGGCCGTGGGTTCAGGACCTCCGGGCGAGGGCGACCAGGGCCCGGCTCGGTCCGGCCGGCGGTTCGGCTCCGGCCAGCCAGACCGCCCGGAGCTCGCGGTGCAGGTCGACCCCGCGCACCTTGACCGCTCGGAGCCGGCCGAGGGTCAGATCATCGGCCAGAGCCAGTTCACTCAGGGCACCGGGGGCCACCCCGGAAAGGATCGCCGTCCGGACCGCCGCCGAACTCCCCAGTTCCATGGCGGGTCCGGAGCGGCCGACCGACCATTCCGTGAGTGCCCGGTCGAGGGCGTCACGGGTTCCCGACCCCGTCTCCCGGACCACCAGGGCCGTCCGCGCGAGTTCGGCGCCGGTGACGGGCCGGGAGCGGTCGGCCCAGGGATGGCCGGGGGCGACCACCACGACCAGTTCATCCCGTCCCACCGTCCGCCAGGAGAAACCGTCAGGGGCGTCGGGGCTTTCGATGAATCCGAGGTCGGCCGCGCCGGTGTGGACGGCCTTGAGGACCGATTCGCTGTTGACCACCGTCAGCTCCACATGGGTGACGGGCACCCCCTCCCGATGCTGGGCGGCGCGCAGCTCCACCAGCCAGCGGGGGACAAGGTGCTCGGCGATGGTCAGACTCGCCGCGACCCGGAGCTGGGCCTGCCGGTCCGATCGCAGGGAGCTGATCCCGGCGTCCAGTTGTTCGGCGGTCGAGACCACATCCGCGGCCCAGCGTGCGACCAGCCGGCCGGAGGGGGTCAGCGATGACCCCTGGCGGGTGCGGACCAGCAGCGGGACCCCGACCTGTGCCTCCGCCTTGCGGATCCGGGCCGAGGCGGCCTGCTGGGTGAAGCCGAGCACGGCCGAGGCGGCGTTGAGGCTGCCCGTCTCCTCGACCGTCATCAACAGCTGCAAGGACAGCAGGTCGGGGACGTGGGGGCCGATCATCGGCGCTCCTCCTCGGTCGATGTCGTGTCGTACGACCGATCCTGTCACAAATGGTGATTGTGACGTACCAACATCCTGGTGCTACCGCGGGCCGCTGGTTCCGCGCAGGCTCGAACCATGGTCATCACCACCCCCGATCGGCCGCCGATCACCGCGATCGGCCGGAACCACCGCCCGTTGCGGCTCCTGGACCGCAGGGCCGATTTCGCGCAGAACATCAGCCCGAACTGGTTCGCCACGATCATGGGGACCGGCATCGTCGCCGTGGCCCTGGCAGGCCTGCCGGTCCAACTCCCCGGCCAACACGTGGTCGCCACGCTGGTGTGGATCCTCGCCGCCGTCGCGCTGACGGCCCTGGTCCCGACCTTCGTCCGGCACTGGGTCCGACACCGCCGGGCGGCCTGGGGGCACTGGGCCGACCCGGTCATGTCCCAGTTCTACGGAGCGCTGCCGATGGCGCTGCTCACGGTCGGTACCGGCACCCTTCTGCTGGGCACCCCGATCCTGGGTGCGGGCGCTGCGGTGGGTGTCGACATCCTCCTCTGGTCGGTCGGTACCGCACTGGGCCTGACCACCACCGTGGTCGCCCTCGTCCGGCTCCTGGGGCGGGGTCGCCTCGCCCAGGGATCGTTGCTGCCGGCCCATCTGATGCCGGTGGTGCCGCCGATGGTCTCGGCGACGGCCGGCGCGCTGTTGGTCCCGCACCTGGGATCAGGCCGCTGGGGCCCGTTTCAGCCGGGTGCGGCGATGCTGGTCGGGTGTTACGGACTGTTCCTGATCAGCCTCACGGTGGGGATGCCGATCCTCATCGGTGCCGGCGTGCGGATCCTGCGCGGCAACCCGCCGACCGGGAAAGCGGCACCCACCGTCTGGATCCTGCTCGGACTCGTCGGCCAGTCGATCACCGCGGCCAACCTGCTGGGAAAGCAGGCTCACCTGGTGCTGCCCGGCGAGGTCGCGCGAGGTCTGGAGCATGTCGGTGTGGTGTACGGGACCGTGGCCGCGATCGTCGGATCAGCGGTGTTCGCCCTGCTCGCGGTACTGACGGTCCGGGCCTTCCGGCGGGGCCTGGGGTTCTCGCTGACCTGGTGGAGTTTCACCTTCCCGATCGGTACCTGTGTCACCGGGGCCACCGCCCTGGCCGCGGGCGTCGCCGCTGTCGGCGGCCCTGCTCCGGTGCTCGCCCTCCTGCGGGGTGTCGCCGTCGGGCTGTGCGCACTCCTGGTGTTCGCCTGGTCCGTCGTGGCGGCCCGGACGGTGCGTCGGTCCTGGTCCGGGGAGCTGCTGCTGCCGAGTTGACCCGTCTTGCGGTGGGATATGCGCAGCTATGAGCGTTCACAACTGCGCATATCCCGCCGCGGGATGGAGATGACAGACGCCGCACAGACCGTTCCCACAGCCGTCATGACACCCTGAAGGCGGACACCCGGGGGAATACACCCGGGGATGGGACGGCAAGCGCCTGGTCGGTACCGATCGGGCAGCGGGACGAGGCGGAGGCGGCAGTGGCAGCGCAGAGTATTCCGGCGCAGAACGACCCGACGCGAGGAGCGGATCCCGACCTCGTGGAGGAAAACCGGTCGCCGACCCAGATCCTGGTGCCACGGGGGATCGGCTGGCTGCTGCTGATCGGTGGACTCGTCGGAGCCGTGGCCTCGTTCGTGCTGACCGCCGACAAGGTGCACCTGCTCGAGGACCCGAGCTACGTGCCAGGGTGCTCGATCAACGCCCAGTTCTCCTGCGGCTCGGTCATGACGAGCTGGCAGGCAAGCCTGTTCGGATTCCCCAATTCGCTGATCGGCCTCGCCGCCTTCCCGGTGGTCGCCGCCCTCGGCGCTCTGCTGCTCGGCGGGGTGCGCCTGCCCCGTTGGGTGTGGTGGTCCCTGCAGGCCGGTGCCCTGTTCGCCGTGGTGCTCGTGCACTGGCTGATGATCCAGAGCGTCTACGAGATCGGTGCCCTGTGCCTGTACTGCATGGCCGTGTGGACCGTGACGATCCCGATCTTCTGGTACGTCACGCTCACCACTGTCGGCAACGACCCAGCCACGCTCGCCGGCGCCGATGAGGACGAGATCCGGGCCGGAAGGATCAGCCTGCCCCGTTGGCACGTGGTGGTCCCGGTCCTCTGGCTCGCCGCCATCGCCCTGATCGTGGTGCTGAAGTTCGCCTGAGGGCCTCCATGCCGACGGCAGCGCCAGCTACCGTGGAGGGCAGAGGCGAATCCGTCGCCGGCCATCGATGTCCTGGGGGACGCACATGACCAGTACTCCCGCCCATCCGCGTATCGACCTTCCGGGGATCAGCTCCCGCGCCTGGGAGCACCCGGCGGACCGGTCCGCGCTGGTGACCCTGCGGTCCCTCTCCGGGTTCGACACGATCCTGAAGACCCTGTCCGGGCTCCTGCGCGAGCGCCAGCACCGGCTGCTGTACCTGGCCTCCGCGGTGCGGGTCGACGAACGGCAGTTCGCCTCGATCGACCGCCTGTTCGGCGAGGCCCTGCAGGTGCTCGACAGCCCGACCAGGCCCGAGCTGTACGTCATCCAGAACCCGGTGCCCAATGCGGTGACCATCGGGATGGACGTGCCGTTCATCGTGCTCAACACCGGCCTGGTCGACCTGCTCGACGAGGACGAGCTCCGGTTCGTGCTGGGCCACGAGATCGGCCACGCGATGTCGGGGCACGCGGTCTACCAGACGATGTTGCAGCACCTGCTGCGGTTGGCCGGGAACTTCGGTTGGTTGCCCGTCGGCGGCTGGGCCCTCCGCGCCCTCGTCGCTGCCCTGATGGAGTGGAGCCGCAAGGCCGAGCTCTCCGGAGACCGGGCGGGCCTGCTGGCCACCCAGGATCCGGAAGTGGCACTGCGGGTGATGATGAAACTGGCCGGCGGGTCCCGTCTCGGCGAGATGAGCACCGGTGCCTTCCTGGAACAGGCCGACGAGTACGAGTCCACCGGTGACCTGCGGGACGGTGTGCTCAAACTGCTCAACCTCGAGCTGAAGACGCACCCGTTCTCGGTGGTCCGGGCGGCGCAGATGCGCGACTGGGTGGTGAACGGCGAATACCGGTCCTACCTCGACGGCAACTACCCGCGTCGCGCCGACGATCCCACGGTCTCGGTGGGCGAGGAGATCAGGTCGGCCGCCAGGTCCTACAAGTCCGGGTTCGACACCTCCACCGATCCGTTGATCACCACCGTGCGTGGGCTCGGGCGGGATGTCGGTGGGGTGGCCCAGACGGTCGGGTCGAACATCTCCGATGCGGTCTCCGACATCTGGGGGCGGTTCGACGGCTGGCGGCGCTCCCGTGAGGATGCTCCCGGTGA
>QXCQ01000059.1:0-13746 GCA_003576535.1 Nakamurella silvestris | reverse complement strand
GACACCGCCGGCTCCGACACCGCCGGCTCCGACACCGCCGGGGCACCCGGGACCTCCGGGCCCGACGATGAAGCGACGACCGACCGAGATTGACCTCGGGCTTTGGCAGGTTTCGCCGGTACCCCACCCGCGAGGTGTTGGCAAGACTGATCCCGTGACAGCGGTGGCACCGGACAGCTGCCTCGTGGGCCAACGGAGGTGACGTGTGGATTTCCTGCAACCGACCTCGTGGGCGGAGGCCCTGGAGATGAAGGCGGCCGACCCCGAGGCGATCCCGATCGCCGGCGGCACGGACGTCATGGTCGAGATCAATTTCGACCACCGGCGGCCGCGGTCCCTGATGGACCTCACCAGGATCGAGGAGGTCCGTGGCTGGGAACGGGAGGGCTCGCGGATCGTCATCGGCTCCGGGCTGACCTACCGTCGGGTGATCGACGAGATCGCCGGGACGCTGCCGGCCCTGGTGATGGCCTCCCGCACGGTCGGCTCCCCGCAGATCCGCAACCGCGGCACCATCGGGGGGAACCTCGGGGCGGCCTCGCCCGCCGGGGACACCCACCCGGCGTTGCTCGCCGGTGACGCCGTGGTCGAGATCGAATCCGTGCGTGGTCTGCGGCAGGTCGGCATCGACGACTTCTACCTCGGCGTCAAACGGAACTGCCTGGCCCCGGACGAGCTGATCCGTTCGATCGTCCTGGACTCCGATGCCGGCCCGGCGTACTTCGCCAAGGTCGGCACCCGCAACGCCATGGTCATCGCGGTCTGTTCCTTCTCCCTCGGGTTGCACCCGCGCACCGGGCGGGTGCGCACCGGGATCGGGTCGGCCGCGCCCACCCCGCGCCGGGCCCACGCGGCGGAGGAGTTCCTGTTCGAGGAGCTGACGGACCTGTGGCACAGCCGGGCCGACCTGGACCGGTCCCTGGTCCAGGAGTTCGGACGGCTGGCGGCGGCCGGGGCCAGCCCGATCGACGATGTGCGTGGCACCGCGGGGTACCGGACCCATTCCCTCGCGGTTCTCGCCCGCCGCACTCTGGGCTGGGCCTGGGCGGACTACCAGCGAGGTGCCAACTCCGACAGAGCAGAGGATGTCAACTGATGCGTGTGTCCTGCAGGGTGAACGGGGAACCGGTCGAGGTCGACGACGTCTGGGAGGGGGAGAGCCTCCTGTACGTCCTGCGTGAGCGGATGGGCCTGCCCGGCAGCAAGAATGCCTGCGAACAGGGCGAATGTGGTTCCTGTGCGGTCTATCTCGACAACGAGGTGGTCTGCTCCTGTCTGGTGGCCGCAGGCCAGGCGATCGGGCGCGAGGTCCGTACCGTCGAAGGCCTGGCCGAGGGGGAGCAGTTGCATCCGGTCCAGCAGGCCTTCCTGGACGCCGGCGCGGTCCAGTGCGGTTTCTGCACCCCGGGGCTCCTCGTCACCACCCACGATCTCCTGGAACGCGATCCGGCTCCGTCGGACCTGCAGATCCGGGAGGCGCTCGCCGGGAACCTGTGCCGGTGCACGGGATACGAGAAGATCATGGACGCGGTCCACCTGGTGATCGAGCAGAAGGCGGGTGCCACGGATGCCTGACACGTGGGTCATCGAGAACGCCTACGTCGCCACCGTCGACGCCGGCGGCACCGAGCACCGCCGCGGCCATGTCGTGGTGCACGGGAACCGGATCGCCGCCGTCGGAGCCGGACCGGCTCCCGAGCAGTGGCGTACCGGCCGGGTGGTCGACGGGGAGGGCTGCCTGCTGACACCGGGGCTGGTCAACACCCACCACCATCTCTACCAGTGGATCACCCGCGGGATCGCCCAGGACGACACCCTTTTCGGCTGGCTGACCACCCTCTACCCGATCTGGGCCCGGATCGACGCCGAGGCCGTCCATGACGCCGCCTCGGCGAATCTGGGGTGGATGGCGCTCTCCGGATGCACCTTCACCACGGACCACGGGTACCTGCACCCACGTGGGGGCGGCGACCTGCTGGAAGCCGAGATCCGCGGTGCCCAACGGATCGGTCTCCGTTTCCTGCCGACGCGGGGATCGATGAACCTCGGTGCCTCCTCCGGCGGATTGCCGCCGGACAGCGTCGTCGAGGAGCACGACGAGATCCTCACCGCCACCGCCGCGGCGATCGACCGTTGGCACGACCCGAGCCCGGACTCGATGCTGCAGATCGCGGTGGCTCCCTGTTCCCCGTTCTCGGTGACCGGCGAACTGATGCGCGACTCGGCCGAACTTGCCAGAGCGAAAGGCGTGCGGCTGCACACCCATCTCGCCGAGACGATGGACGAGGAGGCGTTCTGCCTCGAGAAGTTCGGGTTTACCCCCACCGACTACGCCGAGAGTCTGGGCTGGCTCGGTGAGGACGTGTGGATGGCCCACACCGTGCATCTCTCCGACGACGCGATCGCGAAGTTCGGCGCGACCGGGACGGGCGTCGCCCACTGCCCGACCTCCAACGGTCGACTCGGGTCGGGGATCGCCCCGGTCCGCAAACTGCTCGCGGCCGGTGTCCCGGTCGGGCTCGGGGTGGACGGTGCGGCCTCCAACGAGTCGGGCTGGATGTCCGAGGAGATGCACCAGGCCCTGCTGTTCGCCCGGGTGAAGGACGGCCCGACCGCGTTGACGGCCCGGCAGGCGCTCGCGCTCGGGACCATCGGCGGTGCCAGAGTTCTCGGCCGGTCGGCCGACCTCGGATCGATCGAGGTGGGCAAACTCGCCGACCTCGCTCTCTGGCGGGTGGACGGGCTGGCCGGCGCCGACATCCAGGACCCGGTGTGCACCTTGGTGTTCGGCTCCCATCTGCCGTTGGAATTGTTGCTGGTCAACGGCTCCCCCGTCGTGGAGAAGGACCGGTTGGTCACTGCGGACGCGGACGATCTGGCCGCCGCCTCGCGCCGGGCCTCCCTCCGGACAGTCGGGGAGCGGTGATGGCCGGCCGGACCGCCACGCCGACGAAGACCCTCGGCGAGGTCTCGAGCAGCGGGGCCGGGATCGGCAGTTCCCCGCTGCGCCCCGACGGCATCCTGAAGGTCAAGGGCCAGTTCGCCTACTCCTCGGACCTGTGGATGGCCGACATGCTCTGGGGCGGAACCAAACGCAGCCCCCACCCGCATGCGCGGCTGATCAGCGTGGACACCGTGGCCGCCCTGAAACTGCCGGGGGTGTACGCGGTGCTGACCCACGAGGACGTGCCCGGCCGCAAACGCTACGGTCTGGAGATCATCGACCAACCGGTGTTGGCGATGGAATACGTTCGTTATCAGGGGGAACCGATCGCCCTGGTGGCAGCGGACCATCCGGAAACGGTGCGCCGGGCCTTGGAACTGATCACCGTCGAGTACGAGATCCTTGATCCCATCAGTGATTCGCGGGAGGCGATCGAGGGCCGGCCGGGCCTGGTCCACCAACCTCAGCCCACCGAGCACCCCGATCCCGAGGCCTCGGAGGGGCACACCGTCCCCCGAGGGAACGTCGTCCGCTACCAGAAGGTGATCAAGGGTGATCCGTCGGCGGTGAAGGCCGCCGTGGTGGTGTCGGGGAGCTACGAGGTCGGGATGCAGGACCAGGCCTTCCTCGGCCCGGAGTCCGGGCTCGCCGTCCCTGATGACGACGGTGGGGTGGACCTGTACGTGGCAACCCAGTGGTTGCACGCCGATCTCTGGCAGGTCACCGCCTGCCTGGGGCTGCCGGAGGAGAAGGTGCGGTTCACCCTGGCCGGTGTCGGTGGTGCCTTCGGCGGCCGCGAGGACGTCTCGATCCAGATCCACGCCTGCATGCTGGCCCTGCGGACCGGTCGGCCGATCAAGATGGTCTACAACCGCGAGGAGTCCTTCTTCGGTCACGTGCACCGCCACCCCGCCAGGATGGAGTACGAGCACGGGGCGGATGCGGACGGAAACCTGTTGTACGTCAAGGCGAACATCGTCCTGGACGGCGGGGCCTACGCCTCCTCCACCGCGGCGGTGGTGGGCAATGCGGCCACCCTGGGGGTCGGCCCGTACGACGTGCCCAACAGCGAGGTCGACTGCTGGGGGGTCTACACCAACAACCCGCCGTGCGGTGCGATGCGCGGATTCGGGGCGGTGCAGGCCGGCTTCGCCTACGAGGCACAGATGGACAAACTGGCCGCCGCCCTCGGGATGGACCCGGTCCAGCTGCGGATCCGCAACGCCCTGCACGAGGGCAGCGTGATGCCGACCGGTCAGGTGGTCGACAGTCCCGTCCCGGTGGAAAAGCTGTTGCGGGTGTTGGTGGCCGAGCCGCTGCCGCCCCCCGGCGCAGCCGTGCGGGATGTCCGCGAACTGCCGGGAGGGGTGTCGAGCACCACCCACGGCGAGGGTGTGGTGCGCGGGGTCGGATACGCCGTCGGGCTCAAGAACGTCGGTTTCTCGGAGGGGTTCGACGACTACTCCACCGCGCGGGTGCGGTTGGAGGTGATCAACCGGACCCCGGTCGCCTCGGTGCACACGGCGGCCGCGGAGGTCGGTCAGGGCCTGGTGACACTGCAGGCCCAGATCGCCCGGACCGAACTCGGCGTGGAGCAGGTGACCATCCGCTCGGCCGACACCCAGATCGGCTCGGCGGGATCGACCTCCGCCTCCCGGCAGAGCTACGTCACCGGCGGTGCGGTCCAGGCGGCGTGCGCCGCCGTCCGGACCAGGGTGGCCGAGCTGGCGTTGATGCGGCTAGGGACCGAGGTCAAGGTCCCCCGCATGCTGGACGGCTACCTGCTCGACGACGCCGGCGAGCGGCTGGTGTCCATCGTGGACCTGCTCGGTGAGGACGTCATCGAGGAGACGTTGGAATGGCGACATCGTAAGACCCAGGCCCTGGACGATCGTGGCCAGGGTTTCGCCCATGTCCAGTACTCCCTGGCCGCCCATCGGGTGGTGGTGGATGTGGATCTGGACCTCGGCCTGGTCAAGTTGGTGGAGGTGATCACCTCACAGGACGTCGGCCACGCGTTGAACCCGCAGGCCGTCGTCGGGCAGATCCAGGGTGGCACCGTGCAGGGGATCGGCCTGGCGTTGATGGAGGAGATCCAGATCTCGCAGAGCAAGATCCGCAACCCCTCCTTCACCGACTACCTGATCCCGACCCTGTTGGACGTCCCTCCGATCAAGGTTTTTATGCTCGAGGAGCCCGACCCGTATGCGCCGTACGGGCTGCGGGGGGTGGGTGAGGCACCGACCATCTCCTCGACCCCGGCCGTGGTGGCCGCCATCCGTGCCGCCACCGGGGTGATGCTGACGCGTGTCCCGGTCCGACCCCAGGACCTCCTGCACGACTGACCCCCTCCCGCGAGTGGACTGCCACACCCCACTTTCTGGGGTGTGGCAGTCCACTCGCGGGGAGGTTTGCGGGGTGGATCTCAGACGGGGAAGGCCCGCAGATCCTCGATCATCCGGGTCAACGCGGGGGAGGGGACCTCTTCGAAGGCACCGAGTTCGCGCCAGCGTTCCAGGGAGGCCACGGCGAGCTCCTTCAGCGCCGCCGGCACCCGGCCGGTGATCTTGATCGAGCCGAAGGCCGTCGCGATGATGGCCTGGTCGCTGGTGCTCGGCCCACCGATCGCCCAGTAGTCGATGTCGGTGTCCTCTCCGGGCGGGTGGTACTGCATCTCCCAGTTCGAGGTCACCAGGTTCTCGGCGAACCCGAGCAGATCCGGGGAGGATTTTCCCTCGAACCCCTCCGTCAGGGAGGCAAGGGCGTCGGCACCGTTGTCACTGCCGAACGGAGACTCCTCCTCCGCCACATCCAGGTACAGCGGATCGGTGAAATGGGCCTTGAAGGCGGGGTGCGAGGTGAGCTCGTGCAACCCGAATTCCGGATCGTCCAGGTACACCTGTGCGTTCGGGTCGAAACCCTTGTCCTCGGCGAATCCCGCCTGCTTGCGCCCGGCGATCAGTTCGGCGAAGGACTCGGCGGCGATATCGGCGTCCAGGTATTCCTGGAGCTGCCATTCCCCATGTGTCCCAACGTCTCCGGTGTGGATCGCGCAGTACTCGTCGGCAATGTCGATGGTCCAGTACTCCACCGGTTTGCTCCGGGAGCGGAAGGCTCGAGTCATCTTTCAACTCCTGATCAGTAGGCGGTTGTGCAGGCTCAGGGTAGCCAGTCGTGGCAAGCGGATCAGGGACGCTCGCGGCTCAGCCGGCGAAGATCGGCGGCAGTACGAAGAGCATCGTCATCGACCAGGTGACATGGGTCAGGATCGGGCCGAGGACACCGCCGGAGGCCCGGCGCTGCAGCCCGAGCACGACACCGAGGGTCGCCGCCGCGAAGACCAGCATGGGGTTACCGGTGGCCAGGGTCGCGATGGAGTACAGGACGGTCGAACCGACCACCGGGAACCGACGACCGATGGCCGCGTACAGGGCACCGCGGAAGAAGATCTCCTCGGCGATTCCGTTCAGCAGGGTCACCGTGGCGACCAGCGGCAGGGAGCCGTACCGCGCGTGGGCCAGGACCACCTCGGTGTACGCGCGCAGGGGCTCGATCTCCCGGACCACCAACGCGCCGAGGACGAACACGCCGGAGGCGACCAAGCCGATCGCGATCGGTGTGACGATCGGTCGGCGGAACACCCGGCCCACCCTGATCCGGCCGAGATGCAGTGGGCCGGAGAGGAAACCGCCGATCACCCAGGTGGCAGCCAGTCCGGCCGTCAGTGGGTAGAAGGCCGGGTCCGCCGGTTGCACGGCCAGGGAGATCCCCAACAACGTGGCGCCGATGACGATCACCACGGCGACCACCACCCGCCGTCGCCGGAACTCGTGGTCGGGCTGTTCGTGGTTGCGGTCGACCCGTTCGATCAGGGCGCGCCGGACCATCCGTGCCGGCAGCGTTGACCATCGGCTCATGTCGAGGGGTCACCCACCGTCCGGTCCGTGACAACTGCTGAGCCGGTGGCGGTCGGGGTGGCGGTGTCTGTGTCGGTGGCGGTGTCCGTGTCGGCTTCCTCCGGCGGGGCGAGGGCACGGGCGCGTTCGGCCAGGGCCAGCCGCACCGACTCGTCGTAGCCGAGCAGTGCGCCGGGCAGCACCTGGCGGATGGAGTCGTCGTGCACCACCACCTCGTTCGTCATCGAGTCGATGAGGTTGCGGGCAGTGGCGGTGTCGACGTCGGTCACCAGGGACAACCACATCGAGGACAGCCCCGGGGTCAGCAGCGGGACGATGGCCACCGGCAGTGACCGCTCGTTCTGGATGGTGGCGGCGCGTTTGAGCATGTCCACGTACCGCAGCACCTCCGGGCCGCCGATCTCGTAGACCTGGCCGGTCGTCTCCTCCGCGTCGAGCACCCCGACCAGGTAGCGGATGACATCCGGCAGCGCGATCGGTTGGGTACGGGTGTTGACCCATTTCGGGGCGACCATACCCGGCAGGTGGTCCACCAGTTGGCGGGTGATCTCCCAGGAGATGCCGCCGTGGCCGATGATGACGGCCGCTCGCAGCACCGTCACCGGGACCCCGGCCTCGCCGAGGAGTTCCTCCACCTGACGGCGGGAACGCAGGTGGGCGGAGAGGTTGCCGTCCTCCTCGCCGAGTCCGCCGAGGTAGATGATGCGGTCGACCCCGGCCGCTGCCGCGGCTCGTCCGAAGGCACCGGCGGCTTCGGCGTCCTTCTCCTCGAAGTCGGCCGAATCCAAGGAGTGGACCAGGTAGTACGCGACATCGATACCGGCGAGGGGTTCCGTCAGGGAGGCGGGGTCGCTGACGTCCCCTGCCACTGCCTCGCCCTGTCCGGTGTAGTTCTGCGGCTGTCGGGTCATCGCTCGGACCATGTGCCCGGCGGAGACGAGTTCGCGGGTGAGATGGGAGCCGATGAATCCCGAGGCTCCGGTGACCAGGATGTTCATGTCCACGATCGTGATGTTCCGTTCGTCGGGTACGGCGGTGATGGTCCAACTGCGCGGTGCTGCTGGTGAGGTTCTGCCTGTGGTGTGTGGGTCTGTTGACAGTGATGCGGGTCTGTTGACGGTGATGCCCAGACCTCGGGTGGAACACTCCGTCGACCCGGGTGCGTGACCCAACTGCCCAGGTGGGCGGTGAGGATGGGGCCGTCGACCGCTCCCATGGCCAATTCGTCGCCGCCGGGATTTCGGTTCGTGTCCGCCGATCTCACCCGAAAGATGGTTTCAGTCCCCGGCAACGGGGTACTCAATCGTCAGCCCGGAGTGCCGGACGCATCACCAGAAGGTGCGACGTCACTCGGGATGTGTGATGAGTGCCTGCGGCATCCGGACAACCGGGTAAGTCCGCAGGTCCGAGGAGCAGGGAGCAAGCTCATGGCGTTCGTACTGTGGATTTTGGCCGTGATCCTGGTGGTGTCGGGGATCGTTGCCCTTTTCCGGAAGCAACTGCTCTGGGGCATTGTGCTGATCGTGGTCGGGCTGGCCGTCGGGCCCGGTGGCGTCAGCATCTTCACCTGATCCAGTAGACGAAGTACAACAGGGGCACACCTTCGGGTGCGCCCCTGTTGTCGTTCCGCTCCCCCCACCGTTCCCGCGCACGATGTTGGCTCTCGCGCACGAAGTTTCGTGCGCGAGGAGGAACAACGTGCGCGGGAACGGGGGAAAGGAGAGGTGCCGGGGCAGGGCGAGGGTGTTGGATGGCGGCATGCCGACCGTCCGACTCGTCCCACTGCCACCCACGGCCATGCAGGCCCTCATCGATGAAGACCTGATCCGGGCCTCCGAGATCGTGGGCCTGGAACTGCCCGCCGGGTTTGTCGATGACTCCTGGTTGTGGCGGATCCGGATAGATCAGATCGCCGCGGACCCGGTGAGTGCGGACTGGGTGGCCCGGGCGGTGGTGGCCGAGGAGGTGGTGGTCGGGCATGCGGGATTCCACGGGCCACCCGATGGGCGCGGCATGGTCGAGGTCGCGTACGTGATCCTGCCGGAGTTCCGCGGGCGCGGTCTTGCGGTGGCGGCTCTGGCCGAACTGCTCACCCGGGCGGACGCCGAACCGACCGTCCAGGTGGTGCGTGCCTCGATCTCGCCGGACAACGCCGCCTCGCTCGCGGTGGTGCGCAGGTTCGGGTTCTCACCGGCCGGTGAGCAGTGGGACGAGGAGGACGGGTGGGAGCTCCTCTTCGAGCGGCCGGTTCCGGGGGACCGGGAATCTGACGCTCCGCTCCCGACGGGGGAGTCCCGGTGACGGCGGTGGTGCTCGACGAAAGCCGCTCGGCGCTCACCTCGTGGTCCACCGATCGGATCGCGGTCACCCATCTCTACCTGTACGACAACGTGTTGGCGGAACTGTCGGAGTCGGTCGGTGGTCTGCCGGACCTTCGGGTGCTCGACCTGGCCGGGAACAGGCTGACCGATCTCCCGGAATCCCTCGGTCGGTGCGGGCGGTTGCAGTACCTCTACCTGCACGGCAACACCTTGCCGCGGCTGCCCGAGGCGGTGCGGACGCTGGCGGGCCTGGTCTATCTGAACGTCAATCGCAACCCCATGCCTGAGCTGCCGGACTGGATCGGCGACCTGGCCGCTTTGGCCGAACTCCGGGCCGAGGCGACCGGGCTGCGGGAGATCCCGGCTGGCATCGGCCGAGTGTCGGGACTGCGCGAACTGCACCTGCGGGACAACGCGTTGGCCGTCGTGCCGGCCTCGATCGGCGAGCTGTCCGATCTGCGGTACCTGGATCTGCGCGGCAACGCCCTCGAGCGGGTACCCGCCCAGCTCGCCGGCTGCCGACGACTACGTCAGCTGGACCTTCGGCAGAATCGGCTCACCGGCCTCGACGAGGTCCTGGTGAGCCTGCCGGTCCTGGAGAAGCTCGATCTGCGTTGGAACGGACTCGACGAGTTCGACCCGGTCGTCGCTGAGCTGCGGGGACGCGGTTGCCTGGTGCACGTCTGATTGGTTCCCCCGTCCGCCAGGAGGTCGGGGTGGAAACACACCGGTGCCCGAGGCCGCTGGGGCCCCGGGCACCGGGTCTTCGTGGAAAGCGTGTGGCACTGCCGGGATCAGACTCCCGCGTGCACGACCTCGGTCGGGAGATCGGACTTCTTGGCCGTGATCATGGTGATCGACGCGATGGCGGCGAGACCGAAGAACACGGCGGCCCAGACGAACGCGACCCCGTAGCCGTGAACCGCAGCGGCGGCCGTGGCGGACGCGATCGCCGAGTCGGTGCCGTCGACCGGCGGGTGGGAGGTGGCGAAGGTGGCGGCCGCGGTGGCGGCGAAGGTGCTCAGCAGGGCGGTCCCGAGGGAGCCACCGATCTGCTGGGTGGTGTTCACCATGGCGCTGGCGACTCCGGCGTCGTTGTCGCTGATGCCCACCAGGGCGATGTTCGTCGTCGACATGAAGATGAAGCCCATGCCGATGGCGATGGCGACCTGCGAGGGGAGAATCGTTCCGGCGTAGGTGGACTCGAAGTCAAGCGTGGACAGTCCGAGCAGACCGACGATACCCAGGGCGAGCCCGGCGGTGACGATGACCTTCGGGCCGAGCTTGAGGATCAGGGCCGAACCGGCACCGGCACCGACGATGACGCCGGCGCTGAAGGGCAGGAAGGCCAGGCCGGTCTTGATCGGGCTGAACTCCTTGACGTCCTGCAGGTAGTAGGTCAGGAAGAGGAAGACCGCGAACAGGCCCGCTCCGACCAGGATGCCGACGAGGTAGGCGCCGCCACGGTTGCGGTTGGTCAGGATGCGCATCGGCAGCAACGGGGAGGTGCTGCGACGCTCGACCAGGACGAAGGCGACGAGCAGGACCGCGGCGACCCCCAACCAGATGATGGTCTGCGCACTGCCCCAGCCGTGGGCGGCCGGGCGGGTGAATCCCCAGACCAGGGCGGCGAGGCCGAGGCTGGCCAGGACGGCACCCGGGACGTCGTAGTGCCCGGTGTCGGTGGTCTTGGATTCCTTGAGGATCGGGATGGCGAAGAAGATGGTGGCGACGGCGATCGGGATGTTGACCAGCAAGCACCATTCCCAGCCCGGGCCCTGGGTCAGCAGGCCACCGAGCAGCAGGCCGACAGCGGCGCCACCGCCGGCGATCGCGCCGAAGACGGCGAAAGCCTTTGCCCGCTCCTTGGTCTCGGTGAAGGTGACGGTGAGCAGGGACAGTGCGGCCGGTGCCAGCATGGCGGCGAACACACCCTGGAGTCCACGGGCCGCGAAGAGCATCGCGCCGTTGACGGCGAGTCCACCCAGGGCGGAGGCGGCGGCGAAGCCACCGAGGGCGATCAGCAGGATCTTCTTACGTCCGACGTAGTCGGCGATCCGGCCGCCGAGCAACAGCAGGGCGCCGAAGGGCAGGGCGTAGGCGGTGACGACCCACTGGCCGTCCGCCTGGGCGATGCCGAGGTCGCGCATGGCGGTGGGGAGGGCGACGTTCACGATCGTCGCGTCGAGCACGACCATCAGTTGCGCTACACCGACGACGATGAGCGCCAACCAACGTTTCGGGTCCGGCCCCGCCTGGACGGCGGCGGATTTGGGCTGACTCATTACTGCTCCTTCTCGGCGGGAGGGATCCCGACGAAACTCAAGGTGTGCGGACTGAAGGGGTGTGCCACGAGGACACCGCCGGTGGTGCGGGCGGGTCCGTCATCGAAGGCGTCGTTGGCGTCGAGGACCATTCGAACGGCAGAGATCGACGTTCGATACACGGGTGCTGGTACCGCCGGACGGGCCGGCTGTACGGGTTTGTCGCAAGAGTGCGGGAAAGGCGGAACCGATGGAACGAACTGCGTGATGTCGAGCGGTCGTCTCTCGGGCGGCGGTACACCGGCCGAGTTGGTTCATTGACTCATGACCTACCGACAGAGGCCTCCACCAGCGGTTTCGGCCTGATGGCGGATCACGGGCAGTAGTACGTCGTTGGCCAGCTGGGAGATGTAACGATCATCCATCGGATCTGATTCCAATCCCATCCGGCAGAAGAACATCGCTTTGGTCACCGCCATCGGCAGTGTCGCTGCGACCGGGTGCGCCAGTTCCCCACGGGCGTAGGCGCGATCAAGCACGAGGGCCCAGGCACGCAGGCCCGCTTCCTCCATCACCGACCGAAGCAGCTCGGCCAGGTCAGGGTCGTTGGAGGTGGCATAGGTCAGGCCGCGCATGGCGGCGGTGTTGAAGGCACAACGGTCGTCCTGGGACTGGGTGTGCAGGAAGGATTCGATGTCGCCGACCAACGACCCGGTGTCGGGAAGGATCCACGGGTTCTCGTCGATCTCGAGCTGGATCGCCCGGACCACGAGCTCGGCCTTGTTCGCCCAGCGGCGGTAGATGGTCGCCTTCGAGGCCTTCGCACGCGCCGCAACCGCGTCCATGGTGACCGACTCGTAGCTGACTTCGTTCAGCAGATCCAGCATCGCCGCACAGATCGCACGTTCGCGAGACGCACCGCGTCCGCCGCCGGCGGGTGCGGGATGACCTGTGGGGGTGGATGATGGGGCAGCGGTCCTCGGATCGGACAGGGCGGTGACGGTTGACATCGCTGGTGTTCCTTTCCGACAGCAGCATCCCCGGTGGATTGCTGAACGAAACGGTACCGTACACCTTCGTCCCGTGCGGACGATGATCGAAATCCCTGCTGTGACGTGGGCCTCATCCGTGCGGTGGCTCCCGATTTTCCGGTGACCGGACCACCGGTTAGTCTTGGTCCTGTTGAACCAGGTGCCACTGGGCCCTGGTCGACGTGCCGCCTTAGCTCCAATTGGTAGAGCGCCGCACTTGTAATGCGATGGTTGCCGGTTCGAGTCCGGCAGGCGGCTCCACGGATCAGCGCGAGTCCCCCGGGGGACCGCCTGTCCGGGCGGGTCGGAACGTGAACGTCGACACTCAACTGTCCGCAATGTCCAATTTGTCCCATAATGGACAGGTGTCCCCACTACTCTCGCCCTGCGATGTCGGCCAGCACGTCACCGTCTACTTCGGCAGCCGGCCACGGCTTTGGCAGTCGCCCGTGGTGGGAACCCTCGCAGTGGTTCGCTGGAACCGGAGCGAGGACGGCCGGCTGCTCGTCTCCTTCGACGTCCGGGTGGAGCAGAAGACCACGATGAGCTTCGACCTGGCCGATGCCGACATCCAGAAGATCGTGGTCGGCCGGCAGGTCCGCACCGCCGCCTGACACCCCTACCTGTTCCCGCGCACGATGTTCGTTCTCGCGCACGATGTTTCGTGCGCGAGGAGCAACAAGTTGCGCGGGAACAAGTGGTGGTGGGACGTACCTGCGTCCCAGGTGCTCCGCAGAGAGCGACCGACCCAGGCGGCGAGATCTCAAGATCACGTGTCGGAGTGCATCTTCTCGGATGCCATCGCGCGAGCCGCGGGAACAACTGCGGCTCAACATCTCTCACGAATCCACGCGCGAGCGTCGCGGGTGCCCCGACCTCCATCCCTCCGGCGAGTGGACTCTTGCACCCCGATAACTGGGGGGCGGGGGTCCACTCGCGGGGGAGGCCCTGCGCCCGGGACGTCCGAGCGACCCGGGACCAACCCCGGACCGGCGCTGTGACCCAGATCGCTCGAAGCTCGTCGGCGACCTTTTGCGTGGATACCCGGACGGCCCGATCGAGCCGGCACGACCACAGGGGGCGATGCGCAGTGTCGGTGACAACACGCTGACCTGCTGTGATGCGAGTGGCAGGCATGTGACGGGGAGTGGACTCATCCCGCTCCGCCGGGCGGTCGGTGGGTTCCGGCCGATCTCCGGAACCGGCCCGCGGACCCCGCGCAGCCGCCTGGCCTGGGGATTTGACAGTTGGTCTGGGGGTGCGTAACTT
>QXCQ01000106.1 GCA_003576535.1 Nakamurella silvestris | reverse complement strand
CCAGCCAGCCCGGTGTCCCACACCAGGCTGGCGCAGAGGGGGACGAGCGCGGTTGCCGGGGGCTGTTCGGTCCGGTGCTCCTGGTGATGCCGACGTCGTGGGGAGGGCTCAGGTGTCGAGGAGGTAGCGACCGAAACGGACCGCGATGTCCATGGCCGTGAGGGCGGGCTCGCCGAAGTGGATGACGACGGTGTGGGCGCCGTCGATGTCGATCCAGTTCAGTTCGAACCCGAACATCCCGAGGAACACCAGCCGGCTCTCCAGGATGTCCTCGGGGTCCAGGCCGCTCATCTGCGAGGCGAGCCGACGCAGTTCGGCGTGGTGACAGGCGTTCGCGTGGTTGCGCAACTGGTCGGCGGCGCGGCGCAGGGCCGGTGACTGTTGGTCGGGCATCTCGGCATCCAGATACATATGGTTAGCCTAGCCTAACTATCCACCCCCCGGTGCGGCAGCAGGGAGTGAAACCGCCAAAACGCCACCGACCGCGCTCCGTCCCGACAATCGCGCTCGATGCAACAGGCGCGGACGTCGGTAAGGAGCGCGGTCAGTGGCCGAGCCCGGGGACTGCTTACAGGTTCGGGTACAGCGGGTGCTTGGCGGCGAGGGCGGACACCCGGGCGCGCAGCGAAGCGGTCAGCTCGGCGTCGAGATCGCCGGCCGGGGCCTTCAGCGCCTCGGCCAGGATGTCGCCGACCTCGGCGAACTCGGCGTCACCGAATCCGCGGGTGGCCAGGGCCGGGGTGCCGATCCGCAGACCGGAGGTCACCATCGCCGGGCGCGGGTCGAACGGCACGGCGTTCCGGTTCACGGTGATGCCGATGGTGTGCAGTCGGTCCTCGGCCTGCTGGCCGTCCAGGTCGGAGTTGCGCAGGTCCACCAGGACCAGGTGCACGTCCGTGCCCCCGGAGACCACCGAGACACCGGCAGCCGTGACGTCCTCCTGCAGCAGACGGGAGGCCAGGGCCGCCGCGCCCCGGACGGTGCGCTCGGCGCGCTCCTTGAAGGACGGGTCGGCGGCCATCTTGAAGGCCACCGCCTTGGCGGCGATGACGTGCTCCAACGGCCCACCCTGCTGGCCGGGGAAGACTGCGGAGTTGATCTTCTTGGCCAGGGCGGGGTCGTTGGTCAGGATCACACCACCGCGCGGGCCGCCGAGGGTCTTGTGGGTGGTCGTGGTGGTGACGTGGGCGTGCGGCACCGGCGAGGGGTGCAGGCCGGTCGCGACCAGCCCGGCGAAGTGGGCCATGTCGACCATGAGGAAGGCACCGACCTCGTCGGCGATCTCCCGGAACCGGGCGAAATCGAGCTGACGCGGGTAGGCGGACCAGCCGGCGATGATCAGCTTCGGCTTGTGCTCGCGGGCCAGGCGGGCGACCTCGTTCATGTCGACCAGGTAGTCCTCTTTGGAGACCTCGTAGGCGACGACGTTGTAGAGCAGACCGGAGAAGTTGATCCGCATGCCGTGGGTCAGGTGACCACCGTGGGCCAGGGACAGGCCCAGGATGGTGTCGCCGGGCTTGATCAGCGCGTGCATGGCAGCGGCGTTGGCCTGGGCGCCGGAGTGCGGCTGGACGTTGGCGAAGCCGGCGCCGAAGAGGCCCTTGATCCGGTCGATGGCGATGTTCTCGATGACGTCGACGTGCTCACAACCGCCGTAGTAACGGCGACCCGGATAACCCTCGGCGTACTTGTTGGTCAGGACCGACCCCTGCGCCTCCATGGCGGCGACGGGCGCGAAGTTCTCGCTGGCGATCATTTCGAGGGTGTCCTGCTGGCGCTTGAGCTCCAGCCCGATCAGGGCTGCGACCTCGGGGTCTGCTTCCGCGAGGGACGCGTTGAGGCCCGGCCAGGTGTTGTCCGTCATCAATTCTCCAAAGACTCGGCGGCCCGTCCGAGAGCGGGCCGTCACCACGGCGCCGAGGAACGAACTGCGCCGATGAACAACGGTACTGACCTGGCAGGCTGTCGGCCTAACCGGGCCGATCGCCGACGCTGACGTTTGTGTCATCCGGTGCTCGAAATTCGAGCACCGGATGCCAGAATCGCGGCCGTAACCACCTGGACCACCTGCTCCGGTCGCTCGATCAGATCCGCCCAGGTGAAGCGCAGAACCCGCCACCCGGCCAGGATCAGCCCGTTCTGCCGGGAGCGGTTCCGCTGGAACCGCTCGGGGGTGTGGTGCCAGGCCCACCCGTCGACCTCGACGATCAGCCGGGCCCGCTCCAGGAGGAAGTCGGGGACGGCGGTCGACCCCGGCAGGATCGTGTTGACCACCCAACCCGTGATCCCGGCCTGCGCCATCAGCCGGGCGAAGATCCGCTCCGCGGCGAAGGTCGTCCCCTCTGCCGCCCCGGAGACGAGCCGCCGTGCCTCCTTGGCACCCCAGCCGTTCATCCGGTCGCAGGCGCGGATCACCTCCGGCAGGGTGAGCATCTTCTGCAGGGCCCGGTCGAGGGGGTGGCTCTGCCCCGTCCGCAGCGCCCCCTCGACCGCCGAGAGCGCGGGGGAGGTGACCGGCAGCCGGTGGTGCCGCCGTTGGTCCTCCTCGGCCACGGTCCTCCGCCGGACGACGATCGGGATGGGACCGCTCAGCGGTGCGTGCCGGTTGCATCCTGGGGGAAGGGTCACCTCGACGGTGGTCGGGTCGGTGTCGATGAAGGTCCACCACCAGGCCGCGGCCTCCCCGCTGAGCACCGCACCCGGGCCCGCCCAGGCGACCGCGGCACGGATCCGGCCGCGAACGGTGAACGGCGCAGTGCCGGCGCGATACACCGATGGAAGGACCCGCACCAGGTCGACCCGTCGCAGGCTCGTCTCGATCCGGGCCCGCGTGATGCCCAGTTCCGTCAGCTCGTCGCGGGTGACGACCCCGTCGTGCCGGTCGAGGTGGGCGCGCACCCGTGGATCCATCGGGCCACTGTGCCGCAGCCGGGAGGTGCCGCAGCGGGCCTGTCCACATCCTCACGTTTCTGGCATGTGCTGCTCGAAATTCGAGCACCGGATGACAGAAACGACCAGGATCAGAACAGGGTCTGGGCTTCCAATCCGAGCAGGTGGTGTTTGATCGGCAGCCCGCCCGCGTAACCCGTCATCCCGCCGTCCGCGCCGATGATGCGGTGGCACGGGATGATGATCGCGATCGGGTTGACGTGGTTCGCCGAGCCCACCGCCCGGGAGGCCCCGGGGTTGCCGAGCTGCCGGGCGATGTCCCCGTAGCTGGCCGTCTCGCCGTAGGTGACGGTGAGCAGCTCGGCCCAGACCCGTCGGTTGAAACCGGCCCCCACGGGGGCGAGCCGCAGATCGAACTGTTTGCGGTCCCCGGCGAAGTACTCGTCCAACTGGGAGGCCACCTCGGTGAAGGCCCCGGGGTCCTCCCGCACGCCGACGGGCAGTTCACCCGGGTTCTCCCAGAACCACAGGCACATCAGTTGCTCGCCGTTGCCGGTCAGCAGCAGGTTCCCGATCGGGCTCGGGTGGACGACATACCGGTCCGCCGGCCGCAACGGGTCTTCGAAGATCTCGGGCACGCGCCCCATCATGCCCCCGTCCACCGACAGCATCCGCCGGGTGCATCGTCCGGACCTTGCGGCAGGGGAGTCCGGGCTGCGGTATCGGTCCCGGAGGGTGAAGCTGACGTGGGCACCCACCGAGGGGTCGACGGCGAAGGGATCACCATGGCTGACGGAACAGGGGCAGGGGCAACGGAGCCGGGGGCAACAGGTGCCAGGTCAACGGAGCCGGGGGCAACAGGGGCAGGGACAACGGAGTCGTCCGCAACGGCGGTGCGGCTGGAGCCCTGGGGAGCCGGGGGCCTGGAACTGCTCCGGCGGAACAACGTCCCCGAGATGATGGTGTTCCTCGGCGGGCCGGAGTCGGAGGAGAAGTTGCAGGACCGCCACCACCGGTACCTGGCCGGCTGGACCGACGGGACCAGCCGGATGTTCCGGATCGTGCTGCCGGACGCTCCCGACGGGGTCGGGGCCATCGGTTACTGGCCGATCCAGTGGAACGGCGAGGAGGTCTACGAGTCCGGGTGGAGTGTGGAACCCGGGCACCAGGGAAAGGGGATCGCGACCGCGGCTCTCCGGCTGGTGCTGGCCGACGCCGCCGCCTTGCCGCGTGAACCCCACTTGCCGCGTGAACCCGACGCACCCGGGGTCGCCCGATCGGAAGGCGGACATCCACAGGCGCACATGGCCTTTCGGCCGGCCGTCCACGCCTTCCCGAAGATCGTCAACATTCCCTCGAACGTGATCTGTCGCAAGGCGGGGTTCACCCTGGCCGGTGAATGCGAGTTCGAATATCCGCCGGGAAATCCGATCCGCTCCCACGACTGGGTGTTCGTCTTCGATCACTGAGCGGCACCGTGAACCCCTTGGCGGGGGCTCGTCGCGCAATTACCGCACTACTGGCCGGAAGTTGATTGAAGAGCCGAAATGACAGGGAAACTGTGACCTGATTGCAAGCAAACTGCGCCCGGGCGACCCGTCCAACCAGCGGATCTTCATGAGAAAGTGGTCTCAAGGATCACTTGCGGGCGGCGGGTCGACTCGTCGTCCGCAATATCTTTGCCCGCATGTCTGTGCCTGCATGTCGGTGCACGCATGTCTTTTCCAGCATGACCTTTCCCGCTCCACCGTTCACAGGCTCGATTCCCTCCCGCCGCAGGCTCACCGGGCGTGCGGCGTGAGCCATCACAACAGGCCATCGTCAGCGCCCACCCGGCGTTGACAGGCGGAAAGAGAATCAATGACCAGCCACATCACTCGGCGCGCCGTTGCCAGCATCGGCGCGTTGACCCTCGTCCTCGGCGTAGCCGCCTGCGGATCCGGGAAGAACGACTCCGCGTCGACCCCGGCCACCACCCCGCCGACCTCCGCCGTCGAGACCGGTGCCAGCACACCGGAGACCTCGGGCGAGGCCCCCACCTCCGAGCCCGGCACCGGCGGCGAGACCACGTCCCCCGAGACCGGCGGCGGCACCACGCCGGCAGCCGGTGTGGTGAAGATCGGCACCACCGACAAGGTGGTCGCCCTTGACCCGGCCGGTTCCTACGACAACGGTTCGCTGCTGCTGGAGATCCAGCTGTACCAGTTCCTGATGTCGGTGCCGATCGGGGAGAAGACCCCGCAGCCCGACGCGGCCGAGAAGTGTGATTTCGCCACTCCGACCACCTACACCTGCACCATCAAGGACGGCCTGACCTTCTCCAACGGTGACCCGCTCACCTCCGAGGACGTCCGCTTCTCCTTCCAGCGTGTCCTGGACATCGCCGACCCGAACGGCCCGTCCTCGCTGCTGGCCAACCTGGACAAGGTCGAGGCCCCCGACGCCAAGACCGTCACCTTCACCCTGAAGACCGGCAACGACCAGACCTTCCCGTTCGTGCTCGGCACCTCCGCCGGCCCGATCGTCGACTCCAAGGTCTTCCCGAAGGACGCCCTGCTCTCGGACGAGGCCGTCATCGGCTCCGGTCCGTACAAGCTGGGCAACTACCAGAAGAACCAGCTCGCGGAGCTGACCGCCCGTGAGGGCTACATCGGCAACGCCGGTCAGGTCAAGAACTCCAGCGCGATCGTCCAGTACTTCACCGAGGCCTCGAACCTGAAGCTGGCCATCGAGAACGGTGACGTCGATGTCGCGTGGCGCAGCCTGGACACCCAGTCCATCGACGACCTGAAGACCAACCCGGCCGTTCAGGTCAAGGAAGGCCCCGGCGGCGAGATCCGTTACATCGTCTTCAACCTGAAGACCCAGCCCGGTGACACCGAGGAGGGCAAGCGTGCGGTCCGCCGCGCGGTGGCCTACACGGTCGATCGTCAGGCCATCGCCGACAAGATCTACAAGGGCACCTACTCTCCCCTGTACTCCATGGTTCCGGACGGACTGCCGGGTCACCTGGACGCGCTGAAGACCGAGTTCGGCGATGCGCCGGATGCGGCCAAGGCCAAGTCCGAACTGGAAGCCGCCGGCGTCGCGACCCCGGTCGCGCTGAGCCTGCAGTACAGCCCGGACCACTACGGCCCGAGCTCGGACCAGGAGTACAACGAGATCAAGCGTCAGCTCGAGGACACCGGCCTGTTCAAGGTGTCCCTGCAGGCCACCGAGTGGGTCCAGTACTCCAAGGACCGCACGAGTGATGTCTACCCGGCCTACCAGCTCGGCTGGTTCCCGGACTTCCCGGACGCCGACAACTACCTGTCGCCGTTCCTGGTCGAGGGCAACTTCCTGGGTGCGCACTACTGCGACAAGGGCGCCACGGATCGTCCGTGTGACACCGACGGTGTGCTGCCGCTGCTCAAGACCGAGCAGACCGAGAGCGGCGACGCCCGCGTGAAGGCGATCGAAGAGATCCAGACCGCCACCACCAAGGGCACCCTGCCGACCGTCCCGCTGCTGCAGGGCAAACAGATCGCCATCGTCAAGACCGGTGTGACCGGTGTCGAGGACACCCTCGACGCGTCGTTCCTGTTCCGTTTCTGGGCCATCGGAGCGGCGAGCTAGTCAGCACAGTCAGCATGTCCGCTGCCCTGTCGGCGGATGACTGAAATATTTCTACAGATCGGCGGCGGGATCCGGGTGCGCCCGGGTCCCGCCGCCGATATCGTTCCTAACGATCCACATTCGATGGCGGAAGAGGGTTCATGGCCGGAACTACAGCATCGTCGGGTTCCCTCCAGCGATATCTGATCACCCGCCTGCTGCTGATGATCCCGATGGTGCTGATCCTGGTCACCGTCGTCTTCTTCTTCATGCGGGTGATCGGCAACCCGATCGACGCGGCCCTGGGTGGCCGTCTCCCTCCCGATCAGATCGCCATCCGCAAGGCCGCCGCCGGGTACGACCGGTCGATCTTCGTCCAGTACGGCGAGTACCTGTGGAACCTGCTGCACCTGGACTTCGGCACGACGCTGACCGACAACCGCAAGGTCACCGACATTCTCCGGGTCAACGGCGCCGCGACCCTGGAGCTGACCTTCTGGGCCTTCCTGATCGCCGTCGGGGTCGGCGTGCCCCTCGGGCGACTGGCCGCCCGCTACCGGGATCGTGCGCCGGACGTGATCCTGCGGATCACCGGTGTCCTCTTCTACGCCGCACCGGTGTTCTTCATCGGTCTGCTGGCCAAACTGCTCTTCGGCAACGTCCTGGGCTGGCTGCCGACCTCCGGCCGGGCCGACATCACGACCCAGCTGGCGATCTCCCACGTCACCCCGAAGACCAACATCTTCCTGATCGACTCGATCCTGTACGGGGAACCGAAGTACGTCTGGGACGTGCTGCGGCACACCATTCTTCCCGCCACCATCCTGGGCCTGCTGACCGCCGGAATCTTCCTGCGGCTGGTCCGGACGAACCTGCTCCAGACCCTGCGTTCGGACTACGTCGAGGCCGCCAGGTCCCGAGGTCTGAGCGAGCGCAAGGTGATCCGCGCGCACGCCTTCCGCAACGCCCTCGTCCCCGTCGTCACGGTGATGGGTCTGCAGGCGGCGCTGCTGCTCGGCGGGGCCATCCTGACCGAACGCACCTTCGAATGGCAGGGCCTCGGGTTCGCGCTCGGGGACTACCTGACCAAACGTGACTTCGTCGCTGTACAGGGCATTGTCACCGTCATCGCCCTGGTGGTGGTGGTGGCCAGCTTCCTGATCGATGTGCTGACGGCGCTGATCGACCCCCGAGTGAGGTACTGAGATGACGAATCCGCTCGGCGAGGACAACGCCAGCCCCACCGCCAATCCCATCGGCAGCTCCGTCGCCGCGGCCGCCGGGGAGCCGGCGGCCCGCCGCAGGCTCCGTGGCCCGCGTTTCCTGTCGTCGTTGCGTCAGTCGGGT
>QXCQ01000066.1 GCA_003576535.1 Nakamurella silvestris | reverse complement strand
TTTGTGCTTCACCGCGCGCCACGCCTTTTGCACTGTCTACCTGCTGCTGAAATTTTGCTGGTCCACCTGTCGCAGTAATAGTGCTAATTTGTTTACTTTTATTCAATTGAGCAACAATTGAAGACGCTTGTAGCTTCATTGTACCTTGTTCAATAATGACATTGCCGGTATAGGTTGTAACACCTGTCGCTTCACTATACGTTGCTTTATCAGCAACAAGTGAAATAGGCTGATTACGGTCTGATGGTAATGCAAATGCCGTTGCTGACAAGCTCAACATACTGATCGTACAGATCGCTTTTCTCAGGAAAGATTGTTTCAGTGAAAAGATCTTAATTAGGTACATACTTTCCTCGAATATTTGCAAATTCATATTGACCTTGGTTTAAATCAGCTTTTAAACCCTGACTAATAAATTCTGCATCAGGTGCATTGACAGTAACTTGGTGAGTCGTTTCGAACTGACGAGTTTTAGGATAGCCTGTTAATTCATCTGTTTGAAATTCCATCGTCCCACGTTCACCAAGTTTAGTTGCTTTAACCTGTCCAGATAAAACAACCTTCTCATTGTCATTAAATCCTCTTGCTTCTTTGGCAAAAAAAGTTGAATCAACTTGATTTTGATTAAACATTGAAGCATTGAGATTGCTGAGTTTAGACGTTTTTCTTTGTAAATCTTGTTCTAGATGATCAACTTGAGCACGAACATAAAGATTACCCTTTTCATCGGTCTGGACCAACTGAATACCTTCAGCAGAATAGGTCATGCTTTGTGCTGAATTTCCATCCAGCTTTTTACCTTTCCCGCTGTAATAGTAATAGCCACCACTAATTGCCGCAATGACAACAGCGGTCACATATAGAACCTTAGTATCCATAAATTATATTCAACATTTGATCAATCTGAATTTAAGCTATTAATGCGGTATAGCTGTATATTTTTCAAGTAGTTCTTGGTAAGTGCCTTTAGCCATTAGCAACATATCGCAAACTTCCCGTACCGCCCCACGTCCACCCATTGCTTGTGTGACTAAATCTGCTCGACGGCGAACTTCAACATGACCATTAGGTACTGTAACTTTCATTCCAGCCAGTGCAAATGCTGAAAGATCAGGCCAGTCATCGCCCATGTATAAACAATCTTCAGGATCTAAATTAAGTTGTGCACATGCTTCTCTAAGCGCAACACCCTTATCTTCTCGACCTTGGAAAATCAAATCGACACCGAGATCAGACATACGTTTTTCTACGATGTGACTTTTACGTCCAGTAATGATAATGACTTTAATCCCAGATTTTTGGACCAATTTCATGCCCAATCCATCACGAATATCAAATGATTTGATTTCGTCTCCAGAATTGGTCAAAGTCACAAAACCATCACTCAAAATTCCATCTACATCTAAAACCAATGCTTCAATATGACGCGCTTGTTCTAATAAAACATAAGAAGCCATTGATTAATTTACTCCAGCTTGAATCAAATCATGCATACTAATAACCCCAATCACTTTATGCATCTCATCGACAACCACAAATTGACTAATTTTCTTTTCATTCATTTTTTCCAAAGCTTCCACAGCTCGTGCTTCTTTAGAAATCGTTGATGGGTTTTTAATCATCACCTCAGACACAGCTAAATTCACATCAAAACCTTGTTGCTTATCAATTAAACGACGCAAGTCACCATCGGTAAAGATACCCAATAAGGTGTCATTTTCATCGACAATCG
>QXCQ01000092.1:22022-79858 GCA_003576535.1 Nakamurella silvestris | reverse complement strand
AAACGCCGGCAGCCAATTCCTCACCCTCGTCTTCGTCATAGGCGCATGCCTCCCAAGGCAGAAAACTTACAGTCGCAATTACGGGCAACAACTCAAAGGTGCGAACACGAGTGACGGGGCCGGACCGTGGTGGGCCGACCCCGTCACTCGTGGTTCATGGTGTTACTGGTCCTGCACGTAGGTGTGCAGGGGCGGGGCCGGCTGGATCAGCCGGCGTTGTTCTGGGCGGCGGTGACGAGGTCGGCCTGCAGGGTGGCCTGGTCCTTACCGGCGTAGAACTTGGACACCGCGGAGGAGATGTCCGATCCCCAGGCCAGGTTCACGGCTGCGCCGTGGGCGATGGAGGAGACGATGGTGTCCTTGGTCCAGGAGGCGATGGCCGTCTGCTGGTATGCCGGGTAATCGGCGGCGACTGCATCGCTGCGGGCCGGGATGGAACCCTTGGCGAGGTTGAAGGCCTTCTGCCCCTCGGCCGAACCGATGGTGCGCAGCCAATCCTTGGCTCCGCCTTCGTTCTTGGCTCCGACCGGGAGGGTGAAGGAGTCGGCGAGGAAGTCGAAGACTCCATCGGTGCCGGGGGTCGGGAAGTAGGTGTAGTCGACACCGTCCTTCTTGTCCTTGGAGTTGAACTCGGCCACGGCCCAGTCACCCATGACGTTGTAGGCAGCGGTGCCGTCGGCAACGGCGTCGATCGCGGCGGGCCAGTCGTCGCCGTCAGCGGCGGCGTTGGTGTAGGTCAGCAGGGTCGCGAAATCGGCGATCGCGGTGGTCACACCTTCGGAGGCCCAGTCGGTCTTGCCGTCGAACAGTCCGGAGTAGCCCTCGGCGCCGAGGTCGGCGAGCAGGACGTTCTCCAGCAGCTGGACCTGGGTCCAGGTGCCACCGATGGTCAGCGGGGTCTCGATGCCGGAGGCCTTGACCTTCTCCAGATCGGCGATCCAGGCCTTGATGTCGGCCGGGACGACCGTCGGGTCGATACCGGCGGCCTTGATGACCTTCGGGTTGGCCCAGACGACGTTGGCGCGGTGGATGTTGGACGGGATGGAGTAGACGTGTCCGTCGACGGTCAGCCGGTCCAGCAGGTCCTGCGGGAAGGTGGCGGAGCCACCCAGCTCGGTGATGACGTCGTCGACGGGCTGGATCTGGCCGTTCTTGATGTAGTCGGACAGTTCCGCGCCGGCGTGGCCCTGGAAGGAGTCCGGCGGGTTGTTGTTCGCCAGGTCCGAGGCCAGCTTGGCCTTGGCGTTCGATCCGGCGCCACCGGCGACGGCGAGGTTGACGAACTTGTCGTTCGGGAACTCGGTGCCGAAGACCTTGACGAGGGCGTCGAGGCCGTCCTTCTCGGATCCGGCAGCCCACCAGGTGAACACCGACACGTCTCCACCGGCACCGCCGGCAGCTTCGGTCGAACCGGTCTCGGTGGCATCGGTCGACGGCGCGCTGGTCTCGTCCGTGCTGCCACCGGCGGTGGTCTCGACCGGGGCGGAGCTGTCCGCGGTGGTCGGAGCGGGCGTCGACGACGGCGTCGAGGACTCATTCTTGTCGCTGCCACACGCAGCCAACAACAAACTCACGGCCGCGAGGCCGGCAACAACAGGGGTACGACGCATTTGGCGCTTCCTCCAAGAAGGGTGGGATGGATGTTCGAGACTTGCCGGCATCTGAGCGGGTCGACGGCGGAAGCTGTGACCTGATCACGGTGTTCCGATCCCCGCCCAGGCGGATTGCGGCACCACTGACGCGGGCCCAACCGATGAGGACTTCGGGTGGACTGCTTCAGGCTAGGACTAATTCTGGTCAAAATGAAGCCCGAAAACGTCAGTTATGCAATTGTTTTCTTTCAGGTCTAGGCAAAAATACCTGGGTGTACTGGGAGGGGGGATCTGTTCTACCCTGGTCACAGCGGTCAGAGATCCCCTGCACGTGCAGGTCTGGCGATCACGACCCCACCTCAGCATCAGACTGATTTTGTGTACAGTTCTGCAAATAAATCGCCGTGCCGCAGCGGAGCGGCCGTGGAGGCATGATGACGTCCAACCAAACCCGACTCGGTCGAGCGGAGCCGGCCCACGGCCGCCCGTCGACCGCTCGGCCCTCCCGACTTCGGGAGATGAGTGTCGGCCTGATCCTCGGCGAGGTCGCCCAGGCCGGATCCATTGCGCAGTCCGAGCTGGTCCGGACCACCGGGTTGTCCCGGGCGACGGTCGCCTCCGTCGTCAGTGAACTGCTGGACGAGGGTCGCCTGGTCGCGGTGACCAGCCCGGACACGGTCGGCCGCGGCCGACCGCCGCGGATGTTGAGCATCGGGGCCGGGATCGGTTATGTCGTCGCCGTCGATTTCGGCCACTCCCACCTCGGCGTGGCGATCGCGGATCGGTCCGGGGTCCTCTTGGCCGAGGAGACCCAGACCGTCGACGTCGACGGTTCCTCGGCGGCCGTGCTCGAGCTCGCCCACACCACGATCACCAGGATGGTGGCGCAGGTACCGCAATGCGAGGGGCCGCCGTCCGCGGTGGTGATGGGTGTCCCCGGGCCGATCGACATCACCTCGGGTCGTCTGCGCAGCGGCACCCTGCTCCCCGGCTGGGTGGGCATCCAGCCGGCCCAGGAGCTGGAGGCGCTGATCGGCCAGAAGGTCTGGGTCGAGAACGACGCCAACCTCGGTGCCCTCGGTGAGATGGCCTACGGTGCGGCCCAAGGGATCCGTGACTTCCTGTACGTGAAGGTCTCCTCCGGTATCGGTGCCGGTGTGGTGATCAACGGACGGGTGTACCACGGGGCCCGCGGGACCGCCGGTGAGATCGGGCATGTGCAGGTCCGCGAGGACGGCGCACTGTGTCGTTGCGGCAGCCGGGGGTGTCTGGAGACACTGTCCTCCGCCGACTCCGCCCTTGCCTTCCTACGACAGGCCCACGGCGCGGATCTGACCTTCGAGGACGCGATGGAGATCGTGCGCTCCGCGGACCCGGGTGCCGTGCGGTTGTTCAACGACATGGGGATCGCCGTCGGCCGGGTCGTCGCTGCGGTGTGCTCGAACCTCGATCCGCAGATCATCGTGGCCGGTGGCCGCCTGGTGGATGCCGGCGGGCCACTGCTCGACGGCATCGCGACCGCCGTCCACCGTTACACGCAGCCGTACGTCTCGGCCCAGTTGCAGGTGGTGGCAGGGACTCTCGGTTCGCGGGCCGCGCTGCTCGGTGCGGTGGCCGAGGCGGCGCGCCGGGCCGCCTCTCTCTGACCAGAAAATTCCATCTGCGTCGCGGTGCGCGGAAACAGCAGTGGTGTCAGCGGGGGACGGCGTTGGTGTAGGCCACCGTCAACGCGCCGAGCAGCTCGGCGCGGTTGCCCAGCTGTCCCGGGCGCAGCTGGATGTTGTCCGACAGTGCCGGCAGTACCAGGGACCGGGCCCGGGCCAGGGCCGTGTCGACCAGGTGATCGCCCATCTCCAGGCACCGCCCGCCGACGACGACCAGGCTGGGGCTGAGCGTGGTCGTCAGTCCGGCCAGGACCGTTCCGAGGGCGTTGCCCGCGCGGGTGAGAGCGGACAGGGTGTGGGCGTCCCCGTCGGCGGCGCGGGCGGCGACCTCGGCCAGGGTGGGGGGCGCATCCTCCGGGCGGGTGAGGGCATGGAGCAGGTACGGCAGGCCGAGCACGGTTTCCAGACAACCGTTGTGGCCACAGGCGCACAGCAGTCCGTTGGAGTCGACCTGCAGGTGGCCGATCTCCCCGGCCGTGCCGCTGGAACCCCGGTAGATGCCGTCGTTGAGGATCAGGCCGGCCCCGACGCCGGTTGAAAGTTTAATGTAAATCAGATCGTCGGCATCGATCCCCGCTCCCCAAAAGCGCTCGCCGAGTGCACCGAGGTTGGCGTCGTTGTCGGCGGTGACGGGCACACCGGGGAAGGCATGGCGAAAAATCTCGGCCGGATGGGTGCCCACCCAGTCCGGCAGGATGGTCCCCGCGGTGACCTCGTGGTTCTTCTCCCAGAGCGGTCCGGGGATGCCGAGACCGATGCCCAGCAGCTCGCCCGTGCTGGCCCCGGCCGCGGCGAGGGAGTCCGAGACGAGTTGGACGGCCAGCTCGACGGTGGCCTCCCGGGAGCCGCCGGTGCTGAAATCGGCGGATCTCTCGTCGAGGATGTGGTGGGCCAGATCGCTGCTGGCCACGGCGATGTGACTGTGGCCGATGTCGATGCCCACCACTATCCCGGTGCTGCGGCTCAGGGTGACGGCATTGGCCGACCTGCCGGTCCGGGTGGTGCGGGCGATGTCGACGGTCCCCTGGGCGGCGAGTTCTCGCACCAGGATGGACACGGCCGCGGGGGTCAGGCCGGTGTGGTCGGCCAGCTCGACCTGGGTCAGCCGGCCGTGGGCACGCAGGGCGGCGGTGATCAGCGGGCCGCCGGCGGGGCGTCTGCGACCCTGCGGTCGATCATGGGACTGAGACACCTCCGCAGTCTGCCCGAGAGCGTCGCGGCTGTACAGCGCGGGGGAGGGCGGGGTGAACAGACGTTTCTAAAGTTAACGTTTTAACTCAATCGTTGACACGGGCCACACAACCTGTCACGGTTGGGGTGGGAAGACAGCGGTGTCGCCGTAGGCACCGTTCACCCGCTATCCGTGGAGGACCAATGAAGGTCTGCGACGTCCGGCGAGCCGGCGAATTCCGAAGTTGTGCCGTCATCGATCGGCACCGACACCGCTGAACCACCCCACTCCCTCGACGACGGACGAAGTGATCCGAGGAATCCTTCGACCCGTCCCGCGAGGTGAGTTCTACCGCCGCCGGGATTCTTCCCGCCTCCCGGCGACCCCTTCCAGTGCCTTCGACACCCGAAGTGCACCTCCCTGCCGTCAGCCGTCCCAGCCCAGGTCGTACCGCTGACACCGCAGTCCGTCCGACGTATCTGCAGCACCCCAACCGAAAGGACTCCTGTGTCGCCAACCGTGTCTCCATCGCGATCCAGAAAGCGCTGGACCTCCAGGCTGACCGCGGTCTTGTCCGCGGCCCTGGTCGTCTCCCTGCTCAACCCCGGTGCCTCCGGCGTCGCCTCGGCCTCCCTCCCCGGTGAGGTCGCCGACTCCGCGCTCTCGGTGGGTCAGGTCACCGGAATCGTCGACCTGACGAACCCGGCGATCCTCAACACCGCGGGCCCCGGCATCTACCCGTGGGGCGAGAACGCCGCCGCGACACCGACCCTGACGATCCAGCCGCAGGCCGATGTGCCCGACCACGGGACCGTCCAGAGCCTCCGGGTGTCCGCCACGCGTACCTCCGCCACCAACTGGGGTGGCATCAGCTACGAGACCGCGGCGAGCCAGGACTGGAGCGCCTACGACGGTTTCGGCTTCTGGTTCAAGGGCCAGGCCTCCGGCAAGGTGCTGCAGTACGAACTCAAGATGACCGGCAACTCCTCCAACAGCACCGGCCTGTACGTCTCCAACGTGACCGACGACTCGGCCAACTGGAAGCTCGTACGGGTGCTGTGGCGTGATCTGGTCCGCAAGTCCGGCAACACCGGCCCGGTCACCCCGGACCCGTCCAAGGCCTGGGGTTTCGCCCTCACCCTGACCGCGTCGAACATCGCCTACGACTACCGCTACGCCGATTTCCACATCTTCCAGCGGTCCAACCCGATCGAGTCCTTCGAAGGCGCGAGCCCGATCACCGCTGCCACCCCGGGGCTCTTCCCGTGGCAGAACTCCGGTGACCTGCCCGTGCTGTCGGTCGCGACCGTCGGCGGGAACAAGGTGCTGACCGCCACCTACAGCAACCTCGGCAGCCGTGGCTTCGCCCAGGAGTTCGCGGCCACCGCCGATTGGAGCGACTACCGCGGCCTCGGCTTCAAGTGGGACGGCTCCGGCAGCGGTGCCCCGACCACCGCGCCGTTGCCTGTCGTCGTCCAACTGCTCACCGGTGGAACCGGCCCGGGCACGGCCGAACTCTGGCAGTCGAGCTTCTCCAACAACACCGAGGGCCTGCAGCAGCAGAAGTTCCCGTTCAACGCCTTCACCGTGAGCCAGGGCTCCCCGACCCCGGCCGGCTCCGCACCCGACCTGACCAAGGTCTGGGGCTACCGGGTGACCTTCCCGGCCAGCGTGTCCGGGTCCTTCTACTTCGACGATCTCGCCCTGTACGGGACCAAGCTGGTCCCCGGTGCGAACACCATCACCTCGCCGAAGCCGTTCGTCTCCGTCGACAAGGGCGGGGTCGCGCAGATCCCGTTCCTGCTGACCACCTCCAACGGACAGCCGAGCGCGGCCGCCGTGACGGTCAGCTACTCGACCAACGCCACCGGGACCGCCGTCGCCGGAACGCATTTCACCGCGCTGACCAACGCCACCGTCACCTTCCCGGCGAACTCCCCCTCGGGGACCACCCGGAACCTGGCGCTGACCACCCTCAGCCCGGCCACCACCTCCGACGTCGCCCGCACCGTGGTGGGCACGGCCACGGTCACCGGCGGAACGATCTCCGGGGCCCCGGCCACGGTGGCGATCAACGCCTACGGTTTCCCGTACCTGAACAGCACCCTGAGCGCCGAGGACCGCGCCGCCGACCTCGTCGGACGGCTCAACCTGGCCGAGAAGGTCGGTCAGATGACCCAGGCCGATCGGGCGAACCTGACCAACCCCGCCCCGATCACCAACCTGGGCCTGGGCTCCGTCCTGTCCGGCGGCGGCAGCGTCCCGGCCAACAACACCGCGGCCGGCTGGGCCGACATGGTCGACAACTTCCAGCTGTACACCCGCGCGACCCGCTTCCAGATCCCGATCGTCTACGGCGTCGACGCCGTGCACGGCCACAACAACCTGGTCGGTGCGACGATCTTCCCGCACAACATCGGCCTGGGCGCGACCCGCAACCCGGCCGTCGTCGAGCAGACCGGTGCCATCACCGCCTCGGAGGTGCGCGCCACCGGTATCCAGTGGACCTTCGCCCCGTGCCTGTGTGTCACCCGCGACGAGCGCTGGGGACGCAGCTACGAGTCCTTCGGCGAGGATCCGGCCCTGGTCTCCACCATGGCCCCGATCGTCACCGGTTACCAGGGCTCCAACCCGAACGACCTGTCCGGCCCGGACAAGGTGCTGGCCACGATCAAGCACTGGGTGGGTGACGGCGCGACCACGTACAACGCCGCATCGACCGGTTACAAGATCGACCAGGGCGTCACCAACATGTCCGAGGCGGACCTGCGTCGCCTCGCGATCGACCCGTACATCCCGGCCATCGCCAAGGGTGCCGGTTCGGTCATGCCCTCCTACTCCAGCGTCGACTTCGGCGACGGCAAGGGCCCGCTGAAGATGACGGCCAACAAGTACCTCAACACCGACGTCCTCAAGGGCGAGCTCGGTTTCAAGGGCTTCATCATCAGTGACTGGGAGGCGATCAAGCAGATCTCGGCCACCGGCGGTTTCACCGCCCAGGTCCGGATCGCCGTCAACGCCGGCCTCGACATGGCCATGGAGCCCAGCGCTTTCGCCAGCTTCGCCACCAGCCTGACCAACGAGGTCAACGCGGGCAACGTCCCGATGAGCCGTATCGACGACGCCGTGAACCGGATCCTCGTCCAGAAGTTCCGCCTCGGCCTGTTCGACCACCCGTACAGCTACCGGGACAACATCAATGCGATCGGCTCCCCGGCACACCGTGCCGTCGCCCGGCAGGCCGCTGCCGAGTCCCAGGTCCTGTTGAAGAACACCAACAACGCCCTGCCGCTGCTGCCGACCCAGAAGATCTACCTGGCCGGCTCCAACGCCAACAACATCGGCAACCAGTCCGGCGGCTGGACCATCTCCTGGCAGGGTTCCTCGGGTGCCATCACCCCGGGCACCACCATCCTCCAGGGCATCCAGAAGGTCGTTCCCGCAGGTAATGTCACCTACTCGGCGACCGCGTCGGCCACCGCGTCCGACTACGCCGGATACGACGTCGGTGTCGTCGTCGTCGGTGAGACCCCGTACGCAGAAGGACAGGGCGACGTCGGCTACAGCGCCAACCGCAGCCTGGCCCTGACCGCAGCCGATCGCACCGCGATCGACCGGGTCTGCGCCAACACTCCCAAGTGTGTCGTCCTCGTGGTCTCCGGTCGCCCGCAGATCGTCTCGGACAAGCTGCCCGCCATCAGTGCCCTGGTCGCCTCCTGGCTGCCCGGCACCGAGGGTGACGGCGTCGTCGACACCCTGTTCGGCACCGTTCCGTTCACGGGCCGTCTCCCCGTCTCCTGGCCCGCAACGGCCGCGGCCGTTCCGGTCAACCAGGGAGATGCCGTCTACCAGCCCGCCTTCGCCTACGGCTGGGGACTGCGCACCGATGACGTCGCCGCGCGACTGACCAAGGCCGCCGGGCTGCTGCCCGCCGGCACCGTGAAGACGCAGCTGCAGGCTCTGGCCGCGTCCTACACCGGTACCGAGCGTGCGTTCGTCACCGCCCACGCCGCCGAGCTGGTCGCCATCGCGGCCCAGCTGAACGGCACCAACGAGACCAAGGCCGCTGCGGCGAACCTGGTCGTCTCGCTGGCCCGCGACGTCGCCCAGGCCGCCATGGTCGCCGGTGACGCCGGACTGCCGGCCGGTTCCCTGGGAACCACCGCCGACGCCGAGCACACCCTGCTGTCCGGCCAGGCCGACGATGCCACGAAGGCGTTGCTGACCGTCGCCGGAATCAACTACAGCGTCCCGGCCGCACCGGTGACCACCGCGACCACCAACCCGGCCACGGCCGACGGTGCCAACGGCTGGTTCACCAACAACGTCTCCGTCACCCTGGCGGCGACCGGTGGATCGGGAACCGTCACCACCGAGTACAAGGTCGACGGCGCGACGAACTGGACCGTGTACACGGCCCCGTTCACCCTCTCCGAGGGCAACCACACCGTCACCTACCGCTCCTCGACCACCGCGGCGACCGAAGCCGATCAGACCCTCGTGGTCAAGGTCGACTCGGCCCGTCCCGCGGTGAACGGCACCGTTTCCGGCACCGACCCGGCAGTGGTCACCCTGACCGCCACCGATGCGGTTTCCGGTGTGGCCCAGACGAAGTACCGG
Source organism: Nakamurella silvestris (assembly GCA_003576535.1). Lineage (GTDB taxonomy): Bacteria > Actinomycetota > Actinomycetes > Mycobacteriales > Nakamurellaceae > Nakamurella > Nakamurella silvestris. The sequence continues at coordinate 70,811 of QXCQ01000092.1, read as the reverse complement.
ATCGGCACCGGTGCGTGGCTGAACTACACCACCCCTGTCTCCGTGCCGAAGACGAACGCCGCGCAGACGGTGGAGTTCTACTCCGTCGACAACGCCGGCAACCAGAGCATCACCGGTTCGGTCGTGGTTCCGGCCAAGGCCGACACCACCGCCCCGACCGTCTCCGTCGCCGCCGCCCCGGCTGCGCCGAACGGCGACAACGGCTGGTACACGAGTGCTGTCGTCCTCACCGTCAACGCCGTTGACGATGTCGACCAGAACCCGACCGTCCAGGCGAACATCGACGGAGCCGGTTTCGTCACCGTCACCGGACCGATCACCGTCAGCGCCGAGGGCAACCACACCGTTGCCGTCCGTGCCACCGACGCCGCCGGCAACACCGGCACGGCCAACTGGACCGGCAAGATCGACAGGACGGCCCCGGTCACCGGGCCCGTCGTGGAGGATGTCAACGCCTCGACGGTCAAGCTCACCCTGATCAGCCAGGACGCCGTCTCCGGGGTCGCGAAGACCGAATACCGCATCGGCAACGGCACTTTCGTGGCCTACACCGCTCCGGTGACGATCCCGCGCACTGCGGCGGCCCAGACCGTCGAGTTCCGCTCCGTCGACAAGGCGGGCCTCGTCGAGGTCACCCGCACCGTCGTCGTCCCGGCGCTGCCGACCGTCCTCGTTCCGTCGAGCACCTCGGTGTCGGCGGTGAACAGCCCGGTGGCTTCCAACAAGATCGCCCAGGTGAAGGTCACCGTCACCGCCTCGCGCAATGTGAACCAGGATCTGGTCACCGTGTTCGACGGCACCGCGATCGTGGGTGCCGGCGTCCTCGTCGGCAACGCCAACGGTGGTACGGCAATCGTGTCGCTGACCGGCTTGTCGGTCGGTACGCACCAGTTGGTTGCCCGTTACGCGGGGAACGCCGCGGTGGACGGTTCGGCCTCGGCCGCTGCGTCCTTCGTGGTGTACTTCCCGGACTACCCGCCGACCAGCACGTTCTTCGACGATGTGCAGTGGCTTGCCACCTCGGGCATCACGAAGGGCAACCCGGATGGGAAGTTCCACCCGAACGAGGCGGTCTCCCGTCAGGCGATGGCGGCCTTCCTGTACCGACAGTCCCACCACGGTCAGGAGGCACCTGCGTGCACGGTGGCTCCGTTCCCGGATGTTCCGGTGAGCAACGAGTTCTGTGGTGCGATCACGTGGCTGTCGGCCTCGGGGATCACCACCGGTAACACGGACGGGAAGTTCCACCCGGGGGATGCGGTCTCGCGTCAGGCGATGGCGGCGTTCCTGTTCCGTCTGACCCACCCGGGTCAGGCTCTGCCGAGCTGCACCGCTGCTGCGTTCATCGACGTTCCGGTGAGCAACCAGTTCTGTGGTGCGATCAAGTGGATGGTCACTGCCGGCATCACCCAGGTCGCTGCGGGGGAGAAGTTCCTCCCGGTGAACGTGGTGACCCGTCAGGCGATGGCAGCGTTCCTGCACCGTTTGACCGTCTGATAGTCCGCCGGACCCGGTCGGAGTGATCCGGCCGGGTCCTCCGGTGTGTCCGTCACACCAGGGGCGGTAGAAGAGGCCCGTGCCACCATCCGCAGATGGTGGCACGGGCCTTTTGTCGTTCCCCTGAGGCCTCCCGGGGCCCGTGGCGCTTCGTCTCTGCTCAGAGGTAGTCGCGGTAGTCGTGTCTCGGCCGGCGGGCCCGGACGGCGATCGATCCTCGTGTACCAGCCGGGTCGGTGACGTGATGGGTGATGTCCCGCAATGAATCTCCTGGTCCGAGGGCCCAACCGCCGATCTCGAAGTCCTGGGGGAGATGCCGTCCCGGTGGGACATCGGCCGGTCCGAGTCCTCGGGAGCGCCAGACCCGCGCCTCGTTCGCCCGTACGCCCAGGGCTGTGAAGGCCAGGGCCTGCTCGACGTCGAAACCGTGGGCGATCCAATCGATCTGCCGGTCCTGCGGGATCGTGGACCCGAGGAAGGACTCGTACTCCTGGACGGTCAGGCTGCGGTCGGCCCTCAGCACTGCGGTGACCAGATCCGCGGTGTGGCCGCGATCCCGCCAGCCGATCGCCTCGTCCACGGTGAGCTCCAACTCCTGGGTCCTGATCATCCAGGGCACATCGAATCCGGCCTCGTGCCAGCGGCGTATCTCCACGGGTGCCATCTCCGAGAGCCGATACAGGCCCTCCGGCGGGACCACGTATCCGAGGGAACGCCAGAGCACCACCCGGTCCAGGGATTCGGTCCCCTCCCAGCCGACCGCGTAACACCAGTCCACCGCCTGCTCGTCGGTCAGGCCGGTCAACCGTTCCCGGTCCTGCGGCCCGAGGCCGAGGGCGATGAACGGTGTCACCTGCTCGACGGTCCGACCGGCGGATTCCCAGGCCGCGGCGACCTCTGCCTGGTTCTCGTCCGGTTCGAACTGCTCGTCCTCGGCCGACGGAGTGTCTGCGGCCTCCTCGTCATCCCAGGGATCGGTCATGGGGGACAGCCTAGATCGGGCCGGGGACCGGATGCCGGGTGACCTCGCAGCCGTTTACTGATAATGATTCGCAATATGGATACACTGGGCAGGTACCCCACGAACAAGGAGCATCCATGAAGGTCAGATCGTCATTGCGGGCACTCAAGCAGCGGGAGGGCTCGATCGTGGTGCGTCGCCACGGGAAGGTCTTCGTCATCAACAAGAAGGACCCGAAGTGGAAAGCGCGCCAGGGCTGAGAACCCTGTCGGTGAGCCCGAACCGCTGACCGCCCCCCCCTCCCGGCGGTCCCCTCGGCGTGCCTCCGGTGTGATCGACGGGAGGGAGCGTGGGCAGCTGCTCAGCCAGTTGATCGGCGAACCCGCGGTTGCCCGGACGACCTACGACTCCTGGTGGTCAAGTCTCTGGCAGGATGCTTGCGGTAGGTGGTATGAGCGTCATGATTCGATGACGTCGCCACCGTGAGGTGGAGGGCAGGAGCAATGAGCCATCAGGTTGCCGTGCTGGTGCTGGAGGGGGCCAAGCCGCTCGACGTGGGTATCCCCGCTCAGGTGTTCTCGAACCGGCCGAGCATGCCGTACGAGGTGCGCGTCTGCGGTGCGGCCCCGGGGCTCGTCACCGGCGGTGACGGCCTCTCCTACCATGTGGCCGAGGGCCTTGAGGTGCTGGAGGCGGCCGACACCGTCTTCGTCCCCGGCTACCGTGATCCGGCGAGAAGTGAACCGCCGCAAGCTGTTGTCGAGGCTCTCGTGGCCGCCCATCGGCGCGGGGCGCGGCTCGCCGCCATTTCCACCGGTGCCTTCACCCTGGCGGCGACCGGCCTGTTGGACGGCAAACGGGCGACGACCCATTGGCACTACACCAAGGAGCTGGCACACAAGCATCCCTTGATCCAGGTCGATGAGAACGTGTTGTTCGTGGACGCAGGTGATGTGCTCACCTCGGCAGGCGCGGCCTCCGGCATCGATCTGTGTCTGCATCTGGTGCGACGCGACCACGGCGTCGGGCTCTCCAATCACGTCGCGCGGCGTCTGGTGGCCGCCCCGTACCGCAGTGGCGGGCAGGCCCAGTACGTCCCGCGGAGCGTGCCGGAGCCGTTGGGCGATCTGTTCGCCGGTACCCGCGAATGGGCTCTCGCCCATCTGTCGGAACGGCTGACCCTGGAAGGCCTGGCCGAGAATGCGCGGGTGTCCCCGCGCACCTTCTCCCGCCGGTTCGTCCAGGACACCGGGTACACACCGATGCAGTGGGTGCTGCGTGCGCGTGTTGACCTGGCGCGAGAGTTGTTGGAACGCAGTGATCTCGGGGTCGAGTCGATCGCCGACCGGGTGGGGCTGGGGACGGGGGCGAACCTGCGTCTGCATTTCCAGCGGATCCTGGGCACCTCGCCGACGGAGTACCGGCACACGTTCTCCGCGTGATCGGCGGGTGCTTCCCTCGCGTGGCGAGATCCTTGCGATCGGTGTCCAGGTAGTAGGCAAGATTCTTGCGTTCGTTGTCTTTCAGGCCACTGGTAGCCCGGTTGCACTTCCCCGAGCATGGGAGCGGAAAGAAAGGAACTCCCATGACCCGTATTGCCGTCAACGGATTCGGCCGCATCGGCCGCAACACCCTCCGCGCTCTGCTGGAGCGCAACAGCGAGCTCGAAGTGGTGGCCGTGAACGACCTGACCGCCCCCGAGTCCCTCGCCCATCTGCTCAAGTACGACAGCTCCCTCGGGCGTCTCGCCCACACCGTCGAGGTCGACGGGACCGACCTGATCGTCGGCGGACGACGTATCGCGGTGCTCGCCGAACGGGAGCCCGCGAAGCTTCCCTGGGCCGAACTCGGGGTGGAGATCGTGCTCGAGTCCACCGGTCGTTTCGCCGCGGCCGAGGCGGCCCGGGCGCACCTCACGGCCGGGGCGAAACGTGTTCTGGTGAGCGCACCCTCGGAGGGGGCCGATGTGACTCTGGCCTACGGGGTCAACACCCACGCATACCGTCCCGCCGAGCATGTCATCGTCTCGAACGCCTCCTGCACCACCAACGCGTTGGCGCCCCTGGCCCGTGTGCTGGACGACCTGGCCGGTATCGAACACGGGTTCATGACGACCGTGCACGCCTACACGCAGGAGCAGAACCTGCTGGACGGCCCGCACCGGGATCTGCGCCGGGCCAGGGCGGCAGCCGTCAACATCGTGCCCACGACGACGGGTGCGGCCAAGGCCATCGGTCTGGTGCTGCCGAACCTGGCCGGAAAGCTGTCGGGGGACTCGATCCGGGTGCCGGTGCCGGTGGGGTCGATCGTCGAGCTGAACACCACCGTTTCGCGGGAGGTCACCCGGGAGGAGGTGCTGGCCGCCTACCGCGCCGCTGCCGACGGGGACCTCGCCGGGATCCTCGTCTACTCCGACGAGCCGCTCGTCTCCAGCGACATCACCGGCCGGCCCGAGTCGGCGATCTTCGATGCGGCACTCACCCGCGTCGACGGCAGGCACGTCAAGGTCGTCGCCTGGTACGACAACGAGTGGGGCTTCTCCAACCGGGTCATCGACACCCTCGAACTGCTGGCCGGCTAGGCGCCCATCCACCCCCTCTCCTGTTCCCGCGCACGTTGTTGCTCCTCGCGCACGAAACATCGCGCGCGAGGAGCAACAACGTGCGCGGGAACAGCAGGGGGGTTTACAGGTTCCAGGTGATCTTGGCGTCGGAGTCCCACCGCCGGGCGGTGTGGACCGTCCCGCCCCGCTCCTCGAACATCCCCGGCACGGCGCTGAGCACCTCGATGCAGGCGGCGAGCTGTTCGGTCCTGACCCCGCGGGCGAGGGTGACGTGCGGGGTCCACTGTCCGGGTGCCATCCGCCGTCCGAGGCCCTCCGCGCCGGCAAGCACCTCGGCCACCTTCGCCTGGACGCCCAGCAGGGGCAGGCTCGGCACCACCGCGCGGGCCAGTACGTGCCGGCGGCCCGGGAACCAGATCACCCCACCGATCTGCACCGGAAGGGGGAGGGCCGCAACGGCTTCGGCCAATCGTGCGTCCTGCTCTGCGGAGATGCCGTCCGCCACCCCGAGGGTGATGTGCGGCCAGTTGGTGAGCGACCCGTGCCGGACCTGACTGGGCAGTCCTGCGCTCTCCAGGGCGCGCCACTGGCCCCACACCCACTCGTCCAGCTCCGCGTCCAGGAGTAACTCGACCGACTGCACCATGCCCGCAGTCTAGGGAGGGTGAGCGGTCGACCTTGACATCAGAACCCGCTCGTCCAATACTTGTCTTATTGTCGTAGGACAATAGAAGGAGACATGGTGATCGAGTTCGTCCTGGACGGTCGCTCCAAGGTCAACACCTACATGCAGCTCGTCCAGCAGGTCCGACAGGCGCTGCGGGTCGGTCTGCTGGAGTCCGGTGATCAACTGCCGAAGGTGCGAGATGTCGCGCAGGCCTTGGCGATCAACCCGAACACCGTGCTCAAGGCTTATCGACAACTCGAAATGGAGGGTCTGGCAGAAGGCCGGCCCGGGGTCGGCACCTTCGTCACCGGCACCCTCGCCGGTGCATCGCTGATGCACCAGGCCGAACTGCGCGCCGACCTGGTCGGCTGGTTGCGCCGGGCGCAGACAGCCGGTCTCACCGCCGACGACATCGTCGCCCTGGTCGACACCACGATCCGCGCCACCCTCGCCGATGACGTCATCGTCGTCACGCACACCTGAGAAGGAGATTCAATGGACGCCGTTCTCGAGGCCGACGGTCTCGGCAAGCGTTACGGCAACAGATGGGCATTGCGGGACTGCACGTTCAGCCTCCCGGAGGGACAGGTCGCGGCACTGGTCGGGCCGAACGGCGCCGGCAAGAGCACGCTGCTTCACCTGGCCGTCGGTCTGCTCCGTCCCGACGATGGCTCGGTCCGTGTCCTCGGTCAACAGCCGTACGACAACGTCGCGGTACTGCCCGATCTCGGATTCGTCGCCCAGGACACCCCGCTCTACCGCGATTTCACCGCCGCGGAGCTGGTGACCATGGGCGGGAAGCTGAACCGCGCCCGCTGGGACGCGTCGGTGGCCCGCAACCGGTTGGCCCAGTTGGGGATAGCTCCGCACCAACGGGTGGGCACCCTGTCCGGTGGTCAACGGGCGCAGGTGGCACTCGCCCTGGCCCTGTCCAAACGCCCGCGTCTGCTGCTGTTGGACGAGCCGGTGGCGAGCCTGGACCCGTTGGCGCGTCACGAGTTCCTGCAGGCCCTGATGGGAAGTGTGGCCGAGACGGGAACGACCGTGCTGCTCTCCTCGCATCTGCTGTCCGACCTGGAGAGGGTCTGCGACCACCTGGTGCTGCTGGAGACGGCAAAGGTGCGGTTGACCGGTTCGGTGGACGATCTGCTCGGTACGCACCGGCAACTGATCGGTGCCCGCCATGACGGCTCGGCGATCCCCGGCGTCGCCGCGGTCATCCGGGAGAGCCATACCGACCGCCAGTCCACGCTCCTGGTCCGGGTCGACGGTTGGGTCGACGAGACCCGCTGGACGTCAACAGAAGTGGGACTGGAAGATCTGATCCTGGGTTATCTGGGCGACCATCGCCGTCAGGGCAGCCATGCGGCCTGGGGGGTGACGGCATGATCTGGCTGGTCTGGCGGCAGCACCGCAAACAGGCCTTGTTCGCAGTTGCGGGCCTCCTCGCGTTGGCGGCGTACATCATCCCGACAGGACTCGGGATGCGCAGTACCTACACCGATCTCGGACTGCCGGCGTGTGTGTCCTCGATGGGTGACGGTCAGTTCATCCCGAGCTCGTTCACCAACGCGTGCAACGAGACCATCCGGTCGTTCATCGGCAGGTACACCGCAGTGGCGAATGTCAGCGTGCTGCTGATCTTCCTCCCGTTGCTGGTGGGGATCTTCTGGGGCGCACCGCTTGTCGCGCGCGAGGTCGAGCACGGCACCCACCGGCTGGTGTGGACCCAAGGGGTCAGCCGGCGGCAGTGGGCGATGGCGAAGTTCGGTCTGGTCGGTGCCGGTTCGTTGATCGTCGCGGTGGTCTACGGGTTCGGGGTCTCCTGGTGGATGGCGCCGCTCAACCGGGTCGGTGTGACGCGATTCGAGACGTTCAAGTTCGACGTCGGTGGCATCGCGCCGGTCGGGTACACGGTTTTCGCACTGGCGCTGGGGATCGCGGCAGGGACGATCTTTCGTAAGGTGATGCCTGCGATGGCCGCCGTGCTGGTCGTCTTCATCCCGGTCCGGGTGCTGGTGGCAGGTCTGGCACGTCCGCGTTTCGCCACCCCCGTCGAACTCGCGATCCCGGTCGATCAACCCAACCCGAACCTGAACGCCGCCCGGGGTGACTGGATCCAGAGCATGGCGGTCAAGTCCGCCGACGGGCAGACCCTGATGGACAACGCGTCCACCGCCTGCAACCCGGATGCCGCCGACTGCGGGGGGATGTCCGGGGCGCTCAACACGACCCTCTACCAGCCGGGGGACCGCTTCTGGTGGTTCCAGGGGATCGAGACCGGTCTGTACGTCGTCGTCGCGGCGGCGCTGATCTGGATCGCGTTGCGCGGTCTCCGGCGCATCGCCTGAGCAACGGGTGGTGCGCGATGTGCCGACCTCGGTGGCCGATGTCGTGCCGCTGAAGGTCGGCACATCGTCGGGGCAGTGACAACCGGGACCGCCCCGGGTGTCGCGGAGGCGGCGAGTTGCCGGGCAGGGGCGGGTAACGGTCGTCACTTGGGGTTTGGTGCGGTTCGGTGTTAGATAGGTGAGGCTTACCTAATCATCTAGCACGGAAGTAGGGCCAGTGAGATCACGTTGGACTCGTCAGCGCGGATCACGTGCGCTCGCCGCCGTGGTACTCCCGGTGGTGATGCTCGCCATGAGCGCCTGCGGAGGTGAAGCAAGGGAAACCTTACCTATCGCAATTCCGTCAACGGTGGCGGGGTCCGAAACGTCCGGCTCGTCCGTCGCCCAGGTCCTCGCCGACCGGAAGAGCGCCGACCCGAAGAGCGCCGACCCGAAAAGCTACGTCGGATCCTCCACCGCGGTTCTGCGGGACGCCACGATCCATCCGATCGCCGACAACCCGGCCCAGACCCTGCCCGCAACGGTCAAGGACGCCCAGGGAACATCGGTGACGATCACCGACACCAGTCGGATCCTGGCCCTCGACCTCTACGGGTCCCTTTCCCGGACCGTCTTCGAACTGGGCCTGGGGGACAAGGTCGTCGGTCGCGACACCTCGTCCCGGTTCCCCGAGATCGCGGGCCTCCCGCTGGTCACCCAGAACGGCCACGAACTCAACGGCGAGGCGATCCTCGAGCTGGCCCCGACCGTCATCCTCACCGACACCACCCTCGGCCCGTGGGACGTGATCCTGCAGATGCGGGAGTCCGGGATCCCGGTGGTGGTGGTGGACTCCCACCGCAACATGACGAACATCGCCTCCCTCACCGAGGCCGTCGCCGACGCCCTCGGGGTGCCGGAACTCGGCGCGGAACTCGGCAGCCGCTCGGAATCCGAGGCGAAGAAGAAGATCGCCGAGATCGCCCGGATCGCGCCGAGCCGGGTCCAGGACAAACTGCGAATGGTCTTCCTCTACGTCCGTGGACAGGCCGGCATCTACTACATGTTCGGCGAGGACTCCGGTGCGGACGCGCTGATCGAGGCCGTCGGCGGGTACGACGTCAGCGGCGAGATCGGTTGGAAGGGAATGAAACCGGTCAACGACGAGGGACTCATCGCTGCCCAGCCCGACCTCATCCTCATGATGTCCGGCGGCCTCGAATCCGTCGGCGGGGTGGACGGCCTGCTGGAGCGACTGCCCGCCATCGCCCAGACCCCCGCCGGTCAGCATCGCCGGATCGTCGACATGGACGACACCGAGGTTCTCTCCTTCGGCCCGCGGACAGCCGATGTGCTGGACGCGTTGGCCACCGCCATCTACTCACCGCCCCGGTCATGACCGAACTGGACCAGACCGCGCTGAGCAAGGCCGCCCACCCCGAACCCGCCCGTCCGGAAACCCCCCATCCACCCGTACCGACCACCCGCGGCACGGCCGGACGTGAATTGCCCGCCCCTCGCCGGACCACTCCGGTCCTGTCCGGACGCCCGGCACCGGGAAGCGATCGAGCCCTGCCGGCCGCCCGGGTGGCCCGGGTGACCGGGTTGTTCCTGGTCCTGGCCATCGCATTGGTGGTCATCGCGGTCATCGCCGCCGGGGTCGGCCAGCTCCGCATCCCGCCCGCCGAGGTGCTCGGCTCCCTGGCCCACCGGCTGAACCTGGACATCGGCCGGATGCCGACCCATCCGCAAGGGGACAACGCCCTGTGGACCATCAGGTTCCCGCGGGTGGTGATGGCGTTGCTGGTGGGTGCCTCACTGGCCACCGCAGGAGCGTTGATGCAGGGTGTCTTCGGCAACCCGCTCGCCGAGCCCGGTGTGGTGGGGGTGTCGGCCGGTGCGGCCCTGGCGGCCAGCACGGTCATCGTGTTCGGGTTCACCTTCCTCGGTTCCTGGACGATCGCGGTGTTCGCCTTCGCCGGTGGCCTGCTGACCACGGGGCTGGTATATCTGCTGTCCCGGGAGAAGGGGCGGACCGAAACGGTCACCCTGGTGCTCACCGGGGTCGCGGTCAACGCCTTCTGCGGGGCCGGCCTGGCCTTCCTGACCTTCCTCGGCGACACCCAGGCCCGCGAGCAGATCGTGTTCTGGCAGTTGGGCAGTCTCAACGGGACCCGGTGGGTCCAGGTCGGGGTCGTCGCGCCGATGGCCTTCGTCGGTATCTGCGGCGCGGTGTTCATCGCCCGGCGGCTCGACCTGTTGGCGCTGGGGGACCGGACGGCCCGGCACCTGGGCACCGATGTCGAACGCCTGCGGATGATCTCGGTGGTGCTGGTCGCGGTGATGACGGCCGGAGCAGTGGCCTTCTGCGGGATCATCGCCTTCGTCGGTCTGGTGGTGCCCCATGTCATCCGGATGATCACCGGCCCCGGACACCGGGTGCTGATCCCGGCGAGTGCCCTGGGTGGTGCGGTCCTGCTGCTCGGCGCGGACCTGGTGGCCCGCACGGCGGTCGACTACGCCGATCTGCCGATCGGGATGTTGACCGCCCTCGTCGGCGGACCGTTCTTCTTCTGGCTGCTCCGGCGGGCACGGCGCAGCGCCGGGGGATGGGCATGACCGCGGCGATGGAAACGGCGGACGTCACCTGGGACGTGGACGGCCGGACGATCGTCCATCCGACCACCCTGCAGGTGCACGCGGGCGAGGTGCTCGCCCTGGTCGGTCCGAACGGAGCCGGGAAATCCACCCTGCTCTCCCTGCTCGCCGGTGACGTGCGCCCGTCCGGCGGCGCGGTGCTGCTGGACGGGGTCCCGATCGCCCGGCAGGCGCTGTCCGATCTCGCCCGGTCCAGATCCGTTCTGCTGCAGGAGCATCGGCTCTCCTTCCCGTTCCGCGTGGTCGACGTGGTCCGGATGGGACGTGCACCCTGGCACGGTACGGCGCGGGAGGAGGACGACGAGCGGGTCGTCACCGGATCCCTCGACCTCGCGGAGATCTTCGACCTGGCCGCCCGCACCTTCACCAACCTCTCCGGTGGTGAGAAGGCCCGGGTGTCCTTCGCCCGCACCCTCGCCCAGCAGGGCGCGATCCTGCTGCTCGACGAGCCGACCGCCGCCTTGGACATCCGGCACCAGGATGCACTTCTCGCGGTGACGAAGGCCCTGGCGGCCGCCGGTGCCGCCGTGGTGATCGTCCTGCACGACCTGTCCCTGGCCGCCGCCTATGCCGACCGGGTTGCGGTGATCGCCGAAGGACGGCTGCAGGCGGTCGGACCTCCGGCGGAGGTTCTGACCTCCGAGCTGCTCAGCCGGGTCTATCGGCACCCGGTCGACGTGCTCACCCGTCCGGGCAGCGCCGACCTGATCATCGCACCGAGGCGCGGTGCCCCGGCGGACCCCCTGGTGCTGCAGGACGTTCTACCCTCGTCAACGACCAACTCGCCGGCAGGGGTCCCGTCATGACCGAACGTTTCGTCCGTATCCGCAGGTGGGGGGCCGGGATCGGCGCCCTCGGAGTGCTGGTGGGCGCCGGTGCCGTCGTCGGTGCACCGGCCGCGGTCGCCGCCGGGGCGTCGGTGTCGATCGCCAACGAGTTCGGCACCGGGAAGGCCGACACCACCTATTCGACCGACTTCACCGTCACCGGCAGCGGTTTCCAGTCCGTCCAGGGTGCCTTCGGCGGTATCTACGTGCTTTTCGGCTGGGTGAGCGACCCCGCCGGGGACGGGTGGAAGCCGAGCAGCGGCGGTTCCACCGGGATCACCTACCGGTACGTCCCGGACAGCGAGGAGAAGGACAACGCCGGATTCCAGCGCTTCGTCTCCTTCCCCGGCAGCGAGACCGAGTACGCGGCCAACGGTGGCATCATCGCCGCCGACGGCAGCTGGTCCCTCTCGATGACGGTGCCCGGACCGACGTTTCAGGCCTACGACCGGGACAACAACGCAGTCGACATCGACTGCCTGAAGGTGACCTGCGGGATCATCACGGTGGGAGCCCACGGCGTGGTCAACGCCAACAACGAGACCTTCACCCCGATCGAGTTCGGCGACATCTACTCCGGTGCCGCCCCGTCGGACACCTCGACCGCGGCCGCCGAGCCGACGGAGACGACACCCGCGACGGAGGAGACAGGCGAACCGGTGGACACCGCCGCCACCGCACCCGCAGCCACCACACCCACCGCCACCGCCCCGGCAGCACCGGCTCCGAGTTCCGGGGCGCCGACGACCTCGGGCCCGGCCGAACCCGCCTCGGCGGAGGTCGACCGGGCCACCGCGGTCGCCGGTCGGGTGCTCTCCTTCTTCGGTCGCGGTTTCCACCCGGGGGAGCAGGTGCTGGCAACCCTGGACGACGGCCTGTCCTCGGTCGGGCCGCTGGTCGCCGGCACCGGTGGTGCTCTGGCCGGAATCCTGCAACTGCCCCTGGACCTGTCGGCGGGAACCCACGTACTGCGGATCCAGGGTGCCGAATCCGGCCAGGTCGTCGAGGTCGCCTTCCCGGTCATGGTTTCCGGAGCGGTGACGGCGGACACCACCGAGGCCGTCGCCGATGAGGCCGTGCGGCCGACGGCTGCCGTGGTCGAGCCCAGCAGGTCGGGCACCGCGATCGGGTTCGTCGTCGCGGCGGGCATCGGTGTGCTCGTCGCGGCGGGTCTGGCCCTGCGTACCTGGCAGCGCAACCGACGGGCAGGGACCGGGGAACCCGACATCAGCGAATCGACCATGGAAGGTCCGGCATGAGTGTGCTCTCTCCCGCAGCGGTCACCCCGTCATCCCGTCGCCGCCGCGGCCCGGCAGCCCTGGCAGCGGCCTTGACCACGGTGCTGGCTGCCGTCTGCATCGCCGTCGGGGCCGCCCCCGCAGGGGCCGCCCCTGCGGCCCGCGACACCCCGGAGACCGGCAAACACCGGGTGGACGATGCCCGGATGACCTGGGCGATCAACGACGAGAGCGGCTCCGGCGCCTTCTTCGGCGGCTGCAATTTCCTGGTGGCCGGCACCGTGCGTGATCCCGGTTCCAGCCGGGTGTGGTCCAAGGCGGACGGCTTCTACCAGGCCACTTCCGGCGCTGTTCGACTGGAGAAACCCCTGGCGGACGGCAGTGTCGTCACGCCGACCTGGGAAACCAAGTGCCAGAACCCTTCCGGTGGGACGGTCACCACCGGCAACAACACCCACACCGACATCCGGCTGGCCTTCGGCGCGGGCACCGGTTGGGTCGATCCGGACACCGGCGAGGCCTCGGTGAGCTGGCAGGGTTCCTTCACCGTCGTCTACTACGGCGGCCTGTCCTTCTGGTCGGCGAGCAACCCGGTGTTGAAGGTCGACGCCAAGGGCACCGGAACGCTGACCGCGACCGGCTCCGGGTTCGGGGCGGACATGGACGATCCGGAGAAGTGGACCGTCCTGGTGCCCCGTTCCGTCACCCTGGCGACGATGAAGGGGATCACCGTCGGAGACACCGGTTTCACGGCGACACCGGACTACCGCGGGGTGGCGGTGAATGTCCCGGCGAACGGGGCCTTCGTCCCGCAGTCACCGCAGAGCGCCCCGAACAAGGCCTACTGGGGCTCCTTCCCGCAGGACTTCGTCAACTTCCAGATGGACACCGGCCAAGCTGCCTACTGGTACACCTCCGGCGGCCAGCGGGATCCGGCCAAACCGGCCCTGCCGATCGGGGTGGGTTACACCCTCGGCGAGATCATCGAGGTCACCGAACCGACCACTCCCGCGACGAGCACCAGCACGGTGACCGTGGACCGGCCGACCACCCGGACCGTGGTCACCACGGCGACCGACACGGTGCGGGTGACGGCCTCGCCGACCGGCGGCCCCGCCAGCCCCGTGGTCGAGAAACCCTTCACCGTCAAGGATGCGACCCTGCGCTGGGGGGTCAACAACGAGGCGAACAACCGGGCCTTCGCCCCGGGCACCGTGAACCTCTTCTCGGCCGGCAAGATCCCCTCCCAGGGGGCGGCGCAGAAGATCACCCCGACGCAGTGGAAGGCCACTGCCGGGGCGGTGACGATCGAGAAGCTCGGCACCGACGGCAGTTACCGCACCGCCACCTGGGCGGGGCTGTCGACGACCGCGGACGGGACCGAACTGGGTTCGCCCAGCGCCGGCACGTTCTCCGGCCACCAGGTGGTGGTGCGGGACGGGACGGGCACGATCGACCCGATCGCCAACACGGCGACCGTGAGTTGGAAGGGGGACTTCACCGTCGCCCTGTACTCCGGGCTCACCTTCTTCTACGTGTCCGATCCGGTGTTGACCGTGCGCAGCAACGGAACCGCCCGGCTGACGGCGACGCTCGGCGGCTACGGCGCCGACATGGCCGACCTGACCAGATGGGAGAAGCTGCCCGACGCGAAGGGTGTCGTGCTCGCCGATCTCAAGGACGTCCGGGTCGGTTCGGACGGTGGTTTCACCGTCACACCCGCTTACGCCGGGGTGAAGTACCAGGCGAAAGGCAGCGCCACCACGCAGAAGCGGGACACCCCGTATTTCGGTTCCTTCCCGGCCTCGTTCGTGGACTACCAGCAGCGCACGGGCCAGGCCTCCTACTGGTACTCCAGTGGCGGGGCGAGCGACAAGTACAAAGCGGCGCTGCCGTTGTCGGTCGTCTACACCGGCCCGCTGGGCTCCGTCCCGTCGTCCACACCCACGGCGCCGGAGGGCAGCACGGCAGGCGGTGCGGTGCCGACCACCAGCCCGCCGGCCGTCCGGAACACCGTCAATCCGCCGCCGCCCAGGCCGACCGGTGCCGGGGGTGCCAACCCGCCGGTGGTCAGGAGTGCGCCGGCCGCGACTCGTCCGGCCGCTCCGACGACGAAGTCCGCGGCGGCTGTTCCGCCGACGGTACAGGCGGCCGGGCCCGCCGCCGCCCTCCCGATGGCGGCCTACGCGATGGTCAACGCCGCCCAGGGGCTGACCGCCCTTGCCCCCACCACGCTCCCGGTGCCACCGGTCGGGCCGGAGATCGTGCTGGCGACCAGCTTCACCAGCGCGGACCGCGTCCTGTGGATCAGCGGGTCGGTGGCCCTGCTGTTCGCCGCCCTGCTGGGGCTGTACGCGGCCGGATTCCGGTTGAACCGAAGGAGCTGATGGATCGGATCGGACCCGGACACGGTGAGAACACCGTCATCAGAACAACTGTGCCGTGTCGCCGCAGCGGCCTGCAATGCATGAGCAATGTTCTTCTAGGAGTGAACCAATGACGAGATCCATTCCTGAACCACAGGAGTCCGGGTACCGATCGAGCCGGATCACCGCTCTTGCCGGCTCCGTCGTGCTGGCGGCGACCCTGCTGACCGGTGTCACGGCCGGTACCGCTGCGGCCCAGCAGCCGACGAGTGCGATCACCGTGAGCCAGGCCGAGTTCAGCTGGGCCGTCAACGACGAGTCCGGTGGCGGCGCCTTCTTCGGCGGCTGCAACTTCCTGTCGGCGGGCAAGGCCGGCGACACCGGCAGCAGCAGGCTCTGGTCGAAGGCCGACGGCCTGTATCAGACCGAGGTGGGCAACACCCGGATCGAGAAGCTCACGGCGACCGGTGGCTACCAGACACCGACCTGGGAGACGAAGTGCCAGGACGCCAACGGGAAACCGGTCAAGGTCACCACGAATGACAGCACCACCGGCAACCGGGTGGTGATCGCCGCCGGCGCGGGCACCATCGATCCGGTGGCCAACACCGCAGCGATCACCTGGGACGGCTCCTTCACCGTCACCTTCTACGGCGGCCTCACCTATTGGAGCGTGAGCAACCCGGCCCTGGTGGTGCGGGCGGACGGCAGCGGCGAGGTGACGGCCGTGGCCTCCGGGTTCGGGGCCGACATGGCCGATCCGTCGCTGTGGGTCCCGCTGACCCCCCGCACGATCACCCTGGCCACCCTCACCGGTGCCCGGGTCACGGCCGGCGGTCTGACCGTCCAGCCCGACTACCTCGGTGTCGCGGTGAACCCCGGGACCAGTGCACCGCAGCCGGCCCGCACCCCCGACGACACCTCCTACTGGGGATCCTTCCCGCAGAGTTTCGTCGACTACCAGTTGCAGACCGGTCAGGCCGCCTACTGGTACACCTCCGGCGGCGCGCGTGACAAGGCCAAACCGGCGAAGCCGATCACCGTCACCGTCCCGACGGACCAGAACCCTGTTGTTGCTCCGCTGATCTCTGCCGGACCGGTGTCCACCTCGGTCACCGCGGCCGGCAGGTACACCTTCTCGGTCACCGCCTCCGGCGACGGCCTGATCTACCGGTGGGAGCGGCGTGCTGCCGGTTCCAGCATCTGGACCCCGGTCACCGGCGCCACCGCCGCGACCTTGTCCGGCACAGCAACCTCCGTCGCGGCCGGCGGGGCGGCCTTCCGGGTGGTGGTCTCCAACGCCGGCGGCAACGTCACCTCCGGCGCCGCTGCCTTGACCGTGACGAGGGCGAAGCCGACGCTGACCTTCGCGCTGCCGTCGACGGTGGTGCACGGCAGGAAGGCCACCGCCACCGTCACCGTCACCGCGCCGGCGGGCCTGGCCCGGACCGGCGCAGTGACGATCACGAGCGGTGCCGCTGTTCTCGGACGCGGCACCCTGTCCGGGGGCAAGGCGACGATCGCACTGCCGTCGACGCTGACGGCGGGCAAACGAGCCATCACCGCCTCGTATGCGGGCAGCGTCGACCTGACCACGGCGACGGCCTCCCGTTCGTTGACGGTGACCAAGGCGGTCAGCACCGTGAAGGTGAAAGTCGCGAAGACGACGGTCAAGGCGGGGACCCGCGCGAAGCTGACCGTTTCGGTGGCGGCGGCCGGTGTGGTGCCGACCGGGAAGGTGGTGATCAAGGCCGGTGCTGCCGGACGGACCACGGTCGCCTCGGTGGTGCTGACCGCGAAGCACACCGGGATCGTCACCGTGACGCTGCCGGTGTTGGCGAAGGGGAAACACAAGATCACGGCGGCCTATGCCGGAACGGCCTCCATCGCTGCGCGGACCAGTGCGGCGTTGACGTTGACCGTCACGGCTCGGTAGCCCCCGAGATGCACTGTAGGGGTGCAATTTTGCCCCAGCTGTGACTGGCGGAGAGTAATCGTTCGGGTCACCCTATAGGTGACGTCAGAGCGTCCATTCCACCCTGACGGCCTTCCGGGTCGCCTGCTTCGGTAGTCCTGCACCCGATCGCCCCGCCTTCCTCGGAAGGCGGGGCGATTGTCGCTTCCGCAGGTGCCGATCGACCATTTCCGCGGAACCCTGCGGTGATCGACCGGTTGTGAATACTCATTCACCGTCGCTTTGTTGTGCGGGGTTCGCTATTGGTGATATGGGGGCCGTTAATTCCTTCGAGATTGGTGCCGGATCGCTCCGGACCCTTCCCACGACGCCGTTCCCATGCTAAGAAAGTCAAATCATTGAGGAGTGAGGTCCTCGTAAAGCATCGCGATTGCACTGCCGGGCGGACCGGGGAAAGAGAGTAGATGAACGCACCCGACGCACGGACCCGACGTTTCATCGCGTCAGCCCCTCCGGGTGTTCGACATCTGTCGAACGCCCCAGGTCCGCATGGGTGCTACCAGGCCGACGCCTGTGTTTCCGGTCCGCGGTCCGCGGCCATCGTCCCAGTCCGCCGGATCGGTCCTCCCTCGGTCGGCCGGGTGGGACGTCATCGGGTGCAGTGGTCCGGCACCGACGTTTCGCTTCGGTACGTTCCTATTGCCCCGAGGGCAACGATGAATCCGTCTCGTGTCCCGGGTCGCTCTCCGGCGAAATCAGCCCGAAACGTGACGACGGCATACTGCCGCAAACCTTTGGTTGATGGTCTCGTCGGATTCGCCGGGCAGGAGCTGTCTTTGTTTCGTAATCGTTATCCGGATGCCTTTGCTCGCCGGGCGGCCCTGTGCATGAACCAATCGAACACCGTCGCAAACGGCCTGTCGGCGCGCGGTTGCGTCAGATCGGCGCGCGGGATCGATACAGGGACAGCATCTTTCACCACAAGCGTTATCTCCCATCAATACTGCTTCCAACCCCAGTTCAGTCGCCTCGTCGGGGAACCCTGACGACCCGGCTGCGGCCGGTCGTTCCTGACCGGCGAAGTGCTCTGCCAGCAAGGATCCGCCAGCAGTAAGCGTTCAGCAGTACTCACCTCGTCTCGTCAGGCTCGACAGGTGGAAGCGTCGACGCCCGGGAATGTCCACCCATCCCCACATATGCAAAGGAACCGAAAAACGATGCAGAAAACTCTCCGGGATCGCCGAACACGGCGATCCGGTCTGGCCCTCGGGCTGGCCGCCATCCTGGCCACAAGCCTGGGACTGATGGCCCCCGCGGCATCCGCCGACGACGATGTACGTCCGATCGCCCCGGACACCCACGTGCCCTACCTGCCCCAGGACCCGACGTACGTCTTCCCGAAGGTCGGCGAGATCGACAAGTCGGCCAACATGGAGCTGCTGTCGAACGTGCCGATCCAGGCCGGCCAGGCGACCCTGAGCAACCTGGTCTTCTGGGACCACTACGTGGCCCAGGGCAGCTACAACGGTCTGGTCATCTACGACATCACCGATCCCGCAGCACCCGTGGTCGTCTCGAACACCGTGTGTGCCGGCTACCAGGGTGACCTCAGCAAGGCCGGGGACCTGATCTTCTTCTCCGTCGACCAGCCGCGCAACGGCTCCGCCTGTGGCGCTGCCACGGCCGCGGCCAGCAGCTCGACCGCCTGGGAGGGTATCCGGATCTTCAACGTCGCGAACCCGGCAAGCCCCCAGTACGTCGGAAACGTGAAGACCCGCTGTGGTTCCCACACCCACACCCAGGTCGCGAACCCGGACGACCCGAACTCGGTGTACCTGTACAACGGTTCCTACGACACCACCAGCACCGGGTTCTACTGCAACAACCCGCACCTGCGGATGGAGATCATCAAGGTCCCGCTGAACGATCCGGCCTCGGCCTCGATCGCCAAGGAGATCATCCTCTGGGACGAGGATCCGAACACCGAGAACCCGCCGCCGTTCAAGACCACGGACCGCACCGACGGTGGTGCGAGCACGACCGCGACCATCGGCTGCCACGACATCACGGCCTACCCGGCCAAGCACCTGCTCGCCGCGGCCTGTGAAGGTGACGGTCTGCTGATGGACATCACCGATCCGCTGAACCCGATCGTCAAGGACCGGGTTCGGGATGCGAACTTCGCGTTCTGGCACACGGCCCAGTTCAACAACGACGCCACCAAGATGATCTTCCAGGACGAGCTGGGCGGCGGCTCCTCCGCGGTCTGCACCCCGTCCACCCAGAACTTCCGTGGTGCCAACGCCTTCTACTCCGTCAGCTCGACGAAGAAGCTGACCCTGAAGAGCTACTTCAAGATCCCGCGTCGTCAGGGCATCAACGAGAACTGTGTGACCCACGAAGGCAACATCCTCCCCGTCGAGGGCAAGGACATCTTCGTACAGGCCTTCTACCAGGGCGGCGTGTCGGTCATCGACTTCACCGACATCACCAAGCCCAAGGAGATCGGTTTCTTCGACCGCGGCCCGATCAGCGCCACCTCGCTGGTCACCGGTGGTTACTGGGCCACCTACTTCAAGGACGGCTTCATCTTCGGCAGCGAGATCGCCCGTGGTCTGGACACCTTGAAGCTCTCCGGCTCCGAGTTCTCCGACGCCATGCGCTACCGCTACCCGAACCCGTACAACCCGTCCACGCAGCCGGAGTACAAGTGGGGCTGGAAGACCGCTCCGGTCGTCCCGGCCGGCACCCTCGGTGTCGCCACGGTCACCCCGGCGGCCCTCCCGGCCGGCAGCACGGCTGATGTCACGGTTGCGGTTCCGGCCGGTACCTTCACCGCCGGTGAGTTCTTCGACGTCTGGAGCAGCGGCTCCGGTGCTGCCGTCCTGGGCACCGGCAAGGCTGCGGCCGACGGTTCGGCCTCGGCCACCTTCGCCGTGCCCGCCGGTTCCACCGTCGGTGTCACCTCCTTCATCGTCCGTGGTGACAAGCAGCTCGACGCGGCCCTGTACCGCGCCCCGCTGCAGGTCCACTTCTCCGATGTCGGCCCGGCCCACCAGTTCTTCACCGAGATCAACTGGGCCGTTGCCAACGGTGTCGCCAAGGGCTACGCCGACGGCACGTTCAAGCCGAACAACAAGGTGGAGCGTCAGGCCTTGATCCACTACCTGTACAACGCCTCCCACCCGGGCGTGCCGGCGCCGGCCTGCACGGTCAAGCCGTTCACCGACGTCCCGCTCAGCTCGACCTTCTGCGGTGACATCGCCTGGGCCAAGGCCAACGGCATCACCCTGGGCAACGCCGACGGCACCTTCCTGCCGGTCGACCAGGTCTCCCGCGAAGCTGCGGCGGCCTTCATCTTCCGCACGGTCCGCAGCATCACCCCGAGCACGGTGGCCCCGGCCTGCACCACCAAGCCGTTCCCGGATGTCGCTGTCAACTCCACGTTCTGCGCGGAGATCGCCTGGGCGGCGTCCAACGACATCGTCAAGGGCTTCGAGGACGGCAAGTTCTACGGCAGCAGCAAGGTGGCACGCGATGCGGCCGCCGCGTTCGTCTACCGCGCCTTCAGCAGCTGAAACCCTGAGCTGACCCGCTCCGGAACGTACCCACGCACCGGAGCGGGGAAGGCAGGATCGTAGAGTTCCACCCAGTTGTAGTGCGTGCCGGTGCCGGTCGTGGGTTCTTCCGCGGCCGGCACCGGCGTGCAGACGCCGACCGCCGGTGACGGCCCGACCCGTCATCGGCGGCACGGCATGTTCGTCCGACCCACTGTCGTGGGCCTCCCGGTTCGTGAATGAAAAGGATCCACTCTCCCGTGATGAAGCACCTTCTGCGCACCACCGTCTCTGCTGTTGCTGTGCTGGCCGCATCGGTGGTTCTGAGTGGTTGTACCGATTCACCGAGCGCCGACGGGCCCGGCACCACCACCTCCGCTCCCGGAACCGCCGTCCAGGCCACGGCCTCCCTCGACCTGGACCCGTCCGCGGTCCAGAGCGCACCGTCGGCCATCGTCCCGGGTGAGCCCGGCGAGCCGAACAAGACGGTCGACGCCTCGGTCGCGGCCACCATGTTCGATCCGAACGAGAAGAACGACGCCGACGTCGAATTCGCCACGATGATGGTGCCGCACCACGAGCAGGCCGTCCGGCTCATCGGATATGTCAAGGGCCGCACCGAGAATCCGGAGCTGCTCGCCCTCGCCGACCGTATGCGCGAGGAGCAGAGCGCCGAGATCGCCGTGTTCAAGGCCTGGCTCGAACAGCGCGGGGAGTCCGAACTGACCGGTGACGATCTCGCCGAGCACGTCAAGCACATGGCCGGGTCGATCTCCGAGGAGCAGTTCACCGAGCTCGAGGCGGCCTCCGGCACCGCCTTCGACAAGATCTTCTACACACTCATGATCGCCCACCACAAGGGGGCGATGGAGATGGCCGACAACACCCTGGGCTACGGGGTCAACCCCGACATGCACAAGATGGCCGCCGACGTGAACACCTCCCAGAACGCTCAGGTCCGCACCATGGAGGTTCTGCTGAGCGAACTCGGCCGATGATGACGGTTGCTCCGTCGACGGCAGGGTGGCATCCGGTTGGTCCCCGGCGCACGGTCCGTGCGCTGCTGACCGTGGTGCTCGCCGCGGTCATCGCGATGCTCTCCGCCGCGCCTGCCTGGGCCCATGCGACATTGCTGTCCACCGATCCCGGCCAGGGATCGGTGTTGCAGGCCGCTCCCGCCACGGTCTCGCTCACCTTCAGCGAACCCATCGGCCCGGCCGCCGAGACCTTCGAGCTGTACGGGCCGGACGGGTTCCGGGCGGCCGTTCCGGCACGTGGGCTCGACGCCGTCGTGACGGCCCTGCTGCCGGAGGGACTGGCCCAGGGCACCTTCCAGCTCGACTGGCGGGTCATCTCGGTCGACTCCCACCCGCTGGCCGGAACCCTCACCTTCTCCGTCGGGGCAGCCACCGTGCTCCCGGACCGCACCGCCGCCCCGGGTGACGACCCCGCGGTCGCCCTGGCCTTCCGGATCGCCCAGTTCCTGGCCTACCTCGGACTGATCACGGTGATCGGACTGACCCTGTTCGGGGTGCTGGTCGACCGGCGCGCCGGCGCTGCCGGTTCGGCGGGCCCCGCGGGAGGCCGCCGGCACTTCGGTCGGCTGAGCGCCCTCGCCGGGATCGTCGCCGTCCTCGGACATCTGCTCCTGGTACCGCTGACCTACCTTCGGCAGCAGGGGCTCACCCTCGGCGTCCTCGCCGAGCCGGGCCGGTGGGGGAGCGAGTTCGGCACCGACCAGGGGTTCGCACTCGCCCTGGTGCTCGTGGGCATCTCGCTGATCCTGTGGGCGACGGTCCGCCTGTCCGCGGGCAGGGGATCGGCGGCTTCGGCCCGGGTCCTCGCCCTCATCGGCGTCGCGGTCGCCGCGGTGTCGGTGGCGGTGGTCGGCCACACCCGGGGGCCAAAGTCCGATCCCGTCATGGTCGCCTCCGACCTGGTGCACGTGATCGCCGCCTCGGTCTGGTTCGGGGGGTTGATCGCACTGATCGTCACCCTGCGCCGGGCTGCCCGACGCGGGGATGACGCCGTACGCACGGCAGGGCTGGTTGCCCGGTTCTCGGTACTGGCCGGGTGGACCGTCGCGGCCCTGGGCGTCTCCGGGGTGGTGATGGCCTGGACCGTGCTGGACAACTGGGCCGCCCTGGTGGACACCGGCTACGGGCAGTCCCTGCTCGTCAAGGTGGCGCTGGTGGTCGGCGCCGTGCTCATCGCCTGGTGGAACCGGGCCCGGCTCGTCCCGGCGATCAGCCGGGTGGCGGGGGCGGTGGTGCCCGAAGGGCCGCTGGGTGGGGCTGCCGACCTTGACACCGCTGCGGTGGCGGACGGTTCTGCCGATCCGGACCCGGGATCGGTGTTGACCGCTGCGCCCGCGACCGCTCCGGCCTGGCGCAGGCTCCGGGTCCTGCTGCTGGCCGAGGTAGGTGTACTCGTCCTGGTCGTGGCGGTGACGTCGCTGTTGGTGTCCTTGAGCCCGGTCGCCGACACCGCGCCGCCGGCCGCGGCCGGTCCCGCCGTGCCGGCCGAACCGGTGCCCGAGTTCTTCGAGTTCGACGCCCCGTTGGGGGCCGGGTCGGTCACCGGTCGGCTCGGGCCGGTGTCGGTCGGACTGAACACCTTGAGGTTCACCCTGCGGGACTCCACCGGGGCCGCGGTCGATCCGGTGGCCCTGCCGAAGATGGAGCTCGCCCCGGCCGCCGGTGGCGACCAGGTGCTGGTGCAGCCGCGGTACGCCGACGTGGTCGGCGAGTTCGCCGCGGATGTCCGGGTACCGGCCGTCGGCATGTGGACCCTGCGGATCGACGTGACCATGGCCGATGGGACGAGCTCGGCGACGGTGGACTTCACCGTCGACTGAACACCCCACCTGTTCCCGCGCACGTTGTTGCTCCTCGCGCACGAAACATCGCGCGCGAGGAGCAACAACGCGCGCGGGAACGGAGGTGTCTGAGCGGGTAGGGGATCAGGGCTGCGAGGCGGCGGCGTGGACGGCGACCTCGGTGGCCTTCACCGCGAAGTGCACGCGTTTCCCCGGCACCAGCTCCAGGTCCGCCGCGGAGGCCGCGGTGATGTCGGCGACCAACCCGCCCGTTCCACCGGACCGGTCGTCCTGGCTGCGCACCCGGACGATCTCCCCCCGCGGTTCGAGTTCGCTGATCACGACCGGGAAGTGGTTCCGCGGACTCCCTGTCGGCACCGTGAGGTGGACGGCGACGGCAGCCGGCCGGAAGACCGCCACCCCGGCCTCGCCGATGGTCGCCCCCACTGCCACCTGCCCGTGCACCCGGAGGCCGTCGGTGGTGACCAGCCCGTCCTCCGTCACCACCCCCGGGATCAGGTCGATCCCGGCGATCCTGGCGGCGAAGGAGGACCGCGGCTGGGCCAGCACGGTCCGCGCCGGACCGTCCTCCACGATCCGTCCGTCCTCCATCACCACGACCCGGTCGGCCAGCGACAGGGCGTCGACGAGGTCGTGGGTGACGAACAGCGCGGTCCTGCCGGTCCCCCGCAGGACCGACCGCAACAGCTGACGCAGGGCGGGGGCGACGGCGACGTCCAGGGCCGCCATCGGCTCGTCGAGCAGCAACAACACCGGCTCGGCGGCCAAGGCCCGGGCGATCGCCACCCGCTGCGCCTGGCCGCCGGAGAGCTGATGGGGTCTGCGTTCGGCGAACTCGGTGGCGTCCACCGCGGCGAGCCAGGACAGCGCCGTCTCCTGGGCCTCCCGCCGGCTCGCGCCACGGCTGCGGGGTCCGAAGGCGACGTTCGCCACCGCCGTCATGTGGGGGAAGAGCAGCGCCTGCTGGGCGAGCAGGACGACCCCACGTTCATGTGGCGGCACCCAGGTGCCCGTGGCGGTGTCGACCAGCGGCCGCCCGTCCAGGGTGATCCGTCCGTGATCGGGGCGGGCCGACCCGGACACCAGGGAGAGCAGGGTGGACTTGCCGGCACCGTTGGCACCCAGGACCGCGACCACCTCCCCGGGGGCCACGGTCAGATGGACGTCGACACCGCGGGTGGTGACGGCGGCGTCGACCACCAGCTTGCCCGGCCCCGCCGGCGCTGCATCCCGCTCCGTCCTCACAGCGCGCCCTCCCCGGAACGACCACGCGCCAGCCCGATGACGACCACGGCGACCACCACCAGCACGAGGGACAGAGCCACGGCCGCATCGGCGTCGGACTCCCGTTGCAGGTAGATCTCCAGGGGCAGCGTCCGGGTGACCCCTTGCAGGCTGCCGGCGAACGTGAGGGTGGCGCCGAACTCGCCGAGCGCCCGGGCGAAGGCCAGGATGGCGGCGGAGAACAGGCCGGGCAGCACCAGCGGGATGGTCACCCGTCGCAGGACGGTGGTCGGGTTGGCGCCGAGGCCGGCCGCAACCGCCTCGTACCGCCGGCCGGCGGTTCGCAGCGTTCCCTCCAGGCTCAGCACCAGGAAGGGCAGGGCGACGAAGGTCTGGGCGAGCACGACGGCGGCGGTGGAGAAGGCGATCCGAATGCCGAGAACCTGAAAGGTGTGACCCAGCAGACCTTGTCGGCCGAAGGTGTACAGCAGGGCGATACCGCCGACCACGGGCGGCAACACCAACGGCAGGAGCACCAGGGATCGGAGGAACCGCAGTCCGGGGAAGGACGAACGGGCCAGGACGAGTGCCATCGGTGTGCCGAACAGGACGCACAGGACCGTGCTCGCCGCACAGGTCCGCAGACTCAGTTCCAATGCGGCCAGGGAGGACTCGGAGGTGATCAGACCCCAGAAATCGGCCCAGCGCACCCGCACCAGCATGGCAACGAGGGGCAGGACGATGAAGGCCCCGCCGAGGAAAGCGGGAGCGAACACCCAGCGGGGCAGGCCCGAACCCTGACCTGTTGCGGGGGAACGGGTTCGGCCTGCCGACGGTGTGCTCGGTGCTGTGCCGGTCACGTATTCCTTCCGGGTCACGACGGGCTGCACGGGTGCTGTCCGTGGGTGCTGTCCGTGGGCGCTGTGCGCGGGTGCGGACAGCACCCGCGGGGCGTCAGGAGGCCGGTGCGAACCCGGCGGCGGCCAGCACCTGCTGGCCCTTGGCGCCGGTCACCAGTTCGACGAACTTCTGTGCCAGATCGGCGTTCTGGGTGTCCTTCAGCACCGCGATCGGATAGGTGTTCACGGCCTCGCTCGATTCGGGGAAGGCGATGGCCTTGACCTTGTCCCCGGCGGCGGTGGCATCGGTGACGTAGACCAGGCCCGCGTCGGCCTCACCGCTGGTGACCTTGTTCAGCACGTCGGTGACGGAGGACTCCTCGCTGACCGGCTTCAGGGTGACACCGGTGGCGGTGGCGACCTTCTGCGTGGCCGAGCCGCACGGGACCTCGGCATTGCAGATGACCAGGTTGACGCCGGCCTTGGCCAGATCGGCGAAGCCGGTGATCCCGGCCGGGTTGTCCGGCGGGGTGACGATGGTCAGGGTGTTGCTGGCGAAGTCCACGGGGGCATCGGCCGTCAGCGTCGCATCGGTCACCTTCGTCATGTTCTTGGTGTCGGCCGAGGCGAAGACGTCCGCCGGGGCGCCGTTGGTGATCTGGGTGACCAGGTCGGAGGAACCGGCGAAGGAGAAAACGACCTTGCTGCCGGGATTGTCGGCCTCGAAGGTGGCGCCGAGTTCGGTGAAGGTGTTCTTCAAGGAGGCGGCGGCGAAGACCGTGATGGTGCCGGCGGCTGCCGGGGTGTCGGTGCCGGTGGCCGCGCCGCCGGTGGACGAGGCGGTCGCCGAGGGGGACGAGGGCGCCGGGTCGTCCGAACCGCAGGCGGTGACGCCGGCGAACAGGACCACCGCGGTGGCGGCGGCGACGGTCGCCCGGTAGGCGCGCCTGATCGGGCCGCGGCCAGTGCTTGATCCCGCAGGGCTGGTGCCGAAGGTACGAGTCACGAAGATCCTCCAGGAGTTTCGATGATCACCGTGGTCGCTTTGACCACGGCTATGGCTGCCACACCGGGTTCGAGCTGCAGTTCGCGCGCGGCCTCGCTGGACATCAGCGAGACCACGGTGTGCGGCCCGCACTGCATCTCCACCTGGGCCATCACCCCGTCCATGACCACCTTGGTGACCAGCCCGACGAACCGGTTGCGGGCGGAGCGGGAGACCCCGGACGGGTCCGGGGTGGGAGCGGCCGCGTGCTGCTGCGCGAACCTGGCCAGTACCGCACCGTCGACGACCTTGCGGCCGGCGTCGTCACGGTCGGAGGCCAAGGTGCCGGATTCGAGCCAGCGACGGACGGTGTCGTCACTCACGCCGAGGAACTCGGCAGCTTCCCTGATTCGGTATTGCGGCATGGCGGGCAGTCTATCGCCGCACCTGCGGCGGAACAGGGGCTTCAGTTGCTCAATTGAGGATGATCAAGATTGTTACATTCCGCCCCGACGTTGCCTGTCCGCGCGACGAACCCCCTGTGTTCCCGCGCACCGTGTTGCTCCTCGCGCACGAAACATCGCGCGCGAGGAGCAACATTGTGCGCGGGAACATCAGTCCTGGCTGCTGGTGCGACCGGCCAGCCAACGGAGGAGGGCGGGGGAGTGGGAGCGCAGCCGCTGGACCTCCTCGCCGCCGTCGCAGCGGCACAGGGAGATGGTGACGCTGCCGGAGGTGCGCTCGACGACCCGCCAGGTGGCGCCGAACCGTTCCCAGCGTTCGAGTACGGCGACCGGGTCCGACGACGCCTCGGAGGGGTCGCTGAAGATCTCGGTCTTCGTGCCGAAGTTCCTTGTCTCGTGGTACTTCTCCAACGCGTACACGGCCGGGGCCGCGGGATCGGCGGCGAATCCGCCCTGGGCCGGCCGGGTCCGCGAGTTCTCGATCCAACCGGTCCGGCGGACGGTGACACGGTTCAACGCCCCCCATTCGTCGGTGTACGCGTCGTACAACTCGTTGAGCCGGCCGCGGAGTTCGGCGCTCCCGGGGCCGCCCGTGCTCCCACGCCCGGTCGGTTCGACGAGCGAGACCTGCAGGGCGGCCAGGGTGTCCCGCAGGTCCAGCAGCACGCCGAGTTCGGCGACCTGGTCGGGCGGTACCGGGTGGTCGACGGCGCTCCCGTCGGCGGCGATGACGAGGAAACCGCCCGCGGGATCGCGGTGCAGGGAGCCGACAGGTCGGTCGCGGTGGGTCACACCGACATTGTCCCGCCGGACCGGCCGGCCGGTTCTCGCCGACCCCTGACCGGGTCGGCCCTCTGGCCGGACAGGTCGGACAGGTCGCCGGAGCCCGGCACGAGCGATGCCCCGGGTGATGAGACGTTGAGGCGATGCGGCGGCGTGGAGACGAAGCGACGTGGAGATGAAGCGATGCGGAGACGAAGCGATGCGGAGATGAAGCGATGCGGAGATGAAGATTGTCCGAACACCGGGAAACCACGCCCGGCGGGCTGTCGGCGCCTGGCATGATGGAGACACCCCTGAACTGCAGCGGGGCCGCCGCAGTTGGCATCACCGGCCGATTTCCGGTACCTTTGGCGACTGGCCCCGAGTGATC
The DNA here is from genome assembly GCA_003576535.1 of Nakamurella silvestris. Classification (GTDB taxonomy): domain Bacteria; phylum Actinomycetota; class Actinomycetes; order Mycobacteriales; family Nakamurellaceae; genus Nakamurella; species Nakamurella silvestris. The sequence goes on along the minus strand of QXCQ01000092.1, from coordinate 42,728 downwards.
TGGGCTGCTGTCGCACGTCGTCATATCGAAAACCCGTCCGAATCTCTTCGGCAGGGGGCTCGTGGGCCGCACGTGTGGCGGTGAGCGTTGCATCGGTGTGCGCAAGCGTATTGCTCGCGACACGCCCGACCTCGGGGGCGAGAAGTGTGCTGTGACCTGCAGTGACAACTGCGCACAGCGGATTCCTTGCCGCCGACTCAATTACCAAGCCAACGAGGAAAGAGCGCTACTACATGCCCACGATCCAACAGCTGGTCCGCAAGGGCCGGACGGAGAAGGTCACCAAGACCAAGACTCCGGCACTCAAGGGATCACCCCAGCGGCGCGGTGTCTGCACCCGCGTCTACACGACCACCCCGAAGAAGCCGAACTCGGCTCTGCGCAAGGTCGCCCGTGTGAAGCTGACCAGCCAGGTCGAAGTCACCGCCTACATCCCGGGCGAGGGTCACAACCTCCAGGAGCACTCCATCGTGCTCGTCCGCGGCGGCCGGGTGAAGGATCTCCCCGGTGTCCGTTACAAGATCATCCGCGGCTCCCTCGACACCCAGGGTGTCAAGAACCGCAAGCAGGCCCGCAGCCGTTACGGCGCGAAGAAGGGTAATAGCTGACATGCCTCGTAAAGGTCCCGCACCGAAGCGTCCGCTCGTCGCTGACCCGGTCTACAACTCCCCGCTGGTCACCCAGCTCGTCAACAAGGTCCTGCTCGACGGAAAGCGTTCGGTCGCCCAGGCGATCGTCTACGGCGCCCTCGAAGGCTGCCGCGAGAAGACCGGTACCGATCCGGTCGTCACGCTCAAGCGTGCGCTCGACAACGTCAAGCCGACCCTCGAGGTCCGCAGCCGTCGTGTCGGTGGCGCCACCTACCAGGTGCCCGTCGAGGTCCGCGCCGGCCGCTCCACCACCCTGGCCCTGCGCTGGTTGGTCGGATTCTCCAAGGCTCGCCGCGAGAAGACCATGACCGAGCGTCTGATGAACGAGCTGCTCGATGCCAGCAACGGCCTCGGTGCTGCCGTCAAGCGTCGCGAAGACACGCACAAGATGGCCGAGTCCAACAAGGCCTTCGCCCACTACCGCTGGTAGCAGGCACGTGATGGTCGGGGCACCGGGATCCGGTGCCCCGACCATCGAGTCAAGTTCAAGCAGGCCCCACCCGGGCACTGCATTTCGATGACGAAGACTTCAGAGAAGAGAAGAAGTGGCTAGTCAGGGCCTCGACCGGACACGCAACATCGGCATCATGGCGCACATCGATGCCGGCAAGACCACCACGACCGAGCGCATCCTGTTCTACACCGGTATCACGTACAAGATCGGTGAAGTTCACGACGGCGGAGCCGTCATGGACTGGATGGAGCAGGAGCAGGAGCGGGGTATCACCATTACCTCGGCCGCCACCACCACCTCGTGGAAGAACCACAAGATCAACATCATCGACACCCCCGGGCACGTCGACTTCACGGTTGAGGTGGAGCGTTCGCTCCGCGTCCTCGACGGTGCCGTCGCGGTGTACGACGGCGTCGCCGGTGTCGAACCGCAGACCGAGCAGGTCTGGCGCCAGGCGGAGAAGTACCACGTTCCGCGTATGTGCTACGTCAACAAGCTTGACCGCACCGGTGCCAACTTCTTCCGTTGTGTCGAGATGATGGTCGATCGGCTCAAGGCCACCCCGTTGGTCCTGCAGCTCCCGATCGGTGCCGAGTCCGATTTCATCGGTGTCGTCGACCTCATCAACATGCGTGCACTCACCTGGCGCGGCGAAACCGCCAAGGGCGAGGACTACGCGATCGAGGAGATCCCGGCCGACCTGCAGGACGACGCCGTCGAATGGCGCGAGAAGCTGATCGAGACCATCTCCGAGCAGGACGACGAGTCCATGGAGCTGTACCTCGCCGGTGAGGAGCTGTCGATCGATCAGATCCACGCAGCCATCCGCCGGATCACCATCGCCGGCAAGGGCAACCCTGTCGTCTGTGGTTCCTCCTTCAAGAACAAGGGCGTCCAGCCCATGCTCGACGCCGTTGTGGCCTACCTGCCGTCCCCGCTGGACATCGGTGCCACCCACGGTGTGCTGAAGGACGGCGAGACCGAAGCCACCCGCGAGCCCGATCCGTCGGCGCCGTTCTCCGGGCTGGCCTTCAAGGTCGCGACCGACCCGCACCTGGGCAAGCTGACCTTCGTCCGCGTGTACTCGGGCACGTTGGAGACCGGCACCGCCGTCACCAACGCGACCAAGGACCGCAAGGAGCGGATCGGCAAGATCTACCAGATGCACGCCAACAAGCGTGAGGAGCTGGCCTCGGTAGCGGCCGGCGACATCGTTGCCGTCATGGGTCTCAAGCAGACCACCACCGGCGACACCCTGGCGGATCCGGCACACCCGATCATCCTCGAGTCGATGAGCTTCCCGGAGCCCGTCATCTCGGTGGCCATCGAGCCGAAGACCAAGTCCGACCAGGAGAAGCTGGGCACGGCGATCCAGAAGCTGGCCGAGGAGGACCCGACCTTCAAGGTCGAGAACGACGAGGACACCGGACAGACCGTCATCTCCGGCATGGGCGAGCTCCACCTGGACATCCTGGTGGACCGCATGCGCCGCGAGTTCAACGTCGAGGCCAACATCGGCAAGCCGCAGGTCGCCTACCGCGAGACCATCCGCGGCACGGTCGAGAAGTACTCCTACACCCACAAGAAGCAGACGGGTGGATCCGGACAGTTCGCCAAGATCCAGATCACGGTCGAACCGCTCGACATGTCGGCCTCCAACGGCGCGACCTACGAGTTCGTCAACTCCGTCACCGGTGGACGTATTCCGCGTGAGTACATCCCGTCCGTTGACGCCGGAGCCCAGGACGCCCTGCAGTACGGCGTGCTGGCCGGGTACCCGATGCTCGGGGTCAAGCTGACCCTGGTCGACGGTGCCTACCACGACGTCGACTCCTCGGAAATGGCGTTCAAGATCGCCGGCTCCATCGCGATGAAGGAAGCGGCCCGCCTGGCGAAGCCGGTCCTGCTCGAGCCGCTGATGAGCGTCGAGGTCGTCACCCCGGAAGACAACATGGGTGACGTGATCGGCGACCTGAACTCCCGTCGTGGACAGATCCAGGGCATGGACGAGCGCAGTGGCGCACGCGTGGTCAGCGCACTCGTTCCGCTCTCGGAGATGTTCGGCTACGTCGGCGATCTGCGGTCCAAGACCGCAGGGCGTGCCAGCTACTCGATGGTCTTCGACTCGTACGCCGAGGTTCCGGCGAACGTGGCGAAGGAGATCATCGCGAAGGTGAACGGCGAGTGAGCTTCTAGCGAAGATGAATGGCTTGCGAGCATCGAGGGAGCGCTAGCGACCGAGGAGCGGAGCAAGTCATGAATCGAGCAATCAAGCACAGTGATCGGGAGTCTCCCAGAGCAACCGATCGCCTCGCCTGACTCGTACCACTAGTTTCAAAGGCCGCGGAAAACGGCGAACACCTGTTCGCCGTTTTCCGTAGCCTGCCAGTAGGGGACTACTCTCTTCCTGGCACCGACCCAATAGCCCTGCAGACCTAAAATCTTCAAGTCGCACGGCGTAACAGATACAAGTCCTGAGGAGGACAGCAGTGGCGAAGGCAAAGTTCGATCGCAGCAAACCGCACGTCAACATCGGCACCATCGGTCACGTCGACCATGGCAAGACGACCCTGACTGCGGCCATTTCCAAGGTGCTGGCGGAGAAGTACCCGACCCTCAACACCGCCGCGGCTTTCGACGAGATCGACAAGGCCCCGGAAGAGCGCCAGCGCGGTATCACCATCAACATCTCCCACCAGGAGTACCAGACGGAGAAGCGTCACTACGCTCACGTCGATGCCCCGGGTCACGCTGACTACATCAAGAACATGATCACCGGTGCTGCCCAGATGGACGGCGCGATCCTGGTCGTGGCCGCCACCGACGGCCCGATGCCGCAGACCAAGGAGCACGTCCTCCTGGCCCGCCAGGTCGGTGTCCCCTACATCCTCGTCGCCCTCAACAAGGCCGACATGGTCGAGGACGAGGAGATCCTGGAGCTCGTCGAGCTCGAGGTCCGCGAGCTGCTGGCTTCGCAGGACTTCGACGAGGACGCCCCGGTCATCCGTACCTCCGGTCTGAAGGCCCTCGAGGGTGACCCGGTCTGGGTCAAGACCATCGAAGAGCTCATGGATGCCGTCGACGCCTCCATCCCGGAGCCGGAGCGCGACACCGACAAGCCGTTCCTGATGCCGATCGAGGACGTTTTCACGATCACCGGTCGTGGCACCGTCGTCACCGGCAAGATCGAGCGTGGCGTCCTCAACGTCAACGAGACCGTGGAGATCGTCGGCATCAAGCCGAAGTCCTTCCAGACCACCGTCACCGGTATCGAGATGTTCCGCAAGCTGCTCGACAACGCTCAGGCAGGCGACAACGCCGGTCTGCTGCTGCGTGGCACCAAGCGTGACGACGTCGAGCGTGGACAGGTTGTCGTCAAGCCGGGTTCCATCACCCCGCACACCGAGTTCGAAGCTCAGGTCTACATCCTGGGCAAGGATGAAGGCGGACGCCACACCCCGTTCTTCAACAACTACCGCCCGCAGTTCTTCTTCCGCACCACCGACGTGACCGGCGTCGTCACCCTCCCCGAGGGCACCGAAATGGTCATGCCGGGGGACAACACCTACATGACCGTGAAGCTGATCCAGCCGATCGCCATCGAAGAAGGCCTGCGCTTCGCGATCCGTGAAGGTGGCCGTACCGTCGGCGCCGGCTCGGTCACGAAGATCAACGTCTGATCTGATTGATCCTCCTGCTTCGCGCAGGGTGAGCAATTGCTGCGCAGCAGCCCCGGAACTCGTTCGCGAGTTCCGGGGCTGTTGTGTTTTCCGGGTTCGGACGCACACGCAAGTGTGCGCAGAGTAACGAAAGAGTTCCGCGGAGTAATCCAGGCAAAACGGACAAGTTTTGCTAGGGTCTGCGGGTGACCCACGAACCTTCGGCAGTGGAAGGTCCCGGCCCCGCCGCCGAAGATCCGACGACCGACTCCAGCGCCCCTCAGTCCGGCGGATTTCCTTTGGACGAACCCCAGGTCGACGATCCACGGACCGGGTCAACCCGGGCCGACGGACCTGATCCCTCGAACGAGGGAACGGAGAATTCGCCGACCCCGGTGCCGGCGGAGGGTCGATTCTCCCTCCAGGGGTACGAACCGGCGGCCGCCCAGGTGCACTTCAGCACCCGCAGGCGTACCCGGGTGGGGCCGAGCAGGCGTCGGCGTCGTCGTCGGATGATCCGCTCGAAGGTGCTCGGTGGACTGATGCTGTTCGTCGGTGTCTTCATCCTGGGGTTGTGCTGGGTCGCCTTCCGTACCTACCAGGCCTATTCCCAGTTGGAGGCTGCGGCCAGTCTGGTCGACAAGGTGCAGGAGCAGGTCTCGGACCTGGGGTCCATCGACCAGGCAGAGCTGTCCGTGACGGTCGACAGTCTGAAGGAAGCGGCCGCAGCCGCCCGATCGGCGGTCAACGATCCGTTGTACTCCGCTGCGACCACGTTGCCGTGGCTGGGTCCGAACCTGTCGGCGATCAACGACATCGCCACCAGTGTGGACGATCTGGCCGTGCGGGTCGTCCCTCCGTTGATGGCGGTGTCGGAGAACCTGGATCCGAGTACTCTCGCCTCGCCGACCGGGGGCATCAGCCTGTTGCCGGTGATCGAGGCGGCTCCGGATCTGCAGACGGCCGACGCCGAGCTGGCCACCGTGATCAGCCGCCTCGACCAGATCCCGCGAGGCAAGCTGCTGAGCCCGATTGCGACCGCGGTGAAGAAGCTCGACCGGAAGCTGGTGCAGGCCAAGGAACTGACGACCTCGGGTGTCCGGGTGGCCGGTCTGATGTCGAGCATGCTCGGTGGGGACGGCGACCGTCGCTATCTGCTGGTGTTCCAGAACCTGGCCGAGCAACGGGCCACCGGTGGCATCTTCGGTTCCTATGCGGCGGTGACGGTGAAGGACGGGGTGCTGACCATCGGGGCGCAGGATGCGTCCAGTCGAAGCCTCGGCCCGTTCGATCCGCCGATCGCCGATCTGTCGCCGACCATGCGCGCCCTGTACAGCGATCGCATGGTCACCTATCCGACCTCGGTCAACTTCACTCCTGATTTTCCCACTGCCGCTTCCCTTTTCGCCAAGATGTACCAGAAGCAGAGCGGGCAGTCCGTTGACGGTGTGGTGGCCCTTGACCCGGTGGTCCTGGGCTATCTACTGAAGGCCACCGATCCGATTCCGGTGGGGGAGGGGCTGGTGCTGTCACCGAAGACGGCAGCGAAGGTCCTGCTGTCCCAGGTGTACGAGAAGTTCAGCGAGGACGCCGATCAGAAGGCCCGCGACCTGTTCCTTGCCCTGGCGACGAAGAGCGCCTTCGACTCCCTGCTCCGCACCGACGAGCCCCAGGTGCTGCTGGACGGGGTGCAACGAGGTATCGCCGAGCGGCGGGTGCTGGTGTGGAGCGCACACGAGGACGAGCAGACTCAGCTCGCCGCGACCGCCCTGGCCGGTCTGATCACCCCCGCGGACGCACCCGAGCCCTCCCTCGGTGTGTTCCTCAACGATGCGACCGGGGCGAAGCTGGGCTACTACCTCAGCGGCGGTGTCGCCGTGACGGCAGGGGAATGTCGGCCGAACGGACTGCGGGATCTGACGTTGAAGGTCGATCTGGCCTATGACGCGCCGGCGAAGGGCCTGCCTTCGTACGTACTGGGCGGATCGTCCGCAGCGGACCCGTACACCTTGCTCACCAACGTGTTCGTCCTCGCGCCCGTCCAGGGCCAGGTGATCTCGGCCGAGATGGGTGGCAAGCCCGTACCCCTGGTGGCCGGTTACGACCACGGGCGGGCCATGGGCAAACTGACGGTGCGGCTGTTGCCGGGCAAGACGGCGAAACTGACGGTCGTGGTCTCGACCGGCCTGGCGACCAACAGCGGGATCATGTTGACCCCGAGTGTGGCCTTGACGCCGCTGGTCACCCCGTGGTCTCAGAGCGTGACCCCTTATCCGGCCTGTGCACCGCAGTAGTTCGTGACGGAATCGTATGGCTTGCATTCTGTGTCGCAGGCCACTATGCCCGTTGGAGCGAACTTCATGATCACAGACAGTCACGTTACGTCACAGTTGTGTTGCGGGACCTCGGATATCGCACCCTTAAGCCGTGGTTAGCCCCGTGTGAAGCACACCGCCAGTGTCGTCATCACCGGGCTGGTCGTCCTGCATTCACCTCGCCACTCTGCGTGGTCGGTTGGTCACGTTATGCTCCGTATGTCCGATTCAGGGTGGTATCGGGCATACATCCGTTTGATCCTGTATGTCCAGATTGGGAGAGCCCCATGATTCGTAAAATTGTTACCTCGCTCGCGGTGCTGCTGATGTTGGTCATCGCACCCGCCACGGCCAACGCCGCCCCCGATTATGTGTCCCCGGGTGTGGAGGTCTCCGCCCCGACGACCTTCATCCCGGGCCAGCCCTTCATCGTCACGGCCGGCGGCTTCCTGCCTGGAGAAACCGTCTCCGGCACCGCCACCCAGGTCGGGCCCGACGGTCTGCGCTCGACCTCGATGCTCAGCGCCGCAAAGCTTTCCATCTCCTTCAGTGCGATCGTCGACGCCAGTGGGGTCTTCTCGGTCCCGGTGACGCTGCCCAGCGGTGGCACCTGGATCATCACGGTGATCGGCCTCACCAGCGGCAAGACCTTCACCTTGACCATCTCCACGCCGCCGGGCTGGTCGGCACCGCCGTCGACCACGAGCATCGCTCCCGGACCGACCGGCGGGAACCCGACCAGCGCCCCTGGTGCCACCGGCACCTCGGCCACCCCGGTCCCGGTGGAAGATCCTGACACCAGCGGACTTCCGAACACCGGCGCCGGCATCAGCGTTGCTGCCGGCCTCGGCATCGGTGGCGGCGCACTCCTGGTCGGACTGCTCCTGGTCTTCTTCGGTGCCAAGGGGACCTTCCGTCGCCGCCTCCAGACCCACTGAGATCGGCTGGTCGTAGAGGGCGGTCAGACACCGCCACCTCTGGAGCACCAACCCGGCGTGGGATTTCCACGCCATCCTCACGACCGACCCCGAGGCAGCCGAAGATGGAAACGCGCCCATCCACCACCATTCCCACCCAGCAAAGTCGCTCATTCGAAACGGTTCCCGCCGCCACCGGGATCCCCGCGGCTACGCCGGGGGTGACGGGCAGGCGGTCAGGGACGTCGGCCCCGGAGGCTGCAGCCGGGCTGACCCTGGTCGAATCATCCTCTGAACAGAACGTTCTCGACCAACCGGGTACCGCCGTCAGGGCGGTACCCGGTTGGGTCAAGGCCTATCGGTGGCGTGTGGTCGCCACCGACATCTTCGCGATCACCGTGGCCGTTCTGACCGGTGGCCTGATCAGGTTCGGTTCCCTCGGCAGTGCCGTTGCGGGGCAGGGCAACCTGACCTACGCGGTGGTCTCCTGTCTGTTGATCGGGGCCTGGCTGGCCGCCATCGGCATCGTCGGGGCCTGGGACGCCAAGGTGCTCGGGGCCGGTACCTCGGAATACCGCAGGATCACCAACGCCACCCTCTCCCTCTTCGGTGGCATCTCGGTCCTGGCCTACCTCGGCCAGATCGACATCGCCCGTGGCTACCTGCTCTCCACCCTTCCGCTCGGACTGGCGGCGGTGCTCATCGGCCGCTGGGAATGGCGCATCTGGCTCAGCGACAACCGTCGCCGTGGGCATGCCATGTCCAATGTCCTGGTGATCGGTGGCCCGCAGTCGGCCCCGGCTCTCGCCTCTCGGCTGACGGGTGTGCCGGAGGCGGGCTACCGGGTGACCGGCCTGTGCCTTCCCGGTGGACAGGGACTCGCGGCGAACGTCCGGCACGGTTTCCCCGTCGTCGGTGGTCTCGACGACATCAGCGCCGGGATCGTCAGGGCCAAGGCGCATGTCGTGGCGGTGGCGGCGGCCGACGAATTCGGTCCGGAGCGGGTCAGGGAACTCTCCTGGAGCTTGGAGGGCACCGGTATCAGGCTGAAGCTCGCCCCCTCGCTGATGGACGTGGCCGGACCCCGTATCCATGTCAAACCCATTGCCGGACTTCCGTTGATGCAGGTGGACGAGCCCCGCTTCGGCGGTCCTCGGCTGGTGCTCAAGACCACGATGGACATGATCGGTGCCGCCATCGGCCTGTTGTTGCTGCTCCCGGTGCTGCTGGTGGTGGCCCTGGCCATCAAGATCGACGACCGCGGCCCGGTGTTCTTCCGTCAGGAGCGGGTCGGACGTGGCGGAAAACTGTTCCGGATGTGGAAGTTCCGTTCGATGCGGGTGGCAGCCGAGGCCGAACTGGCTGCGCTGCGCGAAGGGCAGACCGCCGGGAACACCGTCATGTTCAAGATGAAGGCCGATCCCAGGGTGACCTCGGTGGGCCGCATCCTGCGCCGGTTCTCCATCGACGAGATCCCCCAGCTGCTCAACGTGCTCACCGGCCAGATGAGCCTGGTGGGCCCGCGTCCGCCGATCCTGAGCGAGACGAAGGACTACGAGAACCATGTGCACCGGCGGTTCCTGGTGAAGCCGGGCCTGACGGGCCTGTGGCAGGTGTCCGGTCGATCCGACCTGACCTGGGAGGAGAGCGTGCGCCTGGATCTGTACTACGTCGAGAACTGGTCGCCGGTCACCGATGTCATCATCCTGGCCAAGACGGCCAAGGCCGTGCTGGCGCGTTCGGGTGCGTACTGAGAACATGCAGATCAAGTCGTTGAAACTCACCCCCGAGTCCAAGGGCATCGTCCGCAACGGGATGTGGGCCGCGAGCCAGCAGACCCTGGGGATGGTGCTGAACGCCGTCATCGGCATCCTGCTCGTCCTGGCCGTGCCGGTGCACGAGTTCGGCATCTACAGCTATGCCGTTGCCCTGTGTGCGATCGGGTCGTCCGTGATGTCGGCCGGTCTGAGCGGCCTCGCCGTCCGTGAGCTCGTCAACCGGCGGGACGAGAACGCCGTCATCGTCGGTGGTCTGACCGTGATCCGGGAGGCCTTCGCGCTGATCGGTTACATCGTCATCGGTCTGATCAGCCTCACCGCCGGTGACAAGCTGGCGACCGCGGCCACCCTGCTGGCCTGTATCGCACTGTTCGGCCGGGCACTGGACGCACCGGAGTCCTGGTACCTGTCGCACCTGCGGAGCAGGCAGACGGCCTCGATCCGGATGACCACCACCGCCTGCCTCTTCGTGCTGCGGATCGGCCTGTTGTTCCTCTGGCCCAACATCTGGGTGCTGTTGACCCTGTTCGCCGCCGAGTCCCTCATCGCCGGCGGTCTGATCCTGGCCCGGTACCTGAAGGACCCGGAGAGCCCCGGGATCAACCGGGCCGGCCTGGCGCAGACCCTGCCGTTGCTGAAACAGTCGTGGCCCCTGCTGCTCTCGGGCATGGCCAACCAGATCAACCTCAAGTCCGATGTCGTCGTGATCCAGGCCATGCTCGGATCCGTGGCGCTGGGTGTCTACTCGGCCGCTGCCAGGCTCAGCGAGCTCGCCTACTTCCTGCCCGTGGTGTTCATGAACTCGACCCTGCCGGTCCTGCTCAAGGTCCGCAAGGAGGAGGGGCCGGAGAGCCCGCGCTACCACCGGATGCTGCAGCGCTCCTACGACCAGGCCTTCTGGTCCGGGCTGGCCATCGCCGGGGTGGTCGCCGGTGTGGGATCCGTGGTCATCACCCAGGTCTTCGGCGACGACTACGGTCCGGCCGTCGACGTCCTGGTCATCCACGTCCTGGCCTGCCCGTTCGTGTTCATGGCCGCGGTCTACTCCAAGTGGATCATCTCCGAGGGGTACTTCTGGTCCTCCGTGCTCCGGCACAGCCTCGGGGCGGTCACCAACATCGCGCTCAACCTCATCCTGCTGCCCCGGATGGGTGTGCGTGGGGCGGCGATCGCCACTGTCGCCTCCTACATCATGGCGACCTACATCGCGGCCTTCGTCGGTCGGAAATCGCGGCCGGCCGGGCGACAGATGACCCTGGCGATGCTGGCACCGATTCGTTACGGGGCCGGGTACCTCACCGGTCGGAAAAACAGGAAAGCGGACGAAACAATGGTGAACACATGATCTCGAAGATCATCAAGCGGCCGAAGTCGGCCCTGCACCGGGTGCTGATGTCCTCGGGACCGTTGGCCCGCAAGGTCTACTACAAGTTCTTCAGCTCGGCCTTCTCCCGGGAGCAGGCCGCGGTCGGTGCGGGCATCGCCAAGTACAACCAGGACAGCGGCAGCGGTCAGGACCTGTTCCTGTTGCGCCGCAACATCCACATGTTGGAAAAGGGTCTGACCATGCGTCCGCGGCGGGACAGCTTCGGGCACGACTACATCGAACGGACCGTGCGCTCGTTCGCGGCGGCGTCCTCGGGTGAAGGCAGCAGTCTGATGGCCTCCACCGAGGTCCACTGGATGTACTCGGTGCTGCACGACTACTTCGAGGCGACCGTCAGGTCGACCGACCCCCGGGTGCAGAGCCTGCGTGGCACCTTCGACGCCCTGAGCGTCGAGCTCGGCCCGCGGCTGGAACTCGGTTGCGGTCCGCACACCCCCAGTGTCGACGTGCCGCCGGTGGGGATCGAGGCCCTCACGGGCCTGGCCGAACGGCGGAAGTCGGTGCGCTGGTTCACCGACCAACCGGTGAGCCGGGAGATCGTCGACCGGGCGATCCGGGTCGGGGCCGAGTCCCCGACGGCGTGCAACCGTCAGCCGTACCGGTTCGAGGTCGTCGACGACCCGGCCAGTGTGGCCAAGGTGGCTGCGATCCCGATGGGCACCAACGGTTACCGCGACCAGATCGCGGGACTGGTCGTCGTGGTCGGTGACCTGTCCGCCTTCTTCGACGAGCGCGACCGGCACCTGATCTACGTGGACGGATGTCTTGCGGCCATGGGCCTGGTCTACGGCTTCGAGGCCCAGGGGATCGGCACCTGTTGTGTCAACTGGCCGGACATCCCGGAGAAGGAGGCCGCGATGGCCTCGTTGCTCGGGCTGTCCCGCCATGAACGTGTGATCATGCTGCTCGCCTACGGATACGCCGATGCGACTGCGCTGGTGCCCAATTCGGCCAAGAAGGATCTTGCCGCTGTACGGAGGTTTCGGAAACTGTGACGATCGACATTCGCGGGACCAACACCATCAACAAGGGTGCCCAGCTGATGCTGGAGGCCACTGTCGAGCGGTTGTCCCTGCACTTCAAGCTCTCCACGCCGCCGATCGGCTCCGACTACGCGATCCGCGCGAAACTCGGGCTGTATCAGACCATGCACGATTTCAAGGCACCCGTGGCCTTGACCAAGCTCGGCAACCTCACCCCCGGGTTCGCCCGGCGCAGGTTCGGGATCGTGCCCGACAGCGAGATCACCGGTGTGGTCGACGCCTCCGGGTTCGCCTACAGCGACTCGTTCGGCACCGCACGGATCAGCAGGGAGGCCCGCTACGGCATCTCCTGGCGCAAGCGTGGCATTCCGAAGGTGATGCTTCCGCAGGCCTTCGGGCCCTTCCAGAACGCAGACTCCCTGAAGTGGTACCGGATGATCCTGGAGCAGGCCGACCTGGTCTTCGTCCGTGACGCCGTCAGCGCCAAATACCTGGCCGATCTCGGTGTCACCACCCGGATCGAGGGCTGCTGCGACTTCACCATCGGACTGTCCGTCCCCGAGATCCCCCGTGTGGTCGAAGGTCCGTTCGCCGCGATCGTCCCGAACTACAAGATGATCTCGCAGGCGGGTCTCACCCCGGCCGGCTACCGGCAGTTGCTGCGTGGATACGTCGACAGCGTGCGGGCCGCCGGGCTCGCGGCCGTGCTGGTGATCCATGAACGCGGTGACCTCGACGTCTGCGACGAACTGGTCGCCTCGGGTGATGTCGAGGTGTTCAGCAGTGAGCACCCCCGGGTGCTGAAGGCCGCGCTCGGGCAGGCGGAGCTGACCATCGCCAGCCGCTTCCACGCCGTGGTCGGCAGCCTGTCCCAGGGCGTGCCGACCCTGGCCCTCGGCTGGTCGCACAAGTACCTCGAGCTGCTGCGCGACTTCGCCGTGGACGGCTGGATCGCCACCGGGGAGGACGCTCCGGCAGACCGGGTCGCCGACGTCCTGGGTGACCTGTCAGGACGTCAGCGCCTCCTCGACACCAAACCGCAGCTCGTGGCCAAGGTGGATCGGATGTGGGACGAGACGATCGAGGTGCTGCGCGGATGACGGACACCGTCGACGCGCGTCCCGTTGCCCTGCAACGGGTGCTCATCTGTGTGGCGACCTACCGTCGCCCACAGGGCCTGGCCGATCTGCTGGACAGCATCGCCACGGGCGACTACGAGGGCGAGTTCGACATCCTGGTGGTGGACAACGACCCGGCCGCCGGTGCGCGGGAGTACGTCCAGGGCTACACCCGCCTCGACCGTCCGGTGACGTACGTCCACGAACCCACGCCCGGGATCGCGGCGGCTCGGAACAGGGCTCTGGACCACGTGGCCGGGTACCAGGCGATGATCTTCGTGGACGACGACGAGATCGTCACGCAGACCTGGCTTTCCGAGCTGCTCGCACATGCCGGGGCGACCGACGCCGAGGTGATCACCGGTCCGGTGGTCTCCGAGTTCCCCGACCACACCCCCCGATGGGTCCGCAAGGGCGGGTTCATCCAACGGCCGGTGCCCGCCACCGGTACCCGGTTGGAGGGTGCGGCGACGAACAACACCTTGGTACGCACGGATTTCTGGGTCCGGGCGGGGAGCCCGCGGTTCGACGTCACCTTCTCCAGGACCGGGGGGAGCGACAGCGCCTTCTTCGCCGGCCTGCGCCGGAGCGGGGCCCGGATGGAGTTCTGTGCCACCGCACCCGTCCGCGAGCCGGTACCGGACGACCGGATGACCGTGAAATGGCTGTCCCGCCGGGCCTTGCGCAACGGTGTGGTGTGCGCCCGCATCTGGTCGGTGGACCACGGTCGGCCGGCGATCTGCGCCAAGGGCGCACTGACCGTCGTCGGCGGGGTCGGCCAGCTGGTCTGGTCCCTCGTGCGCCTGCGTGGTGTGCAGGCGGCCGGGTTCAACCGCACCCTGAACGGCATCGGTGTGCTCTTCGCCGGTGTGGGCGGCCGCATCCACGAGTACCGGAGACCGGCATGAGCCCGTCCGGGGGCTCATCCGTCGCGGTCGGCCGGCCGGTGCTGCGCGTGTACGACGTGGTCCGCTCGGCACACCTGGAGCGGGACATGGTGCCCGGGGATCTGATCTACCGGAAGGCCAACTACGACTTCGACCCCGGGCTGGCCACCGGCGGGCACGTGTGGCGACGTGGCCGGATCGGTATGGCTCGGGCGGTGTTCGCGCTGGCCGACGGTGTCGTCGAGGTCAACGAACCGGCCATGGTCCGCGCCTGGCCCACCCTCCTGGCGGTGACCACCGCCGCGAAGATCTCCAACCTGCTGCGTCGCGGTCGACTGGAACTGGTCAGCTACGCCATCGAGAACGCCGACATCGCAGGCTCGCTCGCGTCCCGGTTCCGGCTGCCCCGCCCGCTCGCCCGGCTCACGGCGCGGGGTGTGGTCGGGCTGCTGTTCCGCTCCCTCGACCGATGTGCCTTCGGTACCGCCGGATCCCGGCAGACCTACCTGGACCTGCTCGGGGCCGTGGCGGGTGTGGCCGCAGACGTCGGGGCCAGGACGCAGGTCTTCCCGGCCCTGCCGTCCGCCTGTCCCTGTCTGCTGGGCCTGGTTCCGGCCAAGGAACCGGTGACCGTCTTCCTGGGAGACTTCGCCGCCCGCAAGGGCGTCACCGCACTGATGGCCGCCTGGCCGACGGCGGGGAACTCCGCTGACCGACACACCCTGTTGTTGATGGGCAAGGGGGAGCTGACGGACCAGGTCACGGCCTGGGCCGCCGACCGCCCGGAGGTGGAGGTGCTGGTCGATCCGCCCCGGGAGTCGATCCACAGCCGACTGGCCGATGCCAAGACCCTGGTCCTGCTGTCCCAACCGCATCCGCGGTGGCGGGAACAGGTCGGTCTGCCGATCCTGGAAGGGCTGGCCCACGGGTGCGAGGTGGTGACCACGACCGAGACCGGGATCGCCGACTGGCTGCGCGACAACGGACATCAGGTCCTTCCGCCGACCGCCGGGGACACGGCGACGACACGCACCCTGGCGGCGGCAGCGGCCCGGCCGGACCGGGCGGCCGAGATCCTTCACTCCCTGCCCGAGCTCGACACCCGGCTCGCCGCCGACAGATGGCTGACGAGCGGCTGCTCCGACAGCCCTGAGATCCAACACCCAACGATCAACGATTGTGAGACCAACTGATGGGTAAGTCCGTCGCGATCATCGGGACCCGCGGTTACCCCAGCTACTACGGCGGTTTCGAGACCGCCGTGCGTCAGCTCGCGCCCCATCTGGCCGAGAACGGTTGGGATGTCTCCGTCTACGGCCGCAGTGGTTCGACCAGGACCGACGACCCCGATCGTGATCAGCGGGTGCACACCCCCGTCACCAGGGGGTTGGAGACGAAGTCCCTGAGCACACTGTCCTACGGGCTGACCGCATGTCTGAACGCCGCCAGGAAGAAGCCGGACGTCGCCTTGGTGATGAACGTGGCCAACGGCTACTGGCTGCCGATCCTGAAAGCCAGGGGCATCCCGAGCCTGGTCAATGTCGACGGGATCGAATGGGACCGGGCGAAGTGGGGCCGGGCGGCCAAGTTCACCTTCCGGACCGGTGCGAAGTTGACCGCGCGCTTCGGCAACGAACTGGTCTTCGACTCGGTGGAGATCGCCCGTCGGTGGGACGCCGACTTCAAGCGGGACGGGCATTTCATCCCCTACGGCGGAACCGCTCCGGCGGAGCTGCCGTTGGAACCGGGTCTGGAACACCGGGGTTACATCCTGGTGGTCGCCAGGTTCGTTCCGGAGAACACGATCTCGGAGTTCCTGGACGCCGCCCCCGAGTTGGCCAGGCGGTGGGATGTGGTCATCGTCGGCTCCTCGGGCTACGGCGGGGACCTGGACGAGAGGGTCGGCAAACTCGCCGAGGAGAACCCGCGGATCACATGGCTCGGCCACCTCAGTGACGACCGTCGGCTGCTGGCGCTGTGGCAGCACGCGGGCGCGTACTTCCACGGGCACAGCGTCGGCGGCACCAATCCGGCGCTGGTGCAGGCCATGGCCTGCGGGGCACCGACCGTTGCCCGGGACACCGTGTACAACCGCGAGGTGGCCGGTCCGGGTGGGCTCTTCGCCGCTCCCACCGCCACATCGATCCTGAGCCAGATCGAGCGGCTGATGGACGACCCGGGCCGACAGCTCGACCTCTCCAAGTATCTCACCGAGCGCGCCGCCACCGACTACTCCTGGCATTCGGTCAACACCGGCTACGAGAACGCGCTCGCCGCCCTCGCCGAACGCCGGGCCCGGTGATGACCGACGGTCCCGCCACGGCACCTGCGGGAACGCCCTACGGGGCGGTGGTCCTGTACTTCCGCCGCGGTGAGGAGATCCTGCGCACCCTGGCGGACCTGCAGGGGCAGGAACACCCGCCTGCCCAGATCGTTTTGGTCGACAATGCTTCGGGTGACGGAGTTCTCGACTCACTGAAGGCAGAGCTCGGCGGTGTCGAGGTGCTCACACTGGCCGAGAACCGCGGGTATGCCGGAGGCATGAACGCCGGGTACGACCGGATCCGGCGGGAGCTGCGATGGGTCCTGTTCATGACCCACGAGGTCCGGCTGGCAGCGGCGTGCCTGGACGAGATGTTCGCCGCGACCCGGTCCGGTACCGATCGCGCCATGGTCGCCGTCGGCCCCCAGCTGCGTCTGGCCGACAGCGATGTCGTCTGGTCGGCCGGCGGCACCATCAGCCGCGGTGGCAACGTGGGTCACCTGACCGAATCCGGTCCGGCCGGGGCCGTTTCCGATGTCGACTGGCTCGACGGAGCCTGTGTGCTGGTCGAAAGGCGTGCCTTCGAGCAGATCGACGGTTTCGACGAGGACTACTTCCTCTACTGGGAGGACGTCGACCTCTCCGCCCGCCTGCGCGGAGTGGGGCGGATCGGCGTGGCCACGGCCGCCGTGGCCCATCAGTCGACCGCGACCACCCCCATCTACTTCATGACCCGCAACCGGATCCTCTACTGGCGCAAGCGAAAGGCACCGCTCCGGGCCGCCCTGGCCATCGGCCGGCCGCTGGCGATCTGGCTGCTGCGGGACCGGATCTCGTCCAGGAACACCCGCCCCGAACAGGGGAGGGCCAGGTTGTTGGGCATCGGACACGGGCTGTCGAAGAAGATCTCGCTGGAGTTCGCGGGGGTGCGGGAACAATGACGGGCCGACAAGCGGGCGACCGGAACCGGAACGCCGCGTCCTCGGTCACCGTCGTCAATCCGCTCCCGGCGACCTTGGCCCACTACCAGCTCGAGATGCTCTCGACCCTGGGGGATCTCGGCCGCACGGCCGAGCATCCCCACCCGTCCATCGAGGGCAGGTCCGTGCTCGGGAAGCTCGCGGTGATCTTCGGGTCGTTGTTCTGGCGCCTGCTGCGGACCGGCAAGGGGAACACCCTGCTGGTCGTCTGGCCGGTCTTCGGTTACTTCGACGCGCTGACCTGGTGGTGGGCGGCCAGACGGAACACGGTGGTGCTGATCGTGCACGACGTGACCCCGCTGCGCCCCCAATTCGGCTATTCGAGCTTCGCCCACAAGGCTTTCCGGTTCGCCGTCCGGCGCTGCAGGATCACCGTCGTCTGCCACACGGCGGCGGCCGCCGCCGAACTGCAGCAGCTGACCGGGGTTGTCGCCACCTTGGCGAGTCACCCGGTGATGGCCTCCGGCCGGAGCCGGCCGCAGTCCTCGTCGGTCGTCCGGGTCCTGGGCCAGTACAAAACGGCTCGTGATCTCACGGTCCTGGCCCACCTCGGCGCGAAGGGCGCCCCGGATGCGGGTTACACCTGGGAGATCCACGGACGCGGGTGGCCCGCCGTCGACGGGTGGACCACACAGGAGGGCTTCATCGAGGAAGCGGCCTTCGACACCCTGGTGTCCGGATCGGCCTGTGTGGTGATCCCGTACACGAAGTTCTACCAGAGCGGCGTGATCATCAGGTGTCTGGAGAACCTCACCCCGGTCGTCGCGGTCGCCCATCCGCAGGTGGACGATCTCTTCGGTGAGGACTGGCCGGGTGTGGTGCGCGGCGAGGACTGGCGCGCGGCGGTCGAACGGGCCACGGCGGTCCCGTCGGCGGATCGGGCGGCAGCGTTGGCCTCCGCCCGGGACCGGGCCAGGAGCGAGTGGGCCGCAGTCGTCGGGCCGACCAACAGCACATCGGTGGCGGGCGCGGCCGGCCGACGGGATGCCGGATGATCGGACTAGCCACGGGCGCTGCCCTCTTCCTCGCCGCCCTGCTGGCGTCGCCGCGGGTGGTGGTCATCTGGGTGCTCGCCATCTCGTCGTTGTGCCTGCCGATGATGAACATCAGGCTCGGGCCGCTCACGGTGGAACCGTTGTTCCTGGCTGCCGCGGTGTTCGGGATGCGGGCCACCGGTGTGCTGCCGAGCCCGCGGGGACGGATCGCCACCCTGGCGCGCCTGCGGGCCGCCACCGACGCCCCGCGGAGCCGCGGTGCCTCCGATGTCCGGACCTTCTACGTTCTGGTCGTCGTCCTCCTCGTCTACGTCCTGATCGATCTCCTGGTCAGTTCGGCGGCCATCGGAGCGTTGTCGAACGTGTTCAGACTGGTTGCCGGGGTGATGCTGGCCGGGTTCGTCACCGCGCGCGCCCTGGTCACCGGCCTGGTCACCGGTCAGGATCTGCGCAACTCCTGGACCACGTTGACCCTGGTGGCGGTGGCGCTGGCCTCCGTCGAATGGCTGAGCGGCTCCTTCATCTTCGGTCCGGAAACGGGCCTGTTCCACGAGGCGGCGCGCAACGGCGGGCTCCGCTCCCAGGCCTTCTTCCCGCACCCGATCATCTTCGGGCTGTTCTGCGCGGTCGGGTTGTTGTGGTGGTTGTACACGGCGACCTCGGTCCGGACCTGTTGGTACATCGTGCTTCCGCTGGCCTGGGGGTTGTGGATCTCGGGCAGTCGAGGTCCGATCCTCGCCCTGGTGCTTGCGGTGCTGGTCGTGTTCCTCTCCACCCGTTTCACCAGCCGGACCGGTAGGCGTTTCGTCCTGCTGCTGGCGATGCTCGGGGCCTTCTTCGCGATCATGGTGTCGTTGGACGGCACGGACTACGTCGGCGGCATCGACGAGACGGAAACCAGTACCCAGTACCGTTTCGCGCTGCTCAACGTGGGCAGCGCCGAACTGTTGGCGAACCCGTTCGGTCACGGACCAGGCCGCCTGCCCCAGGGGCTCCTGATGGTCGACTCCAGGTTCGGGGTGATCGATCTCTCGCCCAGTGTGGACAACGCCTATCTGCTGTTCGGGCTGCAGTACGGTCTTCCGGCGTTGATCCTCGCGGCCTTGATCTGCCTGAAGGTCCTGAGCCGGGGGATCCGCGAGGTCGGGCGGGACGAGAGCCGCGCGCCCCTGGCCATGTGGGTGTTCCTGCTGGTCTCCGGGTCCACGGTGTCCCTGCTGTCCTGGCCGCCGGTGGCGCTGCTGCTCGGCCAGGTGGCGGCGATGGTGCTCACCCTGGGGCGTCTGCCCCGCGAGGAGCCGGAGGTCGTGACACCGTCGCCGCAGGCCGAGGGTGAGCCGACCGGCCGACATCGGATCGGTCGCCGTGGGTAGGGCCTCGGACCGCAGTCGCACGGGCGGCGACAGTGATTCATTACCAAGACGTTTCAGTTCATCGCAGTGCAGTGCACCAGTGGTAGAAAGTGAGGGAAGTTCATGGAATTGCAAAGCTATCTGAGAGCTCTGCGGAGAAGTTGGTGGCTGGTGGCCGTCTGCTTCTTCCTGGCCATCGGCGGCGGTATCTTCGTCACCCTGCGCACCCCTCCGATGTACCAGAGCTCGGTCACTTTCTTCGTGCAGACCCCTTCGGAGACGAGTGCTCTGCAGGGGGACACCTTCGGGCAGAAGCGGGTGAACTCCTACGTCCAGCTGGCGAGCAGCCAGCGTCTGGCCGAGATGCTCATCGCCGATACCGGCCTGAACCTCACCCCGGCGCAGGTGTCCTCGCGGATCTCGGCCAGCGGTGACCTGAACACGGTGATCATGACGGTCAAGGTGACCGACAGCATTCCCTCCCGCGGACTGCAGATCGCCACCTCCATCTCGACCCAGTTCGTCGACCTCGTATCGGCCATGGAGAAACCCGCCGCCGGTGGCCTTGCCCCGGTTCGGCTCGAAGTGGTCTCCGGGCCCACGCTGAACTCGGCGCAGGTGTCACCTCAGCCGTTCTTCAACATGACCCTGGCCGCACTCATCGGGTTGGCGATCGGCATCGGTGCCGCGCTGCTCCGGGAGTTCATGGACACCAGCGTGCGTAATGTCGACACCCTCCAGGAGGCGGCGGGGACCCCGGTCATCGGCGTCATCGGCTTCGACGAATCGGCCAGGAAGTCGCCGCTGATCATCGACAGCAGTGCGAAATCCAACCGGGCGGAGTCCTTCCGGCAGCTCCGGACGAACCTGCAGTTCGTGGATGTCGACCAGCCGCCGCGGGTCGTCGTCGTCACCTCGGCGATCCCGGACGAGGGCAAGTCGAGCACCTCGACCAACCTGGCGATCAC
>QXCQ01000092.1:0-22011 GCA_003576535.1 Nakamurella silvestris | reverse complement strand
GAGGCCGGCCGCAAGGTGCTGCTGCTGGAGGCCGATCTGCGTCGTCCCCGTGTCGCCGACTACCTGGGTCTGGAGGGTTCGGTCGGGTTGACGAACGTGCTCGCCGGCCAGGTCCAGCTGCAGGATGTCCTGCAGACCTGGGGGCGCGGCGGTCTCACCGTGCTGACCAGCGGCGCGATCCCGCCGAATCCGTCGGAACTGCTCGGCTCCAAGGCGATGGACGAGGTGCTCCAGTCCTTGCTGAACGTCTTCGACCTGGTGATCATCGACTCCCCGCCCCTGTTGCCGGTGACCGACGCCGCCGTCATCGCCGCGCGCGCGGACGGTGCACTCCTGGTGGTGCGGCACGGAAAGACGAGCCGCAGCCAGGTGAAGGCTGCCGCGAGCGCGCTGACGACGGTTGACGCCCGGCTGATCGGTGCGGTCCTGAACATGGTGCCGACCCGCGGCGCGGATGCCTACGCCTACCAGTACGGCTATGCCTACTACGAGGACTCGGTGGACCGCGGCCGGCTCGATACCGACGAGCCGGTGGAGATCGCCAAGCGTTCGAGGATCGACACGGCCGACGGGGACACGCGCGCCCTCGAGGTGGCCTCCCGGGTGCGCACCTCGGCGCGATGACCGCGGCGAGCGGGAAGGGTGCGGTGGGCCGTGCGCGCAGGTTCGCGCGCCGGGTGTTCCCCCGGTTCTGGCGGGACCTGACGCTGACGAAGGTCGCCGGATCGATGATGATCCCGTCCTGGTCGCGGTGGCGGGTGCTGAACCTGTTCGGGTGCACGCTCGAGCAGTGCCATCTGGCACCGGGGACGATCGTCAGCGACACCAGGCTGACCGTCGGTCGCGGAACCTTCGTCAGCTACCGCTGTTTCCTCGACACCACCGACCGGATCACCATCGGACGCTCCTGCGCGATCGCGATGAACGTCAGCCTGGTGACGAGCTCCCACGAACTGGGCCCCAGCGCCGCGCGGGCGGGCGCACCGGTTCACGGTCCGATCACCGTCGGTGAAGGGGTCTGGATCGGGGCCGGCGCGACGGTGCTGCCGGGGGTGACGATCGGTTCCGGATGTGTGATCGCGGCCGGAGCGGTCGTGACCACCGACTGCGCCCCGGACGGCCTGTACGCCGGGGTACCCGCGCGGCGGGCCAGGGATCTCGAACTCAGCGCGCCTCCGAGATCAACGGATACCGACGCTCGGAGTGCGCGTAGTAGCCGGTACCCGAACCGGCCGTGGCCATCTCGGACCGGATGACCTGTTCGGAGATGACGCTGTCCGCGGTGTCCATCGCCAGCAGGGCCATCCGGCGGTCACCGCGGAAGAGCCCGTGGGACAGCAGGATGGTGATGATGGGCTCGGGTCCGGTGGTGAAGTAGGCGCGCGGGTGCGGTGTCATCTTCCGTCGGTCGACCGCCCGGTTGTCGGTGATCCGCAGGTACGGGCACGGGCGGGCCAGGTAGCAGGGCAGATCCTGTTTCAGGCGGTGCGTGTTGGTGACGTACATGAGGTACTCGAACCGTTCCCAGGCCTCGTTGACCGCCTCGATGCTCAGGCCGATCGTCTGCGCCAGCACCGGCGCGACATGTCGGGCGAGATCCCTGCTGGGCCAGACACTCCCGGCGTACACGTGGGCGGGCCCGAAGGTGGACGCGACGGGCGCGTCGGTCTCGGAGAAGGGCCCCCGAACCGCGAAACCGGTGATCAGCTCGGCGACCAGCTCCCACCGGCCCGCTGCAACGGCGGCGGTGCCACCTGCGTACAGGGCCATCACCGCAGGCGCGGCGAGGGAGCCGATGGCCACGGGTGAGCCGTTGATCGGCGGGACGCTGCCGAACCTGGTGATGTGCTCGGTCCACCAACGGTCGGTGTCCTGGTCCCCCCAATAGGCGAGGGTGCCGACCAGGGCCACCCACAACTCCAGCTCGGCTTCGAGCACGGGCAGTCGCTGGGCGTAGGAGAGGGAGGCGAACAGGGCGGGATCGGTGGACAGCACGGTGTGCTCACTCAGTCGGGTCGCCTCCTGGTGCAGCAGATCGTGGGTGCCGATGGCCCGCCGCCCGGCCGCGAGATCGAGTTTCGCCTCGTTGACCGCGTCGACGATGGCAATGTTCCAGATCGGCTCCGGTATCCGCAGCTCACGTGGGTCGTCCGCCTGCGCGATCGGCGGAAGGGTCCAATCGCCGGTCCGCCGGCGACGGCCGAGCACCAGCATGACCACCATCGCGACCGCGAGCAGCAGGGCGACGACCCCGGAGACGATGGCGATGGACCGGCCGGGTTCGTAGACCGCCGGGTCGCAGCGGGCGTCGAAGAGTCCCGAGGTCCCGCGGAACAGGTGGGTCCCGCATCCGTTCGGGTGGCCGGAGTTGTCGCCCGGGACGGTCGCCGAGCCGTAGAGAACGGCGACCGCAGCGGTGCCGGCGAATGACGTCAGCAGTGCGACCCAGGTGAAGCTTCTCATCCGTGTTCCATCATTTCTACTGATGTGGCGCCACCGGAAATGCCCGGGCCGGCGCTGGCGGCGCATTCCCCCGCCGTTTCGGACCACTGCCTTCGGTCACCTTAATACAGTCGTTACTAGGGGTGATGGCTCAACACCTAAAAGTTACCGATCTCTCCGAAAAGGTTCCCTGGCAAGGGCTGTCACCAGCTCCGACCTGGTATCCGACAGGTGGCGAAGCCGGGAAGTGAATGGCGGCCAGGTCCTCAAAAATGACCCGTTGGAAGGTAATTATTCGGATGGATATCAATCGATTGGATTACGTCGTGATGTGGAACCATCCACGTTCCCTCCAACATGACCCGGGTGGCGGCCGAACTCGGTTCGCCCGACGGGGTCGTGCGTGGCCGACGGTCGCCGAACACGCTGGTTGCCCCGGTTCGGCGGCTGGTTATTCTGGGCGGAGACGGTCGATGACGGCTCGGCGTGAGGAGGTCAGGTGGCCAACATCCCTGGTGCCGATCCCGTCCGCCCGGTCGGCGGCGAGCCCACGGCGGAGGACCTCGATCTGGCGGCGAGCCTGAACGAGTTGTCCCAGCTGTCGGCGGACCGGTTCGATCTCGGCGATCTGCTCGTCCAGGTGGCCACCATGGCCGTCACCGCGATTCCGGGCGCGGAATGGGCAGGACTGACCGTCCAGGAGACGGGGCGATCTGCGGTGGTCGTCCGCAGCGCCGATCTCGTCGACGAGATCGACGCCGTCGAGGCTGCGATCGGGGAAGGGCCTGGGATCAGCGCGGCCGAGCAGGGGCGGGTGATGAGGTCGGGTTCCTTGGGCGGCGACGCCCGGTGGCCCCGCTACGGTCCGCGGGTGAGCCGGTTGGGAGTGCACAGCGTGCTGTCCCTGCCCCTTGTCACACCCGAGGCGGTCGTCGGGACGATGTCCCTCTACGCGCGCACCAAGGACGCCTTCGACGAGCGGGCGGAGACGATCGGGGAGCTGTTCGCCCTGCCGGCGGCCATCTCCGTGCACAACGCGCAGATCCTGGCCCGCGCCCGACGACTGGCCCGGAACCTGCAGAAGGCGCTGGACAGCCGCCCGCTGATCGACCAGGCGATCGGCATCCTGCGCAGCCGCAGCGGATGCACCTCGGCCGAGGCCTTCGACCGGCTGCGCCAGCTCAGCCAGGCGCACCAGGCCAAGGTGGCCGAGGTGGCCAGGGAGGTCGTCGCGGATGCGGTCCGGCGGGCCCGGCAGCGATCGACGTCACCCGAGCAGGATGGGCCGACCGGTCCGGGCCACGAGGTCCGTTCGAAGGGGCTCTGATCCGCCGAACCGTCCTTGTCGGCGAAATACCCGTACCATCGAAAGTGCTGATCCAACAGCCGGCCCTGGGGCCGGTGCCGCCGCTCACGCCGCTGCACCACGAGTACCGACTCGCCGCCCAGATGCGCACCGCATCACACGACGGCTGGACACACCGATGACGACGACCCTCCCGGCGGGCCCCCGCGCTGCCGCGCGCCGGCCGGCCACCGACTACGCCGACCTGCTCGAGCAGATCAAGGCCCACCAGCTGATGCGGCGGCGGTACCTCTACTACTTCGTCAAGGTGGTGGTCCTGCTCGCCGCTTTCACCGGGGTGTGGTTCGGCTTCTTCCTGCTGGGGCCGTCCTGGTTGCTGCTCCTGGTCGCGGCCGCCTTCGGCCTGGTCCTGACCCAGGCGGCCTTCCTGAGCCACGACGCGGCCCACCGACAGGTCTTCACCTCGGGACGGCGGAACGACCTGTTGGCCGCGGTGGTCGCCGGGGTGTTCTGCGGGATGAGCACCGCTTGGTGGACCCAGAAGCACAGCCGGCACCACGCCGCTCCCAACCAGACCGGCAAGGACCCGGACATCGAGCCGACCGTCGTCCGCTTCCACCCGGATGCGATTTCGGACCGGCCGGGGCCGGTGGGCTGGTTGAGCCGTCATCAGGGCTGGTGGTTCTTCCCGATCCTGCTGCTCGAGGGGATGAACCTGCACTTCCAGAGCTTCCAGACGCTGCTGGCGCGGGGACCGGTCAAGCGCCGGTCCTTGGAGCTCACCTTCCTCATCGGCCGGTTCGCCGCCTATCTGACGGTGCTGTTCCTGTTCCTGCCCCTGGGCCTGGCGGTGGCCTTCCTCGGGGTGCAGATGGCGGTGGTCGGCGTCTACATGGGCTGCTCGTTCGCGCCCAACCACAAGGGCATGCCGATCCTGCCGGAGAACGCGCGGGTGGACTTCCTGCGCCGCCAGGTGCTCATGTCCCGCAACATCAACGGCTCCCGGTTCGTCACCTTCCTGATGGGAGGCCTGAACTACCAGATCGAGCACCACCTGTTCCCGTCCATGCCGCGGCCGACCCTGCGGCGGGCGCAACTGACGGTCCGTCCGTTCTGCGCCGAGCGTGGGGTCGTGTACACCGAGACCGGACTGTTGCGCTCCTACGGGATCGTCGTGCGCTACCTGAACCGGGTCGGTCTGCGCGACCGGGACCCGTTCGAGTGCCCGATGGTCGCCGCGCACCGACCGCGCGGGTAATTTCCGTCCTGCGGTGGGACATGCGCAGTGGGGAGCGTTCACATCTGCGCACGTCCCACCGCGCGTGAAGGGTCCTCCACGGTCAGCCGGCCGTCCTGCATCCGAGCCACGCGATCCGCCAGCGGCAGGTACTGCAGGTCGTGGGTGACGACCACGGTGGCGGTGCGCTGTTCGGCGGTCACCTCCGCCAGCATCGTCATCACCTGCAGCCCGCGTTCATGGTCCAGGGCCGAGGTCGGCTCGTCGACCAGCAGCAGCGCCGGCCGTCCCATCAGCGCTCGGGCGATCCCCACCCGCTGGCGTTCACCCCCCGACAGCTGATGCGGCCGCCTGCCTTCCTTGGCGGTCAGTCCCACCCGGGCGAGCAGTTCCCGTGCCCGGTCCCGCGACGCCGCCGGTCGCTCCCCGTTGATGTGACCGATCAGGAGCAGCTGATCGGTGACCGTCAAGGACGGCAGCAGATTCGCCTGCTGGAAGACGAAGCCGATCCTGGTCCGTCGCAGCCGGTCACGCTGGGAACGGCCGAGGCCGGCGAGCGGTGTGCCGGCGACGCTGACGGTCCCGGACCCGGCCTCGGTCAGCGCCCCGGCCACGGCCAGCAGCGTCGACTTGCCCGACCCGGAAGGGCCGGTCACCAGCATCATCTCCCCGGCCCGCACCGTGACCGTGACGTCGTCGAGGGCGGTGATCCGATGGTCCCCGTCTGGGAAGGTGACGCGGACCGAATGCAGGTTCAGGCTCATCAGGATGCTCCGAGGGCGGTGAGGGGGTCGACGGTGGCGACGGTGCGGACGGCGACAGCAGCGCCGACCAGCCCGAGACCGAACATGATCAACAGTGGTTGCGCGACCGCGCCGACGGTCAGGGCGAAAGGCACGACCCCGTCGGCGAGGGCACCGAGTCCGATCGCCGCCACCGCGCCGAGAGCGGCGCCGACGAGCAGGACGATCGCGGCCTGGCCGAGGGCATCACGCAACAGGTAGCCGGGGGTGCCTCCGATGGCCCGCACCACCGCGAGGTCGTGACGGCGTTGAATGGTCCAGACGGTGAAGAAGCTGCCGACCACCAGCGCCGAGATCCCGATCAACAACCAACGCATGGCATCGAGGGAGTTCTGCTCGGAGGTGTACCCGCCGACCCCGGCGAAGGCGTCCTCGCGGGAGGTGGTCCGGGTGCCGAGGGCCTGGTCCACCGCGGCCCTGTCGGAGGTGTCCACACCCAGCGCCGTGATGGTCGAGGTGTGCGCCAGTTGCTGCCAGTCGGCGATGCCGGTGTACAGCACCGGCAGATGGCTGAAGGAGGTGTCGAGGGTGACACCGGAAACCGTCAGGGCCAGAGCGCCCACCGTCAACCGGTCGCCGGTCGTCACCCCCAGTTCGGCGGCAAGGCCGGCGGTGGGGGCGACCTCGCCCGGCCCGGGAGCTGTTCCCGACCGGAATTCCGGCAACAGGGCGGTGTCGGTGCCGATGAACGTGGCCGCCGAGGTCCGTCCGTCCTTCGTGACCCGGCCGGTGGAGATCCCCAGCGGGTGAACCGATGTCACCTCGGGGAGGGCACGCGCCCTGGCGACGGTGTCGACGGGCAGCGAACTGGTGGCGAAGTCGATCTCGCTGCCGTCCGCCGGTTGCTCGAAGGTCACGGAACCGACCGGCAGGGCCGAGACCGCGGAGACACTGGCGGCGGAGAGTCCGGCGGTCAGCCCGGACAGCAGGACGACCAACAAGGACATCAAGGTGATGACGGAACCGACGAGGGCGAATCTGCCGGTGGCGTACCGCAGATCTCGGAAGGCGATGAACATACGATCCATGCTCGGCCGTGGGCACCGCCACCACATCGCCCGCGAGGCTGGGGTTCCGGGCCGGAACGGGGGAGCCCGATCCCCATCGAAAGTTGGAGGCCTCCGGTGCGGACCGGGGCTAGGGTGGGTCGGGTCATGAGCCTGTCCTCTCCGCATCCCGTTGCCCGTGACCTCCTGCGACGTGCTCAGCATGTGCTGCTGGTGGTCCTGGTGCTCGTCGGTGCCGTCCGCAGTCTCTCCGACGGGGTCCGGTCTCTCCCGGTGCTGACCGGCACCGCAGCGGTGCTCGCCTGGTACGTCGTCGGGATGCTGCTCGCCCGACGGGTTCCCCGGCGGTGGATCGGGCTCGGGTGGCTCGTCGTGCTCACCGCCGGATGGATCGGACTGATCGTCCTGTCGGAGAACTTCGTCTGGGTCGTCTTCCCGCTGGTGCTGCTCTTCCTGGAGATGACGGCCACCCGGATCGCCGTCCCGGCCGTCATGGTGCTGACCGCCGGATCGATCCTGGCGGTCGCCCTGCACCGGGGGCGGTGGGAGGCCGCTGCCGTCATCGGGCCGACCATCGGTACGGCCGTTGCGGTGGTGATCACCGTTGTCTACCAACGACTCCGCCGGGAGGCAGAGGAACGGAGCAGACTGCTGGCCACCCTTGCCACCGCCCAGGAGCAGCTGGCCGCCACCGAACGCCGGGCCGGTGTGCTCGACGAAAGAGCACGACTGGCCAGGGAACTGCACGACACCGTCGCCCAGAGTGTCACCAGCATCCTGCTGCTCCTGCGTGCGGTGGACCGCACCCCTGACCCGCTGCCCGACCCGGTCCGTCGCCAGGTGCGGGCAGCCATGGACGCCGCCGGTGCGGCTCTGGCCCAGACCCGCTCGATGGTGCAGGTCGAGGGCGGCGAGGGACCCGAGGGCGCTTCCGATGCAGGGGAGCCGCTCACCGAGGCTCTGCACCGTCTGCTGGGGACGGCCGACCAGCTCGGTCTGGTCACCAGCCTGACCGTTGACGGGGACACTGTGCATCTGCCCAACGCCATTGCGGTACCTCTGCTGCGGATCGCCCAGGAGGCCCTGTCGAACGTGGTGGTGCACGCCGGGGCCCGGCGGGTGGCGATGACGCTGACCTTCCAGCCCGACACCGTCACCCTCGATGTGGTGGACGACGGCCGTGGATTCGATCCGGCGGATCCCACCCCGTCCGCCACGGCAGGCACGGGTCTCGGGCTGAGTGCCATGCGCAGCCGGATCGAGGAACTCGGCGGCACCCTGACGGTCGAAACACGCAGAAGGGGCACCGGGACCGGTGCCGGGGCGGCCGAGAACCCGCCGGGGAGCAGCGGTACGGCGATCGGCGCCACCCTTCCGCTCGGGCGGGCGAACGCTGCTGGTTCAGCCGGACCACTGTCGACCGCCCCGCCGGCTCCTGTCGACAACGAGCCTGCCGACACCGAGCCTGCCGACACCGGGCCGCCCTGGACCGTTCCGGCCGGAGGGCACCGGTGACCGTCCAGATCCGGGTGCTGATCGTGGACGACCACCCGATCGTCCGCCGCGGACTGCGGGCCACCCTCGAACCGGATCCGTGGATCACCGTGGTCGGCGAGGCGGGCAGCGGAGAAGAAGCCATCGATCTGCTCCGCACCGTCGCAGTGGACCTGGTGCTGATGGACCTGCAGCTCGGCCCGGGCATGGACGGAGCCGCAGCCACCCGCCTGGTGTCCCAGATCGCCCCACCCGCTGGTGGACCGGTCCCCCGGGTGCTGATCCTGACCACCTACGATTCCGACGCGGACATCCTCCCGGCCATCGAGGCCGGGGCCACCGGCTACCTCCTCAAGGACACCGAACCGGCCGAACTGATCGCGGCGATCAGGGGTTCGGCGGCGGGGGAGGCCGCCCTGGCCCCGACGGTGGCCACCCGCCTGGTGTCCCGGGTGCGGGTGCCCGGCCGGGCTCTCACCCCACGGGAGACCGAGATCCTGCAGATGGTGGCTGCGGGTCGGAGCAACCACATGATCGCGGTCGAGCTGTTCATCACCGAGGCGACGGTCAAATCGCATCTCGTGCAGGTCTTCAGCAAGCTGGCGGTCGACAGCCGGACGGCGGCCGTGGCGATCGGGCGGAGCTCCGGGCTCATCCGGTGATCAGCCCGTCAGGGGTGGATCTCCAGGGTGCAGCACTTCGCGCCGCCGCCGGCCTTGAGCAGTTCGGAGAGATCGAGCCCGATGGTGCGGTAGCCGCGGGCGTGCAACTGGGCGATCAGGTCGGTGGCCTCCGGCGCGATCACGACGGTCGCCCCGTCGCTGACGGCGTTCAGTCCCAGGCACAGCGCATCGGCCGTGGTGGCGAGGACGGCATCGGGGTAGAGCCGCTCGAGCACCGCGCGCGAACGGTCGGAGAAGGCCTGCGGGTAGTAGGCGATCTGCTCGTGTCCGAGGACGAACAGCGCCGTGTCCAGATGGTAGAAGCGGGGGTCGGTGAGTTCCAGGCCGACCACGGGCACCTCGAGACGGGCGGCGGCCTCTGCATGGGCCTCAGGGTCCGTGCGGTACCCGGTGCCGGCGAGCAGCCGTGACCCGGTCCAGGTGAAATCCCCCTGCCCTTCGCTGCCGGCGAGCGGGAGGTGGACCTCGGTGAAGTGTTCGGCGAACCACTGCCGGTACGGTGCCTGCTCGCCCCGGCGCTCGGGGGAGTGCATGTTGGCAGCGAACACCTTTCCCCCGACCACCGCGGCGGAGTTCGCGGCGAAGACCATGTCCGGCAGACCCGGGACCCCCTCGATGATGTCCACCGTGTGACCGAGGGCCCGGTAGGTCGCCACCAGGGACTCCCACTGCCGTTCGGCGAGCTCACGGTCCACCGGGACCGCGACGTCCATCCAGGGATTGATCGAGTAGGCCACCTCGAAGTGGGTCGGGCGGCACATGAGGTAGCGCCGGGTGGTGGGGGAGTGGGTGCTGTCGGCGGTCACGGCCAAGGTCGAGGTCATGTCATTTACGGTAGGAGGGCACAGCAGTGGCCACAAGCATCGTCAGATGCACCGATGAAGGTGGAAACATGCAAATCGACAGCATCGACCGACATATCGTTACGTGTCTGGTCGAGGACGGCCGGATCAGTTTCCAGAGCCTGAGCGAGCGGGTCGCCTTGTCCTCCTCGGCCGTCAAACGCCGGTTCGACCGGCTGGTCAAGTCCGGGGTCGTCACGGCCTTCACCGCCCTGGTCAACCCCCGTCTGCTGGGCTACCGGACGGAGGGGTTCGTCCACGTCCGCTTCCGGCGCAGCGTCAGCCCGGCCGCCAGCCGTGCGGCGTTCTCGCTCATCCCGGAGATCGTGGAGGCCCACACCGTGTCCGGTGCCTGGGACGTGCTGGTGCGGATCAGATCGACCAGCGTCGGCGATTTCGAACGTGTCCTGGAACAGCTCCGGGCCTCGCCACTGGTGCACAACACCGAGTCGACGATGGTGCTGACCACGCTGCTCAACCGGCCGGGGCCGGTGGCCATCGAATCGGAGGACCGACGCTCAGTTGTCTGACACGACGGTACCCAGCGGAACGGCCGCCTCGGCCATCCGCCGCGCGAGCATCCCCGCCTCCTGGCGGCAGGCGATAGCGCCGTCGGTGTCCTGGGCGGCGCGGCAGGCGGCGCTCCGCCGGATCAGGAGGTCGTACCGTTCGCGGTCGGAGGCCGTCCGGTCCTGACGTTGCAGTTCCAGGGCGTCGGCAAGCAGGCCGGCCTCGGCTCCGTCACCCGTCAGCACGGCGATCACTGCGGCCGCCCGCTCGACGGCCCGCCAGCCCTCGGCGGCGAACGGATATCCGGCCTGCAGGTAGTGATGGGCCAAGGCGACGCACTGGTCCCGGGTGCGGAGGCCACCGACCTCCTCGATGCCGCGGGCGACGGCGGCATGCCACCGGGTCCGGGCCACCTGATCGACCGAGGCGAGCACGGCCTCCCACACCAGCACATGGGAGAAGCTGAACTGGTCGTGCCGGCCGTCGAGCAGGACACCGGTCCGCCGGGCGGGTTCCAGCAGTTCAAGGGTGCGGTCGAGGTCCAGCCCGGCGGCGAAGGCCAGCAGATCGAGATCGAAGGTGTGGTCGATGACGCTCGCGCACAGCAACAGGGCCCCGGTCGCCGGCGGCAGCTCCGCGATCCGACGCCTCACCAGGTCGACGACCGAGGTCGGCAGAGCCGTGGTCACCGGCTCGGGGGCCCGGGACAGCTCGGTGACGTAACCGGGATTGCCGTGGGTGCGCCGATGCAGGTGGCCGACCTCCGCGCTGGTGAAGGCGCGACCGGCCACGGCGGTCGCCAGCGCCCCGACTGCCTGCTCGTCGAGTCCGCGCAGTTCCACCCGGGTGGCGTGGGCCCGCGCGAGCGCCTCGGCGAGTTCGGGCCCGAGGTCGGCGCTGCTGTCGCGATGGATCAGCACCAGCATCACCCGCCCGATGTGCAGGTGCTCGACCAGGTGGGTCAGCAGCTCATGGGTGGCCGGATCGGCCCACTGCAGGTCCTCCAACAGGATCAGCACCGGGCGGCGGGCGGCCGCTGCCTCGACGTCGAGCCGGGCCCTGGCCCAGGTCCGGAACCGGTCCGTGGTGTCCACCGCCGGTTCTGCTGCACCGGTGTCCTCGCCGTTGATCCGGCCCAGCCCCTCCCGCACGGGGAGCCAGGGCCACAGGTCCGGGCTGCCGCCGCTGCGATGGGCCCGACCGGTCAGCACGGCGAACCCCCGCGATCCGGCCGCCCGGCCCAGCTCCCGGACGAGCCGGCTCTTGCCGGACCCGGCCTCGCCGCTGATCACCACCAGCTGCGGGTGCCCGGCCTGGGCGCCGTCCAGGCCCGCGGTCAGGACCGTGAACTCGGTGTCCCGTCCGATCAGCCCTGGGTGCCCGGCCTGTTCATGCGGTACCCGGCCGATCGGCGGCGGTGGCGATACCGGTATGGCGGCGGGGTTCCCGGTCCGCCGACTGTCGAACATCAACCCGGGGTCCTGGTCCAGGATCGCCTGCTGCAACCGTCCCACGGCGGCATTCGGATCGATGCCGAGTTGATCGGACAGTGTCCGGCGCAGCGTGCGGATGACGGCCAGGGCGTCCGCCTGGCGGCCCGACCTGACCAGGGCCAGGGCCCGCAACATCCAGATCTGTTCGTGCAACGGATGTTCCGCCGTCATCCGGTCCAGATCCGCGGCAGCGGCCACGTGATCCCCCAGGGCCAGGCGGCCGACGGACAGGCCGATCCCGGCTGCGAGGCGTAGCTCGTCCAGACGTGTCCGTTCGGCCACGGCGGTGTCGATGTCGCCCAGATCGGCGTAGGCCTGTCCGCGCCAGAGACCGAGGGCCGTGTCCAGAGTCTCGATCACCGCGGTGATCTCGCCGCCGTCCGCCGGATCCGCCACCGGCCGGGACAGGTCGAGCCGGGCGGCCAGGACCTGGCCCGCTGACGCGACCGCGTCCTCGAATCGACAGCTGTCGAACGCCTCTCGGGGCAGGGTGAGGGAGTAACCCAGTTCTTCGGTCACCACCACCGTGGCCGGCGACCGCCGGATCCGTCCCGGCTCGAGGGAACGACGGAGGTCGGCGACATAGGTGTGCACGGTGGCCCGGGCGGACACCGGCGGTGCCACGCCCCACAGGGTGTCGACGATGCGGTCGACCGGGACCGGCCGGCCGGGGGTCAGGGCGAGGGCGGCGAGGAGGGTTCGGGTCTTCCGGGCACCCAGGTTCACCGTGGCACCGTCCCGGGCTGCGGTGGTGGTGCCCAGGATCCCGATCAACATCTGCCGATGATATCGGTGCCGCCTCGCCGCTCGCAGCGGTTTATGCAGGTGGGCACTATCGGTGCCGCCTCGCCGCTCGCAGCGGTTTGTGCAGGTGGGCACTTGATCGCTGGGTACGTCGTGGTGGTGCGGCGGCTCGGCCCTCGCGCGTCGGCTCCCGTGGGACCCGCGAGGGCCGAGGTCCGCGAACGGTTCTCAGGGAGCGGCCGGCTCCGTCAGGTGGTCGGTCTCGGGTCCTGCGTGTCAGACGGCGGGTGTCGGGGTGCGGCTTTCGGGGTGCGGCTTTCAGGGTGCGGCGGAGAAGATCGGTCGACCTGCCTGTGCGTCGTCGAACTGCTTCTGCACATCGGCCGAGATCCGGCCGCGGGTGGCCACCTGGACGCCGTTCTGCTCGGCCCAGACCCGGATGGCGCCCAGCTTGTCCTTGCGGTCCTCGGCAGGCACCGACGCCTTCCGCGCCCGAGGGCGAGCGGGGGCGGGGGTGGCCTTGGGCGCCGGTCCCTCCTTGACCTCCCGGGCGGCACCGACGAACTCGGTGAGGATCTTGCGCAGTGCGGCTTCGTTCCGCTTGTTCAGATCGATCTCGTAGCTGCTGCCGTCGAGGCCGAACGCGACGGTGGTCGAGGCCTTGCCTCCGGTCAGATCGTCGACCAGTTCCACTGTCGTGTGCTGGGCCATGTGTGGATCTCCTTGATGAAAGTACCGATGCGCTGTCCTGAGAATATTAGTGCCTGGGCCAAGCGGGTGATAAACCATCGACGCCGTGGCGAGGGTCATGATCACCATGTTCCGACAGGCGCGATGATGGGGACTCGACCGGGTCCTGACCGCCAGCTGACTCCGCCGGAAAAGACGAGGTGTGGACATGACATTCGAGCCCAGGGATCGAGTTCTCGCGGGGCGGACGGCCGCCGGGCTCCTGGCCGTCGTCGGACTGGTCACCGGCGTGTTCGCGATCTGGGACCCGGCGGGGGACCGCGGGGTCGAGGTCGTGGTGCTGGGCATCTCGGTCCTGTTGCTGTGCCTTGCGGTCCTCGCGCTCCGTTCCCGTGGCCGGGCCCGGGACATCTGGTGGACCCTGCTGCCGCTGCTGGGCATAGTGCTGGTGACGGTCGAGGACCTGATCACCGCCGACGCCTCGGCCTCCGGCCAGATCTTCTACTGTCTGCCGGTCATCTACGCCGCCTCCCAGCTCCGGGCCGTACCCGCCTACGTCACAACGGGTCTGGCGGTCCTTGCCTCCACCGCCGTGGCGATCAGGTCGTTGTCGGTCGAGGGGGCGGTGACCAGCACGGCCTTCATGACGACGGCGCTCGTGGCGGTGACGGTTCTGTTGGTGCGGTCGGGGGAACGGCAGGAGCGACTCATGGCCGAGCTGCGGCGGATGGCCGCCATCGACCCGTTGACAGGTCTGGTGACCCGCAGGGTGCTCGACGAGGCGGCGCGCAGTGCGATGTCCGGTGCGAGCAGGGACGGTGGCACCGTGCTGATCCTGATCGACGTCGATCACTTCAAGAACATCAACGACGGTCACGGTCATCTGGTCGGTGACGATGCGCTCAAACATGTCGCTGCGGTGCTGAACTCCTGTTCCCGCCCCGACGATGTCGTCTGTCGGATGGGTGGGGACGAGGTGGCGGTGTTGCTGCCGGGCTGCTCACCGGAGGTCGGGATGCAGCGGGCCGAGCAGATCGTGGCGACCCTCCGGCGGACCCCCATGCCGCTGCCCGACGGCGGTTCGCTGACGATCACCGCGAGCGTCGGTATCGCCCACGTACCCACCGACGGCGCGGATCTGCAGACCTTGTACGCCGCAGCGGACACCTGTTTGTACAATGCCAAGTCCCGCGGGCGGGATCGTGTCGGCCATTGGGTCTCGTTGCCGGACCCGCGGGTCTGACGACGGACCCGTCACCCGGGAATTCCACGCACCGGTGAATACGATGTCGTGGCGTCCCGCTGGGTCGGCCGTCTCCGGCCTGCCCGGCCGGCTGTGGCCGCGAGGTCGTCGGCCACGCCCCGGAGGGCGAAAGGAAAACCCTTGTGCCGCTGGTCTTTTGATGCCCGCCTGTGTCGTGCCCGGTCCAGGGCGCAGGTTCCCGCGAGCGGCCCGGAAGTTTGCCCACAATCGGACGAATCATCACCCGACCGTGACAACTGATATATCGAACCGTGGATATGCCGGCGAAATGTTGCAGACCGTCGCGTGAAATCGGGGCAGCTAATCGAATATCATTCGATGGTGCGCCCGGCGGGTGAATGGATGTGCGACGACGGGACGCCCGATGCGCCCGCATTCTTTTCATGTGTCGGGTTCTAGGATCCGCTCTGTTCCAGGACGGCGAGCCTTCGGCAGCGTGCGTGGGAATCGTTGCTGTCAGTGACGGTCTCGTCACGCACCGTGCTTTTGCCTGATCGGTGTGCTGCGTTTGAGAATAGATGCAGGTCAGGCTTGATCATCGCGAGACCCGCTTGTACACAACGTCGCTCGGATATGGAGCTGAAAGGTGTAACCGGTTTCGAAGGGCGCAGTGCGACGCGAGCGACGACCCCCCCATTTGCCAGCTACTCACGAGTAGTTCAACACTACGGATGATCATGGTTGCTCGAACGAGTGAAGGCAGGCTCCTGCGCGTGCAATTCGCCCGAATTCCGGGTGCTATTCATATTGTCCCTGTTTCGCATCGGCAATTGGTGCGGATCACGGGCAGCCAGGGAACGACGAAATGGGATGCGCATGTGCGGGTCGGTCATGGACCGGCCCCGTGCGGCTGTGCGGACCATTCGGCCGTGACGTTGTCGCCGGTTCAGGCAAGGAGTGGTCGGTCATCGTCCGATGTGCCGGCCGGCTCCGCGACGGGGGTCGCCGGACCGGTGTCGGGCCGGGCAGGAACAGCACGTGACCTATCTGTCAGCACACCCGCCGGACCCGTCGGTCGGGATCGCCGGAACACCACACACCAGGGGGTCGTCATCAGCGAGGACGAGAACAGAAATCCGATCATGGCGCGAGCCGTCGAATCAGGCACCGGGCTCGTGGACGTGAGGCCTCGATCCGTTGACGGCCTCGGCCGGGATCAGCTCGGCCGGGATCAGCTCGGCCGGGTCGACCGTGCCGCCGGTGACGACGCGTCGGCCGAGCCGGTGGACGAGCCCTCCGCCTCCGAGATCAGGGACTGGGCGCGCCAGCGCGGGATCTGGATGGACAACCGCGGTCGTATCCCGACCCTGGTCCGGCAGATGTTCCTGGACGCCGCACCGCGGGACGGCGTCGGCCTGGGGGCCGGTCGGCGCAGGTGAAACGTGCGGGGGCCGGGTTCGGTCCCGCGACCGTCGGCGGTGGGCCTCGCGGTCGCCCCTGACTGTGACCCACTCGATTTGAGTTGAGCGGCAGCCATGCTGCATACTCTTCAGGTTGCCTCCGGTCAGCCGCGCTTCTGTGCGGCCTGTGGAGGGATACAACAGAATTAGCTGGAACCATCGTGCTCGCACCATCAGCACATTCGGATCCGCACGCGAAACCTCCGTCGACGACGGGCAGACGCGTGAGCGAGTAGGGCGACACGCCCGACCGCGTGGACCGGAGGACCCGGACAGATTAATAGAGGCAGCGGACCAACTGGTTCGGATGACCGTGTGTGTCGCCCTGTGGCGCGCCCGGACAACGACTGCAAGCAGGCAATAACGACACCTACCGGTGTCGACCAAGCGAGAGGGACGGCAAGCGTGGCGGGACAAAAGATCCGCATCAGGCTGAAGGCCTATGACCACGAAGCGATCGATGCATCGGCTCGTAAGATCGTTGAGACGGTGACCCGCACGGGCGCCCGTGTTGTCGGCCCAGTGCCGCTGCCCACGGAGAAGAACGTGTACTGCGTCATCCGCTCGCCGCACAAGTACAAGGATTCGCGCGAGCACTTCGAGATGCGTACGCACAAGCGGCTGATCGACATCCTCGACCCGACGCCGAAGACGGTTGATGCGCTCATGCGCATCGATCTTCCGGCCAGCGTGGACGTCAACATCCAGTAGCTTCCGACCCCTCGGGTGTTGTTCTCGGGGAGATGGGTTTTTCAATCATGGCAAATTCGATCAAGGGAATTCTGGGCCACAAGCTCGGGATGACCCAGGTCTTCGACGCCTCTAACCGGGTAGTACCGGTTACAGTCGTTGCCGCTGGTCCGGTGGTCGTCACGGCCGTCCGCACCGCGGAGAAGGACGGCTACACCGCCGTCCAGTTCGCATTCGGTGCGATCGACCCCCGCAAGGTGAACAAGCCGGAAACCGGCCACTTCGCCAAGGCCGGCACCACGCCGCGTCGCCACCTGGTCGAGCTGCGCACCTCCGACATCTCCGGTTACACCGTCGGCCAGGAGCTCAACGCCTCCGAGGTCTTCGAGGCCGGCGTCGAGGTCGACGTCACCGGAACCTCCAAGGGCAAGGGCACCGCCGGTGTCATGAAGCGTCACGGGTTCAAGGGCCTGGGCGCTGGACACGGTGTGCACCGCAAGCACCGCTCCCCGGGCTCCATCGGTGGTTGCTCCACCCCGGGTCGCGTTTTCAAGGGCATGCGCATGGCCGGTCGGATGGGTCACGAAAAGGTGACCACCCAGAACCTGACCATCCACGCGATCGATGCCGACAAGAACCTCGTCCTGATCAAGGGTGCCATCCCCGGCCCCAAGAACGGTCTCGTTCTGATCAAGTCTGCAGTGAAGGGCGGTGCCGCGTGACCTCCGTTGCGATCACCACTCCGGCCGGTAAGGCCGATGGTTCGGTTGAACTGCCGGACGCCATCTTCGACGCCAAGTCCAGCATCCCGCTGATGCACCAGGTCGTCGTCGCCCAGCTCGCGGCCGCCCGTCAGGGCACCCACTCCACCAAGACCCGGGGCGAAGTCTCCGGTGGTGGAAAGAAGCCGTACCGGCAGAAGGGAACCGGCCGCGCCCGTCAGGGCTCGACCCGTTCGCCGCAGTTCGTCGGTGGTGGCATCTCCCACGGCCCGACCCCGCACAAGTACGACCAGCGGACCCCGAAGAAGATGAAGGCCGCCGCCCTGCGCGGTGCCCTCTCCGATCGGGCCCGCGGCGGAAACATCCACGTCCTGTCCAGCCTCGTCTCCGGTGAGAAGCCGTCGACCAAGGATGCCAAGACCGCGATCGCTTTCGTCTCCACGGCGAAGAACATCCTGGTGGTCATCACCCGCGATGACGACGTCAGCGCACTGAGCCTGCGCAACATGCCCGAGGTCCACGTGCTGGAGCCCGGTCAGCTGAACACCTACGACGTTCTGCGTTCCGACGACGTGGTCTTCACCCGCGCTGCCTACAACGAATTCCTCGAATTCGCCGGTGCCGCAGTGACCACCGAGGACGACGCGGTTGCCGCCAAGAGCGTCTCGACCAAGAAAGAGGCCTCCAAGTGACCAACACGCAGAATCCTCGCGACATCATCTTGGCCCCGGTCGTCTCCGAGAAGAGCTACGGCCTGCTCGAGACCGGCAAGTACACCTTCATCGTTCACCCCGACTCGAACAAGACTCAGATCAAGATCGCGATCGAGAAGATCTTCGACGTCAAGGTGACTTCGGTGAACACGCTGAACCGCAACGGAAAGCGCAAGCGGACCCGCGCCGGATTCGGACAGCGCAAGTCGACCAAGCGCGCGATCGTCACGCTCTCCCCGGGGAGCAAGCCGATCGAGATCTTCACCGGCGCATAGCGGACAGAGGAACTGGACACATAAAACATGGGTATCCGCAAGTACAAGCCGACCACTCCTGGTCGTCGTGGCTCGTCGGTCTCGGACTTCGCCGAGATCACGCGTTCGACGCCAGAGAAGTCGCTGATCGCCCCACTGCACAGCAAGGGTGGTCGTAACGTCCACGGTCGAGTCACGGCTCGGCACCAAGGTGGTGGCCACAAGCGCGCCTACCGTCTGATCGACTTCCGTCGGGCGGACAAGGACGGCGTGCCGGCCAAGGTCGCGCACATCGAGTACGACCCGAACCGCACCGCGCGTATCGCGCTGCTGCACTTCGCGGACGGCGAGAAGCGCTACATCATCGCCCCGAACAAGCTCGTTCAGGGCCAGGAGATCGAAACCGGTCCCGGCGCGGACATCAAGGTTGGCAACAACCTTCCGCTGCGCAACATCCCGGTCGGTTCGGTCATCCACGCCATCGAGCTGCGCCCGGGTGGTGGAGCAAAGATCGCCCGCTCCGCCGGCACCAGCGTCCAGCTCGTCGCCAAGGAAGGCGCCTACGCCCAGCTGCGTATGCCTTCAGGTGAGATCCGCCTGGTCGACGTCCGCTGCCGCGCCACCCTCGGTGAGGTCGGCAACGCCGAGCAGTCGAACATCAACTGGGGCAAGGCCGGCCGTATGCGCTGGAAGGGCAAGCGCCCGCACGTCCGTGGTGTCGCGATGAACCCGGTCGACCACCCGCACGGTGGTGGTGAGGGTAAGACCTCCGGTGGACGCCACCCGGTCAACCCGGCTGGTAAGCCGGAAGGCCGCACCCGCCGCCCGAACAAGGCCAGTGACAAGTTGATCGTTCGCCGCCGGCGCAAGTCCGGTAAGAAGCGCTAACCACCGAGTAGGAAAGGAAAACAAGAATGCCTCGCAGTCTCAAAAAAGGCCCGTTCATTGACGACCACCTGCTCAAGAAGGTGGATGTAGCCAATGACAAGGGGAGCAAGGCGGTCATCAAGACCTGGTCGCGCCGCTCCACCATCATCCCCGACATGCTCGGCCACACGATTGCGGTCCACGACGGCCGTAAGCACGTCCCGGTGTTCGTCACCGAGTCGATGGTCGGACACAAGCTCGGCGAATTCGCACCGACACGGACCTTCAAGGGTCACGTGAAGGACGACCGTCGTAGCCGGAGAGGATAATCATGAGTGCCAAGAAAGCAGCTGCCGAGCAGCTGCCCCGCGCTCGGGCGCAGGCCCGCTTCGTGCGTCTGACCCCGATGAAGGCCCGCCGTGTGGTGGACCTGGTTCGTGGCCGGTCCGCCGTCGACGCGCTGAACATTTTGAAGTACGCACCGCAGGCCGCGGCCGAGCCGGTGGCCAAGGTCATCGCGTCGGCCATCGCCAACGCGGAGAACAACGACGGTCTGGATCGCGACTCGCTCATTGTGGCGACCGCATTCGTCGATGAGGGCCCGACCCTCAAGCGTTTCCAGCCGCGTGCCCAGGGTCGCGCCTTCCGTATCCGGAAGCGCACCTGCCACATCACCATCGAAGTCGAGTCCGTCGCCCCCAAGGCCGGCCGCGAAGATGGCCAGCGGGCCCGCCGTACGCGTGGGGCCCAGAGCACTCAGGGGAGGGCCTCCTAGTGGGTCAGAAAGTCAACCCGCATGGGTTCCGCCTCGGAATTTCCTCCGACTGGAGCTCCCGCTGGTACGCCGACAAGTCTTACGCCGAGTACGTGGCCGAGGATGTCGCCATCCGCAAGCTCATGTCCAAGGGCATGGATCGCGCCGGTATCTCGAAGGTTGAGATCGAGCGCACCCGTGACCGTGTGCGTGTGGACATCCACACCGCACGCCCGGGCATCGTCATCGGTCGCCGTGGCGCCGAGGCGGACCGTATTCGCGGACAGCTCGAGAAGCTGACCGGGAAGCAGGTTCAGCTCAACATCCTCGAGGTGCGCAACCCGGAGGCCGACGCACAGTTGGTCGCCCAGGGCGTGGCCGAGCAGCTGAGCAACCGCGTCTCCTTCCGTCGCGCGATGCGCAAGTCGATGCAGACCGCACTGCGGTCCGGATCGGTCAAGGGCATCCGTGTGCGTTGCGCAGGACGTCTGGGTGGGGCCGAAATGTCCCGCGCGGAGTTCTACCGCGAGGGTCGCGTTCCGCTGCACACCCTGCGTGCCGACATCGATTACGGATTCTTCGAGGCCAAGACGACCTTCGGTCGTATCGGCGTCAAGGTCTGGATCTACAAGGGCGACCTGCACGGTTCCCTGTCCGAGTACAAGGCCGAGCAGGCTGCTGCCGCCCAGCGTGGTGGCGGAGCCGGCGCGGGCCGTGGACGCGGAGCGGACGACCGTGGCGATCGCGCTGCCCGTCCGCGTCGT
Source organism: Nakamurella silvestris (assembly GCA_003576535.1). Taxonomy (GTDB): domain Bacteria; phylum Actinomycetota; class Actinomycetes; order Mycobacteriales; family Nakamurellaceae; genus Nakamurella; species Nakamurella silvestris. The sequence continues at coordinate 1,332 of QXCQ01000092.1, read as the reverse complement.
TCCGGTGCCTCCGGCACCACCCCGACGTCGACCGAAGCCGGACGCGCCGCTGCTGAAGACAGCACCGCCGCGGCTCCGGCTGCTGAGAACACGGAGGCCTGAGTCTCATGCTCATTCCCCGTAAGGTGAAGCACCGCAAGCAGCACCGTCCCAACCGGGTCGGCATGGCTTCCGGTGGTACCGCGGTGACCTTTGGTGAGTACGGCATCCAGGCTCTCGAGCCCGCCTACGTCACCAACCGGCAGATCGAGTCCGCTCGTATCGCCATGACCCGGCACATCAAGCGTGGCGGCAAGATCTGGATCAACATCTTCCCGGATCGCCCCCTCACCAAGAAGCCGGCCGAAGTCCGAATGGGCTCCGGTAAGGGTTCCCCCGAGTGGTGGGTCGCCAACATCAAGCCCGGCCGTGTGCTCTTCGAGATGAGCTACCCGACCGAGGAAATTGCGCGCGAAGCTCTGCGACGCGCTATCCATAAATTGCCGATGAAGTGCCGCATTGTGACGCGAGAGGGTGGTGACAACTGATGGCAACCGCTAACGAATTCCGTGAGCTGAACGCTGATGAGTTGGAGCTCCGACTGGCCGAGGCCAAGGAGGAGCTGTTCAACCTCCGTTTCCAGATGGCCACCGGCCAGATGGACAACAACCGTCGCCTGCGCACCGTGAAGCACGACATCGCTCGGATCTACACGGTGCAGCACGAGCGTGAGCTCGGTCTGTCCACCGGACCCGAGACCGCTAAGGAAGGTGCCGCGTGAGCGAGCAGGAAAACACTGAAGCCGTAGCGGCCGAGGAAGTTGCCAAGCGCAACGACCGCAAGGTCCGTGAAGGTCTGGTAGTCAGCGACAAGATGGAGAAGACGATCGTCGTCGCCCTGGAGGACCGGGTCAAGCACCCGCGTTACTCCAAGGTCATCCGTCGTACCTCCAAGGTCAAGGCGCACGACGAGGCCGGCATCGCCGGTATCGGCGACCGCGTCCTGGTCATGGAGACCCGCCCGCTCAGCGCCACCAAGCGCTGGCGTCTGGTCTCCATCCTGGAGAAGGCCAAGTAGTCACGCTGCATCCGTAAGGCTGCACCGACAGAGCCCCCCGCACCCGAGTTCCTCGGGTGCGGGGGGCTCTGTCGTTTCGCGGCTCTTCCCCGCGAGTGGACCGTGTCCCTCACCTCTCGCCCCTTTCCCCTTTCCCCGCGAGTGGACTGTGGCCCCTCACTTTTTGGGGTGTGGCGGTCCGTTCGCCGGGCCGGCGCCCTCGCCCCTTTCCCGCGAGTGGACTGTGGCCGCCCACTTTTTGGGGTGTGGTGGTCCGTTCGGCGTGCCGGCCCCCTT
>QXCQ01000061.1:82249-83237 GCA_003576535.1 Nakamurella silvestris | reverse complement strand
ATCTACACGGGACCCGTGGCTTCGCCGAGCTCGTATCTTCCGAGTGGGACGAGGGCTCCCACATCGCGTTCCACGACCCGCAAATGGTGTTGGCCTGGGTCCACTCACAACGTGAACTCGTCCAGCACCTGGATGCCTTAATCACCACCGCGCACAGCGTCGTCGACGACCGGAAGGCCGCCGCACTGCTGGCGGGTGCGTCAACCAGAGCATTGCGGATCATGGCCCAGCCCTACGCACAGGTCCCGGGGTTCAACCTCGGCTGGCTGGCTCGGTAAGGAACCCTCGAACAGGTGTGATCAAGTTGGATCGACGACGCTCACGCTGACACGTACGTGCCGGCACCTTGCGCGTCGACATCTCCTTCACCGAAAGGTGAGTGGGCGTAAGGTGTTTCAGGCCCGTCGCAGGTGTGCGGATGAGTCATCGGCGAGTGTCGAAGGAGGTGGACCTACTTGCGTCCTTCGATCCGGTTCGGAACTGACCGGGCCCTTGGATGAGCAGTCCCCCCGTTGCGTGCTGGACGCTCAGGTACGTCAACGGATAAGGTCCGAGGTTGCGTATTCGGGCGATTTGGACCGACCGGACGTGAATGGAAGGGATTGTGATGTCAGAAGAGTCGCAGTCCGCAGGGACGCAAGGACTTGCTGCAGCGCTCGTGGAGCTCAGTAGCCGGGTAGCCGCCGGTACCTACGACGATGCGGTGATCCTGACAGACGTCGCGGAAGGGGCGGCGGCGGCTGTTCCCGGGGCGGTAGGGGCGGCCGTGGTGGTGCTGGACGACTCGGGGCACCTGATGCGGCGGGCCTCCTACGGGGACCTTCCGGCCAAGTTGGTCGCGCTGCAGAATGCGCTGGGGGAGGGTCCGACCCTGGATGCGGCCACCCGTGCCGGCCAGTTCCATGTGGTCGATGTGGCTCACGATCGGCGGTGGCCGCGGTTCGCGCCCGCAGCGGCGGCGCTGGGTGCGGGCAGCATGATCTGCACA
>QXCQ01000061.1:80684-82135 GCA_003576535.1 Nakamurella silvestris | reverse complement strand
ACCGACGGGGCACCACGCCGTTGACAGTCCGGGTCCAGTGGTGATGCCGCAGCGCACCGATAGGCGCACGGGTCCTGGCGTCGGCCGAAGGGCCGGACGGGTGTGGCCCCCGCCGGCTGTTCGGGTCGGCGCTGAGCAGGCGTTGTCACATTTCCTGCCCCTCGGCGTTGCCGTGATGACCGGCGGGGGCATCTTCCGGTGTACCCGTGCCGAACGATTCGAAACCCCCCAGGTGAGGTCCCTGGGTCGGGGTGCGCCGGGGAGCGCAGAGGTCTGGGGCCGACGGCCGGGGTGAGAGGTCAGGTGCCGGTGGTGACGGCCGGGTCGGCCGTGGCGGTCAACTGCGGATCGCCGGTGTTGACCACCTCGATGGCGATCGACCGGGGCTGGGCGGTTTCGGCCAGGGGGATCGTGACACACAGGACGCCGTGCTTGTACGTCGCGGAGATTTTACCCGCCCAACTCACCCCGGGTCGACCTCGGGCAGGTCAACCGCAACGTCAGCCCCGGCGAGGAACTCACCGGCCGATAAGCGCCCCGGCCTCCGTCCCGGGATCCTCCGGGACGTCGGGTCAGGGTCGCCGGTCGATTCGGGTGTCTGCCGCGAGCGGGGTGTGGATCACCGGGTGTCCCTGGGGTGTGATGCGGCGGTAGCGGTTGTTCACCTGGACGGTGAGGATGTTGGTGTCTGCCAGGTCGACGCTGAGAACGGTCGCGTCTTCCGTTCGGATGTCTGCCACGATCTGCCAGGCACCGTCGGATGCCCGGATGTGTTTGAGGCGAATGATTGTCCCGTAGATTTCCGATCTACTCTGACCCGCTTGTCGTCGGTAGATGACCCACATTGCTTGTCCGACATCGGATGTGGTCAACACGGGTTCAGTCACCCTTTGAAGTATATGGACAGGGCACGATAGTCGTCGGTGGCGGCTCCGGCTTGAGGCATCGGGGACTGCCCCCAGGGACGGCGACCGCCACTCATTTGCGAGCGTCGAAGGAGGTGGACCTGGGTGCATCCGCCGAACCGGCCCGGAAACGGATGGAGGTGATCCCGCTGGTGGCCAGGTCGTAGTGAGTTGTCGACCCTTCGCCGTCGATGAGATCGAACTCCGTTTCCTCACCTCCCGCGCTGCGGCGGAGCCACGAGACGACACCGGTGCGAAGAAGGGGTGCCCCGTGATTGGTACCGAACACGGGCACGACCCAGCGGCCCACGTCGCAGGGGCCGATTCGTCGTGATCGCAGTAGTGAGAAGTCTTTGGGTGTTCTCCAAGGCTCTGAGTCGGTCAGCCCTGCCAAGCGGAGCTTTTTGGTCATGCCAGGCAGTATGGGCGCGTATTCCACTCGCAAACGGGTTAGGCCACTTGCATCCCGATCTTGCGCAGATCCGGGCGGGAACGACTACCACCAGTCACATTTGCCCCGTTAGTGGACGGCGTAGATGTCGGCCT
>QXCQ01000061.1:624-80590 GCA_003576535.1 Nakamurella silvestris | reverse complement strand
AAGGGAATGCTGGGCCGGTGTTCTCGGCTTGACCATGCTCGGCCGTATGAACGAGGACGCCGAAACCATCGCACAGGCCGCCAACGCGCGGTACAACACCGACGCGACCTCGTGCACCTGCCGAGCGAACACCGCAAAGGCACAAAACGAAGGCTAGACAGACGCCTGCCCCGGCGGGCCTCACGACCAGAACACACGCGAAACGACACACCAACATCCACGATACTCGTTGTCCACCAATGCTTCTCGGCCCAACTCGACATAATCTCTATTATCGGCAAAGCGAGATGTGTTGTAGGGCAACGCGTCTTAGATGATATCGTCACAGTGACGTAACAGCAACGTGTTTCAACACCAGAACAATCAAGCGCCTCCGGGTCTGCATAGCAGTGCCAGGCGGCGTCGCGCCTGGATGATGCTGCGCTCGACAACCTCAGTCCGGCGGTCCCAGGCCGACGTCGATCTTGCGTAGCCACCCATACACAGGGCTTGGCGAGTGTGATCGTGAGTACGGGTCGGGAGCCGGGCCGGCCGGACACATCGGCCTTCAACGCTCTTCACCGCGCACGCGGTCTCGGACCGGGGGCCGATCACTGACGAACTTATCGGCGGATGCGGCACGCCTCGGATGCCAGTTGGCGATCACAGTCAGTCCAGAGCATATCGTCTTCGGAAACACAGAGTTCTACGTAAGGGGTCGGTATGAAGTGCTCAGCCTGCAGCGGAACCACCGCATGTGAGACCTGCGACGGATCTGGTTGGCGTGCCGAAGGCACTATAGGCCAGAACAAGTGTTCCGCCTGCTCAGGATCGGGAACCTGCCGCCTCTGTCAGGGCTCTGGCGTGGAACCGCCAACGCGGTGAGATGGCATGAGACCGGATACATGATCCGGCCAGCTCAACACGAGCGCCTTGCGGACTTTGCCGACTCCTCCGATTTTGGGGCGTAGCCGCTTGATCAAGTGGCGGCAGTCAGAACCTGCCCCAGAGTCGGGGGTCCACAAGCAATCTGAGTGTGAGATCTAAGTTCTGGAACCGAGATTAGAGGGCAGATGAAATGTCGAAGTCTCGAGCATGCGGCGGCGGCGCATCCTGTACGAGGTGTGGAGGTACGGGCGGTTCGCCGCTAGTGCCGATGCCGTGCGCGATTCGTGGAGGAAGTGGCGTTGCCTGCCATTCAATTATGAGATGCCCACGCTGTGAGTCTTGGATGGTTGTGGGCTATGACTGCGACCACTGTGCCTCAGTCGCGCGGCGCAGCTAGTACTACAGGCCTGAATCGAGGCGGATCTTCGCCGGGTCATGTACCGCCAGCGATCGCCGTCACCGACCCAACCCTTTCGACAAGGCCAGGTCCAGACCTGCCTGCCTGATGGTTTCAGTGAGCAACACCAAACCCGCCTGGGCCACGACCCGGGAATCTATGGCATCGACGGTCAACAGCGGGTATGACCGGTAGCATTTCGCATCGGAGAGGTGCTCCAATCTTTGTGTGAATATGGATCTTAGAGATCCTCATTCTCACAGGTCAGAGCACCTCCCTCTATGCCTGGCACGCCCGATCGCCTAGTTCGCATGAAAGCGCAAGGTTAGAGGACTTCCGGCGTCGATCGCGACCAGCCGAGCTGCCGGAGGTTGTTGTTCAGTGTTGGCTTGCTCCGTATACGGTCAGGCCCGCCCATAGCCGGGGGCGTTTTCGGTGGCCGGGTGTGTCGGCGAGCCAGCGAAGTTTGGCTTCCCGGAGGGCGTTGATTGGGGCAGTCCCGGCGGCAAGGAGTTCCCAGAACCGGATCATGATCTGACTGGTCGCGGCGTCGTCGATGGCATACAACCCTCCGATGACGGTCGTCGCGCCGCCCAGCATAAGGGCGAGCGGGAAACCGCCGAGCTCGACACCGTCAGGGGTGGTGATCGAGGAGTGACACGAGCCCATGACGCACAGATTCGGAGCGTCCCAGCCCAGCGCCTGGGCGGCGTTGACTGTGGTGTCGTTGGGCATCGTCTTGGTCTGCCCCCACCCCGTGTCGTCGCGGGACCCGTGCAACCCCATCGCCAGCAAGGAAGGCGGCAGAACCCTGCCGGGCCTGAGTTCCAAAGCCAGCTCCCGCGCGCCGCTCACCTCGTGGACGTCGATCAGGTGGGCCATCAGCGCGGCCAGCTCCGCCCCGGTATGGGCGAGCCTGGTGTCGTACACCGCCACCCCTGGTGTGACCGCCGCACCCACTTCGGCCTCCATGAGCGACAACGCGCTCGTCAACGAACCGTGGAGGCTCACCACGGCCCGGTCGATAAGATGCAGCCCGCTTGCCAACGGCAACGCGTCAAACGGAACGTGGAAGAACCCCGTCGGGACTATCAACAGACGCAACGGATCGCCGACTGCGCCTGCACCCAGCAGTTCTAACAAAGGGGCCGGCAACAGCCCTGCGGCGAAGTCCGTGCGCCAGGCGAAACTCTCGGCGCTCCCCGGAAGCGCGTGAACCAGGTCCGGAGAGACCTCGACCTGGTCCAGATACTCCCGCTCGCCCCCCTCCGAAGTGGTCCACGTCAACCGGCGGTACACCGTTACCGTTTCCTCGCCCCTGCCTGCGGTTAACGCCGGCGCCGTGGTCGGCAGGAACTGCAGAACAGCGGTGGCCTGCGCCCGGGTGCGCCGGCCGCGGAGCAACAACGCCGCTGTGATGTCGTCGAGAAACCGCGGATCGCACAAGGCGCCCAGCACGCCGAATACCGACTCCGCGTCGCGGACGGCCTGCTCCCGGTCCACGACGATCGCAGCCGACCTCGTCCGAATGTCCGTCGGAGCCGGCGGGCCGGGCTCGCCCTCCGGACGTCTTGAGTCCGGCTCCGCGGGAACGGAACTCCCGCTCTCCTTGATCGCCAACGCCGCAGACCGTCTGCGATCTCCGACGTCGGGATTGCGGGTCAGCTCCGCCAATAACAGCCCGACCCGGTCCCGGCGCGCCGCTTCCATGATCAGATCTGTCGACGCGTGGTCACCCAACTCCACCGCCAATTGCACCGCACGTGAGAAGAAGGGGCCGAAGCGAGCCGCCGTCACCCCGCGGTCGTACGCCGTCGAGATCGTGATCATCACCTCCGCCGCACACCGCACCACCCCCAACAACCGGTCGAGCTCGACAGCCTGACCGGCGCCGACCGTCCGCGCAGCGACCGCAGCAGCCTGCCACGCCGCGGCCTCCGCGGCCGGATCCAGACTCACCCCCGAGGGACGCAGGACCCCCAACGCCGCCATCGCCGCGCCCTCCATCAGGCGCAACCGGTCGGCTGCCTCGCCGCCGTCCGGCTTGTCGTGTAACTCGACGTGTCTGCGCAGGTGCCACTCGGCGAGCCACCCGAGATACTTCGCGTACATCGCCGGCGACAACTCCGGGTCGGTCTCCTCGATCCTCGACTCGAGCCGCGCAAGCACCACCGGACTCCCCGCCTCCCCGAGCCGGACCGCATCGCACAGCGCGTTGCTGCGGGTGCCGTGCCGGAGAGCGAGCTCGTTCACCGCCAGGAACTCCGACGTGGCCCAGGCCGCGTCCGCGTCCCCGGACAGCATCACCAGTCGCGCCCGCATCATCCGCACCGAGTGCACACCGTTCACCACGAACGTCCGCCACGCATCCTCGGCCACCCGGACCAGCGCCAACGCCTCCTCACGCACCGCCGCGTTCTCACCCGCCCGACCCGAGCGGATCAACACACTCGCTATCTCGTACGCGACGTTCCCGATCCACGTCAGACCGTTTTGGTACTCCGACTTTTGATACTGCCGTTCCATTCCGCGGATCAGCGCGACGTCGACCTCGCCCACCTCGACCGCGCTGTCGAAGTCAACCAGGAGCCTGGCCTGCACCCGCTCTTTTTGCAGCTCGTACGCACGCCCGAAGTCGCTCAGCTTCCCTGCGTTCTCGGCCGCCACCGACTTCCAATACCGGTAGGCCAACGATGTGGCGGGCTGGGAATCTGCTATCCCCTTCAATTCGAGCTCCACCTCTTGGAAGCCCTGGATGTCACGCTGCGCGTGAACGGCGCTGGTTAGGACGTTCAGCAGGCGCAGATACTCGTCTCGCTCTTTGCCGATGGCCACGAGATCGCCGAGGGCCTGGACCGCTGTCTTTTTGGCCTCAGCCGGATTTGCCATGTCGAGGTGCCGGTTGACCAGGCTCCGCGCGACCGCGGCGTGAAGGCGCACGGCCAGCGGGTGGGCGTCCGTCGGGAAGGGCGAGTCGGACAAGAAGGGCGCGTCGTTCAACCAGAGCCGGCCTGGCACGACGCCGCGGGAGTGCAGGACCTCCAGGCTCTCCCGGCCCGCTTCCGCGGTGAAATTCACCGCGTTCAGATAGTCCCCGACGTTCTGACGGGAGAATCCCAACGCGTAACGGCAGTAGGCCACGATCAGGGGATCCCCGATCTCGCCGGCGAGATCGAGCGCCTGTTCCAATTGCCGGACACGCAGCCCCAACTCCCCACCCGGGGCCTCGTCGGTCGCGACGTTCTGGGGCGAGTTGAGCGCGCTGACGTAGCCCAGTACCCGGCGCGCTTTGGCCTGCTCACCCGACACACCTTCTGTGAGCTGGAGAAGAAGCCTTCCGGCTTCCCGCGCGGCCTCCTTCGGCGGGCGGCCCGGAGGGAAGTCCCCGCTGCGTTCCATGGCGTTCGACGGCGGGCAGATGATGAGTTTCGCCAGACAGATCGCGGCCAGCAGAGTCTCCCCGCCCTCACCCGACAGCGCCTTGGCCCTGGCCAGCACCCCTCTCCAGTCTCCGGCGGAGTCGAGCCCACCGACGATCTCCGGCGCGTCGGCGGTCATCGTCTCCGCCCGGACGAGTCGGTCTGGAACGAGAGTGACATGTTCTGATCGGCGAACCCAGCGGGCACGTCAGCCCGCCCCGTGAGCTTTGCCGGTTGGCGCGGCGCTGCGGCCGGCAGGGCCAACGGCACCGACACCGCTGCGCCGTGGGCGTCGGTGAACACCGCTGCAAGGCTTCCGGCCAGCACAGGGGCTGTGGGCAGCGGAATGGTCACTTCGATCACCCCAGCAGCGACTTCGATTCTGACGATCAACGGGTCGGCGTCGGCATCTCCCGTTATCGTTCGCAGGAATGCGGGGTCGGCGATCTCGGACTCCCACATCGTCTCGGTGATCGGATCGACGCCGCCCGCCGTTCTGGTGTTCGAGGAGACCAAGGTCAGCTCTGCGGTCCAGAGGGTCAAGGCCAGGGAGAGGTCCAAGTCGGCGATCTCGGTTTCAGGGTTCCCAGGAGCCTCGATGCCCAAGTTCGCTCGGATCTGCGCCTTGGCCTCCGCCATCGCCTCCGCAGACGGCATCTGTCGACGCACCCCGTCGGGGCCCGGCCCGCCGTCGTCGTCGAGCAGGATGCGCAGAATTTCAAGTTGGGCCTGTTCGTCGTCAAATGTGTTCCAAGCATCGTTCATTTCGTCTCCTAGATTCATTTAAAGTAGGTCGTCGAGGCTGGCCCGCATCGAGGCCTTGGCTTTGCGTAGATGGCCCCGGACGGTACTTGGGGGCATGCCGAGGATCTGTCCGATCTCGGTCGCATTCATCAAGTCCATGCATCCGGTCGAGATGTCCATGCGCAGATCGACGATCCTGCGCTGGTCGACTGGCAAAGCCGCGCAAGCCTGCTCGAAACGGCTGCGGAGGAAGGTGCCTTCAGCGATGTCCTCGACCGACTTTTGAACGCCTGCGAGGTTGATCAGCTCGCTGTTGCCCACAGGCCTTCCCAAGTCGCGGAAGCCGGCGCTTGCCTTGCGCTTCCAATCAATGAAATGGTTCATCGTGATCCTGAAGATGAGCCCTCTCCCGTTGTTCGGGACGGGATGACGATAGGCGAGCAGTTTCTCCAGGACATCCTGCGTGAGGTCTTTCGCCTCATCGAGGTTGTTGTAGGTCAAACGCCGAAAATGGTCGAGGATCTGGTCCATCGCCTCGCTGATCGTGCACCCGAAGATCGCTTTGAAGAGAGCGTCGTCGACGGGCGGTTTTGGCTGGGTGGCTGTTTGGGGCATGTGGCATCACTTCCCTGTGAGCTGAAGGTGGGGTAGTTCTTATCACGAACTCGCAGCCTGCCCCCCGGGCGCGGTGCGCCCGGGGGGCAGGCTGTGCCTGTTACCAGCTCTTGGAACGCGGCGGTTTCTTCCCGATGATCGCATCGCCCAACGTGTAACGAGGCCGGGTGGTGTTCACCCGCTGCGACGTGCGCCGCTGCCCCACGCTGTAACTCCCCGTCCGGCTCGCGCTCACGTTCGGCTTGACCGGAGGAGCGGCCGACCCGTACACCCCGAACGCCAAACCGCCGATCGCGGCCCCGGTCTTGCCTACCTTCTTCGCCTTGTCCCACGTGCCCATCGCAGTTCCTTCCGTCGGTGCTGACTGACCTGGTGTCCGTCGGCGTCATATACAACAACGCAAACCCTCCCCGAACTGTTTTGAAGCACGGCCCGGCACCACCATCTGACATGAACCGCCGGGCACGACACGAAAGGCGACACGGTCGCCGGCAGGCAAAACACCTCAACCCATAACCGCGTCGACATACACAGCGGGACAGAACATCCGGCCTCGCACCCACCAGACCGCGCACACCGCCGGTCTGCCACCGAAGGAGACGTCATGTCGACTACCCCCACCATCAACCCCCGCACCGACACCCGCGCGCATTGGGTCAGAGCGCTGCTCCTGGCAGCGGTCGCCTTCCTGCTCACCATCGGATCCATCGGTGCCGCCTCCGCCGCCGTGCCCGCCACCGGCCACCAGGCGAACACCGCACCGCTGACCGCAGCCCGCCCAGCACCCGGCCCCCTCCTCCAAGCAGTAGGCAGCTGCGGCGGCGGACGCTGCACCCTCTACTTCAGTAAGTCCGAAACAGCGGCACTGGCCAACGGCCGCGTCCCCGCCCCGCCCGCTGTGCTCCCCGCACCACTCAAAGCTGCCTACTACGCCGCCGCCTACGGACACCGCTGGTTCGCCCAGCAATACGCCAACCGCGGCTGGTGCTCCGGCTTCCGCGTCAGCGTTTACCCCTGGGAATCGCAGGGCTATTTCGGATACGCCTGCAACTGGAACTAGCCCCATCAACTCTGCGGCCCTGGATCGAAAGGATCCAGGGCCGCAGCGCGGTCGGCGATCATCGACCGTCAAGGCCCGATCGCGTCTTCTCGTCGTGCTGGTCGTCGGCGGGGGCTGCAGATCCATCGTCTGCCAGGTGCGGGACTGACCCGACCACGTCGGGTATGAGAAAGGCGCGATCGACGCCCGCCGAGTTCGAGAGCTCCCGCACCTGGCACGATGCCAAGCCGGTGGCCAACGAGGTCGGCGACATTGAGCTAAATGTCCCGCGGGACCGGGCCGCGACCATCACCCCGAGGCTGGTCGGGAAAGACAATGCCTGCTGGGCAGCGTACCCGGGATGATTTCGGGAGATCTCCCCGTCATCTGGTATCGACGGCGGGAGTGGACATCTCGCACGAGACGTTCAGGTCCTATACCGGCCGGAACCCGTTATGGGCCCGGCAATCTCGGCGTGGCTTGACATCATATCAACTATGAGCGAGGCGAAATGCGTTGCAGAACGCGGTGTTTAACCAAATCGCTCGACTTAAACACGTCACAGTGACGTAACACCAAGGTATTTTCAGCACCAAGACCAATAGTGCCGGACCCTAGAACAGCATAGTCAACCTGCTGGTGCGGGCGATCGCCATCGGATCCTGGCTTGGAATACATGCAGGAGGATCCCCGGCAGCCTTCAACGCCGTTGATTCGACCGCAACCCGACCTACACCTGCGAACCCAAGCGCCACCGAGAACGTTGTGGTCCGCGTGAAGATGGACGTCTGCAGCGGCGGCGCATGTTTCACCACCGCGGTTCCTGGGGCTAAGGTGTCCATCTCATCAACCTCCGGTGCCCCGACGTTGGAAGCTACGACCGACGAAAGCGGCAACGCCACATTCAACACCCAAATACACTCGCAAGCGCAGGTCACAGTCACATGGGGCACCCGAACTGCCGGTCCGAGCATCGTCACACTGGGAGATTCCCCAGCTCTTGACATCGACTTACGCTTTCCGCTGGCGGACTAGGACCATCACCGCCTGACGACACGCCTTGGGATCGCCCTTGGGACACGTCCACGACCGCAGCTCGCCCATCCTGCCGGCCGATCTCCCATCACGCCCAGATTGCAAACCCATCGCGGCGGAGGCACCTATCGGGATCCCCTAACGCGCGCTCGTCGTCACTGAGTGACTACGCCCACTCAGTCACTATGCGCGATACACTAAGCGACATAGTCCACTCAGTCACCAATCACAGGAGCGCAAAATGGCCCACACTCCTCGCTACCTCGTCATCGCCACAGATATTGAACGGAGAATCCGGTCTGGCGAGTGGTCGCCGGGGCAGCAAATGTCCACCGTGGAGCAGATGATGGACGACTACAAGGAAAATGGGCCGCTGGTCCGCGATGCTATGACCGTCCTCAAAAATGCGGGATGGGTCGAAGGCAGGCAGGGTGTGGGGTATTTCCTCACCCACGCCGCGCCCACCGGCCCCGCCGACTCCCAGGCAAGAGTCCGCAGCACGCTTGTCGCCCTACTCGTTGACATCGACGTCATCCGCACCAAGGTCGTCTCTGCGATCGCCGAGCTCGACTAGGGCCCGACTTCGGGGTGCGTCAACCGCGACGCGCCCCCCTGAGGACTCGAATGACAGTCGGCCGCCGCTTGTCGTACAAAGCCAAGGACCGGGCTGTCGCGTTTCGCCCGGCGTGCCGTGGTGATTTGGCGTGCGGCCGGGCATTCATCTCCCCTGACGCTGGCCCTGCCCGATCCCGGAACCGCGTCGATTGGGTGGGGCGTTCGCGTGCAGATCTGCCAGTGCCACAGTGGGCGGGTGACACTTGAACCTGCCGACGATGGGGAGTGCGGGAAACGCTGGGCGTGCTCACCGACGGGACCCAGGACATGACTGCAGGCCGTTGCTACCGAGTCAGATCGCCTTCCGCACGCTAGGCGGGCGGAAGGTTTCCTGGGGTAGCGCCGACCGGACTCCGCGACCGACGGGGTGCCTCATCGTTGTATCAAGACGCCCCGACATTAAGACTGGTTCAACCCATGTCGGCTGGTAGTGGGTCGAAGGGATCTTGATGCAGAACGTCATCGTCGGTGAAGTGGTACCGGCGGGTGAGGAGATCCCGCATCGCCCACTCTCCCGGCGCTTCTTGCCGGCCGTGCAGGTCCCACCGTGTAGCCGCGGTCGCGGGCAGCATGCCTGAATGTAAGTCGAACGCATCGGCCGAGAACACTTCGAGGGGAACTTCAGGCCCCTCGGCCGTTTCCGGAGCGCTCGCAACTCCCCTAGCAATACGTGGATCTCCGCGGCCTATTTGTATGCCTGCCTGTGACACGCGCCAGTTGCCTGCGATGTTGACCAGGATGACCATGATCTGCCAGTCGAGCCAGCCTTCTTCCCGTAGGGCGGCAATTCTCGCCCGAGAGGCTGTGTCTGCCAACAGGCGAGGCAGGGTGAAGTGCAGCGCCGCGTCCGCAAGTTCGTACCGCTCACTGATCACCTCAAGCGCCCGGTCGCGGTCGTATCCAGTGCCCGGTGATGTCGACGCGGCGAGCGCGGGAGGCGCGGACGGCTTGAACTGCCCGGAGGACGCCGGGCGCGCGATGGATGCACATCGGGTGTAGTGGTCGGTGCCGAGAAGGTCGGTCGCATCTTCGTAGGGCTGACCCACAAAGAGCTTGTGGAACATGCCGGTTTCAGCCATGGCGTCGACGTGGGCCATCAGGTCGGCGGTCGGCCGTGCGTGGACCGCTTGGAGAAGGTAAAGGCAGTCCCCGACCAGGGATTTGTTTCGTGCTTCAGCGTCGGGCTCAGCCACTCTACCGGGTAGGACGATGGTGCCGCGGAGCTCCGGCTCGGAACGGTCGATGTCGCAGCTGCCGGCTTCACCGTCGGTGCCTTCAACGACTTGGATTCGTACGTTCATTGTGCTGTTGATGAGAACGGGGTGACGGGGCGCTAGGTCTGCGAGAAGGACTTGCAAGGCGGCGATGAAGCCCTCTGCCCTCAAAACAGTGGCTCTGTTGTTGTCGTAGGTGAAGATCCAGCGGACTCCTAGCGCCTCGAAGTCCACGATGCGAGTCGGTCCGAGGTCGCCGAGAACCGGGCCTGCCAGTTGCTCCGAAGCGGTGGTCTGGAATTCCTCCTCCGTGAGCTGGTATTCCGCTCCAGAGCCGTCTACGAACGCTGCAACCATCTCGAACCAGCCGGTGGAGGGGTGCGCTGCGGTGATGAGCGGTTCTACGTCGGGCCAGAATTTGCGGATCGCGGCAAGTTCCAGAGCCGCCCGGTGGCGGTGATCTGCCAGGTCCGGATGCTTGTCAAAGTCGAAGGGGTCGGAGAGGTACTCGGACCGGACCAACAGGGCGATCTCGGTCAAGCCGGCGGCATCGACCCAGCACCCAGCGTTCTGTGAGTACTGGGCCGCTTCCATCAGTGCTTTGGGTGCGTGCTCCTTGGCGTCAGCATCACCGTGCGCCATGGCTAGTGCGAAGCCTGTGCATGCGTACATTTTCGCGGCGTACATCAGGCCCAGACCGGCGTAGAGGCGACCGATGTACCGCATGGTGAGGACGGTGCCGTAAAGGGTGTCCCCGTTGAACCAGTTCACTTTCGCGTTGTGCAGTTCAAGCAGAGCATCCAACGGCCTGCCGGCCTTGACGAACGATACGGCGCGGTCACGGTTGCGCTCGGCTGTCACCGACTCCCCCAGCACCCCAGCGGTCGCCGTATCCAGCCCGTCCCGGACCTTCACGTACGAGGGGTGCTCGGACATGAGTGGCGCGTGCATCGTGAACATCTCCGCGAGCCGGCTCACCGAGTACGCACGAGCGCGGGGCAACAAGTCGATGAGCTTGTCCAGGTTGTCCATCACCGCGCCGACATCCAACAGGCCCTGGTCGGCTAACAGGGCGGCGTCTGGCTCGAAATCGTCCAGCTGTACCTCAGAGAAGTCAGCCACGGGCACTTGTGCCGGGCAGCCGTGTTCTTGTTCCAACTTTTGCCAGTTGGGTACCAGGTGGAGCAGCGCAAGAGTGCCGGTCAACGAAGCAACTCGCACCGGATGGGTGCTGGGATCGGAACTGTCCAACAGCTCCGTCACGTGAACGCGCAGCCGTTCGAGCGCCTCTGCGATCTCGGCGACTTCGGCGCGCCCAGCGCCGCTGACCCACATCACTCCCCAGTAGGAAGTCAACGTCACCGCGTCATCGAGGACGTTCGGGCGATCGCTTAAGCATGCGAAGGTCACTGCCCGGCGGACAAGGTCCTCGATACCGACCGCGACGCCCGTACCTCGAAAGCGTGCCAGGGCCATTTCGTAGCATGCCCGGAACACCAGCTCGGTGTCCGCGCCCTCGTCCGTATCGGCCAGGAACGCACCCATGAAGTCCAGCCACTCGGGCAAATCTGCGTTCGCGTCCTCGTCCCAAGTCGCGAATCGCAGCCCCTCGGTCACCTCGCCCTGAGTCGCCGGCGTCAATGCCACCGGCCCTCTGTTGAGACGCAGGTTCTCCAGTAGCTCGGAGTACCAGTCTGGAGAGGGTTCGCCCTCTGGCGGTGGCATCAGCGCCGAAGGCAGTTCTAAATAGTGACGGGCGACCCACAGCAGGTCCGGCTCGGCCAAGATCGTCGCGATGCCCGCACCGGAGAAGACATCGAGGGTGACGCCGTAGTCCTCACGGGCCGTCTTCTTGAGGTCGTGGGTGATGCCCGCCGAGATCGGCTTCACGCTGAAGAACGCAATGTGAGCGACGGAATCGGCGTCCGCAGCGCAGATCCCGGCCAGGTCCTCCAGGACCTTTGCCTTCAGTTTCTCCTTCTGGAGAGTGCACGCGACCACGACAGGCCTGGTGGAAGAGGAGGCCGCAAACCCTGCCGAGTGGGGCAGCTCATCGGGTATCCAAGTTGTGTACGTCTCGGCGTCCCGCTGTTGGTCGCCGCCGGAGCTGACGGGCCCGGTTGCGACCAGGATGTTCGAGCTGATCCGTCTGCGAGCGATGCGGGTGGCGATCTCCTCGAATCGATGGTGCTCATTCCTAGAGACAAGATCCTCTAACCGGAACTGGATGTAAGACTCGGTCTCAGGGATCGTCGCGGTCATGGAAGCATCCTGCCCTCACTGTGGTTGGTTAGACGAGCCCAACCTGGTCGACGTATCGCATCACATCGCATCGCTTGGGCTGGCGACCGCATCGAGGTCGGACGTGAACACAGGATCCGGTTGCGTGGACTACGCGCTGAGTGCATGACAAGCAAACGATCCTTTGCTTGCCATGTCTCAGAACTCGTGTACGGATGCTCGGCAGGAGCAGTTATGAAACGTAGTGGTGCGACTTGCCAGTGCCTGAGTCGCCGATCAGACGGAGCCGCTGTCCAGCCATGACTCCGCTCCCCAGTCGCCAGCCCGTTGACCACGGAGACAGCGAACCTCCTTACGCACCGCACGAGGGAAGCGAATGTGCGATGCTGCGAGCATGCTGCCTCGCCCGATATCGCTGTTGCGGGAAGCCCTGAGCAACCTCGCCGCCGAGCCAGCTGAGCAGCAACGGTGGCTCGATGGATCTGCGGTCAAGGACGAACTTGCACTCGATTTCGCCAACGCCTACGAGGCCCTGTCGTCGCTCGATGAGCCGGACACCCTGGATGGCGGCACAATGAACGAACTCCAGGCCTTATATGACCAGCTTTCTGTGGCTGCGGACGACCCACTATGGGAAGAAGGCCTAGCTTCGCGGCGATGGTCAAGTATTCGCTGCCTCGCTCGGCGAACTATGACACAGGTCTAGCACCGCTCGACGGAGCCGATGGATGACCTGCTGGGCTTGATCAGCAAGCACTCCGACGCACTCCTTTCGTGACGGTCGGTGCAGGCTTGCCACCTGCGTCCGCTAATCGGGGCGATCTGAGAGTCCCCGTTTCATACATGCTGCCTCAACAGGCATGATCGACAGCTATGGCCAACCAACACCGGGCGAAAACGCGCTACCAAGTGTTTTTGAGCTCGACATACATCGATCTCATCGACCAGCGCCTAGCGGTAACTCAAGCGCTCGTGAAGACGGACCGATGCATACCCGCAGGGATGGAAATATTCAGCGCCAGCGCCCAGCCTCCGTGGGCAGTGATCACCAGCGCACTGGAGGGAACGGACTACCTGGTGCTCGTCCTAGGGCACAGGTACGGGTCGACTGTCCCCGGCGAAGAGATCAGCTACACCGAGAAAGAATACGAGTACGCCCTGGCACACGACATTCCCGTCCTGGCCTTCCTCAGCACCAACGATCATCCCGTGGCAGCCGACCAACAGGAGAAACCTACTCCAAAGAGGCTGTTGAAGAAGTTCCGTGAGCGGGTCAGCTCTGAGGCCACAATTGAGCAATGGTCGACGGCATCTGAGTTGGCCCACAAAGTGGCACTGGCCGTTCTCAAGGCAATAGACGACACTCCCCGGCCCGGCTGGGTCCGCGGTGATGCCACCACAGCACACACAGCTCAGCAACAAGGCACACCCCCGCAGAGTCCGCCGTACGCCCTGGACCTGACGGAACTCATCAAAGATAACGACGCACCTCTCCCCGTCAGCTGGACGGCTTGGGAACAAAGTAAAGGCCAATATCGACTTCGCAACGACTCCACGAACAACGGCGCAGCGGCAGAACTGACTGGGTTCCAAGATGTGACCCCAGACAGCGACGGCGCAGCCATCTACTCCGGCCGCTTTCCGGTGAAGCTTCAGGCCGGCGAATCGGTACCTTTCCGCATAGACAAGTCGCTAGTCAGCGCGGCTGTCACCGAAATAAGGGTGACTTGGAACGACGCCGCCGGCACTGAGCACGAGACCACTCTGCATGTCTAGCACCCCGCCCTGGAGATGACGGCCTTCTGGCCCGAAGGTTGAAGTAGGTATCACACCTGTTGAGGGTAGTGTCTTCAAACATGGGTTCGAGACACCGGGTTGGCCGCGCACGATCGGATGCTGAGCTGCTTGCACACCGGCCGACCTTGGAGCTTCTGGCCGGCATCGAGGCCAGCCAGGTCGTTCGCGGCGCTGCCGGCGGGTCGACCGGAGTTACCTCGCCGACCATGTGGCGCGGCACTTCGGTGCGTCTGGCTGTGCTGCGGCTGTTCGATGACGACCTTGTTTGGATGCCGATCTCCGGACCACCGACGCTCACCACTCGGGGCGAGCATCTTCTCGCGGTCGACCGGGAAGGACAGGCCCGGTAGCGGGTTCAGGGCCTCACTCGGCGACCGCTACCTGTCGGGCTCTTGTTCCCACCGTGCGATCCAGTGGTCCAGGGTGCGCCGGGTGATCCCCACCTGCCGGCAGATTTCCCGTTTCGTCATCGTGGCTTCTTCGACCGCGAGACGCACCATGTCCCGCCGGGTGGCGTCGAGCTCGTCGTACAGGCTGCCCACTGTCCCCAGAACTGTGGCCACGTACTCGTCCGGCCATTTCCAGTCCCGGCCGGCGGCAATCCGCATGAGGTGCGTGCGACCGGCCACCTCGTCCAGCCGGGGCGATGATCGCTTCGGCACTCTGCACCACATCGGCCTGATCTGCCATTCGCTCCCCCCTTGCTGCTTCACGGTGACAGTGAGAGGGACGCGCGGACTCGGCCTGCGTCACGGCGAACAGGGCCCACGGTTGCTCGGGAGGTAGCCGGCAGCCCCCTGGGATACTGGTCGGCATGGCGGTGTACCGGAATCAACAACCTCCGCAGCCCACTCCCCCGACATTGGCTCCTAAACGGATCCCGGTCATCGCTCGCCTGGTACTGGATGACGGGTCGGAGGAATGCCAGCCGTGTTGACCGGATTACCCAGCGCCGCCCCTGGCTGGCGGCGCGCTCTACGACCGGGAGTGGTTGTGGAGCACCCCGAAAGTGGCCGAACATAGCGAAGACCAGCAGAGCGACACCACTGGCAGTCCGGCGGACTCGTTAGAGGCGGAGTCAAGTTCCACACCCCGGAATCGCCAGGGCAAAAGAGCTAATGGGTTGACATGGGAATTTCCGAGGCGAAGAGTTGGCATCTATCAAACTTTATGGGGGAGCAATGAAACAAAGATCTACCAGGCGGCTAAAACGCCACTCGGGGGCCACACTGATAACAGCCGGCTTGATAGCGTTGTCGACGGTCTTCTTCGTGCCAAGCGCCCAGGCGGCCGAGTACAACAGCCCGTTCAACGTCTACGGCCCGGTACTGGGATACAACTACAAGAACCAGAGCACCGCCTACAATACGGCCCCCTACCAGGCATGGGGCCGAGTCCGCACAGCAGACAGCTCTGTGCTGGTGCCACCCGGATACATGGGAGCCCAAGTCACTCTCTACCGCAATGGTGTGCGGTGCCGTACGGCGGCAATGAACTATAGCCAGTACAACAACAACGCCTGGAACGTCTACACCACCGGCGGCACCTGCGGGACCGGCGTCTACTACGCAAAGGGATCCACTGCTGCCTATAACGGCAACGGCTACAACACCTATTACACCGCTCAAAGCCCTAGCTTCAACGGATAAGGGACCAACCCGATGACACAACATCGAACCAAGCGTGTCCTGACCGCTGTCGCCGGCGGCGCAGCCCTCGTACTCGTCCTAGGCGGCCTGGTGGTCAATCAAGCGCTGGCCAGCCCGGAACACACACCGCAGCCAATCCCTGCGGCTGCCACCACCGCGCCCCCCCTCCAGATTGAGTCTGACCAGCCGCCGCCCGCGCAGGAGGAGCCCCCTACCGCCTTCCAGGTCAACAAGAACGGACAGACCTACGGGTCCGATCTCAACGTCACCTCCGAAGACGGCGAACCCGACCTGATCGCTGCGTACAGCGAAGATGGCAAGCTGGGGTACGCGCTCAAGGCCGATTTGTTCCCACCGATGCCCAAGAGCCCGGAGGAAGCGTTGGCCCAGCAGAAAGTGCTCCTGGCAGCGGGCGGTAGAACGATTCCCCTCTACTCATCCGACGGGGAGACGGTCATCGGCACCTACTTCATCTCTCCCGGCCAGTAGCGCTGATCTCTCAACCTCGCACTAGCAGGCGGGGGAGGGGGGTGCACCTGCACCACCCTTCCCCTCCCGCGTCGGTGCACCCCGGGACGGAAGGCCCTGACGATCAAAGGGGATCGGCCGGCTGCGGAAGTTCCCCCCGATTCCCTCTGAGTGGGAAGGATTAACCGAAGGTGGGAGTGGGTACACCTGACGATATGCCCGTCAGTCCGAACACGGACCTCACACCACTGAACGCTGTGCTGTCTCGCGTTGCTGGCGGAGACGCTGGTTCCTTCCGCGACCTGTACCAACGGATCGCACCGAACATCTACGGGCTCTGCCACCGCGTGATCGTCGATCCCTCCCATTCCGAGGAAGTCACCCAAGAAATCCTCCTCGAAATCTGGCGTCGCGCACCCCGCTTCGATCCAGCCAGAGGCTCCGCACTGTCTTGGATGATGACAATCGCTCACTCCAGAGCCGTTGACCGCGTCCGATCCTCGCAATCCAGCCGCCGCCGCCAAACACGACCTGGTAGCGCAGGCACTTGCGAGTTTGAGTTCCGTCCAACGACAGGCCATCACTCTTGCCTACTACGAGGGATTCACTCACCACCAAATCGCTGAGCTGCTTGACGTACCGTTGGGGACAGTGAAATCGCGCGTCCGCGACGGCATGCTCCAACTCCGGAAGCAACTAACCAAACAGCCCGATGTATCGAAGGTGGACGGACAACCGACACCATCGCAGGCTTAGTCCAGATAAGCCAGCCCTCGTCGACGCCTGGTCGGACACGCTGGTGTTGGCCACGGTCCAGCTCACTCCCCCGGACCCGGCCGGCGCACGGACGGTGTGGTTGCCGGTATCGGACATCGTTCGATTCATCTCCCGCGAAACGGAGAAACCGACCCCCGAATGAGTGGCATGCGCAACACCAACCGTGTACAAATGCAGACAAGCGGCCTGCGCACCCCTGCCACCTCCATCACCCCCCCGATGGCCCGCAGGGCGGAATGCCACCCCCCTGGCTGGCGCGGGCCGCTTCCAAGTGCCGGTTCACCCTCTGGCGCTGCGGGTCTACAGCTCGGGGTTGTTGATCCGCATTCTGCCGATCTCGTGGAGATCCCCGCGGAGCTGACCCAACACCGATGCGATGAGTGCCTTGAGTTCGGCGATTTCGTTGGCCAGGCCGCGGTGATGTTCGGCACCCAACTCATCGCCGGCAGTGTTGCGGAGCAGCTCGGCGATGGAGTCGTCGGCGGTTTTCGCGCGCTGCAAGGCCCGCAGGTTGCTCAGCTGTTCATCGAGTTCGGTCAGGTTCGCGTTGAACCTGTGAATCGTGGCCACCCGGTCGACGAGGCCATCCCAGACGCCGGCCAAGATTTCCAGCCTCGCGTCGAACGCTGCCCGTGCCCGCAGGGCTTCCGGGGTATCTCCGCTCGGGTGGTCCCCCAGGTCCAGGGTGACCTTCCGCAGGGAGTAGGCGTGCAACGTGATCTGCCGCAGCTCCTCATGAAGATCGAACCGGACCCCATGAATGTCCAAGTAGTCACTTGCCCAGGCTTCACTCTCTCGGATCGTCTGCAGGAGTTCGGCGGCAACGACGACCAGCAATTCTTCGCGGCATGGTTTATCCGTGCCTTCTTCGAGCTCCGATCAGTGGCAGCGCTGCATGGCAGCAACTAGAAGCGCGTCTCGCTCGGACCTGTTGAAGCGCATTGAGTCTCGGGTCCGCCAGATGTTGTATGCGGTCGCACAGGCAAGGGCAGCGCCTCCCACTGCCACCGCGACCGGCAGGGCAACAGCTTCAAGGACCGACGTACTCGCAGCGGCCGCGCCGGCAACACTCCACGCTGCAGTAGCCACCCCTATGCCCTCCCTGCGGCGAGGGAACCGCTTTCCCTGGGCCCAATAGTCCTGCGCCGTGGGCTTCGGGACTCCGACCGCTAACGGGCGGCGATCTTCGCCAGTACCGGACCAGGCAAGGAACACCAAGGGGTTTCAGTTTTCAACGGACAACCGCCAGGCGTTCTTGTACCTTCAGGCACTTGGCGACGACCCGCCAGGTTCAATCGACGACGCGTTGCTTGAAGGGTCATCGCGGGGCTTGCTGACCTGCAGTGACTGAGCGGTCGACTCCGATCGTGATGCCAACGCCTGTATGTGCGCGGCTCCGTCTTTGAGTTGTTGAACCGTCGTCCAATAATAGCCCCTGCGGCTCGACAAACTATCGGCCTGCTCAGCGGTGAACCCGATCAGGGTCAGCAACCGCAGTTCGAAGAGCAGCAGATAGGTCTCGGTGGCGGCTTGTACTCCGCGGACGTCGGTCTTCAGTAGTTCGGTGTTCTCCAAGCCGTGAGCTACTACGTTTCGTGCTGCCGCGAGATCGGCGGCCCAGCTCTTCGACTTGTAAATGCCGCCCACGACCTTCCCAGTGTCCGCATCCACGCGATTCAGGCGGGCCTCAAGCGATGGGCGATAGCTCTTCTTTGCGCCGTAGCTCGCCGACGACACGATCCGCTTGGGGGCGTCAATCTCCCGCAGGGCGGCCTTAACTTTCTTGCTCCACTCCCCCTCGTCACCGACCGGGGCGTCAGGATGGGCGACGCGGTCAAGTGCTTCCACAGCCTGGGCCGAGGCCACAAACGTAGTGAGGTGCCCACCGGTCTGGTCGGACTTCACTGCTGAGTACTGCCCCACCGCGAATCTGTTCGTCCTGACCACGTCGAAGACCCGATCGAAATCGTAGCCATCGGGGAAGTCCGACAAACGGTGGAGCATGGTTCCGGACAGCAGATCCTTGGCGGGTCGTTTCCGCTGGGACGTGTAGACGCGTAGCCAGCTCACCTGGGAGTTGTGAGGTTTGTCAGGGAACACGAGGTTGGTGTTTCGTACAGCCATGTATTCAACGTCGCTGTACCTCGAGGTAGCTGAGACCAAGAGGAACTGCAGAGGCAAAAGCCAATCTTCGATGAGCTGCGGGAGCGTCGTAGGTTCGTCCAGTTCGATATGAAAATTCGAGGACGGATGTATTGCCGTGGGGTTCCAGCTGCTGGCATCCCTAACTTCCAACCGCCCACCGGTGCAGGCGAGCGGGATCGGGGCTGGCCGCAGGTGGTGAATCGACACCGGTGTCTCTTCAGTTGGATTTTGCAGTCCTACGGACTGCGTCTCAGTCCATCTGTCCTGGTCCCAGTATCGGACCTTGACCTGATCGAAGACCCGGTCGGCTTCCTCGTCGCCGAGCCAGTAGTCCCCAACCAGGGCCATCCGCGCCGAATATCGGACCAAAACAGGGCCAGCGGAGCGCATACTCTGGCGGCTAATGACCAGCTCCAGGTCGGTGAGGGTCAGCGTGTTCCCCATGATCAGGCCGTGTAGCAACGACGGGGCATCATGGGAGGCGAACATGCCTGCCTCGCCGGGATCGAGCGGCTCGTGAAGTTGGATCATCGGGAGCCCGTTGGCTGTCAGCCAGAACAGGCCGGGTAGCGGTCGGGCGCGGTCCTTGTCAGTGACCTTCCAGTACACGGCGGGGTGCTGCTCGTCGGGCTTCAGGTCTGGATCCACGATTTCCCCCATCGAATCAGTCGCCTATCAGGCAAAGTCCACGAATCGTAACGTCACCAGCCGCATATAGTAATGACACCCCGCCTCGGCGCCGATCGTCGATCACCCCCGATCACGTATTTATGTTGCACACACTAACCACGTATCACCAGGACGTACCCCGCGCATCTTCAATGGCTAAGCCTGAGATCCGTCCCGCTAGACGTGCACAGAAGGTCTGTGAAGGGCAACAGCAACTCTTCGCCGCCACGGGGATTTGACCGCCGCCGGCCCTATCCCTGGCCCGCTCCCGGATCAGAAGTTCTTCGTCGCAGCCGGCGCGAGTTTTCCGATCACTGGACTCGATAGGGGTGTTGATGAAGTCCTATCGAGCTGAATGCCTAACCTGTGGTCGGCCAATCGAGCGGCGGCCTGTTGCTGTGGGAATTCATGGCCAGTTGTCGGCGATTATCCGGCAGGCTGCGGCTTGTGTCACGTGTTCGTAGAGCATGACTGCCTTGATCCATTGGACCGGGCTTCCTTCAAATGCGCAGACAGCCGTCAGCGCCTCATGGATGGTCCCGCCGCTGTCGCGTCGGGCTGCGTAGGCGGTCATCACGCGGCTGAACCGGTCGGCGTCGCTCCGGTCGAGTGCGGGACCCATACCGAAGTATCCCCCGGCCGCCACTGGTCTGTCTGTACCCCAGGTGAAAAGCGGGTTTGCGCAGCTGGCTGCGGATTCGGGGTGCAAATCAGAAGGCGTGACCTGAGGAGGGATCTGGGCGGGGCTGGAGTTATGGGAAGACTCCGCACCGAACCCCTCAGGAGTACTTCAAGACAGGAGCTCCATCAGGCGCCGGTTGAGTTCGTCGACGGCCTGGTCTACGAGGCCGAGGGCGGTGTCGACGTTGCAGAGTTGGGCGACCGCGGCGGCGCGGGCGGCCAACCCGGCCTGGTGGATCTGGGTGTAATCGGGCCGAGGCGGTACGGGTTCTACTTGTTCCGGCTCGTGCCCGTGTGCGGCGGTCTGCTGCTCGGCCTCGCTGTCGGGCTGGACGTGGTGGGCCGGAATGGTGCCGGCGAGGTGCCCGGCGGTGAGGGTGATCGCGGTGCGGGTCGTGGTCGGCCGCAACGGGAGCGGTAGGGAGCCCCAGCGGTCGATCGGCATGAACACCGGGACCCGCCGAACCAACCGGTCTGGGGCATCCGAGGTGCACAGGTGGTCGTCGTTCGGGTCGGTGGGTGGGGTGAGGAGTTCGGTGAGTTTCCAGGCAGCGGCGTACCCCGCGGCCGCAGTCAGGATGATCTGCCAGCGCCGCCACACACATGGCGGGCACACGGCCGCCTCGTCCGCTGTTTCCAGGCGTACGACCCGTCCCGGTGCCAGGTCGAACTCCACGGCGTCTCCGACGATGCGGATTCGGTCGGAGGTCAAGTTGACGAGTTGAGCGAGGGTGAGGTCGGCCTTGTAGCGCAGGGTCAGCAGCAGCGCGTCGCGGCGGCCGAACATCCCCGCCGGCCACCCCGATGTGGGAAGTCGGCGGATCGCCCGGGCCACCACGGCCGGGTCCACCACCGGCGGGTGGTGGGTGGGGGGGTTGCGGATCAGCTGCCGCACAGCCTCGTCTTTGCCGGGCTCGGGGTACCCATGTTCGCGGTGGATGGTGTTGATCGCGGTGACCCGGCGCCGCCACGTCGCCACCGCCGCAGGCAGCTCCCGCAGGAACTGCGCCACAGTGTCGGGCGCGGCGGGTAGCGGTGCGTGGTTGGCGGCGTGGCACCAGGTGGTGAACAGGTCCCAGTCCGCCTGGTAGGCCCGCGTGGTCGACCACAACACCGGGTTGTCGCTGCCATGGGTGGTCATTTTTTGTCCGGGAGGCGCAGGACGGCGTTGCCGACGATGGGCCGGTCCCGCCGGTAGATCTCCACCGTGCTGGCGTTGCGGTGGCCGGTCTGCCGCATGATCTCGTCCGGCCTGGCGCCGGCGGCCATCGCGTCGGTGACGAACCCGGCCCGCAACGAGTGCCCACCCAACCGGGCCACCACCGCCGGATCCAGACCCGCCTTCGCCGCTTCGGCTCGGACGGTGCCGCGGACCCGTTCTCGGTGCAGGCGCCGCCCGGCGAGCCACCCGGCCGGGGTGAACGGGCGGAACACCGCCCGCCCCGCCGACAACACACCCTCCCTCAACGGCATCGTCGTCGACTCCCCCGGCAGTGCCGTGCCGGCCTGATGTGGCCCGGCAGGGCTGCTGGTGGTCGGGTCGGGTGGGTGGCACACATGCCGGGTGGGTTGGTCCCGGTCGGCGCGGAGGGCTTTCAGGACCGCGGTGTTCCCGCCGGTGTCGTGGGCGTCGAGCACGGCCGACCAGCGCGCCCAGGCGCACGGGGCGCAGGTGTCGATGTTCTTGCGCCGGTTGATGGCCTTGACCATCCCGGCTGCCTGCTGATCGGTTTTGGACAACCGCACCACCAGGATCAGCCCGTCCTCGTCCAAGACCACGTCCCCCACATCCAGCCCGACGAGTTCGGACTCCCGGAAGGCCCCCAGATACCCGAGCAGCAAAAGTGCGGTGTTGCGGCGTTCGGCCAGCTGGTCGGCAAAGGTTCCGGCGGCGGCGCGTTCCCGGCCGGCGGTGACGATTTGCTGCACCTCGGCCAGCCGCAACGGCCGCACCCGGGACGGTGGGGTGGCCCGGGTTTTCCGGATCCCGGCCAACGTCCGCCGCACCACCTCGGTCCGGCCGGGTGGGTCCATCCCGGCGGCTGTGTGCTGGTTGTTGATCGAGGCCACCCACCGGGTCATCGTGGACGCCGCGAACCCGGGTGTGCCGTTCTCCTTCACCACCCCGGCCGTCTCGACGAGGAACGAGGCCAGCACCAGCGGGTCTGCCGGCAACGCCACAAAACCGTTCAAGTCGCACCAGGTAAGGAACCGGGCCCAATCGGCCGCATAGGCCGTCTTCGTCGCCTCGGCGACCGAGGCACCCACCGCAGCGGAAACGGCAGCTAGGGCTCCCTCCGACAACACGCCACGCACCCCCACCACAGGTGACAGACCCACAGCCGCCCATCCGGACGCCCCGACCTGCTCCACCACCACTCCCCTACCGATCACACCTGCCCGAACACACCACCGGATGCCGTCACCGTGACGAAACCCCACGTCACACCCGCACCACCAGCCGAAACCAGTGAGATCGACCCTACGCCCGTGGCGTGCATAATGTTTTCTTATGCACGTTGTGTATAGAGCTTAGTGAAGTTAGCAGGGCACCTGCCCCCCCATTCACATCTGATCCCCCATGCTCCTTCCACCGCGACCACCGACGGGGAAGATCCCCGCAGTAGCGATCAGTAGCGCTCAGTCTCTGGACACCGCACCCCTTCAGAGGAACCCCTGCCGCGCACTCAGCTTGGGTTCACTCCCGGGCAGACCGCACTCTGCCGACTTCCGGACGGGACATTCACGACGAGTCCTTGTCGCAACCCATAGCCCGAAGGGATGCAAGCAGGTTCGAGTCGTCCAGGAGCGTGAGGGATGGCCGTCGGCGGAACCACGTGGACAGCTGGTTCCATTGGTGCCTCGAGGTGCAGGAGCTCCGCTAGAGATGGCGGGCCCCGGCTTAGACGACGGTTTCCACTGATCTTCCTCTGCCGATTGCAAGGCGATCGCCGACGTAGTCAGAGCGCGCTAAGGCCCTCCCCTGGCCTTCCCCTGCGTGTCTGGATTTGCAGGCCGTCGGACGCTGTCGACCAGCAAGTCTGGCGGTCGGGACCAGCCGCCTTCGAATCGGGTCCTGTCGGTGTGACGCCCTCTTCGGTGCGTACTTGATCTTCGGAGCGGCGCCGGCCCGCGGAGGCAACGGGTGGTGAACCGCTGCCTGTGTTAGCAGAACGACTCACCTGGGATGGGCGGCGGTGCAGACCCGACGGAAGGACATCCATGAACACCCCTGAGCCAGCCGACCAGATCGATGGACCCACCTACTGAATCCGAGGCCTCACCACCGAAGGTCCTCCTGCTCCTACAACGAGAGATGAATGCGAACTGCCGTGGTGATGAGTTCCGATCGAGTCACTCCGTGTTGGACGGTGAGATTGTTGATCGCGTCGAACTGGGCGTCCGTAACACGGATCGTCGTCTGTACGGTTGGCTCAGCGGGTGGTCGCGCCTGCGGGATCGCGAACAGGTCATTCGCGGTATCCGGTGCCGCCTTGGTGGGCAGGTACTCCCCGAGGCGGTTGTGAGTAGAGTTCACCGCGGTCAGCATGAGGGCCGTGTTCGTGGTGATCTGGGTGTCCGCGATTTCGCCGAGGCGCCGGTGCACCGATCTGGGAAGATGGACGGTCATGATCCTCAGGTACTGACGCTGCGCGGGCGCCTTGGTTCCGGTCGAGCGTTTCTTGCCTGCCGCGGGCGTCTTACCCTCGACACCTGCCTCAGGAAGGTCGGCTTTCAAGTCGGCCGCGGCAGCGGAGGCCTCCGCAATATTCGGTTCTGACTCGACCTGCGGCTCGGGTTTGACCTCGCGCGCAGGCTTGGACGGACGTGCCAGGAGCCCCGCAAGTTTCGGGACCTGCATCGGGCGTTCCGGGATGGTGGTCATGCAACACCTGCCGGAGCCGATTCGGACTCGAGAGTGCTTATACGGGTAAGAATCTCGTGCGCGAGGGAGGCATAGTCTCCGGCCAGCGCTGGGGCGGACCCTGGAGACGAGGGGCGCCTCCCTTCTCGAAGGGCCTGCCAGAATGGCTCGCCCTCTAGTTGAGCTGCGTACTCATGTACGAGCATTCCCCGGCCACGGGCATCCATTGCAGAGATGCTGTGTCGGATTGAATTCTCGAAAAGCGGCGCCACTCCCCCAAGTGCCTCCTCGATCTGTTCAGTGATCATCCGCTTCATGCGGGTGGCAGAACTCGCGATGTCGAACAGCACGACCCCGAGGAGTTCCAGGCTCGGGTTGCTCGAGCGGGCCTCCACCATCCGTTGAGCGATCCGTGACATGCCCTTCAAGCTGGCGGCGTCACCTCGGGTCGGGATAATCAACCACCTTGCAGCCCCCAGTGCCAGGAGCTGCAGGTTTGGCTCCCCGGGGGGGCAATCGATGATGACCAGGTCATAGTCCGCTGTGTCCAGGAGGGCAGCGAGTGGGCCGGCAAGAACAGATGAGACTTCATTTCCGCGTGAATGACGAGCCAGTAGGAGTCCGGCAAGGTCGTCCAGCCGCTCTCCCCCACTGATGACGTCGACGTGTTCCCGCGCCTGCGGAACGGAGATTGCAAGGGGTGTGCCCGTTACCAGGGCGTTGACGATGCCGGCGCCCTCGTCTCCAAGGCCAGCGCCTGTGTAACCGAGGTCCTCGCCGACGTTGCCCTGAGGGTCTAGGTCAATCAGCAGGATGTTGTAGCCGGCTGCAGCTGCCAGCCCCGCGAGGGCGGTAGCGGTACTTGTCTTGCCCACTCCCCCCTTGCCGTTAGCGATAGCCACAACTCTGCTCAAGGTGTCTCGATCGAAAGCCATGGGTTCATGTTGGCACTGGAAGGGCACGGCGTACGGAAGGCGCGCCGGGGCGTTCGATCGAGTCGTAGTCGTCGCGATGGGAGGGCGCGCAGCCCATAGGCTGTACCAGTTGGCAGGTCGGCGCGAGGTGTTGCATCTAACTCGCTCGGCATCTACCTGGGCCGGGACTAAGGTGTCTGTAACGCTAAATGTATCGCTACTTGTAATGCCGCCTGTATCGCAACGTGTATGTGGAAGGTATTTCCCAGGTCAGGTTCATCCATGGGCACCCCCGTGGTCGATGGGTTGTGCCGTCACCTTCGCGGAGGCGATCACTGGTGAAGGTTCATTTGGCTTTACAAACATGCGAGCCGTTCAGCGTTCAACGAGGTTGAGCTCACCGCCAGGCGATCGTCGAGGGCGGAGATTCGAGACATGGCCAAGGAGACGAGTGAGGCGGAGGGTCTGCACTGAGCTCGCTCACTCTGCTGGAGTATCAGACTGCAGACCTGCGTCCGGCCCGTGTAGGGGTATGTATGTACATATACGTGTTGGTATACGTGTATGTATTTTGTAGGTATTCCGACGTGCGGCCTGGAGTGTGTGGCACGAGTTCCGGTCAAGGGCGCATCATTCGGTCCGGTGCCCGCAGCGAGCGCAGCGAGCGATGCGCGGGCACCGGCTCGCGATGGGCGTGGGCCCGGCGCGGGCCCACAGGGGAGGTCGCGTCAGCGATTCCATCAGCAGTTGTGCACACGGCACGGTCCGTTCGGGTACACGGCGGAGGTCCGTCGCCGCAACTACTGGATTCTTTCTAGAGGAAAAGCTAACTACAGGGGGATAGAGACTAAGACCCTCTGACCTGCGACAATGGGCCGGTGGCTGCGACCGTTTATGCGTGCTTGCATGCGACCGTTTATGCGTGAACAACTTGCCTGCAGCGCCGCGTCTGTCGCCCAGTGTTGCGGGCCAGGAGGCCTCTGACCTGGAGAGCAACGGCCGCTCCGCGACCGTTTATGCGTAGCTCGCGTGATGACGCCCTGTGCGACCGTTTATGCGTGACCAGGGGTCTTGTCAGCTCCCGGCCGCGACCGATTCTGCGTGTACAACCGCGGAGATCGTCCACATTCTCGGTGCGACCGGACTTCACTGTGACCCCATGGACCTGGGCGCGACCATTTATGCGCCAATCACCGGTCTCCTCAGCCGCGGCACCAAGGCCGCGTTCGAGGGCACCCCCCAACCGCCCACCTCTATTTTCCCAGGCCAGACGCCGAGATGGGTGGTCTGTGGCCTGACTGGGGGAGACAAATCCCGTAGTTGATCAGAGAGCGCGAGGACTTATGCGCCAATCGGCCAGGACTCCACGTGACCTGCATCGGTGACTCTCGCTGGTCAGGTCCTACCAACAGTGAACCGCGACCATTTATGCGTGCGGCCAGGCGTGGGGAACCCGACTGGGATCGCCATGCGAACACCGCGACCGTTTATGCGTACCAGCTGTGGTTCAGCTCGGCGGCGAACAACCTTCGGCGCGACCAATTATGCGTGGACAACTACCCTTGTGATCTGCGAAGACGCCCCACGCGCGACCATTTATGCGTGGACAACCGGTCGGTTTTGATACCGGCGGCGTGTCGCGCCTCAACGAACCTCGCAACGTGTCACGGTGGGTTCGCAGAGACGATTTTGCCCCCGCGGAGTCGGAAGCTCCCGGGGGCGTGGCCAGACCTAAATGACTAGGACCGACATGACTATTCTACCAAGCCAACCGGCCAATGACCTGGCTCTATTCGACGACTCGCCGGACCTGCGGATCAACTCCCGGCAACGGGACCTCCTCGACGCCGCCACTGCGATCGAGATGGAAGATGCGCGGCAGGCCGGCGCGATCGGGTACGCCGCGCGGCTCTGGGCCCAGCTCTCTCTGCCCTACAAAGACCCCGGAGACACCCGGCTCTGGGTGCGAAAGAACGGCTCCCTAACCCTGCGTGTCATGCCTGGTATGACCAGCATCGACGGCGCAGACACTCTGGTCTACCCCTATGGAGTTCTGCCCAGGTACATCCTCACCTGGATGTCCACCGAAGCCGTACGAACCCAGTCCCCGATCCTTCAGCTCGGGAACAACCTCACAGATTTCATGCGCAAGATTGGCTTGGCCCCCACCGGCGGCAAGAACGGAACAATCACCAGGCTCAACGATCAGATGCGCCGCCTGCTGTCCTCATCGATGTCGGTCGAGGACAGCAGGGCCAGCGATGACCGGTGGGGGATAGCCGGTGCCCATTTCTCCGTGGCCAGCAGCTACCAGCTCTGGTACTCCGGCTCCGACGCTAACGGTGACCGCCCTCTATGGGGATCCACGATCACTCTTGGCGATGCGTTCTACGATTCCATCATCGGCTCACCCGTGCCCATCGATACACGTGCACTAGCCGCACTGTCCGGATCGGCCCTGAAAATGGACCTTCTCGTGTGGCTCTCTCACCGACTGGGCTATGTCCGGCGCCCGCAGATGGTTCCGTGGGTTTCGATGGTGGAACAGTTCGGATCAGTCTTCGAGCGCCCTCGCGATTTCCGGTCCAAAGTAGCCAAGGCCCTGACCGAAGTCCTGGCTGTGTACCCAGGCGCGAACGTAACCATCACCAAGGACGGTCTCTATCTCGAGCCCTCCCGGACTGCCGTTCCCCGTGCTCGGTAACCACTCCCAACGCAAGAACGGATTCCGACCGACCACGCATTTCCCTCCTTAAACGGAAGCGTGGACCTGCTCGACTTGAGGCTGCGCCTCCGGAGCGAAGTAGCACCCTCTGATCTCTAAACCAGGCGATCGTGAAGATAGTTCTTCCAGTCAGCCGGCCGCAGGGTAAGCACCTAAGACCCGTCCCAGCATGTCCCAGGCGGTGTCTTCCTCGTCCGGGGGTGGTTCAGCGAGCCAGTCCCACCCATCAGGGGTTATACCGTCCTGGTGGGCTTCCGTCACGGTGACGATTTGCAGGGCTCGGCGGTACTGTTGTCGCTCGGCACGGTGCCGGACGACGCATCGGCGGATGGTGTCGGCGCATCCCAGGGCCTCGGCGAGGTCGGCCAGGCTGGTGGTGGCCACGAGCTGCCAGCGGCCGCGGATCTTCACGGCCAGGTTGAACGCGGCGAGGGTTTCGAGTGCGGTGTAGACCGTCGATCGGGCGATGCCGGTTTCCTCGGCGATGTCGAAGGAGCGCAGGGCGCGGCCGCGGGCCGTTTCGAGGGCTTCGAACACGTATGCCGCCGGCAACCCGAGTTCGCGGAAGGCCGGCCTCAGTGCGTGCATCTTCCCCGGCCGCCACGCCCTGGCTGCGGCGCGGGTGCGAATCTCGTCGGGGATCCGCAGCTCGTACAGGTCCGCGAGCAGGCCGCGGTCGTTCTCGATCAGGCTGATCAGCGGGTCCGGCTCGTCGCGGAGCATCCGCAGGTGTTTCGCCACCACGGTGTGGTCCAGGCCGGTGGCGATCTCCAGGGAGCGGGTTCCGAACTGGATGTAGCGGCCGCCGTTCTTCATCGCCGCCTCACCCAACGCGCGCAGCACCATCCGCACCGACAGCGCCGACCTCCCGCCGTACCGGGCTTGCTCGAGGTACGCCCGGGCCGACCACCACTCCCGGAGGAACTGGTACTCCGCCGGCGTGCCCTTCCTCGACCGTTCGGCAGCCTTCACCGACGAAGGATCCTCTCCTAGTGAGGGTGCGGGCTGTGAAAGGTGCTCGCTTGTGGGTGCTTTACGGACAGACTTCTCCCTGCTGCGGCTGACCTGGGCTTTGGCTACCAATCCCACCGCTTTGGTCCAGTCGAAAAGCTGCGCCTTGGCTCTGGCGGCGGGGCTGCCGTGTCGGGCGTACAGGCTGGCCAGCCCTGGCCAGGTGCCGTTTCGCATCCTGGCCATCACCTGCGGCAACGTCAGTCCGGACCACACCGCGGACGTCATCACCGCCTGGCGTGCCTCGGATCCGGTGTTGTACCGGGATGCCTCCCACAACCCGGTCCGGGCGATCTCCTGGTAGCGCGGGTCGGGCTCGGTAGGTCCTCCGCGGCGCGGTACGAACGCGGCCTCGTCGAGGTCGGCGGTGGGGGAGTAGGCGTCCACGGCGCTCATCTCGGCCGAGAGTGCCTCTTTGAGCGCGTCCCACACCGCGGGCGGGTTGCCTGTCACGGCGATACGGTGCGCGGCCGCCAGGGACATCCCGCGGAGCATCTGGTGGCCACGCAGGCGGTGTTTGGACCCAGGGGGTCGGATCAGCCCGTCCGTGACGTTCAGGTTCGGCTTCGGGTCCATGGTGGGGGTGCGGGACTTCAGCGCCAGTGCCCATACCCGGGCCTCGTGGAACGGCACCGGGCAGGTCAGCGGCACGTAGAAGTGGATACCGCCGGTGGCTGCCTGGTCGCTGATGAACACCGCACCCGCCGACCGGAAGTAGCGGGTGATCGCGGCCGCGTCCCGCAGGACCGCGTTCACGCCGGCGGTGCCGACATCGAGGTCGACCACGAGGACCCGGGTATCACCGGACGCCGTGTACACCGGGACCGCCGCCGGGCACCCCGGCAACCGGCCGGTCAGCGGCCTGGACCACCGCCCGTAGTAGTCCTTGAAGTTCCTGGACTCACGCACCACAGGGCGTTGCGCAAGCAACGGGGCCAACGCCTCCCACACCTGTCGCGGGGACTCAGTAGCACCGGTTCGACCCCCGTTAGGGGGACACGCCAACGAATCTGTTGCACCCTCATCTGGGTGCGCGTTAGTATCAGAGCTGTCGACCAAGACAGACCTTTCGTAGTTCGACTGACTCAGATGTCTCTCTGACCAGTCAAAGATTTAGACGTAGAGCCGCCCCTGACCGGGCGGCTTTCGTCGTTTATGCAGGGCGTGCGCGAGGTCCGTGCCGGGTGACTAGTCCGGTTGAGACCACGCGGCTAGGCGCTAATCCCCAGGTCCAAACCCTCCTGTTGGCCGTAGGGCATGCCCAGATCGGCGGCTGCTAGTCCGTTGATGTAATCGTTGAACGTCAGGCCCTGGGATCGTGCCGCAGTTTCTGCGCGGGCTTTGAGCTCGACCGGCATGCGAAGCCGGGCGAGCTCTCGCTCACCTTTGGACGGTCGGCCGGGGCCGCGCTGTGTTCCCATCTGACCATGATGGATTTGTGGGTCCCGGAATCTGGGATGTCCGAGCCTGACACGCCGACGCGACCGCAAAGACGCAGGTGACATCAGGCAGCTGCAAACCTCCGCTGATTCGGCATTCGCATGCTTGGACATCCAATCCGCAAACGAATCGAGCGTCACTGCCGATCCTCAGCCGGGCAAGTAAGCGAGCAGAGCCGCCTTGAACTCGCGGCAGCGGGCCACATCAACTCTGTAAGTCACTCGTTGCCGCGCTCGAGAACCCATAGGGCGGGATGCGACCACCACTCCCACCGCTTCGAGTGCCATCAGGTGCTTGTGAGTGGTGACTCGTTGGCCGCCGATCCCCTCGACGATGTCGCTAACCTGGGAATCGGGGTGGCTGTTCAGCCAATTCAGGAGTTGAATTCTGGTCTCTGAGCGAACCAACTCGAACGCCTCAGCCACGACAGCGGGCAGCGCGATTAATGGATGGACAGGGTTGGTCACGCTCGTATCCTGCCCGATGTCTGTACTTCACTGCGCACCCTTCTCGCATCTGATAACGTAGTGCTTACAGACAATAGTACGCTGTCGGCTGTATGGCCTAACGTGATCAGTGCCGAAAGGTGCAATCAAACCCATGTGGCTCTTGGTGACACCCGTCACCTTCGCGTGCGATACCTGCACGAGAGACGTCACTGTCTAAGAGGGGAAGGGGGGTGGCTCTGCGTGTCCGGATTCGACTACACCGAGTGATCGTTCGATCTCCCACAGAAACCAGAACGGCCCGATCCGAGGGGCAACTCGAATCGGGCCTGTCACCCACAACGCTCCGTCCGGCTAAGGAGAGCAACATTGAGAGCGACTGAGTCGAGTATCCCACCACCGAGACCATCTTGGGAGTCCCCCAACACCCATATGGGCGGAACTGTGCACCCCCCCAAGCCGCATCGAGCCTTCACATGGCTACTGACCGTAGCCGGGTTGATGATTTTGCTAGGCACGATCACCCTTCCGGCCAACGCCTCAATGTCTTCGGTACCGCAGCTTGCAGCAAACACCAAGGCCGTCAGCACGGGATGGTCCCGAGCGGTTGAACTTTCCGAGCGCCAGTCGAAGGACAACTTCCGGATCCCGATCAAGACTGCCGATCGGTACGTGAAGAACGGCTCGAGCACGATTCTGTCCGGGGCCGTGGTGAAGAACGGCCACAAGACGGCCGGCGTCAAGGTTCGCCTGTTCATGAAGATCCCGGGCGGCACGTTCCGGGCCACCTCGCATGTGCTGACGACCAACTCGGCCGGGCGGTTCAACTTCCGCGTCAAGCCGCACACCGGCCGGGACTACCAGGTCCGCGGCGCGGGGGTGTCCTCGGTGACCGCCCGTGTGGGAGTCCGTGCCACGGCCAAGGCCCGCCAGGACACCCAGGCCCGCGCCGGTCTTGCCTGGGAGATGGTCGGCTCCACGAGCCCCAAACTCGTCGGCACCCGCGTCCTCGCGCAGCGATGGACCGGCAAGAAGTGGACCGATGTCGGACAGTCCCGCGTGTCCAGCTCCGGCCGGTACGTCGTCAAGGTCCCTTCCGGCACCGCCGACACCCGCTACTACCGCGCCGCGGTGATCGCCAAGAAGGCCTTCATCGGGCCCGGGTACTCCAAGCGGATCGCGGTCAAGACCTCCATTCGGCCGGCGACCTCGGCCACGGTCGAGGTCCAGGCGGGGGAGTTCTTCATCGGTGACGAGGTCACCCTGACGTCCAAGACGACCACCCGGCTGGCGGGGAAGCCGGTCCGGGTGCAACGCCTGACCGCCTCCCAGGGATGGGTGAACACCGGTACCGGTGAGATCGACAGTGCTGGCCGGATCCGAGCGTCTGCGACGTTCGACACCGCCGGCACCAAGAAGGTGCGGATCACCCTCCCCGGCGTCTCGGGCATCTATGCCAAGGGCTACACCGCCGCCGCCGAGGTCGTCGTGTCTCCACCGGTACCGACCTGCTACCAGGACCCGACTCTGTGCACCTACGAGGTCCTGGACGGCCCCAGCTCCGACCTGGTCGTCCTGGCCAACGCCGAACGAGCTGCCGCAAACCCGGCGCGCATCGCAGCGGGGAAAGCCCCGCTGGATCCGTTCCAGTCATTCCCGACGACTGAGCTGTACCAAGCGGCCGTGGACTGTGCTGTCCAGAACCTCATGACGCCAGGGATGGAGCTTCACCACTGCACCGGAGAGAACCTGTTCTCTGGGAACACCCGTGACTCCGCCGATCCCGTTTACATCACCAAGGCGTGGATGGATTCCCCCGGGCACCGGGCCGCGATTCTGGACTCCTTCACCGTCTATGCCGCCAGCGCGGTCGTCAAGCGTTCGGACGGCCTCGTAGTCGCCGCTCTCGCCAGCAACTAACCCCTCACCGCAGTACCAAGTCCGCACGACCCGAACGTGGTCACGGCTTGTCTGTGGCTACCCCAAAACAGGGAAGAGACTCGTGAAAACCCAGAAAACACGTGTAGATGAGGCCGTCCCCGGCCGTCATCGAGCACCCATCACCTCCCAGGTCCGCCGCTACATCACCGCAGTCCTGGCCGTTGTTGTGGCCTTCGCCGGCCTGACCTTCGCCGGCCCGTCCTCCCCAGCCTCCGCAGACGGCGAGGCCGGGGCCTGGGTCAACGGAAATGGCTTGTACACCCTCAACAATGGGGCAACCGGAGGCCCGATCGAGGTTGCCTGCGTCGACGCAGGCAGAGCAATGCCGTCCAGCTCGGTAAACACCGTCAAGTCGACCATCACCGCCCCGAAACTGGCGTACCTGCTGTTCAAGTACACCCCCGGGAAGGACGCGACCACCAAGGCCGCGATCGGCTACCTCGCCCACAAGTCATCCGAGGTCCCGCACGACAACAAGAACAACCCGACCCCGGCGTCCGCCCCGGTGGCCACCCGCGCCAATCAGTTGACCGACGAGGCCAACAAGTACGCCGGCCCCTACACGGTCAAGGCCGTCTCGACCACGAACCCCACCGCCACCTCCGGGACCGTGAAGAAGACCTTCACCGTGGTGTCCAAGGCCGGATTCGGTGTGGCCGGGGTCAAGGTGTCCTTCGCCGGCACCGGGTCGGCCAAGTCGGTCAGCCCCGCCTCCGGCACCACCAGTGCCAACGGACAGATTGTGGTGTCCTACACCCTGGCCAATGAGGCCACCGGCGGGGTCAAGGCCACCGCCTCCGGCCTGGCCGGCACCACCGTGGCCATGTACTCCCCGAAGACCGCCGGATCCGGCTACCAGCGGGTGATCGGCAAGGGTGGCCCGTCCACCGCGGCCGCCTCCGCCACCGCGACCCGCCCGGCCGTCCCGAACGGCCAGATCCGCGTTTCCAAGGTCTCCAAGACCTCCACCGGCACCCTCCTGGCCGGCGCGGTCATCGACATCCGCACCGGCTCCGCCACCGGGGCGATCGTCAAGACCGTCACCACTGTGACCGCCTCCGCCGGTGTGCTGGTTTCCCTCTCGCCGGGTGTGTACTACGCGACCGAGCGCACCGCACCGTCCGGCTACCTCAAGGACGCCGCCGCTGTGAAAGTTACCGTCACCAGCGGCAACACCGCCGCCGCACGCCTGGCCGACTCCCCGAAGGGGAAGTTCTCCCTGGTCAAGGTCGACAAGGACACCCGCGACAAGCTCGCCGGGGTCAAGTTCCACGCCGAGAAGGACGGCAAGACCCTCGTCAAGTTCACCACCGACGCCAACGGCTCTTACACCTCCCCGTTCCTGGACCTGCCGGTCGGGACCGGGATCAAGATCGTTGAGGACACCCCCAAGGCCGGGTACGACGACCACAACCCGGTGTACGTGACCCTGACCCGTGACGGCACCGGTGCCGGCCGGATCGTCGTAGAGAACACCAAAACCACGGTGCCCCGGGGCAAGGTGTCGGTCATCAAAACCGACGAGGCCGATGGCCACCGCCTGGCCGGAGCGAAGTTCAAGGTCACCTCCGGCGGAGTCACCATCGCCACCGGGACCACCGACGCCAACGGCATCTGGACCTCCCCGGCCCTGACCACCAAAAAGATCGGCGACAAGGTCGTCATCACCGAAACCGCCGCCCCTGACGGGTACGAACTCGACACCACACCCCACACCGTCACCATCACCGCAGCCGGCACCGGCACCGCCCGGATCACGATGACCAACGGTAAGAAGATCGAGCAGCAGTGGATCCAGATCCAGAAGACTGACGAGGCAACCGGAGCGCGGCTGGGCAACGTTCAGTTCAAGGTTGAGGTCCAGAAGGGCGGCACCGGAGCATTCACCACCGTCACCGGCGGAACTCTGGTCGGAACCTACGCAAACGGCATCTACACCACCGCAACGAGCGGGATCAACCTGGGCCGCATCCGCATCGAGGGTGCCGATTCCACGCCGACTCTTGAGTCCGGTGACGTGGTTCGTGCCACCGAGATCGCGTCCGCACCCGGCTATCTCCTGCCGATCAATCCTGCCGACCGAGTCAGCACCGGCACCATCGGCGACGGCACCACCTTGAACATCAACGCCGTCAACAGCCCCAAGCGCACGATCGAGGTCACGAAGGTCTCCGCGGTTGACGGGAAGCCTTTGGCCGGCACGACTCTGGTTGCGTGCTACCAGGTCGGAAGCCGTGACCTGGCCGAGGGAGAAGCCGCCGCGCAGACCCCGTGCGCGGTCCCCGGTGGGCCCCTGACCGATCTAGCCGGTGCTGCCCTGGACCTGTCGACCTGGTTCTCCATCGGTGATCTCGCCGTCACCGGCGCTGATGGCACCACCACCACCGCGGCGTCTGACTGGATCCGCCCCGGGGATCGGGTCCTCGTCGCCGAGACCGCCGCCCCGGCCGGGTACTCGCTGTCCACCGTCGCCGCCGTCACCACCGTCACCCCCACCGGGTGGGACCCGGAGTGCACCAACCACACCGGTGTGAACCCCGGCGAGGCCGAGATTTTCGAAGGCTCCACCATCACCTGTACGTTCGCTGATCAGCCCAAGACGAAGGTCACGATCACCAAGACCGTGGTCGACGCCGACGGTCAGGTCATCCCGACCGTCCTCCCGGCCGGCGCGAAGTACCGCATCACCAACGAGGCCGGCGCTGTCCTGGTGGCCGATACCCCGGCCACCGGGGAGGACGGCCTGATCACCCTGGAACTGGAAGGGCTCACCGAGGGCCAGGTGCTCACCTTCACCGAGACCGATTCCCCCCTGGGAGCGGCGCTGAACACCACGGCGTTCACCGGCACCGTCGTCACCACCGATGACGGCACCTACGCGGTCGAGGTGGCCCAGGCCGACGTACTGCTGGAAATCGGCACCACCGCCACCGACGAGACCACCGGGGCAAAGACCATCACCCCGGGCGGGAAGATCCGCGACGCCGTCTCCTACACCGGTCTGGTGCCGGGCAAGGAGTACACCGTCAACGGCACCCTGCAGGGCGTGGGCGTCGATGGGGGAGTGACCGATACCGGGATCACCGCCACCGCCACGTTCACCCCGACCACCACCGACGGCACCGTCGATGTCATCTTCACCCTCCCGGCCGACATCACCCCGGGCACCTACGTGGTGTTCGAGAAGCTGCTCCTGGGCGGGGTTGTCGTTGCCACCCATGAAAACCCGGAGAGTCCGGAGCAAACGGTGTTCGTGCCCAGCATCGGCACCCAGGCCACCGGCCCGCACGGGGACAAGTTCCTCGCACCGGGGGAGAAGATCACCGACACCATCGGTTACACCGGGCTGATCCCCGGCGTCGAGCACACCGCCACCGGCGAGCTGTACACCGTGGTCGACGGCAAGGCCACTGCCACCGGCATCAAGGCCGAGACCACCTTCACCCCGGCGGCTTCTGCCGGGCAGGTCAAGGTCACCTTCACCCTGCCCAAGACGTTCCCCACCGGGCAGACCGTCGTGGTCTACGAGGACCTGACCGTGGCAGGCAAGGTCATCGCCGACCACCGCAACCCGACCGACGAGGGCCAGACGGTCTACGTGCCGAAGATCCAGACCCAGGCCAGTGACCAGACCGACGGGGACAAGACGGTGTTCCCTGGTGGGACCGTCATCGACAAGGTGTCCTACTCCGGCCTGCACATCGGCAAGACGTACACCGTGACCGGTGAGCTGATGGAAAAGGTCGGCACCAAACAGGTCCACACCGGCATCTTCGGCAAGGCCACCTTCGTGGCCAAGACGCCGGCCGGGTCGGTGGATGTGGCGTTCAAGATCCCGGCTTCCTTCGAGATCGGCCGCACCCTGGTCGCTTTCGAGACCGTGTCCTTCGAGGGCCGCACGATCGCCATCCACGCCGACATCAACGACGTCGACCAGACGGTCTACGTGCCGTCCGTGGGCACCTCGGCGGTCGACCAGGCCGACGGGGACAAGTTCCTCACCCCTGGTGGCACCGTGGTCGACACGATCATCTACGCGGGTCTGACCCCTGGTGTGGAGCACACCGCGACCGGTGAGCTGATGGTCGTGGTCGACGGGAAGGCCACCGGCACCGGTATCACCGGCAAAACGGTGTTCACCCCGAAGAAGTCGTCCGGTTCGGTGCAGGTCAAGCTGACCATCCCGGCCGACTTCGTTCCCGGCAAGACCCTGGTGGTGTTCGAGGACATCACCGTCGCCGGCAAGGTCGTGGCCTCCCACAAGGACGCCACCGACGAAGGCCAGACCGTTTACGTGCCGAAGGTGGCCACCAACGCCGCTGACCAGGCTGATGGGGACAAACTGATCACCCCGGGCGGCACCGTGGTCGACACCGTCGACTACTCCGGCCTCAAGGTCGGAGCTGAGTACACCGTCACCGGTGAACTGATGGCCAAGGGTGCGAACGGCACCGTGACCGGCACCGGGATCTTCGGCAAGGCCACATTCACCGCCGCCACCCCGGCCGGGCAGGTCAAGGTGAACTTCGTCCTCCCGGCCACCATCACCCCGGGCGGCTACGTGGTCTACGAGGACCTGCTGATCAACGGCAACAAGATCGCCGAGCACCGGGTGCCGGACAGCCCCGAGCAGTCCTTCGAGGTACCCACCCCCAGCGGTGGCGGGTCCGGTGGCGGCGGCGGATGGATCCCCACCGGTAACCCGGTTCTGCTGAACAGCTCTGCCGGATCCGGGTCCCCGGTGCTCGGGATCAGCATGACCGTCTTGGGTCTGCTCATCGCTGCAGCGGCAGTCGGGTTCTACCCCCGCACCCGGACCAGCTCCTCTTCCTGACCGGCTCACCTCGGCTCCTGTAGCAGGTTCTTTTCCTCGGTTCCGGGGCCCGCCCGACCCGGCGGGCCCCGGAACCACCCCCCCGATCCCCCATCAGCCCAGAGAGGGCGACAGTCATGAACTTCAACCTCCCGAACGCCCGGCACCACCGGCAGCGCAGCAAATGGTGGGTCATCGCCGGCGTGGTGGCCGGGTCCCTCGTCGTGGCCGGTGGGGTCGTGATCGCGACTGATCCGTTCACGACCGCTGAGAAACAACCGGTCCTTTCGATGCCGCTGCCTGTGGCGACGGCCCCTGACCTTGCCGCCGGCAGGATCGCCGTGCCGGACCCGGCCCGCAACGGTGTGGACCTGATCTCGAACGATCCGACCTCGTCCAAGGGCGTGACACCGCTGCCCGGCGGGCGTACGAACAAGCCCACCCAGGTCCCGGCCGACACCATGATCATCCCGTCTATCGGGGTGAGCGCTGCGGTGGAAGACACCGGTGTCGATGCCTCCGGTGTCCTGATCGTCCCCGAACCGGTCGACCACGTCGGCCAATACGTCGCAGGCGGGAAAGTCGACGCCGACAACGGTGTGGTCATCATCGCCGGGCACGTCAACAACAAATCCCAAGGCCCTGGGGCGCTGTACAACCTGTCCCTGGCCAAGGCCGGGGACCTGGTCTACGTCAACCGCGGCGGAGTGACCAGCCGTTGGAAGATCGCCGCCGACCCGTATTTCACCGGGAAATCAGCCCTCCCGGCCGAGATCGCCTCACCGGAGGCGGCCGCGAGCGCTGCCGACGCCGGGGACCGCCGACTGTTCATCATCACCTGCGGCGGTGACCTGGAAGTCACCGCCGGCATCGGTAGCTACGACAAGAACGTCATCGTCGAGGCCGTCCCGTTCTAACCCGCACCCGCCACTACACCCCCCTCTTTTTCAGAGAGCAGGTAGGAAACCCGTGACTGTCACTTCCTTCTCACTCGCCGATGGATCCACCCCGACCGGTACAGACCAGTTCTGGTCGACCCTGGGTTGGGTCGTCCTCATCCTTGCCATCTCGTCGGTCGCCTACCTGACGTGGCGTCGTTTCATCAACTTTGCTTTGCCGATCAGGGTCGGCATGTCCGTGGCCTCCGCAGTGGTCGCGTTGTGCGTTTGGACGGTGGTCACCGAGCTGGGCGTGGTGGCCTGGATCCTGCAGGCCTGACCTCGATGTCGGTGTGTTCGGCAGCTACCGCGCCGTGTTTGAACTCTTCCGTTCCTCCTTCCTGTTCTTCTTCCCCTGAAAGGGCTTTGGCCCATGTTCAACTCTCGTAGACGTCAACTGGATCAAGCCACACAAGAGCTGGCAACGGTGTGTTCTCGTCCGATGCCGGGCCGGCCCTCGCGGATCATCGCGGTCGTCGGTGTCAAGGGCGGGGCGGTGAAGTCATCCACGGCCGCAGCGTTGCTGCACACCTACGCCCACCTGGTGCCCGGCATGGTCGTCGGTGTCGATTTCAACGACGACTTCGGCACCCTGTGCCAATCACTGGGTGTTCTGCGCTCCACGGCGCAAGGACGCTTGGTGAGCCTGGCGGCCAGCACCGACCGCATCGGATCGGCCGCCGAGCTGGCACCGTTCATGGACCTGTCCGGCCGGGTTCACCTGCTGCACAACGAGGACGTGTCCTCCGAGCAGATCCAGAGCATGACCCAGGACCAGGGCATGGCGGTGCTCGATCTGCTGTCGTCGATGGCCAGCGTGATCGTCGTCGACTGCGGCACGAACCTCATCAGCCCGGCCACCCGCGCTGTCCTGGCCCGCGCCGATCAGCTGGTCATCGCCTCCAGCGCCGCACCCGCGTCCATCAACGTGACAGTCCGTGGCGTGGGCCAGATCTTGAAGAACGGCCACGCCGAACTCGTCGCCGACGCCACCGCGGTCCTGACCAAGGTCACCACGGCGATCACCGACAAACAGCTGGCCAAGGGGCGGGCGTTCTTCGAGCAGAAATGCGCCGACGTCGTCGTGGTTCCCTACGACCACGCCATTGCCGCCTCCAGCGCGATCCCCTTCAACACCCTCAGCCCGGCAACACGTTTGGCGCACGCACAGGTCGCGGCATCGGCGAGTCGGGCGTTGATCCAGTGGCCGCGCCACCTCTCGCCGAGTGTGGTCGACCAGCAGCCGTGGGTGTCGGGGTGGAACAACACCGACACCCACACGGAGCTGCCCCAGCGCAACGGTCACCCCTCATGAGCGATTGGGGGCAAGACCTCTACACCCCAGACGATCTGGCCTCTCAGAACGGCCGGTGGACCCGCCCGGGGACCAAGCGGGTCGCCGCGTCCGTGGCGGCGATCCTGGTCGTCGCCGGGGGAGTGACCGCGATCGCGCTCCTGCCCGGCAAAGGCCCGGGCACCGACGCCGCCGGCAACCTCACCGCTGCCACCGCCCCCACCCTCGCACCGGTGACAGTCGTGTCCTCCGCACTGGTCACCATCGTGTCGACCACCGAGCACACCACGATCTCCCGGGCGACCACGACCGCGACGAAGACCGCCCGGGCCACCGCCACCCACACCGTCACGGCCACCCCGAAACCAACCCCCACCAAGAAGAAACCACCCACCACGACGCAGACACCACCGGCCGAGCCCACCCCCGACCCGGAGCCGGTCATCGCGCCGCAGGCCGACCCGACCCCGGACCCGGTGGTCGTGCAGGAACCCCCCGCGCCGGTGAACACACCCGACCCCACCCCGGTGGCACCGCCGGTGGTGAACAACCCACCAAGCCCTGATCCGCAGCCCCCGGCCGACGCGGGTGGGCCCACGTACTGGCAGCTGACAGGCGTCTCGGGCAACGGAGGCCAGGGCGTCATCCAGGCCTCCGCGTCGGTGGACACCGACGGGGGACCGGTCACGGTCACCTTCATCGCCGAAGGGCCAGGCGGCACGCACACGGTGCAGCTCGTCTCCGGCGCTTCGGCGGGTGGGTCCTGGTCCAAGTCGTTGAAGGTTCCCCCCGGCAGCTACCAGTGCCGGATCGAAGCGACCGTCGGGGATCACTTCCTCTCCGGCGGCCCCTGGACAGCAAAGGTCATCTGATGGCACTACGAAACCGCCGTACCACCACCACCACCAGCGACGACCCG
Source organism: Nakamurella silvestris (assembly GCA_003576535.1). Lineage (GTDB taxonomy): Bacteria > Actinomycetota > Actinomycetes > Mycobacteriales > Nakamurellaceae > Nakamurella > Nakamurella silvestris. Next base: position 39,912 of record QXCQ01000061.1, on the reverse strand, counting down.
TACAACTTCGACCTCCCGGAGGAAGGGCAGCACCGGCCCAGCACCCGGCCGCCGGTCAACACCAAACCCAGGCTCCCGGCCCCCACCAAGGGCACCGGCACACCCGCGATGCCTGCCGGATGGAACCCCACCGGGGCGGTCACCGAACCGGAAACCACATCAGCCGACGACGCCACCAGCCCCCTCGCCCCGCCGGCAGCACTGCCGCGTCTGCCTGTTCCCGCCCGGGGCACCGGGACACCCGCGATGCCGGCCGGGTGGAACCCCGCCCTGCCCGCCACCGACCCCGACACGACGGTTGCCGACAGCGCCACCGGCCCCGTGCCGCGGGTATCGGTTCCCGCCCGGGGCACCGGGACACCGGCGATGCCGGCCGGGTGGAACCCGGCCCTGCCGGCGGAAGCGCCGACAGTCGTCGCGGAACCGGACTGGATGCCGCTGCCACCGGTGCCGGTCGACGAGCCCACACCCGCCGCCCAGGAAGAAGAACCACAGGTGTGGGGGTCGGCCCCGGTGCCGATGCACTTCGACCCCGCAGGGGCCCGGCCGGTGGTCGTGCCGCAGTGGCAGCCCCCGGTGTTCCAGCCCTCCCCGTCGGACATCCCCAGCTACCCGGTGGCCGAACTCATCAACGCCACCACCCGGGACCGGGCCCGCCGGGTCGCTCGGATCCGCCAGACCCCATGGCCCGGGCCCCGCAGGGTCCTGGTGGCCTCGTTGTTCGGTGGCACCGGCCGATCCACCACAGCAGCCCTGATCTGGGCGTCCACGGCGAACCTGGGCCTGTCGGTGACACTCCTGGATGCCACCGGTGACTGGCAGCCCGGCCTGTTCAGCCGCACCCCCGAATCCTGGATCGGGCCCTCACCCACTTGGGCCGACCTCGACGGCCAAGAACCCGCGGCGATCTCCGGGGGGTTCGCCGCGATGCTGCCCACGACGATCAGCGGCCCGGCCCCGTTGACCCTGGTCACCGCCCGCGAGCGGGGCAAAGTCCCCTCACCGCAGGTCGTCGCGACGACCGCATGGGCGGCGGCGGCGTCCTGGCCGCTGGTCATCACCGACGTCGCCGGCGGCTACCACCAGGTGTGGGAGGCGGCAACCGTCGGGCAACCGGACGTGCTGGTCATGACCTGCCGCCCCGATCCGGCCGAGCTGCGTGAAACCGCCGAGTTCCTCCGGGTCCTGCACCGCAGCCGCGCCCTGGACTGCTCCCAATCGGCCGTGGTCGCCGTCTCCCACACCGGAAGCGACCTGCCCCACGCGGTCAAGGCCGCCCGCGCGGCCGCCGCGGACGTTGCCGCCGGTGTGATCGGCATCCGCCACTCACCGCACCTGGCCAACCGGCAAACCACGGTCGACCCGCAGCGGGACGGCCCCACCGGCGACCTGCTCGCGGCCATCATCGCGACCTCGCCCACCCCGCTCCACACGACCACCCCCTGACCTGACACCCGTCAACCGAAAGGAACACCTCCATGTTCACCACCCTTCTTCTGGCCATCGGTGAAGCCGCAGCGCCCCCCACCACCCCGGGAGCCCCCAAGGGCGACGGCGTCATGCCCAAGATCGAACCGGACATGAACGCCCCGGGCGTGAGCGGGTTCCTGTCGTTCATCAACCAGCTCGGTGCCTGGGTCGTGGTCGCCGCAGCGGTCACCTTCGCCATCTCCCTACTGGTGTTCCTCCTCGGCCCCGTTCTGGGCATGGGACGGGCCCGGCAGGTCGGCACGATCGGGATGCTCTGCGCCGTCTTCGCCGGCGGCCTGCTGGCCCTGTTCCCCGGCGTCTCCGACGGTGTCGGCGACATCTTCGCCTGACCCTCCCCCTTCGAAAGAACCGGTGCCCTGCCATGTCTGACTTCTACCGCACACCCAGCAACCGCCGGCTCCTGCCGATCGCGGGGATCATCGCCCTGGTCCTCGCGGTCGGTGTCGGCGGGTACCTCATCGGACACAACACCACCACTGCGGCCCAGGCAGGTGCGGCCGCGCCGACCACCGACGCGGCCGTGAACGTCGCCGACATCCCCACCACAGCCCCATGGACGTTGGAACCCGAACGGGGACCGGTGGGACCGACTGCTCCCGTCAGTCCGCCTGCCGACAACGGCTTCGGCTGGTCCCTGCCCCGCCCCGGCGTCGACGGCCCGGCCGCCGTGACCGACCTCGGCGTCCCCTACGGCTACACCCGCACCGACAACGGGGCGGAACTGGCCGCGGTGAACGCCGTCATCGGCTCCCAGTGGCTCAAAAGCACCTTCGACGATTCCTGGGCGGCCATGGGCTTCCTGCTCTACGACTGGGGCCCAGACCGCCAGACCGGTTTGGGCTCTTTGCAAGAAGAATTCACCAGACAACCGGCGCTGGTAGCCGGGATGGGAACCACCGTGCCCACCGCCGCCCCGACCCCGCGGACCCGCGCCAGCGGGGGAGCAGCGGTGCTCAGCTCCCACACCACCGGCGTTGACGCCGAACCCAACGGGGTGACACAGGTGATGGTGATGTGGCAAGAGTTCAGCCTGCAGAACTCCGGCGACGCCTACGACGTCTGGATCCACCCGATCACGGTCGAACTGCTCTGGCAGAACGGTGACTGGAAAGTAACCAGCCTCAACACAACCACGCCCGGACAGGAGCCCATTGACCTTGGCACGGTCCCCGCCGGGTTCCCGGTACCCACCGAAACGTGGCACCAATGAGAGCCGTTACCCGGCGGCTGTTGTCGATCCTGATCATCACCTGCGGGCTGAGTGTGGCAGTGGCCATGCCGGCGGCCGCCGAACCACCGGCCACCGCCGGTGATGACGAGGTGACCAAGGTCGACAACACCCGCTGGCCCAAAGCGCTGAACTGGGTGATCCCCGGCACGGCCGAGTTCAACGCCAAGTACATGGATGGAAAAACCACCGCCAGCGGTGATTCACTGCTTGGCTGCGGGAAGGCCGAGGGCGGGAACCCCTGGGCCTACACCCAGGACATGTTCGAGAACCTGGGCACCATCCTGGACGCGCAGTCAACGGCTACCGGCTCCCCGGTCATGCAGGTCCTGGACAGCCCGATCCCCACCGCCCCGTGGCCGGGTCTGCTGCCCACCTCCGTCAAGGTAGGAACAGACGGTGGTGTCCCGGTAGTGGTTCGACCAGGAAAACTGATCGACTTTGAATCCCGTACCCAAACCATTGAGGGCAGCAGTGTTTTCGGGGCCTGCGGGAAGACGTTCGCCCGGTACGGCACGTCGAACTCCGCCGCCCCGTTCGGGTTCGGTTTCTATCAGTCCCCTGATCAGGGGTCGATCGAGTTCTTCAAAGCCGAAATCACCGCGCAGGGCGCACCGAAGACCTCAGCCGAAGGGACGGTTCCGGGGGCGTATTCGCAGTATTGGGGTGCGGGTAACTCGATGTCGAAGTGGAACTACTCCCCGCTCGATTACACGAACTACTGCGCCGATGAGAAGAACCTGTGGTGCGCCACCGCTTCGTTCCTGCGGTGCCCGGCGGTGAACGGGTCGACACCGGCCGAGCAGGCGGCGATCCGGGCGTGCCGCACGTGGAACGCCAACGTCATTCTGCTCAACCAGTACGTGGCCGTCACGTTGTTCTCCCTCGGGGTCGGGATGCCTGCCAACGGCAGGGATCTGACCAAAGGGGAGTTGATGTCGGCGATCGGCACCCCCGGGAAGATCGCCCCGCTGGATGCCTGGATCTCCACGCTGATCGGGTCCAAGGACGTGCTGGACATGTTGAAGTGGGTGTGGCGTGGGGTGTCGGCCGCGTTGGTCGCCGCCGGGTTCTTCATCGGCGGTATCCCCGGGTTGCTCATCACCTCGGGCATCGTCATCTTGGCCAACGGCATCGGTGTCGAGGGGATCTTCGGGGCCGTGTCCTGCGCCACGGACATGCCCCGCTGCGTCGCCGGGGCGGGCAGTGACGCGTTGGTGAAACAGATGTCGATGATCCCCGACGTCGCCCAGGCCTCCACCGTGAAGTCCCTGCAGACCCCGTCGTGGTCGAAGCTGTTCAACACCCTGGCCACGATCTCGCTGGTCATGCTGACCGTGTTCTTCATGATCTCCCTCATCGTGGCCCTGGTGCGGCAGCGGCCGTCGCTGATCTGGGAATCCTTCGCCGGGATGATCGAGTGGTGGGTGATCATCGGCCTGGGCGGGGTCTTCCTGACCGCCTTCGTCAGGCTCCGCGACCAGATCAGCACTATGCTCGCCGGCACCGGCGGTGGCACCTCGGTCATGGAGAAGATGACCAAACACGTCACCGAGTCGCTGACCGACATCGCCGCGGACAAGAACCCCGGCACGTTGCTGGCCGGTATCGCCGCGTTCGTCGGTACCGCCGCGGGCTGGGTCGTGTGGGTCGTGCTCAAACTCTCCGAGTACTGGGTCCCGCTGGTGATCGGGATCCTGATCCTTCAGATCGGCGGGCGCAGCGCCCCCGGAACCCCCAAGAAGTGGATGAACCGCGGCCTCGGGGTGCTGTGGGCCCTGTTGCTGATCAAACCGGTGGTGCTGCTGATCTACCGGGTCGGCATGTCCCAGGTCGAGTCCGACACCGGGTACGCCGGTCTGTTCGGCGCGGTCCTGATGCTCCTGGTCGCCGCCTGTGCGCCCGCGCTGATCGGTGCGATGTTCGCGCTCGGCAGCTCCGGGAAGCTGGGCCTGGGCCCGGCGGTCCTCGGCGGCCTCATGGCCGGCAAAGCGCTCGGCGGTGGCCGCGGATCAGCTTCCCGGGCGGGTAAAAGCAGCGAGGAGATCCTCGACGACCAGCTCGACAAGACCGACACCGACTCCGACACCGCCGCCGGCGGCGGTGGGAAGTCCGGCTCCAAGTTCTTCGGTGGGCGCAAGGGCAATTCATCCCCCGACCACAAGGAAACCGACCCCACCGCTGCCGCAGCGGCCGGTGGCACTGACGACGCGAAGGAACTCGTGGGCGCAGGGGTGGCCACCGGACGGGGCACCAAGACCGCTTCCGCCGGCGAGACCGGCGACAGGACCGGAACCGCCGCCGGAACCGGCGGACCGGGTGCCTCCGACAGCGAGGACTCGGCCGATTCCGGGGAGTTCGTTGAATTCGACGACGACGGCACCGGACCCAGCGGCGGTGCATCCACCGCCGCCGGAACCGGTACCGGGGCGGGTGGTCGGCACAGCACCGGTGGGCCGGCCGATCCCGACGGGAACAGCGGCCTGGCCAGCAACCCGGCCGACACTCAGCTCCCGGCCGGTGAAACACCGCCCGGGCGTCTCCCGGTCCCATCCCTGGGCCCGGCCGCCGCACAACCGGGAAAGACCGGCGAGCAGGCCGCAGCACCGCAGCGCGGGCACGGCCAGGCCTCCATCCCCACCCCCGGGGCCGGGACCACACCCACCCCGGGGTCCTCCGCCGGCGGAACATCCTCGGCCAGCACTCCGGCTTCGGCCGGCGGGCAGACTGCATCCTCCGGTGACACCAACGGCAGCGAGGGCGGTGACAGCGGCCCGGCCGCTGCACCAAGCTCCGGCCCGGCTGGATCAACACCCACTGCCGGCGGAAGCACCGCCGCGAGCGCGGGTGCGGGTGCGGGTGCTGCCGTGGCATCACCCGGTGGCGCTGGTGGCACGTCGGGTCAGGTGCCCTCGCAGCCTGCACCCGCCGCTGGTGGGACCGCGCCGACCCGGCCCAGAGGCAGGGTCGGCAGGTACACCCGGAGCCGGTCCGTCCCGACGCCGCCACCGGCGCTTGGTGATGCCACGGCATCACCGGCGGGCCCGTCGACGCCGGCCCCGCCGCCTGCCGCGCCCCCATCCGGGGTGGATCCGGAGCGGGGAGTGACCGCGCTCCCGCCGCAGCTCGGTTTCGGGGCCGCGCCTGCCGATGGCCGCTGGTCAGAAGAAGGAGATAGCTGATGAGTACCCGAGTGATGTTCTCCAAGTCCCGTGCCAGCGGTGTCCTGATGGGCATGTCCGCACCGCAGTTGGCGGTGGGCGCGGTGGCGTTGTTCCTGGTCATCCAGGCGGTGAACTCCCCGGACAACTGGGGTTGGTGGGTTCTGGCCGCTGTTTTGACGGCCCTGACGATCATTCTCCGATTCGCCGGCCGCCCCTTGGCCGCGGTCGGACCTGCATTGGTAGTGGAAGGCGTGATGAGGATGTTCGGTTTGACGAAGTACCGGGGCGGCCCGGCCCGTAAGGACGACCGCCCGGAGATGGTCGGTCAACCGCAGCTGCCGGGGGATCTGTCCCGGCTGCGGTTCTCCTCCTACCGGATCAGCGATGCCCAACCGGCGGTCGGGATCATCACCGATACCGCCGACGGGCACATCATGGTCATCCTCGAGGTCGAGGGGGAGGGGTACCTCAAGGTCGACCAGGACGTCCTGGACATGAGGGCCCGGGCGTTCCAGTCGATGCTCGATGCCACCGCCCGCGGCAACGAGGCGTTGGTGTGTTTGCAGATCCTGCACCGGGTCATCCCCGACCAGGGCGATGAGTCCCACCGGGAGCTGCGCCGCCGCGGAGGGTTGGGGAACCGGTTCGTCCGGGAGGCCAACCAGGCGTTGGTGAACGCCCACGCCGACACCGGGGTGCGACACGAGTCGTACGTGGTGTTGCGGATCGACCCGAAGAAGGACCCCGCCTCGGTGAAGGACTTCGGCCGTGGCCCGGAAGCGGCGGCCGCGTTGGCTGTTCGCCAGTTCACCTCCATCGGCCGGCACCTGCAGTCCTGCGGGGTGAAGGTCAAGGGGTGGGTTCCCGAGCGGGGGATCGCAGCGATCCTGCGCAGCGCCTACGACCCGGCCTCCGACCGGATGGTCGCCCGCCGTGGTGGTGGCCACGGCGACACCACCGGCGGGGACGGCGGTCTGCCCTCGGGGGTGGCCCCCACCCACGCCGGGCCGATGTTCGCCCAACGCGCGATGACGTATTACCGGCACAACGACCACTACACCCGCACGTTCTGGGTGCAGGAATGGCCCCGCTCCCGGGAAGGGGTGGCCATCGGGTTCCTGATGCCGCTGATCCTGGGGTTGGGGATCCGGCACACCGTGTCGTTGGTGTTCAAACCGATCCCGCCCCAGAAGGCGAAAACCAAACTCAACCGTGAGATCGACTCGGCCGACACCCGTGGCCGGATGAACTCGCGGATCCGCGGCCGCGTCTCTCGGGAAGACCGCCGCGAGCGCGCCGACGTCGACCGCAAGGAAGCCGAACAGGTCGACGGACACACCTCGTTCTCGATCGCCGGTCTGGTCTCGGTGACCTCACCGTCCCGGCAGGAACTGGAAATCGACTCTGCCGCAGTGGAATCGGCGATGAACGAATCGAACCTGGAATGCCAGCGGTTCATCATCGAAACCGATCAGGCCTTCGTCATGGCCGCCCTGCCGCTGGCCCGGGGGCTGGTATGAGCAACCTGTTGAAAGACACCCTGGTGCCGTTCGAGGACGCCTCGACGGAGAAGGAACGCCGGGAGCTGATGCGCGCCGCCGGGATCAAGGTCGGCCTGTTCGGTCGGGTCCGCCCCGACACCGCCGACACCACCATCCCCGGCCCGTGGCAGCGGATCATGGCCGGACCGCGCGGCAGGTGGGCCGGCCGGTCGGCCTGGGCGACGAAGGTCCGCCCGCACGCCGAGACCACCGCCCCGCTGCGCGGTCTGTACCCGTGGCTGGCCAGCCAGCCACTCCCGGCGATGGGTGCCCTCATCGGCCGGGACCGCATGTCCGGCGGGCTGTTCCACTACGACCCGTGGGAGCTGCGCCGGAACAAGGTCATCTCCAACACCGGCATGTTCATCACCGGCGTCATCGGATCGGGGAAGTCCTCGGTCGGAAAGTCCATCTGCCTGCGCGATCTGGACTACGGGCGGCCCTTCGTCGTGCCCTGCGACATCCGCGGGGAATGGGTACCGATCGTCGAGGCCGTCGACGGCAGGGTCCTCAAACTCGGACCCGGGATGCCCGACCGGATCAACGCCCTGGCCATGCCCGCCCTGCCCGACGGCGATATCACCCCCGACCAGTGGTGGCTCACGGTGCGGACCCACTGGGAGGAACTTCTGGCCGCGCTGATCGAAACGCTCTTCCGCGGCACCCGCAAACTCACCACCGTCGAGACCACCGCGATCAGCCTCGCGATCACCGAAAGCGCCCGGTACGAGGGGGACCTGGACCGGGTACGCCCCATCCATCTGCAGCTCATCGTCGACAAGCTCCTGGACCCCTCCGAGCAGATGTCCACCGATTTGCGGATGCACCCCCGGCAAACCCTGGAAGCTCTTCGCGACTGCGGCCTGGCGCTGCAGCAGCTCACCAAGGGCTCCCTGCAGGGCCTGGTCGATGATCCCAGCGGTAAAGCGATCAGCACCGACGATCACGCCACCGTGGTCGACATCAGCCGGGTCCAGACCTCTGACGCCGCTATCGCTTTGGTCATGGCCTGCACCCAGTCCGCCGCCGAGCTGGCCTGGGCCCACCGCACCCAACAGGTCAACACCGTCTACGACGAATACTGGCGCCTGACCGTGTTCTCCTCCCTGGTCCGCCGCCTCGATGCCGGGCAACGGATCTCCCGGAAGACCGGTGGGCGCACCATCACCTTGTCCCACCGGCACACCGATGCCCACCGCGGCGACGAGGCCGCCCGGCAGGCCGCGGTCGACCTGATGGCCAACCAGTCCACCCACGTGTACTACCGCCAGTCCAAGGGCACCGAGCTGAACATCCCGGGTGTCGAACCGCTCTCGGAAGTCATGGCCCGCAAGCTCTCCGTCCTGAAACAGGGCGAGGCGGTGTGGATGCTCGACTCCACCCCCTACCTGGTCAACCACCTCCTGGCCCCGGCCGGGTACGGCGAGCTCGAACTCGTCGAGACCGACCAGGCCATGGAAGACAAGTACCGCAGCCTGGCCACCAAGGACCCCGCCGCCCTCTACGGCGCCGAGGAAGCGGCATGAACCGGCGCACCCGGGTCATCGCCGGGCTCCTGGCCGCGACCCTCACCACCGCCGGTTGCTCCACCAGCACCACCAGCACCCCTCCGGCCGGCACCACGGCGATCGGCACCACGGTGGCCACCGCCACCGGGTTCCCCACCTGGCAGAACACCCCGGCCCCCACGACCACCTCCGCCAGCTCCACCACACCGAAACCGACCACACCGACAACCACCGCGGCCGCGCCCACACCGACCGTGGGTGATGCCACGGCATCACCCACCGCCGGCAACAGTGATGCCACGGCATCACCCAGCACCCTCACCGGGTCGTCCTCCGGTGATGCCACGGCATCACTCACCGACCCCGCCGCCGCCCCGGACGGTGATGCCACGGCATCACCGTCGACCGGGGAGAGGACCTCGGCGGGGCCCGCCCTGGCCCCGGTCGTGGCCCCGTCCCCGGGGGACTTCGCGACCCCGGAGACGGTGGCCGCCCGGTACCTGGCGGTGTGGTGCTACATGCCGGTGGATCAGCCGGCGAACACGAACCTGTCCAACGTCGCATCGTTTGTGACCGCGGCCGGTTGGGAGGACGACAAGACCCGCGCGGTCACCGAGGAACGGTGGCTGGCCATGCAGGACGCCGGGACCGGCCTGGTCTGCGGGCCGGTCACCACCTCGGTCAACCCGCATGGCCCGGCCACCGACCGCCGCGCCTACATCGAACTGTCCGCCACCCGCTACGCCGTCGACGCCGACGGGTCGGTGGTGCGCAGCGACGATCTCCACCAGCTCCGCAAAGTCCTCAAGGCCGACGACGGCCGGTGGCTGGTCGACAAGCAGGTGCAGGCCGGATGAGAGCCCTCGCAGCGCTCGGCGTGGCCACCTCGGTCATGGCCGCCGGTGTCTTCGGCCTGGTGTCGCTGGCCTCCACCGTGACCGCACCCGACCCGGTACCCCCGGCGTCGGCGGCGCAATGCCCACTCACCCCTGCCGGCGGGACGGGAACATCACCGCAGATCACCGGATCGGCAACGCCACCGAGCGTGCTCGCGCTACGCGCCCCGGGGAAGGCCTTCACCACCCCTGATGAGGTCACCACCCCGGCCACCCCGGTCGCACCGGCCGCACCGGTGGCCGCGGTGTCGATGCCGTACGACCTGCCTGCCACCCGGGGCACCACCGGCGCCGAGGAAGCCGTCGACGCCCAAGGACGTGTCCCCTCGACCGGGGGGAAGGTCACCTGGTCCCAGCACGCCGGACTGGGGGCCGCCTACCGGGACTACTACATCACGATGCGCTGGAACTACGCGGCGTGGAACTGGGACGGCACCGCCACCGGCATCGACCAGGCCCAGTACCAATGGTTCGCCGACCAACCCCGGTTGGTGCTGGTGACCAACCCCCGCACCCACAAGTCGATCATCGCCGCAGCGATCGAAGCCGGCCCCGGCCCGTGGGTCGGAGCGGTCGGCTCGGACCTGCGCGGCAAAGAACAAGGCCCCTCCCACGGGTGGCCCAACCCCACCCGGGGCACACCGGCCGGGTACACCGGGATCGTGTCCGGGTTCCCCCCGGTAGCGCTGGCCGCGCTGGATGCCAAAACCGGGTACCTCGGGCAGACCGGTGACGAGCTGATCTACCAGTGGGCACCGGACCAGAACGCGATCCCCGGCCCCACCGGCAGCACCGCCGTCGACGGCGGTGCCTCCACCCGGCCCGGTGCGACCTGCACCGAAACCGGCCCGAACCCCGGGCCAGTGATCTACCAAGGGGTATCGGTCACCATCCCGGCCAACCCGAAAGCCGTCTGGCGCGACACCGACTACAGCAAAACCGTGATCACCGCCCCGTCGGCGGCCCTGGCCAAAGGCATCGCCGCCGGCCTGAAATACCTCGGCACCCCCTACGTCTGGGGCGGGGGAGGACCATCCGGCCCCGACCACGGGTGCGGCCGGGCAGATTGCCTTCCTGACCTGGGGTTCGACTGCTCCGGGCTGACCTCCTACGTCCTGGCCAACGCCGGCGTCAACGTGCCCACCTACAGCGGGGCCCAACGCGACGCGAGCAAGGCCGTCCCCTGGGACCAGGCGCTGCCCGGCGACATCATCGGCTACCCCGGCCACGTGTCGATCTTCCTCGGCGTCATCAACGGCCAACGGATGCAACTCGAAGCCCCCGAAACAGGCGACTTCGTCAAGGTCTCCGGGGTCACCCGCAGCGACGTCGACCCCGTCGTCTACCGCTGGGTCTGACCCGGCCCGCACGCCGTCCATCTCCCAGCACACACCGAAAGGCCCGGCGATGAGTACCGCACCTCCCAAACCGTCAACCGCCCACACCAAGTGGTGGGTCACCGGTTTCGTCGTCATCCCGCTGGTCCTGGCCGCCCTCGCCCTCCTCGCCGGTACCGCCCTGGCCTCCCTTGTGGTGAACGGGCGCTGGATCTGGCCGCACGGGGCCCACTGGGGCGGAACACTTGTCGGCCTGATCCGACACGGCAGTACCCCGGCCCAGGCCTACGACGTCGACCAGCAGCCCTTCGTTCCCGGACCGGTGTGGACCTGGACGTTCGTCGCCGTCGTCGCCGGCGCACTGATCACCGGTCTGGTCCACCTGATCAAGCTGTACAACCGGACCCTGTCCCACCCGCACCGGATGCGCCGGCAGGAAACCACCCGCGCCCGGGAACGCGCCCAGTCCGCCGCCTGGGCCACCGGCAAAGACATCCCGCAGCTGGCCGACAACACCGACCCGCTCCGGTGGCGCATCGGGAAGTTCGACGACACGACCGTCGCCACCCCCCGACTGGAATCGTTGCTGGTCATGGCCCCCACCGGGTCCGGCAAGACCGCCTCCGTCGTGGTGCCCATCGTGATCGAACTGTGCAAGGCCCGGGTCCCCAAGATGATCCCCTCGGTGAAGCTGGACGTGTTCACCCTGACCTACGCCGCCGCCCTGGAATCCGGGCCGGTGTGGACCTACGTGCCCAGCGGGAACGCCGGGATCCCCAGCTCCAAGTGGAACCCCCTGGGGGACTGCAAAACCATGAGCGGCACCCGCACGATGGCCAGCTGGCTCTCCCGCTCCCAGAAAGTGGAAACCCGCGGCTCGGACAACATGCGCTACTGGGACGAACTCGGCAAAACCATGCTCGCCCCGATGCTCTACGCCGCCGCGAACCACGGCCTGTCCCTGGGCAAGATCCTGGAATGGGTGCGCTACCAAGCCGAAACCGAGGTCGAGAACCTCCTCACCGCGATGCTCACCAACCGCCCCCAGGACACCGAGGACATCAACGACGCCCTGGCCATGTGGGCGGCCACCTGCGCCCGCGAAGCCCGGACCAAAAGCTCCGTCTACGGCACCGCCGAGATCATCCTCGCCGGATTCAACCACCCCCGGATCCGGGCGTTGACGTGCGGTGAAAGCACCGACGACGACGTGTACACCCCCGGCAAACTCATCGACTCCGGCGGCACGTTCTACATCACCGCCACCGAAACCGAAACCCAGGACTTCGGGGCGGTGTTCGACGCGATCATGGCCCAACTCATCCACGAGATCGAAACCCGCTCCCAAGCCAACGCAGGTCTGCCCATCCCCGGCGGATTCGCACTGATCCTGGAAGAGGCCGCCAACATCGCCCGGGTCCGGCAGCTGCCCTACGTCGTATCAGCCATGCGCGGCATGGGACTGCTCAGCATGACCGTCTGGCAGGACGAAGGGCAGATCATCTCTGCCTACGGCCCAGAAACCGCCCGCACCATCATGTCCAACCACACCTGGACCCTGTACCTGCCCGGCACGAACGATCAACTCACCCTCGAAGCGCAGTCCAAAAGGATCGGCACCTACCTGCGGGTCGACGAGAGCGCGGGGGAGCGTCCCGGGTCGGGATCGGCCCGACTGGTCGAGGAAGCCGCCGCCCCCGTCCGGGATCTGGCCCAGATGGGCCCCGGTGAAGCCATCCTGTTCGGCCCGCAGATCAAACCCGTGAAGATCCGCACCACGGCGTGGTTCAACAACCCCGACGTCCGCCGCCACATCCCCGCCCCCATCGCCCAGATGTTCGACAACGCCTTCGGAGGACCGAAATGACCGAACCCGGTAGCGACGACATCCAGACGCAGCTCAACGGCATCCGCGCCACCCTGGAAACCCACGAATCCCTCATCCAGGACATCGCCGAGGACCTGATCACCGAAGATGAGGAAATCGGTGGTGACACCCTCGGCGGTCCGGCAGGTCTGACCGAACGAGCCCCCGTCCCCGGCCGCAAACCCAGCAGGCGCTGGAGACACCGCCGCCCCCGACTGGCCGGCAGCGGCCAACGATCCCGGCAACACCCCCCGTGGTGGAACCTGGACACCCTCTCACCCACTGAGAACATCGACGTGACAGGCGAAGTGGTCACCTTCGGCAACCTCATCCGGGCCCGGTACGGCCTGCAGCACCTGCCCCCCAACTGGTACAACGACCGCGCGGTGTTCGAAGAGGTCCTCGCCCTGTACGCCTCCTGGCGCGGGGCCTACACCCAGCCCGCCGCGCACCACAACGCCCCAAACGACTGGCACGAAGCGCTCGCCCGGTTCATCCCACGCACCCAAGACCTCATCCGACGCCGAGAAGCCTGGCAGCGCAGCCACAACCAGTAGACCCCTGACGAAAGGACCACCCCATGCCCACCCCCGCCGAGGACGACTACGCCCGCCGTACCCGCGCCCGCATGGCCGAACCGACCCGCGAGAAGACCATCGAACGCCTGGACCGTCAACACGCACAAGACCAACAACGTGCCGCCGACGAGCGCCGCCGAGCCGGGCGTCTCACCGACGAGATCGCCCGCCAGGCAGACAGACACCGGATCGACATCGAAGACGTCGAAGGCCCCGGGCATGACCGCTAGCAGTCACACACCTCGGAGCGACTCGATGATCACCCTTGCCGAAACCGCTGTGCACCACGACTCCACCTGGAACGGCACCAACTGGACCATCGCCCTCGGTGGCTTCGTCGTCCTGGCCATCATCGCCACTGCAGGTATGTGGGTCCTGTACGACCCCGACGAGACCAGGTACGACCAGCCATTCAAGAACCCCGGCAGGCTGATCGCCCTGGCGGTCGTGGCCGCGCTCGCTGCCGCTGTGGTGCATTCCATCATCGCCCGCCACATCCCAAGCAACGGTGGGATCTTCGTCTGGATCCTGATCCCGCTGCTACCGGCCCTCGTGTGTGTCTGGGCGTTGGGACGATCCGGGTCCACAGTTGCGATACCTGCATGGTGCGTAGCCGGGATCTTCACTGCCGGAACGATCCTCACAGGTATCTCCGAAGCTCTCACCCGACTCGCCGCCTCCATCCCAATGAGCGTTGGAGGCGTCGTTGTCGTCCTGGCAGTTGCCGTGCTGTGGGGAATCCAGAAGGCCCGACAGACCTAAACGGTATGCACGCCGCCCGCGCCGCAGCGCAGTCCGCCCTGGCAACGAGGTGATGCCACAGCCGTCACCGAACTCGCTCACACCGAAAGGCACCACCATGACCAACACCAGTCACGACCGCCACGTCAGCGAGCCGACCCCGCTGCCCGGGCCCGACACGCAGGCACCTCACGGGATCTACTTCGCCGCCTGCATCAGAATCACCGAGACCACCCGCAGCGGGCGGACACGGCACCCCGAGCGCCACTCCTACAACGCATTTCAAGCCGTCACCCTGAACGAGGACGGCTCGGTCCTGGTCACCGCCACGGTCGCAGCCGCAGCCATCTCCGACCTCACCGCCCTGTCACAGGCCCACAATGCCCCCGCTGCCGGCGGCACGTGGTCGACGGTGAACCCCGACGCCCAACTGCCCACCTTCGCCTACCTGAACGGCGAGCAGACCGGGGTCACCTACCTGCTCAGCCCCGACGCCGACGGCTACTACTCCCTGCCAACAGAGACCTTCCGCGCCATCCAGCACCACCGGCACGTCGACGCCGCCTACGACACCACCGGCACCTCGATACCGGCCAGGACCATCAGTGGGGTCCCGGTCGAGAACACCGGCCGCACCCCGTCCAACCGCACCGCGGTGATCATGTTCATGTGCACCCCCGCGTCCGCCGGGAACACCTACCGCAGCGGCCGCGCCGACCTGCTGACTCGCCCCCGGAACCGTTTCCTCAACCACACTCTCGACCACCCCGACGGGTGGCTGCCCATCCTCATCGCCGCCGCCCAGTCGGCCTGTGACACGGAAAAGGGAACACCCCACCTCCTGGGAGTCCTCGCCGTCCTGGCCCGAGTCACCGGCAATGTGGACCTGACCGCGGCCGCCGTCGACCGGGCCCTGCGCCTCGATGACGACAACGACCTGGCCCAGGCCATGAACCGTGTCCTCGCCGGCAGGGGCGGCATGGCCGACAACCTGGACTACCTGCACCTGATGCTCCTGCCACCACTGCCGCCCGACCTCCTCGGCGGTATCGACCCCTTGGCCGTCGCCACCGCCCAGGGGCCGCTACTCACCGCCGTCACAGGTAACCCCTGAAGCGGCCGCACCCACCACCCGAGCGGACCTTCCCATCCAGCATCACCAGCACAGACCGACGGATGCGCGCACCGGCCGCACCCGAACAGCAGAAAGGAAATGCCATGGCTGGCGACACCATCATCACCGTGGTTGGCAATCTCACCGCCGACCCGGAGCTGCGCTTCACCGCTTCCGGAGCAGCGGTTGCGAACTTCACCGTTGCATCGACCCCTCGGACATTCGATCGGGCCAGCGGCGAGTGGAAGGACGGCGAAGCACTCTTCCTGCGCTGCAACATCTGGCGTCAGGCTGCCGAGAACGTTGCCGAGTCACTGACCAGGGGCAGCCGCGTTGTTGTCACCGGTCGGCTCAAGCAGCGTTCCTTCGACACCAAGGAAGGCGAGAAGCGCACGGTCATCGAGCTGGAGGTCGACGAGATCGGCCCCTCGCTCCGATACGCCACCGCCAAGATCACCAAGGGCACCCGTCCCGCAGGCAACGCCGGCGCGGGTGATGCCGTGGCATCACCCGCGGACCCCTGGGCTTCGGAACCGCCGACAGACGGCGGGTACAGCGACGAACCCCCGTTCTGACAGCCGGACTAGCCCGCAACCAGCGCAGACCACACCTGCAACCCACCGAGCTTGTTCAGCTCTGACCACCACACCCGGCACGGGAAAGGAACCACAATGACCGCACTGGCCCGCAGCCGGGTCTGGTCGGCTCCGGCGATGCTGCTGCTGGACCTTCGGGTACGACCCGATGCGGCCGTGCTGTGGCTCAACCTGCACCACCGCCGCCGGGCCGGCACCCACCCGGCCATGGTCCCCACCACCGACGACCCGGCCGCGCTCAACGTGTTGTGCGCGGCCGGGTGGGCGGCCTGCCGCCCAAACCACGACGGCCGTCTCCTGGTCAGCACCCACCTCAGTAGTACTGCCACACCACCCATCGGCCCGGCCCACTGGCTCACCGGCGGCACCACAGCCTTTCCCGATCTGTACCTGCCCATGCCCCGGGCGCTGGTCACCGACCGAAAGGTCAGCCCAGCCGCCCGCACCCTGTGGCCGTTGATCCAACGGCCGTCCCACCTGCCCGGCGCACTGATCGGCCTGCAAGCCGTCGCCGACCTGCTCTGCCAACACCCCCGCCACACCACCGCACATGCCACCGAACTCATCGACACCGGATGGATCGACGCCAAGATCGTCGCCCACCACCCACCCACCTACGGGCTCCTGTCCTACCGCGACCACAACTAAACCTTGTGCGTTGGTTGGAATGCCGGGGTCAGTCCCGGCGGGGATACTCTTCGCAGCGTGTGTGCCCCGGCTCAACGAAGGACAAGATGAATCTCGACAGGATGTTCCGAACTGCCCATGCGCAAGGCTGGGCACTCGAGAAGGGAACGATATCCGATCTCCAACTGCAGGCTCATAGCCTTGGTTGGCAAGAGGTTCCGACGCGTCGCAATGACGCCACCGCAGTTTCAACACTCAGACCGACCCCCCAGCATGAAGCTCATCCGCAGTCTTTGAGCGCCACTTACGGTCTTGGTGCCCAGCCATTGCACACAGACGGAGCGCATTTGCCTGACCCTCCGGATTGGGTCGTCCTGAGTAGCGAGACAGCCAACGCGACCCCCACCAAGCTGTTGAAGATCGCCGGGCAACTGACGGTGACCCCCTGGGATGCGCTGCGCGAGGGCATGTTCCTCATCAAGAACGGGCGGGACAGTTTCTACGCCCCGGCATTGTCGGGGCGTAGACACCGGTTCGACCCCGGCTGCATGGAGGCATGCGATGACCGTTCCGCTACCGTCGCGGCGCAGATCGCCGCTCGGGCGTCTGACGCGTACGAACACCATTGGACGGTGCCCGGGCAAGTCCTACTAATCGACAACCGGGAGACCTTGCACGCCCGCGCGGCCGTCGTGCCCGGTGATGCCAACCGGCAGCTGATTCGAATTGCCTATCGAGAGACCGATGCACGATGATCGCGCCCTACGACCATGACGCACTGTGGCTCAAGGCCAAGGTATTCCTCAACCGCGCCACGGACCAGGCACCGAGTCGGTCTTTCGACGAACAGGCGTTTTGGGCGTCTGCAGCTTTGGAGCTTCTCGGAAAAGCCGCCCTGGCACGGGTGTCGCCGCTGTTGATCGCCGAGCCAACCGAAGACGGGCTCAACCTACTGATCGCGAGCGGCCTGGTCAAAGGAACAGCCAAATTCACCTCGGTGAGTGCTTCGACCATTTTCAAGCGATGCGCGAAAGCCTTCAAACCCTTCGACGCTATTGAGGCACAGAAATTCGCCGACGCCCGGAACGAGTACGTACACGGCTCCGGCCTGAGCAGCATGACCATCCCTGCCTCGGCGTGGTGGCCCAGGTTTTGGGCGCTCGCCATGATCCTGATAACCGCCCAGGACAAGGACCTGGAGGAACTCGTCGGGCAAAGCCGGGCCAACGACGTCCACGCCCATCTAGAACAGAACAAGCGGAACGTCGAGCATCGGGTCGAATCGTTGATGGCCAGAGCCGGACAACGGCTCGAACAGTACAGGGCGGGTACCCTGCCTGCGAAGATCCAAGCCGAGTGGGAGACCAACGCCGATCTCACCGCCGGGTTCCCCTACCTATCAGCCCAGACGTGTCCGGTCTGCAACGGCCAAGGTACCTCGGAAGGAGATGACGGCTCGGAGTCCGAGCTTCAGTCCGGTGGAGACGACGAGGAGAGTTGGTATTGGGCCACAGTGACAGTCCCAGTCATCTATTTCGCCTGTCCAAGCTGCAGACTCGTGCTGGACGGGTACGAGCTGATCGAGAAAGCTGGCCTGCCGACCGAGTTTCAAGTCGAAGAAGAAGCATCCCCTGAGGAGTCCGACTACGGAAACGACTGATGCGCTACCCGTAACCTTGTTGGTGAGCCGGTTGCCGAGCTGCGGTCATCGGAGTTCGGCGTGACTTCCTGCCCCGTCGCTTCACGATCCGAAGGAGTCACCGCACCTGGCGGGGGCTTCGGGGGGCAGAAGGCCACAATGATCAACCGCCTTCGAGGGTCGGGTGATTGGTGACGAAACGATGTACAAGGACTGGCCGCGCCGGTCGACCAACTCGACGTCCAGAAGATGCTTGACCCGGCCCTCGGCGAACATCTGACGGTACGCGCTGAGAAGGGGCTGGCGTTGTTCTCCGGTGATGCCATGGCATCACCGATGCCTGCCAGCCCCCTGGTCACCCGCAACTATTTCGGTATGATGGCGGGGAGGCCACCAGCGGCTAACTAGTGGCCTCCCCTGGATGTGGGCCTAGTCCCTATGCAGGGACCGGATCACCGTGACGATTGCCCCGACGACTGAGCTGATAGCTCCTAGCCACTTGGCCCAGTCGATCGGGGCTTTCGCCTTTTCCGGATCCTTTTCGGTCATCACATCCACCTCCCTCCTGGGCGCGTAGCCACCGGATCACCGTCCGGCTACGCCCCTCGGGGGGAGGTGTCTTTACCCTAGCGGCGTGTCCGCCGGGTCCCCGTGCACACGCGCTGCGACCTGTAGAAACGGTCCGCAGATCCCGATCGGCGGCGGCAGCGGCACCCGCCCCCTGGCCGGGCCCAGGCCGCCCTCGGTGTCTCCTACCGTTCGTGGCCGGGGCCGCGGTTGTTGCGTTCGTCGTCGCGGTAGCGCTGTTGGCGTCGCTCTTCCTCACGTCGCGCTTGTTCTTGCCGGGCCCGGTCCTGTTTCTGGGTGTCGCCGGCTCGTTGCCGCAGCGGCCGGTCCGGTTTGCCGGGGGTCTTGCGCGCCGGGGGAGTGGGCGTCGGGGAGGCCTTCTGCTGGGCGGCGCGTTTGGCTTTCCCGGCTGCGATCTTGGCAGCGAGCGCTGTGGTTCGTTCGACCATCTGCTGGACCGCGGCAACCGGGTCCGGTCCGCCTGCCACCCCGGACGGCCGACCATCGCCGTTGTCGGCCGGGCCGGTGTCGCCGGCGGCGGGCCGGTTGAAGTCGTTCTCGGCGATCTTGGTGGTGAGTTGGTCCATGAGGTCGAACGGGTCGACCGACAGTAGTGCGGCGGTGGTTTCGGTGAGGCGGATCTGGTCGTCGACCGTGAGGGTGGCCATGAGGTCGATGACTTCGGTGACCTGCCGGGTGTGGGCTTGCTGGTCGGTTTCGCCCTTGCGGACGTGGGTGGCCCGGTGGGCGATGGCCGCGTCGATGAGCGGCCGGCGGTCGGTGAAGATGTCCCGGACGGCCTGCGGGCCCTGATCTTGGAGCAGCTGCGCCGGATCGCATCCCTCGGGCAGGGCAACGGTGGCCGGTGCGGTGATCCCGAAGCCGGCCAGGTGGTCATAGCCGCGTGCGGACGCGGCCTGCCCTGCGGTGTCGGGGTCCAGGACGAGGAGGACCTGCCGGTCGGTGAGCGGGGCGATGTCGTTGATCTGCTCCAGGTGCCCGGCGGTGAACGCGGTGCCGTTGGAGGACACCGCGACGAGGTTGTCGGGGCGGGACTGGTTGATCGCTGCGGCGTCCATCGGGCCTTCCACGAACACCACATCAGCACCGCCCTGGAGGGCCTGGACGACCTCGGGGGTCAGCCCGTGGACCATCTTTCCCTTGGTGAACAGGTCGGTGTTCGCGGTGTTCATGTACTTCGGGTTGCGCTCGTTGACGGTGCCCTCTTCGGCCCGGCCCATGAACGAGACGACCTGCCCGTCGGCGGTGGTGATCGGCAGCACCGCCCGATTACGGAACACATCCATCAGGTTCCCGCGGGAGTTGTGCTTGACCAGACCGGTGGCCAGGATTGTTTCCTCGGTGAAGCCAAGCATCTGCAGGTGCTCGGCCAGGTGCGCCCAGTTCCCCTTCGTGGCCGGTGCGTACCCGGCGGTCCGGCGGTCCAGACCACGACCCGCAAGGTAGCCGGGGACCCACGACTCCTCGGCCTGCCCGGTGTAGAAATCGGCTGCCATCGACAAAGCGGACCGGGTGTCCTGCCGGGCCCGCTCTGTCTGCTCGGCGGTCCACAACTCGACGGGGTCGAACCAGTCCTCCACCTCGGGGACGGGCACGACGTGCCCGTCGGGCACCTCAAGGTGGCCGGTGTCGTCGGTGTAGTCCAGCGGATCCGGTGCCGGTTCGTACTCGGAGTGGTCCTCGAACGGTGGTTCTTCCTCGGCCCAACCCCAGTCCTGGTCGGGGTCGACCAGGACCTCGGGGGTGTGGTCGTAGAGGTCCTCCGGGGCGGACTGGTCGGCGGTGGCCGGGTCCTGCGGGAGCATCTCGAAGTCGTCGGCGTGCCGGGGCGCTTGGTCGCCGTCGATGAAGGTGGACAGGTTGTGGAGCAGCACCGCGGGTGCCTCGTGGGTGTGCACGGCACCGGCGTGGGCTGCGAACAGCCCGGCCGCACCGGCGGCCAACACCGCAGGGTCGCCGGCCTCGTCCCGGATGGCCTGGTCCATCCGGGACACGATGACCGGCCACAACCGGTCGGCCACGATCCGCTCGGTCAGTTCCTCACCCAACGTTTCGGTGAGCTGTACGGTCCACACGGGGCGGATCTGGTGGCCGCTGTGGCTGTGGACCTGGGTCGCGGCGGTGAATCCCTTCTCCTTGGCCAGCCGCCACCACAACGCCGCTGCGGGTTTCTCGGTGGGCAGCGGGGAACCTTCCACCGCCTTATCGATGAGGTCCATGACCGGCACCCCGGCCTTGTCCGCGAGGGACAACCGGGCGGCCACCACGGGCCAGTGATCGTCCCAGTCAACGGTGATACCGCGTGCGCCCAGGAGGTCTTCCCAGCGTCCCTGCCCGTCGGCCGGGTTCCCGGCCACCTTCATGGCCCTCTTGACCAGGGCGCGGTACGGCTTCTTCAACGTGAGGCTGCGCGGTTCCGGGCCGGCCGGGCGCAGGTCGGTCTCCGGGACGGAATCGCAGGCCCGCCACACCGCGAGATTGACGACTAGGGCTTTCTCCGCCAGGTAGGGGATGGCCCAGTCGGGGGCGGTGTCCAAGGTCCATTCGGATGCCTCGGCGCGGACCAGGTCGACCAGCTCCAGGATCTGGTCGTGGGCGGCGGTGAGGTACACGTCCCAGTCAGGGAGGTCACGCAGGACCTGGGGGATAGCCGGCAGCCAGGGCAACGGCCCGGCGCCCAGGGAGTGGTTCCCGGTCCTGTCGAGCCGGTAGTCCATGACCGCGGCGAGGTCCTCCGCGGTGTCCAGCTCCCGCATGTCCGCCGCCGTGGTGAGCCGGTCGATGCTGTCCCGTTCGCACATTTCCAGGGTGGCCAGGTGCCCCAGCAGGGTGTCCCAGGCGGGTGAGTCGGTGACACCGGGGACCGCCAGCTCGGCGGCCTCGGTGATCTGTTGCAGCCGCTGCTCACCGACCAACGCGCGGGCGGCGAGGGTGATGGCCTCCCGGTAGCCGTCCGCTGAGAACCCGAGTTGGATCTTCGGGTCGGCCTCTTCCCGCATGCCGGTGGTGACCGATCGGGCCGATCCGTCGGTGCCGAGCACGGTGGTGAAGAACTCGATGATCTCTTCCGGGCGGACCGCCTGCGGTCGGATCAGGTTGTGGTCGTCGGCCCCGGTGCCTTGCATCTGTCCGTAGGCGTGGTTCTGGCTGACCGCCCGGCTCATGGCCACGTAGAACTCGTTCAACGCCATGCCCTCGCGGACCAGGGTGTGCGAGGTGCCGGCGATCTTGTGGGGTTTCCCGACCGTGAGGCCCTGCACCGAGGCCACCGCGTGGGCGTATCCCAACCGGACGGACCCCTCGGCGATGTAGTCGGCCTGCAGGACCGTGGTGATGCCGGTGTCCAGATGAGTCACCTTCAACTCGCCCTTGGCGGTGACCTTGTCGACCCGGAACCGGTGCCCGTTCTTCACCCACTGACCGTTGCTCAGACGCAGCTCGCGGTTGTTCTTCTTCGCCACCACGGTGTCGCCCCGGGACACCGTTTCCCCGTTCGGCAGGGCCAACTCCCGCCCCTGAACCCCTGGCTCCGGCTGGTAGGAGAACAAGCCCTTCAACCTGCCCCGCCACGTCGGGACTGTCCCGGCCAGCCGATCGGCGCGGGCCCGGAAGTTCAGTTGCCGCACATCTTCCAGGGTCGGGGCGACCATGATGGAGTCATTGCCGGCGGCGATATCGGCCGCCCACCCGGCGTACACCTGGTCGATGGCGTTGTCCTGGTTGACCGGGTGCAGCCACCCCTGGTCGAGGTAGTAGCCCAGGGACAACGGGTCGCCGTTACGCAGCGCCAGGCTCGCGGTGCCCTGCACCTTGTCGTCGAACCGCACGACCTCGGTCAGGGTGATCGCACCGTGTTCGTGTTCGATGTCGACCAACACCCCACCGGCGGCAGCCGCCGCGCGCTGCCGGTTGTCGCCCACCAGCACGACGGAACCACCCCGTTCGATGACGAACCGGGTCAGGTCATCCAGGTGCCGGGTCGAGGCCAAACCGGCCTCGTCGACCATCACCAACGAGTCGGCGTTGATGCCCTTCATCCACTCCGGCCACCACCTCGGGTCCTGGTTGTGCAGGCTGTGGATGAACTTGTGGAGGGTGTCGGCCTGCTGCCCGATCGAGGCGGCCAGTTCCTCCGCCGGCACCGCCTGCGGGGACAGACCGACGACGTTCCCGCCGGCCGCGGTGTGCGCCCGGGCCACCAGACCCATCACCGTGGTCTTCCCGGTACCGCCCGGGGCGACCGCCAAATTGATCCGCCGGCCGTTGGTGCACAACTCGCGGAGCATCGATTTCTGCCCGTTGTTCAGCTGCGCCCCGCCGTGGTTGGCCGACCATTCCAGCTCCGTCAGCTCCACCGTGGCCAGCGGCAGACGCTTCCCGTCCCGCCTGCCGGCAGCGGCGATGACCCGCTGCTCGGCCTCCAGGATGTCGTGGGTGGTGAACTTCTGCGCCCCGTGCACACGGAACACCGATTCCCCATCCGGGCGTTGCAGCGCCTGGGGTACCTCCGGCAGCACCCACGTCTGCTCCACCCGCAGCGTCGTATCGGGGGAGAGGGCACGAGTCACCGCCTCGGCGATCACCCGCTCCTGCAGCTCCGGATGAACGTTGTACCCGACCATGCTGCGCTTGACCTGAGCGGCAAGGTTCGTCTGGCGGAACTCGGCCCGCTTGTCGGTCACCGCGATCAACGCACGCATCGCCAGCTCGCTCACCTGGGCGTCGGTGATCGACTCATACCCCTCATGCCGGGGCAGCTCGGCGATCATCTTCGACACCCCACCCTTGCCCAACACCCCCACCGCCTGGGCTGCCCACTGGGTGCGTTGCTCGGCCAGGGACCGCGGCTCGTGCTTGGCCATCCGGGTGTCCAGGTTCGCCGTCTGCGCCAACTTGTACGACTCCGCTGGGGTGGGCAACCGGCCATGGGCCTGCTGGAACTGGGCCGTCAGCTCGGCCAGGACCGGTTCCATGCTCAGCCGGCGGGAGGAGAAAACCCGGTCCAGTTCCGGGTCCATCCCGGCGATCTCCCACACGTCCTGCTTGCCCTTGCCCATGTCCCGGGCCGCCCAGGACACCCCGATCTCGGCGGTCAGGATGTTCCGCAACGCCAGGTTGTACGTCTCGGAGGACTCCACCCCGAACCGGTAGACCATCCGCGCATCCAACGCCAACCAGCGCCCGTCCAGGGTCTGGATCTTGTTCGACACCGGCACGTGGGTGTGCATGTTCGGATCCCCCGCACGGGAATCCCGGTGGAAGAACTTCGTGTACACCAACCCCCGGGTGGCGACCTGGGCGACACCGTTCCGGCCGGAGCGGGTGAACGCGATCTCCCGCTCCAACATCTCCAACGTGTACTCCACCGCCTTGTGGTGGGCGGCCTCGATCTTGGACGCCAGCTCCATCGGGGCCACCGCCCACAGCGTCGACACCGACTTCACCGGGGTGAACGTCAGATCGAAACCGGCCACCGCGGTCTGCTGCGGCCGGCCCATCCGGGCCATGAAACTGGTCAGCTCCCGCTCGTCGGCGTGCTCCCGGTCGTGCATCTCGATGAACATCCGCTCACCCAGATCCGTGCGGATCTTCGCCTTCGCCTCATCCGGAATCGGATCGTTCGGCTCCAACCCGCCGGCGATGTTCCACTGCGCATACGCCTCGTACAGGCGCTCCCGCCAGTCGTTCTCCTGCTCATAGACCCGGAACTTCTGCCCCAACCGGGACGCCGACACCGCCTGCCTGGCGGTCTTGCCGGCCTCGATCGCCTCCTGCTGCAACCGCTCCGCCTCGGGGTGCAACCCCAACCCGAACAGGTTCTTCATCTGCTGCTCGGTGACCTGCCCCGCCACCCCCAGGGACTCCAAACCGCGCCCGCCCCACATCCCCGGGGTCTCACCCTTGGCCGAGTAGTACCCCTCCAACGACCCGTACCCGCGCTCGGTCGCATCCATCGCGGCGACCTGCCGCATCAGGTACATGTACCCGTCCCCAGCCGACAGTTTGTGCACCGTCTGCGTCACCGGGCACCCCCACACACCCGGAACAGGGCCGAAAACCAGCCCCCACCAATCGGGCATAACGGGCAAACCGGGCACATGTGGGGGGCGTCGATCGCGGCCTCAGACCCGATTTCGCACCCCCACATGGCCCGCACGCTATCAGGGGCACGCACAGCGGAGGTTCCAGAATGCAAGAGGTGTGATGTCTTATGTCGTGAAGCAGTGGAGGGGTAAAGCGGGTCAGAAATGGCGTCAACTTGGGGTTGACTTCTGAGATGGTCGAGACGGGACGAGGGGTGCGATGGGGGGATTGGTTGAGCGTTGGTCGGATGAGGCGGCAGGGTGGATCTGAGGGGGTGTAGATGCGATTTTGGGGATGGGTGCGGGGGTAGGGTTCGGCATTAGAGTGGCGCAAGTGCGGTTGACCTGGTCGGCGCGGAGAGACCCCTAGTGCCCGATCCTGTTGGGGGGTGGGGGCGGCGCGTCGCCGAGTGGGACCTCACGCCGTTCGGACCAGCGTCCGCGTTACCCTTTGGGGTACGCGGCCCGGGTGGGCCGGGGTGAGGGAGGACGCAGGACATGGGGAAGACAACCAAGGCGGCGTTGACCGCGCGGGAGGCTGCGGCGTTGAAGGCGGCCGCGACGTTGAGTCAGCTCAACGCCGATCGGCAGGCGCGTGACAAACGGATCGCCGACGGGTTCACCGGGGTGTTCCTGGCCCAGGCACGGATCACCGAGGCCGAACAAGCGCGGGACGCGGCGATCAAAGCGGTCACCGACGTGACCCGCGCCGTGGCGTCGGACTTCGGGCGGGACTTCCACGTGCTGCTCACCGAGGGGCTGACCGCCGCCGAGATCGGACAGCAGGTCGGGGTGAGCGCGGCCGATGTCCGCAAGCTCGCCAAGAACCACACCGACAACGCCGCAAAGGCATCCGCCGGCCAACCGCCGGCCGGCGCTTCCGCCGACGGGGAAGGTGATGCCGTGGCATCACCGGGAACGGCCCTCGGTGCCGATGACGCTTCGGCCGGCCCCACCGGTGTGGCCGGCCATCCTGCGGCCTGACCGTCCACGCGCCGGTGAGTAAGTCACGCGGTACCGCGCTCCCGCTGACCGATGCCGACATCGGTCGGTGGGAGCGTTTCGTGTTGAAGACCGCGACCTGCTGGGTGTGGATGGGAGCGGTTGGTCAGGACGGGTACGGCAGGTTCTCGCTGCGGCCCGAGCCCGGCGGGAAACAACGCACCGTGACCCCGCACCAGGTCGCCGCGTTCCTGGCCACCGGCGGCCCCGGGGAAGGGGAGACGGTCCTGCACGACTGCGACTTCCGGCTGTGCTGCCGATACGTCCGTGGACATGTGCGGGTCTCGACACAGGCGGAGAACATGCAACAGGCGGCCTGGCGCGGCCGGGCCCGGGGCCATCACCCCGGGCTGGTCGACGTACGCGGACCGCAAGGGGTGGCCCGGGCGGTACAGGACGCACTCGACCTCGCTGAGGACCGCACACCCGAAGACCTGGCCGACGTGCTCGCCGCCACGTTGGCGTTGGGTGACCCCCTCGCGGGCAACCTGTCACTGTTCGACCTGGCCCCGCCGCCGTCACCCTGAAACGACAACGATGCCCCCGACCCTGGTGTGGGTCGGGGGCATCGTCGTGATGTGCCGGGGTCAGGTGGTGGGGGATCCGATGGGCACCCACCTGCTGACGGTACGGTCCCACCACCGGGTGCCCGGGCCGTGGTCCTGGGCGATGCGGGCGATGATCTCCGGGGTGGGCAGCATGCGAATCTGGCGGGTACCGGTGATCGGGTGGGCCCCTTCGGGCAGGAACAGGATGCTGTCGCGGGACCGCCGGTCGAACGTGGCACGGATCTTGGACTCGTCGGCCAGGGCGAGCAGAACCCCGGTGGTCTCATACGGTTGGCCGTCGCGGGGGGACGTGCCCGTCCACCGGTCCACCCAGGCGTTGAACTCTCCTTCGTCGGCGTCGCAGACGAAGAGCGCCTGGAAGTAATCCTCCTGGGGGTCGTTGACCACGGTTGCCACACGGGAACCGTGGCGGCGCAGGGTGGCCACGCGGGTAGTCTCACCGGCGGCGTGGAAATCGTTCATGGAGTAGGTCAGATCGGGGACCTCGATCAGCGTCGCGGGGAGGACCTCGGCGGTCGGGGTGGGCTGGGTGTGCTCGCTCATGTGCGGTGTCCTTCGTTGTGGTTTAGAAGAGTCCGCCGGACCAGCCGACGGTCGGGGTGGCGGCGATGTCGTAGCCACCCCAGGGGGAGCGGCCCGGGACCGAACGGTTCACCGGCGGGCGCCGGTCGGTGATCACCGGTGCCCCGGTGCGTTGGAACTCGGCCGGGTAGAGGTCGGCGACCTCCTCGGTCCACCGCCGCTGCACCTCCGGGCTGGCATCGCCCCGCACCGGCGTGATGATGGGCAACTCCCGCCACCCGGGGGCGGCGTGGTCGTGGAGCAGGTGAACCAGGTTGAGCGGGGTCAGGCCCCACATCCGGTCCACCCACACCTCGCCCCGAACGGGGGACTGCCAGGTGCAGGTGAAACACACCGCCTTGGTCATGTCGCCCCGCACGCACGAGCACGGATCGCTTTGGTCCGGGCCGTGCGGGCAGTCGATCCGCACTTCCACGATCGCGGTGTCGTGACCCATCACCGGCACGGCCAACGTTTCGAACCCGTTGATCTCCCACAGGTGCGAGCGGGCGACGAAGTTGAACCGTGCGTTGTCGCGCAACCACGCCTGCTTCGCCTCGGCCATTTCCTCGCGGGTCTGGAACCCGTTGCGCAACGCGGCCGGGACCGACAGCCCCCGCCGGGGCTGCGGGATGGTGCGGGTCACTGCCCGGCCCCTGCCGGGGCCTGGGCGGCGGCCAGGGTCGCGGCGTCGAACCGGGCGAACGAGGTGGCATAGAACCGGGGGGTGACCGAGGCGGCGACGTGTCGCTCGACGGTGTCGATCGGGCCGTTGTCGACCATGAATCCATCGGCCCCGGTGGTGATGGTGACCCTGGTCAGCCGGGCCAGGTAGCTGCGGGTCTTCTCGTCGTAGTAGGTGTGCAGCCGCAGGGCCGGCAACTGGACATCGGTGGCACCGAACGACGGGCGGGTGAGGAAGAACCGCTTGACGCTGCGCTCCTGGGTCAGGGTGATCTCCGGGGATGTCGACGGAAGAGTCAACCGGTCCGGTTGAAGGTAGGTGTTCATTGGTTTGCCCCCTGGGGAATGGTGGTTGGAAGATGGGGGCGAGGTCGGGGCGGTGCCAATACCAGTGGCACCGACCCGACCTCGCCGTGTTACTGCGGCCGATCAGTGGTCGTTGCGGTGCCAGCCGTACGAGCTGCTCTCGCCGACGGCGATCGTCACGTCGGTCGCGCCGTCACGCTCCATCCCGGCGTAGATCCCCGCGGGCAGTTCCCGGTGGGCCTCGGCGATGGACCCGACGTAGGACTCCAGGTCGGGAATGCGGTGCGCGATGAGGACCTCACCGACGAACTCGTCGGTCTCCATCGGCACGCTCTCGGACAGGGTTTCCAACGTCCACCGGTAGGTCGACTCGTCGTTGAACGGCGCGCTCTGCGTGAGCCAGGGCTGCGCACCGGCGTGCATCTGGTCGACCAGGCCCGTGTCCTCGGTCCACAGCAGGCGGTACAGCAACGCCAGGGCAGGCACCGGCAGGGTGACCGTGACCGAGGCGATCCCGTCCTGGTTGTTCGGCTGTTCCAGAGCCTGTCCCTGGCCGGTGATGTCGTGCGAATTGCTCATGTTCAAAACCCCTTCGGGAAGACCGGGCGGTCCCTCCGCCCGTCTACCC
The DNA here is from genome assembly GCA_003576535.1 of Nakamurella silvestris. GTDB lineage: Bacteria > Actinomycetota > Actinomycetes > Mycobacteriales > Nakamurellaceae > Nakamurella > Nakamurella silvestris. The sequence continues at coordinate 11,164 of QXCQ01000061.1, read as the reverse complement.
CAAGTGTACTAGTCATGTGTCAACTAGTCAACTGTAAAGGTGACACATGACTAGTATAGTTTTGTGGGGTGTTCCGGCCGTTTCTGCGGCGGGGGATCGGCTCTCAGCTGGCTGCCGCCAGCCCTTCGGAACCGGCCCGGGCGGGGATGCAGGACCTGCCGGTCTCGCGGCATCGGCGGTGTCCATTGGCGATGCATCCGACGATCGCGGTGCGCTCTGGCAGGGTCAGTCCGACCTCCAGCTCGCCGCTGGCGATGGCGGCCTCGACACCGGCGGCCAGCTCGTCGCAGGAGGCGTTGAAGTCCGGGCCCAGGTCCTGGCTCTGGCCGTAGCCGGGGAACAGGGCCTCGATCAGGTACAGGTTGTGGTCGGTGTAGTCGGCCAGGCATCCCCACCCCTCGACGGTGCCGTCGGCGGGGATGACTCCGGCCGCGATGTCCTCCCGGATCGCGGCCAGGGCGGCAGGGAGCGCCTGAGCGTAGTCACGGGGGCCAGTGGCGTTCGTTCCGCTCTCGCCGACGGCTGCTTCGACCTCGACGGCCTCCTGGACCTGGGTGAGGGCGGCGGTGTCGGCCACCCGGAAGATCACGGACGGCTCGTCGCGTTTCTCGCGCAGCACCTCGAGCCAGGCATCCACGGCGGCCGGGTCTGCGCTGTCCAGCGGGTGCTCGGCCTTGAAAGCGTCGATGACGGTGTTGTACAGCTCGGTGGCGAAGATCCGCTCCGCCACCTGCCGCTTCACTGCGACAAGGTCCGGGCCGGTGAACACCGTGGGGCAGTGGTAGGCGACCCACCGGGTGCCCCAGTCGATGACGGCGATGTACAGACTCATGGTGGTACTCCCTGGGAACGGTCGGGTCCGGCCCGACCAAGATCGAAAACGGCGTACGGCTTCCGGCGGCGGGGGTGTGGCGGGCCCTGGTCTGGCTCACCACACCCGCATCGCGTCGGGCTCTAGAGGTTCGGGAGCAAACCGGCGAGGTAGGCGATCAGCTCGTCCCGCGTGCCCTGGCGCTGGGCCAGCAGGGTTTCGCGGTCCTCTGTCCGGATGCACACCTCGCCGGTGCCGTCCTCGGCCCCGCCGAGCCGGGCCAGCAGCTCGGCGACCACACAGGAGGACGACCCGAGCGGCACCTCGCCACCACTGCTCGGTGTGCGGGCGTTGTCCTGGTCGTGGGTGAGGTAGAACGACCCCACACGGATCCGGTAGCCCGCGCCGTTGCCGAACTGGTTGTCCACGTCCCAGTAGTCCAGGTGTCGCTTGTCGCACTCGAAGTGGTGGGTGGCATAGCAGTCACTGATGGCTTCCAGCTGCTCGGCGGACAGCCCCAGGTTCAGGTCGCCCTCGAGAATGGTGGCGTCGATCGCGGCCGCCAGGTCCTCGCAGCGGCTCTCCAAACCATCCCTGGAAAGATCACTGTCCGTCGACCCGGGCCGGATCGCCTCGTACAGGAAGGCCACGTGATTGACGTACCCGCCCATACCGCTGAAACTCTCCACTCTGCCGTCAGCCGGGAGGTGCCCGGCGGCGATGGCCTCCCGGATGGCCGCCAACGCAACGGGCAACGCCTCGGCAAGCGGCCGGAGCACAACCGTGCCGCCCTCCACCGCGCCTTCGGTGTCCTGCGGTGCCTGGCCAGCGGCGGCGTCCCCGGAGTGGCCCTCGCCCGCGAAGATCCGCGCGTAGACGCACCTGTTGAGGTAGCCACTGAACTTCTGCAGCCGGTCAGCCGTGCCGAGCGCGATCAGCGCCTCGGGGGTGATCGCTGCGACCTGCGCGGCAGGAATGCCGGTGGTGACCGGCCCAGGCTCCGGCATTTCCCACACGCGGTAGTCGTCGACGGCGGCCGCGACGTCCTCGGGGGCGAACCCCAGAACCCGCATCGCCTCGGCGAGCCGGTCCAGCTCGACGACACCAGTCGACTGCCGGACCTGTTCCTGGGCGGTGGCCGGCCCGGTCGGTGACGTTGCGGCGGTGGCAGCTTCGGCGGTGTTGTTCATGTTCATCCCCCTGGGGTGACCGGGCGGTGTCTCCGCCCGTCTACCCCAAGTGTAGTTGACACATGACTAGTGGTCAAGTGTCAACTAGTCATCCGTCTAGTACATGTCGTACCCTAGACACGTGTCCACTCAAACGCCCTCGGAGACCTTCCTCGGAAACGCCGAACTCTGCTCACTTCTCGGCGTCACCAGACAACGGATCGCCCAGATCACCAAACACCCCGACTTCCCCCCACCCCGCGCCGTCCTGACCATGGGAAGCATCTGGGACCTCGCAACCGTCACCACCTGGGCCGAAACCAAAGGCCGCACCCTCAACCTCGACGCCCTGAACAACCCCACCACTGCCACCACAAAGCAGAACTGAGACCCTTAGCAGCTCGTTGAGCCCCAACACGGGGCCTCTCCGAGTGTTTCTCAAGGGTGATGCCGTGGCATCACCCTTGCAGCAGGTCGGCCTAGCGGGTGCGCGTACCGGTCACTGTCCTTCACTCGACGCGATGACCTCGCCGTCAGGGCCGGTCAGCGAGATGCTCTCCGATGTCCAGAGGACGGTTGCAAGCCCAGCCCACTGTCCGTCAGCTCTCTGCATTAGCCGCCCCCGATCCTGTTCGGAACGAACCATGTCCATGGTTACCCTCTGTAGCTGGAGAAGCTTCAAATCTGTTTCGGCCAATCGAATCCTCTGTTCGGAGTCCGCCTCAGATTCCTGTCTTTTTAACTCAATCCATCGCGATCGGAGCTTTATGAAGCGCACAGCACCCATATACAAAGCTCCACCAACAATGGACGCACCTCCCGCAAGGCTGAGCACAATGTCTAAGGGAGAGTTCTGCCGAACCTCCCTAAGTTCTGGACTCGTGTATGCCTCAGTGTGGAACCCGCGTCCGGACACCAGATCAACGTAGGCACACAGCTGAAGGGCATCGTCGATGCGCAGTAGCAATGCCGCCACGTCTTGCAGAGTGTAGGGACGGACGATAGATCCTTTGGGGAGCCGTGTTTGAGGGCCGACCAGACCAACAATCGGACCCTTGCTCATCAGATTATATTCGGCCTTTTGGACACTGCGATAGCGCAACGTGTACGTCTCTGTCAAAGTTGCTGTGGTCATCTGGCATCCCTGCGCTCGTGGCTGAGCGACCACCATAACTAACACCTCGAAAGCAACTCCGCCGGGCCACCCCCAGATCAGGCCCGATCGGGCCCATGTCGGGCAGCTACGCCTGGATGTGCACACTTACCGGGTGATCCCCACCTTTCAAGCCCTCGTTGTCGCTCTCGTCGCGCTGGTGCCGGGTGCGCTGTACACCATCACCTACGAGCGGCTGGGCGGGCATTTCGCCACGGGGATCGGAGACCGGCTGGTCAGGTTCCTTGCCGCCTCGGTCGTGTTTGCGGCGTTGCTCTCAGGACTGGCATATGCCCTCTACGACAAGTACGTGAGGTCTGGCCGTCTATCAAGCGGTGAGGGTATCAGCTGGTTCTCTGTACAAGTTGTCGCAGTTGGCTACGTGATGATACCGGTCCTTGGCGGATGGGCTTGTGCCCGCGCTCTCAAGAAGTGGCCCAAGCTCGAAGCGCTCCTGGGTAGCAATCAGAATCCTCGTGCCTGGGACCACGCGTGGAACTTGGCAGGAAGCATGCATGCCCTAGTTCGTATCAGGTTGAAGTCCGGCACCTGGATCGGCGGGCTGTACGGACGGTCCCAGGGCGGCAGAAATTCGTCAGCATCGGCGGTGGCAGACAAGGAGGACCTTTTCCTCAGCATCGTGCTGTTGATAGACGACGAGAACGGCGAGTTCGAACTGGACACGGACGGAAGGGTCCAACCCGCTACTCCTCGGAGAGGCATACTCTTGCGCTGGGACGAGATCGAACTCATTGAAATCCAGGAGGAAACTACATGACCAGCAAAAGGGGCACACCGCGCCAGCCGGGAGACAAAATCAGCAAAGAAGGGAAACACACGGGGAGCGGAACCCCCACCGTGATGCCCAAAGGCCCCGTAGGACCAGGACCAGGCGGCAAGGCGAAGGCCACACCGCCGCCCCCGCCGCCTACATCCGGCGGTTGAACCGTGGCGAGGACCGCAATGACAGCGCGGTCCTCGCCCCGGGACAGGCGGCGAACGGCGCGGAGGGCAGCAGACCGGGTCGGTCAGACCTCGCGATCGCTCTCCGACGGCGGGCAGGTCCGGTAGAGCGGGGTCTCTAGGGTCGCCTTACAGCTCGCTGTCTGACATTCGTACTGCTCGAATTCCTTGGCCGCCTCGCCGGCCTTCCCGGGTCGAATGCCCTTCATGTTGGAGGGCACGAAATCCGAGGACTTGCCGCACTTGCCGCAGGGAAGAATCTTCGGCTCGCGTACGTGGACTCCGTAGGTGGTCATGGTGTCTCCGTCTTTCTGGGGGCGGTTGCGTGGTTGCCAAGCGATGCCGTGGCATCACCCGGCGGTCGAGTGAGGTGATGCCGTGGCATCACCCGCGGGTGAGCCCGGTGTCTGGTTGGGGGTGCATCTCGTGCTGGCTCGGTGCCGGGCTGGTGTCGGGCTGGTGATGTGTGCGGTCGATCCGGTCCATGCGGGTCCGTTGGGTCGCTGGTTGCGGTGCCATGCGGGGGTTGCGGGTGATGGGCCGTGCTTGCCCGGTCCTGGTCACCGGGGGAAGCGCGGGGGCCCCAGTGGCGGGGTCGGGGTCTACCTGGGCCGGGGGTTTGGATTTGGCTTCCATCTCCGCGACCACAGCGGATAACCGTTCCCGGGCTTGGGCCAGCTCGTCGGCACCGCGGAAGGGTTTGCCCATGGCCAGCCGTGCTTGTTCGCCCTCCCGGATCGCCGCGGTTCGTTCGTCCTGGACCTTAGCGAGGGTGTCGGGCAGGCCGGCGACCCGGTTCTCGATCTGCCTAACCAACCCGATGCTGCTGCTCAACAATTCGGTCGTCACGTGCCAGGTCGACCTCGGGACGTCGACGAGCTCGAACCGGATATCCGGGTACGCCCGGGGCACTGCAACTTGGGTGGCCATGACCTGGTGACCGCCGACCTGGGCGATCACCCCGTAGGTGTCTTCCTGCCCCGAGCGCAGGTCGCGGCGTAACCCGCTGCGCAGGAGCAGGTTCAGTTGCTCGGCCGCGTCAACCCGGTTGTCGTACCTGTTGCGGCCCACGGTCATGGCGAACCGGTCACCGGTGGTGTCGGTCATCTTCTCGATCGCCGCCTGCAGGGCCGGTTCATCCCGTTCGGCGGCGGTGATGGTGTGGTCGGCGGACCGGGCCCGGTAGCTGACCGAGGACACGTTCCGTTGGTGGGCTCGGGCCAGGCGTTCCAGTCGGGCGACGTCGGTTTCGGCGTTGGCCTTCTCCAGGATCAACGGGTCCCCGGAGGTGATGGCCTTCGTCTCGGCCATGCCCATCGCGGCGTCGCCGATGTCTTCCATCTCCCGGACGTCGATCTTCCCGCGCAGGATCTGGGCGATGAACTTCGCTTTGCGTTCCACGGTCTGCCAGGAATAGGAATCGAAGGACCGCTCCACCGTGTACCGGACGATCTGGACCTCGGGGTTCTGATTTCCCTGGCGCAGGATCCGCCCGTCCCGCTGTTGGAGGTCCGCCGGCCGCCACGGGCAATCGACGTGGTGCAGGGCCACGGCGCGGGCCTGAACGTTCGTACCGACGCCCATCTTCCCCGTCGACCCAAGGAGCACTGCGACGTGTCCGGAGCGGGCAGCGGCGAACAGGGCGGCCTTCTCGGTGTCGTTGCGGGCTTCGTGGATGAACCGGATCTTCTCCCACGGGATGCCCTGGTCGACCAGGTCCCGGCGGAGCTGGGTGTAGAAGTTCCACCGGTCCGGGTTCGGGGTCGACTGGTCGCAGAACACGATCTGCAGCGCTCCCTTTTCCGGGGCGGTCTCGCCGGTGGCGTCCAGGTACTCGTTGCCGGCGGTGGCCCGGTAGATGTCCAGGACCCGTTTGGCCACGACCTGGACCTTTTGGTCCTGGTCCGGTGGGCGGTGTCGGCCGACCAGCCGGAGGTCCAGGGCGGCCTTGCGGCCGTCGGTGGTGACCAGGAGCATGTTGTCGGCGCCCTTTTCGGCCCGCCCGGACATCCGGTCGACCCGTTCGCCCAGGTGAGCGATGTAGTCCAGCAGGCTTTCCGAGGGCGGGATGACGACCGTTTCCGGCCACCGTTTCCCGTCGGCGCGCATGGCCAGGTCCGGTACCGGTAGTTGGAGGTCCTCGGCGGTCTTCACGTCCGCGAAGGCGTGCCACATGCGCAGCATCTCCGGGACGTTCTGGAACCGGGCGAAGCGGCTCTTGGTGCGGTACCCGCTGCCGGTCGGGCTCATCTCCAGCTCGGACACGACCTTGCCGAACGTGTTGGCCCAGTTGTCGAAGTCGAGTACCCCGGCCTCGGCAAGTAGGTCCGGGCGCAGGTAGCGCTGCACGACGTGGGCCTCGGTGACACTGTTCGCCAGCGGGGTGGCGGTGGCCATCGTGATGACCCGGTTCCCGTGGATCTTGCGCAGAACCTCGGTCTTCATGTGCAGGTCGGAGGCCCGTTGGGATCCCATGATCGCCGCGTCGGGGATGTTGCTGACGGTGGCCAGGTTCTTGTAGTCGTGGCCCTCGTCCACGATCAGGTAGTCGATCCCGGCGGACTCGAACGTCAACCCGGGGTCGGTGGGGTGGTCCAGGAGGCGTTTTTGCTTCTCTTCCTGTTGCAGGATCGCTTTTTCGATCCGTTTGACCGTGAACGAGGAATCCGCGGTGACCGTCTTTGCCCGTTCCAGGACCGCCCGGTGGTTCGCTGTCCGCTCCTGCAGGTAGGCGCTCTGGGACTGCGATGACACCTCGATCCGCTGGAACGCGGTGCGGGTCATGATGACCGCGTCCCAGTCGTTGGTGGCGGTCCGGGCGACGAACTCGCGGCGTTTGTCGCCGGCGAGGTCCTCGCTCGAGGCGGCCAGGATCCGGGCCTGCGGGTAGAGCTGCAGCCATTCCCGGGAGAACTGTTCGAGCATGTGGTTGGGGATCACGACGACGGGTTTGTTCACCATGCCCAGGCGGCGTAGTTCCATCGCGCCGATGACCATCTCGGCGGTCTTCCCGGCCCCGACTTCGTGGAACAGACCCACCGCCGGTTCGGAGATCATCCGGGCGACCGCGGCGAGTTGGTGCGGCCTGGGGGTGAAGTTCTTCGCCAGCCCAGGCAGGGTCAGATGTGTTCCCTCATCGGAGTAGTCGCGCAGCACCAGGGAGTTGAACCGGCGGTTGTATTCCTGGGTCAGCTGCGCGGTGCGGGCCGGGTCCTCCCAGACCCAGTCGGCGAACCGGTCCTGCATCAGGGAGGCCTTCTCCCGGGCGGCGGCGGTGTCGGTGTCGTTGACGACCCGTTTGCCGTCGATGTCGTCGGTGACCGTGATCGGCCGTTGTTCCAAGATCCTGTGCAGGATCTTGTGTGCCGGCAGCCGCTCTGTTCCCCACTCGTTCGTCGCGGCCAGGCTGTAGGCGTTGGCGGTGACCGCCCAGATCGTGCCGCCGGGGTTGAACACCTTCACCGTGGGGTCGTTCAGGATCTCGGAGAGGAACTGGCGGTGGATGTCGTCGCTGATCCAGACCGCCCCGATGGCCGGGGTGATCTCGTCCGCGCCGAGGTCGACCGGCAGCACCTTTTCCAGGGCGGTGACGTTCACCGCGAGGTGTGGGTGTGATGCCACGGCATCACGGGCCTGGTCGAGTTTGGTTCGCACGTTCCCCGACAGGTACTCCGTGGCCGGGATGATTCCCTCGCCGGCCGGGTCGTCGAAGACCAGGGTTCCCAGCTCGGTGCGGGCCTCGTCGGGGGTTACGCCGAGCAGCTCGGCGATCCGGGTGAGGTCGGCCCGGCCGACCTCGTTCAACGTCAACGCCAGGGCGTCGCCGGCGTTGTCGGCGCCGAGTACCGGCGGGCGGGGTGCGATGACCCGCTCGGTGAGCAGTGTGGCCGGTTTCGCGGTCTGGGTGGACTCGTCGAACACCTCCAGTGCCTTGACCAGCGGTCCGAACGGATCCACCCGTAGGAACCGCATCACGGCCGGTGCCCGGCGGGTGACCTTGGGTTCCCCGGTGTCCTCGTCGATCTTGGTCTTGCTCACCAGGGTGGTGAACCGGTTGATCGGGCCGAACTCGCGCACGTACCCGGCGTAGGTGGTGGCCAACGTGGTCCGCAGCTCGGTCAGTTCCGGGGTGTCCTCGATGTCGGCGGCCTCCAACGCGAACAGGGCCACCGTTGCATCTCGCAGGGCCAGGAGCCGGGTCAGCTCCCGGGTTTGGGTCTGTGGGACCGGTAGCGGTTCGGTTCCCCGCCCGGTGAGGACGGTGAACGTTCCGTCCTCGCGGGCGGTGATGTGCCCGGTCCAGTGCTCGGTGTCGGGCGCATAAGCCACCGGCTGCGAGGAACTCTCCTCGGCCTGGCGGCCGGTGAAGGTGTCGCCGCGCTCCCGGGCCGCACCTACGACGGCCTCCAGGGCTGCCCGGACCTGTCCTGCGGTTTGGGTGAGATCGGCGCTGACGTGGACGGTTTCGTTGCCGTACATGCCCGTGCCGACCGACAGGGTTCCCAGGATCTTCTCCGGGTTCGCCGCGTAGTACCCGTTGATACGGACGACGTGGTCATCGACCCGGCGGGGCTGGGTCCTCACCCACCCGTCCGGCCCCGGGGCGGCGCCGGGTTCCCGCCGGCGCAGGATGAGCATGTCGGTGACGACCTCGGTGCCCGAGGTCCGCCGGTGCGCCCCGGTCGGCAACCGGACTGCGCCGACAAGGTCTGCCATGGCGTACATTTCCCGGCGCGCGGCCGGGTTGGTGGAGTCCATCGTGAACGAACTCGTCAACACCGCGACCATGCCGCCGGGGCGGGTCAACGCCAGCGACTTCACGATGAAGTGGTTGTGGATGCTCAGCTTGCCGGGGTTGTGGCGTTTGTCGTGCAACACCACGTCCCCGAACGGGACGTTCCCGATCACCGCGTCGAAATGCCCTGCCGGGTAGCGGGTATCGGCGAACGATTCGGCCCGGACAGTGGCCTGCGGGTACAGGGCACCAGCGATACCGGCCGTGATCGGGTCCAGCTCCACCCCGGTCATCCGGGCCTGCTCGGGGGCCAGGCCGATGAACGTCCCGGATCCGCATCCCGGTTCCAGGACGTTCCCGCCGGCGAAACCGAGATCGGCCAGCGATTCCCACATCGCCGCGACGTAGGCCGGGTCGGTGTAGTGGGCGTTGATCGTGGTGCGCCGGGACGCGGTGTACTCCTGCGGTGTCAACACCTCTCGCAGCTGCGCCCGTTCGGCTTGGTACTCATCCCGGGTCTCGTCGAACACCAACGGCACCGCACCCCAGGACGACCACCCCGCCAGCACGGTCTGCTCCGCGGCGGTGGCCGGCCGGCCCTCGGCGGTGATCAGACGCAGCACCCCGATCGCGGCCAGGTTCGCGGTGATCCGGGCCTTCGCCCCCGACGGGACGAGCTGCTGATCAGCAACCGGCGTGACCGCGCCGGCTACCTCGCGTCCTCTTCCTCCCAGTACTCGTCCTGAATCCTCTGCAGATCCCGGTGATACTCCAGATGCGCCTGATGCTGCTGGGGCTCGTCCTCTTCCTCGTCCTCGATCTCCGGGGGCAGGTACACCAGCTCGGCCAGGATCTTCTCCTCCGCCATCAGCTTCGCCATGTTCAACCGGCCCACCTCGGCCAGATACTCCGGGTTCGGGCTGTCGGCCCTCTCCAGGGCCTCGCTCAACGTCGAGACCTGGTCCTGCACCTGTTGCCCCAAGGTCGAAAAGAACTCCTCCCTCGAAGGGGCCGGGATCTCGGCGAACCGGGTCGGCAGGAACTTCTCCCAATGGTCGTGTGCGAGCCTGCCGTACTTGTTCATCCCGTGTCTCCTCGTTCTGCGCCCACAAAAAATCGAACCCGAGCTGCGACTCATCGCCCTTGCCGCCGCGTCTGACCGCCACCGATCACCCTCCCCTGAACGCCACCCACAAACTAGTGGCTGCCACTCTATCGGGTTAGTGCGACAGGACGTGTTCGGATGCTCACGCACGGTTGCTCACTCCTCTGGTCGTACGGGTCAGAACTTCGAACTCGATCAGTGGCCTCCGGCCCGGGCCACCGCTCGGATGACGGTGGTCCGGGAGACCCCGAAGATGTCGGCCAGTTCCTTCTGGGTGTGGCTACCGGCGTGCCACATCTGGACCAGCGTCTTCTCGGTCGAGGGCTTGAGCTTGGGCTGCCGGCCGCGGAGTCGACCCTTCGCCTTCGCCGCCTGCATCCCTTCCCGGGTACGCATACGGGCGAGATCGGCCTCGAACTCGGCGAACACGGCCATCATCGAAAACACCATCCGACCCAACGGGTCCGCCGGGTCGTGCACCGAGCCGCCCAGGCTCAGCTTCACCTTCTTCGCCTGCAGCTCATCGGCGATCGCCGAGGCGTCCCGGATCGAGCGGGCCAACCGGTCCAGCTTCGTCACCACCAGGGTGTCCCCAGGCCGGCAG
>QXCQ01000061.1:0-581 GCA_003576535.1 Nakamurella silvestris | reverse complement strand
GGGCGTACCCGATCAGCGCGCCCGCCGGCAGGGCACCATCGGGTTCCTTGGAAACGGCCATCAGGCCCCTGGCCATGGGTGCGCGGGGCTGCCCGCGGAGTAGGAAAGTGCAGCCAGGAACAAGTCCAGCTGCTCGCCGCCCATTTCGACCACGTCGTACAACGACACCGGGTTGTTGACGCCTCCGATCGAGGCGGCAGCCAACAGGAACCGGGTCTCCCCTCCCGAGTACGCCCCGCCCGTCGCCTCGACGAACAGCTCATCGAAATCGACCCAGTACCGGTCCCCGTCAGATTTGATCCACTCGTACCCCCTCCTAGCGAACCTGCCATCGAACCCGCGGATCAACATCTCCGTCGCGGCCACGATCGCGTAGTTGCCCCTGGCCCACTCGCGTAATCCGGTCGTTGTGTCGCTCATCTTGAGGTCCCCTCGTCGACTGCCACCCCAGGTGATGCCGTGGCATCACCGGAATGTAGCAGATAGCTGGGGCTCACCGTACATTTTTTCGTACTGGCTATACGTACAGGGTTGACCTGACGTTTTGGCGACATTCGGCCTCGCCGGCGGATGTACGTATG
>QXCQ01000184.1 GCA_003576535.1 Nakamurella silvestris | reverse complement strand
CACAACCCACCACCGCGTCCCAAGCAGCTTGACAACTACCGGTCCCCGACTTCCGCGCTCGTTGCATCAAGCGCGATAGTCGGCAAGGAGCGCGGACAGAGGAAGATTCCTCGGCGGGTGACCCCACCGATCGGCTCGCCGACGGGTAGATCCATCATGGGCGGTGGATCAGGGGTGGTGACGACAATCGGCAAGGACGATGGTCCGGGCGACGGATCGGTGATTCGGAACCGGCATCAGGCAGACAGGCGGACAGGTTCGCGGACAGTTGAGCGCCCGCTGGACCTGGACGCGGCGGTACCGCACTCGGCCGATCTGTTCAGCCTGTGGGTGGACCCGCACTGGCGAGGGATGTCCGTCCTCGCTCGACGGCTGACCCCCTCGGCCGAGTGGGAGGACGTCCTGCAGGAAGCCCTCGCCGCTGCCTGGCGCAAGCGACGGCAGTTCGATCCCGATCGGGGCACGGCGCGGAACTGGCTGCTGGCCATCACGGCCGACCAGGCATCCAAATACCGCCGTCGCAGGATCCCCGAACCCGCTGAGCCGCACCACGACCCGGCCGCTCCCGCCACCGATCCCGGCGGTGACATCGATCTGGACCGGGCGATGTCCGCGCTGACCCGACGGCAACGGCTGTGCGTCACCCTCTACTACTTCCTCGGACTGCCTATCGCCGACATCGCCGTGGTGATGGGCTGTTCCGAGGGCACCGTCAAATCCACACTGCGCGATGCCCGTACCAGGATGCGCGGGCTGCTGGGAGAGGACTACCGATGAACGACGACGATTTCGACGCCCGGTTCCGGGCCCGTGCCGCCCGGTGGAATGCCGACTTCAGCGAACCGGCCATGCCGCCGTTGGAAGCCCGACCCCCGCGCCGGGCGTGGATCACACCGTTCGCGGTGGCCACGTCGTTGCTGGCTGCCGCCACGGTGACCGTGGTGGTCGCGGTCCAGCAGCCGGCCAGACCGCCGGTGGCCGGTCCAGCCGTCATCGGCGATGCGAGCACGTCCTCGGATGCGCCGGCGACACCGTCGATCACCCGCGAGATCCCTACGACCTCGACCAAGGGCACCCTTGACCATCCGAATGCTGTTCCCACCAGCATCTTCGGGGTCGAGGCAGACCCGGACGATCCGTACTCGATCTGGGTGCGAGCCGGTCAGCACGGCTCGGACCCGACCAGTTGGTGCACACCGCAGGTGTACGCCTTCGTCACGGCCGAGTCGGACAACTCCGTGACGCTCGACGTCGTCGAGGAGGGTGCCGGACCCAAACCCGATGAGATCACCTGTGTGGACAGCATCTCCCTCCCCGAGCGGGTCAAGGTCACCTTCAGGGAGCCGATCGGCACCCGGGCGATCCTGGACGCCGGTAGCAGCGATCGGTTCGCCGTGGTGCCGAACACCTACGGCGGCCAGGGCTCGATACGGGACCTGGCCGGAGTCAGCGAGTGGTTCGGCGTCGACAGGGACCCCGATGACCCACGGAAACTGACTATCACCACCAGGTTCTATACGCCAGGCACTCCGTTCTGCATGGCGAACGCGACCCCCATCGTGGTCGCCCAGACCTCACAACGCGTCGAGATCGCCGTCGCCCGCTACACATACCGCACGTACCTACCTGACCCAGGTCGTGACGAATGCACCCTGGAACACAAGCCCGACCTGGTCCTGCCGATCACCTTGGAGGCTCCACTGGGCGGCCGGCAGCTGGTGGACACCGCCCGCCACTGAAGCCCGGTTCCCGCGCACGTTCTTGCTCCTCGCGCGCGTTGTTCCGTGCGCGAGGAGCAACAACGTGCGCGGGAACAGGAGGGGGGTTCAGTTCTTGGGGTGCAACACCTCTCGCAGGACACCAATCGCCTCCACGCCGGTCCGGGCGGTACCGAGCACCACCCCGGGCCGGCCCACCCCGTCGAAGGTGTCGCTGTACCCGTGGCAGGCCATCCCGGCTGCGGTGAGCGCGTCGACCGCAGCTGCCTCGGCCCCCGGGTCCGGCAGTTCGATCACCACGTGCAGGCCGGCCTCCACGCCCAGCACCCTCAGTTCCGGCAGCTGGAATGCCAATGCTGTCAACAGTTCTCGTCTTCGCCGCTGATACACGGACCTCACCGAACGGACATGACGCTGATAGGCACCCGAACCCAGGAAGTGCGCCAGAGCCAGCTGGTCGACGACGCCGGTCCCCAGATCTGCATACCTCTTGGCCGAGATCAACGACGGCAACATATGTTTCGGAGCGACCAGCCACCCGAGACGAAAGGAAGGGGCCAGGGTCTTGGACACCGACCCGACCAGGGCCACCGAGTCGGGGGCCAATGCCTGCAAGGCAGGTACGGGCCGGCGGTCGAACCGCAGTTCGGCGTCGTAGTCGTCCTCGATGATCAACCGGGACCCTGCCGAGCGCTCGACCAGCTCCCGCCGCCGCTCGGAACTCAGCACGCAACCGGTCGGGAACTGGTGGGCCGGGGTCACCACTACGGCGCCGGCGCGGGCCGGTATCGCCTCCACCATCAGACCGTCGCCATCCACCGGCACCGGGAGCACCTCCATACCAACGGCTCCCAGCAGGGCACGGGTGCCCGGCGAGCCCGGGTCCTCCACCGCCACGGTCGAATTGCCGCCCGCCGACAACACGGAGGCCAACAGACTCTGTGCCTGTGCCACGCCGTTGACCACGATGACGTCCTGCGCCCGCGCCACGACACCGCGGGTGCGTCGGAGATGGTCGGCCACCACCTCCCGTAACTCCGGCAGCCCTTGCGGATCCTGGTACCCCAGGTGTCGCGGGCCGAGGTCCCGCATCGCCTGACGCAGGGCCCTGGTCCAGCCCGTGTGGGGGAACAGGGCCGGGTCCGGGGTGCCCGGACTGGCCGGTGCCACTCGCGCCGGAGCCGGAACTGCCTGCGCGCGACCACCCACCGCCGCCACCACCAGGCCCGAGCGCGGCCGGGAGACAAGAAAGCCCTCGTCGACCAACAGGTCGAGGGCCCCGGTCACCGTTCCCCTGGCCACGCCGAGCGCTGCGGCCACCTGCCTGCTCGACGGGAGAGAGGTTCCGGCGGTGAGGCTTTCGCCTCGGATGCGTTCGCGCAGACCCTCGTACAACCAGGCCCGGATCCCACCTGTCGGCACAGGCCCCAGCACCAGCATCAGGTCCTCAGCACTGAGTCGACCGTTCATCTGGCCCATAAAACCACTGACCTACTGGCCCTGTCGATCTGGACCAGTTCTGCCTAGCGTTGCCCCGGTGAGCAGCACATCGAGCACAGCCCCGAATCCAGCACCCCCACGATCGCGCACCCCCTGGACCGGGATGGCCCAGTGCGCGGCCGGTATGACCTTCGTCGGGGCCTCGTTGCCGGTTTCTGCGACGCTGACGGAATATCCGGTCTTCGGCGGACAGGCCCTCCGGTACGCACTCGCCGCCGCCATCCTGCTGGTGGTGCTGCGGTGCAGTTCGGCGACCTGGGTCCGGGTGCCGGTCCGCGAATGGCTGCGGGCCGCCCTGGTCTCCGGGGTCGGACTCGTCGCCTTCAGCATCTGCGTGGTGGAGGCCGCGCGGCATGTGGAGCCCTCGGTGATCGGCGCGGTGGTGGGTGTCTCGCCGATCGTGTTCTCCCTGACCGGCCCACTCGCCGAGCGCCGACGGATCCGTCCCCAACTGGTCCTCGCCGCAGCGACGGTCTGTGTGGGCGTTGTGCTGGTCACGGGCGGAGGGACGGGCTCCGTCGTCGGTTTCCTGTTCGCGACCGGGGCGTTGGCCGGTGAGGTCGGGTTCTCCCTGCTGGCCGTACCGTTACTGAAAAGGGTTTCCCCGCTGCAGCTCTCGGCGATGGCCTGCCTGTGCGCCCCGCCACTGCTGATCCTCGCCGGCCTCACGCGTCCCGGCGAACTCCTGCGAATGCCCACTCCGGCGGAGGCGGCAGCCATCGGGTACCTGGCCGTCGTCGTCACGGCCGTGTCCTTCGTCTGTTGGTACAGCGGCCTCCGGGCACTCGGGCCCGAACGGGCCGGCCTGTTCTCCGGTCTGATGCCGATCGCTGCCCTGTCCACCTCGGTGCTGCTCGGGCAGGAAGGACTCTCACCTCTCGGGTTGACGGGCTCGGTCCTGGTGGGGCTGGGTATCTGTCTCGGCCTGTCCCGATACCCGCACACCCCAGTCCCCCGTTCCCGCGCGCGTTCTTGCTCCTCGCGCACATAACTTCGCGCGCGAGAACGAACACCGTGCGCGGGAACGGGAGGACGGGAGGACTGACCCATGTTCCGGTGTTCGGCACTCCTTGCCACTGTGTAGCAAGCTGATCCCATGACCGAAGCCCAGGCCGACGGCCTCGACCAGCTCCGCACCCGCACCAGTGTCAAGTGGCGCACCTACCCGGATGATGTCCTGCCGCTCTGGGTCGCCGAGATGGATTACCGGCTGGCCGCGCCGGTGGCCGAGGCGATGATCCGGCGGATCACCGAGTCGGATCTGGGCTACGTCAGCTCCCCGGCCGAGCTCGGGGCAGCCTTCGCCGGATTCGTCCACAGAACCTGGGGGTGGGAGGTCGACCCGGGTGGGGTGCGGATGTGCAGCGACGTGAGTGTGGCCATCGTCGAGACCTTCCGAAGGCTCATCCGACCCGGGGACCGGATCGCCATCACCCCGCCGGTCTACACCCCGTTCTTCGAGTTGACCGAGGAGGCAGGCGGTCAGGTGCACGAGGTGCCGTTGCTGGACGACGGCACCTCGTGGAGCCTGGACCTCGACGGCCTGGAGGCCGCCTTCGCCTCCGGCACCACGGTGTTCCTGCTGTGCAACCCGCACAACCCCGTCGGGCTGGTGCACAGCGCCGACACCCTGCGGCGGCTCGCCGACCTGGCTGCCGCCTATGACGTCACCGTCGTCAGCGACGAGATCCACGGCCCTCTCGTCTACCCGGGTGTCACCTTCACCCCGTTCCTGAGTGTGTCCGAGGCCGCGCGGGAACACGGCATCTGCGTGACCTCGGCCAGCAAGGCGTGGAACCTGGCCGGGGCCAAATGTGCACTGATGGTGGCCCAGAGCGCGCGCGCCCTCGCCCACCTGGACGCCATGCCGGCCGAGGTGGGAGCGCGCACCAGCCAGCTGGGTCTGCATGCCAGCATCGCGGCCTTCGAGCAGGGCGGGCCCTGGCTCAGCACGGTCCATCAGGCGTTGACGACCACTGTCGAACTCCTGGGGACCCTGCTCGCCCAGGAACTGCCCGAGGTCGTATTCCGGCCACCGTCGGCCAGTTACCTGGCCTGGCTGGACTTCCGCGCCCTCGGGTGGGGGGACGATCCGGCGGCCCGCATCCTGGACCGCGCCCGGGTCGCGCTCGTCCCCGGGCACATCTTCGGCGACCCCGGCCGAGGCCATGCCCGACTGAATTTCGCCTGTTCACCGGAGGTGCTGAGCCAGGCGATCCGGCAGATCAGGGCCTGCTGACACACGGCCGGGCGTTTCCGTATCGGTCATCCGTGGAAAACTGGATCGGTAAACCACACATGATCGGGAGATGAGTAGATGACGGCACGAATCGACAAACTGGTGACCTCCGGTACCTTCAGCCTCGATGGCGGGACCTGGGATGTCGACAACAACGTCTGGCTGATCGGTGACGACGAGGATGTCATCGTCATCGACGCGGCCCATGACGCGGACGCCATCAAGCAGGCCATCGGCGATCGGACCCTGCGGGCCATCGTCTGCACCCACGGCCACAACGACCACATCGACGCCGCACCCGCACTGTCCGACCTGACCGGTGCCCCCGTTCTGCTCCACCCGGCCGACGCCCACCTGTGGAGCATGGCGCACCCGGACCGCCGCATCGATGACGACCTGGTGGACGGGCAGATCCTGGAGATCGCCGGGATCGAACTGCACGTGATCCACACCCCCGGCCACTCCCCGGGAGCCGTGTCCGTCTACGCGCCGGAGCTGGGAGCCGTCTTCTCCGGGGACACCCTGTTCCAGGGTGGTCCGGGTGCCACCGGCCGGTCCTTCAGCGATTTCCCGACGATCATCGAATCGATCTCGTCCAAGCTGCTGACCCTGCCGGGAGAGACGGTGGTGCACACCGGTCACGGTGACGACACCACGGTCGCGGCCGAGGCACCGAACCTGGACGAATGGATCGTCCGCGGTCACTGATCGATTCGCGGGTCCCGGCGGCGGAATCGGCTGCCGGGGCCCGCAGAATCGTCCGGATCAGACCTCGGGATCGATCCTGGTCGCACCCAGCTGCTGGGTGAGCAGTTCGATCGCCACCTCTTCCGGGTCACGCGGGGCGTACTGGCCGGGCGGATCGGCGACGCTGGCGTCGTAATCGTCCGGGATGTCGTCCTGCGGGTCGGCCTCGACGGCCGGCGCGGCCGCGGTCTGGGCCGCGCGTGCCTGCGCTGCCCGGGGCGGGGTGTCCGATCCGGCCTCGCAGCGGATCGCCCAGTCGACGCCCAGGACCTCCTTCAACGCCTCCCGCAGCAGATCGGCATTGGCCGGTTCCAGCACCCGCCTAGCCATCCCGGGCGAGGGCATCGTCAGGTGCAGGGCGTTGCCACTCACATCGCTGACGGTGGACATGGCCAGCAGGATCTGGGTGGTCCGGCGGCGCTTCTGGACCGCGGCCAGGATCTCCTGCCAGGTGCGGCGGACATCGGTGACGTCCACCTCGGAGGCGCGGGCGACACTGGCGGCAGCCTCGGCCCTGGTGGGCTCGGCCCTGGTGGGCTCGGCGCTGGTCGGTTCGGCAGCAGCCGGTGGAGCTGCGGGTGAGGCCGGTGCAGCGGGAGTTGCCGGGGCGGCGGGGGCAGGAACTGTCGGGGCCGGGGCCACTGGTGCCACCGCAGCAGGTGCGGGGGCAGCAGCCGGAGCCGCTCCGTTGGACCGCTGCGGGGCCGGGGCGGTCGCCGCCGCACGTACTGCGGCCACCGGGTCGGGTCGTTGGGCTCGCGGTGGTTCGGTGAACCGTCGACCGGTCGGACGGCCGCCCCGGCCACCGCCGTCGGTGGGCTCGGGCTCGGCGTACTCGTCGGCCGGTTCCTCCGGCAGGGGCCAGTCGTCATCGCTGCCGCTGGGCACGGTTGACGCCGGGATCTCCGGCTCGACCGGGACAGCGGCCGGCACAGATGCGGTCGGCGCGGATACTCCGACCGCCGCCGGCACCGCACCCGGATCAGCGGAAACCGCAGCCGGGCTGTCGACGACAGGAGCCGCGGTCGGCCGGGACCGCACACTGGACAACACCGGTTTGGCCGGCAGCCCGAGGGCCGGGTTGCCCTTGGTGGCGGGAGCAGCCGGAGCGGTTCGCACCGCTTCGGGGACGGCAGGAGGAGCTGCGGGCTGCGGGGCGGCGGCGGCCGGAGTCGGAACGGCGACCGGTTCGGGGCCCCCAGGCGTTCCCGCGGGAACGCTGGCCACCGGAGCAGCCGGCGGTGACGCAGGGCCGGCTGCCGTCGGAGCAGCAGGACTGTCGGACCGTTGGGACGGCCGTCGATAGGCGGTTTTCGAGGCCGATTCGGCCGCCGGACGCAGCGGCGCGGCGCGGACGTCCTCGGCCGGCGGACCGGCAACAGCCGGAGTGGCCGCGGGCACGGCCGTCAGGCCCGGCTGTTCGGGGGAATCCCCGGCGATGGCGAGCCGACGTTCGATCCGCTCGAGCCGCTGCAGCAGCGCCCCGTCGGAGAGGGAGGCACCCGGCAGGAGCATCCGGGCGCACATCAGCTCGAGAACCAGCCTCGGGGAGGTGGTGCCGCGCATGTCGACCAGACCGGTGTGCAGGACGTCGGCCAGCCGGGTCAGCGTCCCGGCACCGATCCGTTCGGACTGGCCGACCATGGCGGCCAACTGGTCCTCGGGGGCGTCGATGATGCCCTTGGCGGCGGCATCCGGAACGGCGGCCATGATCACCAGGTCGCGGAACCGTTGCAGCAGGTCGGCGGCGAACCGGCGGGGGTCGTGCCCGGCCTCGACGACCTTGTCGACGGCACCGAACACCGAGGCTCCGTCGGCCGCGGCGAAGGCGTCGACGATCTCGTCGAGCAGGCTGGCGTCGGTGACGCCGAGCAAGGCCACCGCATTGCGGTAGGTGACCCCCTCCGGACCGGCCCCGGCCAGCAGCTGGTCCAGGATCGAGAGGGAATCGCGGGCGGAACCGCCGCCGGCCCGGATGACCAGCGGGAAGACCGCCGGTTCGACCTGGACCTGCTCCTCCACGCACAGCCGCTCCAGGAGGGCGCGCAGGGTGGCCGGCGGGATCAGCCGGAACGGGTAGTGATGGGTCCGGGACCGGATGGTGGTGAGAACCTTGTCCGGCTCGGTGGTGGCGAAGATGAAGACCAGGTGCTCCGGCGGCTCCTCGACGATCTTCAGCAGGGCGTTGAAGCCCTGCGGGGAGACCATGTGGGCCTCGTCGACGATGAAGATGCGGTAGCGCGACTCCGCCGGCATGTAGAAGGCCTTGTCCCGCAGGTCGCGGGTGTCCTCCACACCACCGTGGCTGGCCGCGTCCAGCTCGACCACGTCGAGGGAGCCAGGGCCTTCAGGAGCCAGGGCGACACAGGACGGGCATACACCGCACGGGTCCGGGGTGGGGCCTTCGACGCAGTTCAGCGAGCGGGCCAGGATCCGGGCGCTCGAGGTCTTCCCGCAGCCACGAGGGCCGGAGAAGAGGTAGGCGTGATTGATCTTCCCGGCGGCCAGCGCCGTCCGGAGGGGATCGGTGACATGCTCCTGCCCGACCACCTCAGCGAAGGTTGCCGGTCGGTATTTGCGATAGAGAGCCAGAGCCACAGGCCGAGGTTATCCGAGCGGACCGACAATGGGCACCGGTGGTGGTCAGGGCCTCGGGTGCGGCCGCAGCAGCACACCCGGGCGGAAATATAGAGGACCCCCGCACCCGTCAGAGCTCCCGGACCCTTGCTGCCTTCCGGCCCTGGGGGGGTTAAGGAGATGGACGCCGCGGGGGTCCGGTTTCAGGATAGACGGAACAGACCCCGGGCCGTCAAACCGCGGGGGGCCCGAACCTCCTCGACTCCGGGTCGACCCCTCGGATGTGACGATCGCGGCGGCCGGATGGTCAGAAGCACCCCTTCGCCCCCGGTATAGTTCTCCACGGAGGATTCGCCTAGTGGCCTATGGCGCACGCTTGGAAAGCGTGTTGGGGTAACTCCCTCAGGGGTTCGAATCCCCTATCCTCCGCCAGCGGAAGGAAGGCTCCCGATCGAGAGATCGGGAGCCTTCTGCGTTTCCGGGGACAGTTGCCGCGTTGACGGGTCGGGTCTCCAGCGAACGCCCATGTTCCCGCTGACGGCCCCCGTTCCCGCGCGCCTTGTTGCTCCGGGTTGCCCCGTCGGTCCCGCTTGGTGACACAGGACTTTGCTTCGCCCTCGGTGTCATTTTCGGCACCAAGGCGAATTCCGGATCCACCCCATCTGCCAGAGCTTGGCATCTCGCTCGTCATCGGTCAGCGGTGGCTGACAACCCGAACGCGGTGGGCCGTGGAGCAATCTTCGTGAGGGCCGCGGAAAACGAGCACCATCCGTCCTCACGCGATGAGTCCTACGAGATAAACGGGGTCGGGACTTCCACAGGAATGGAAGGGAACTACCTGTGCAAGACGGGAAGCGTGTACGGCACGCAGTGCGGAATCGTCACCGGAGTGGGGCTGAGCATCAACGGCGTTCTCCACCAAGGCGAGGTCACCTTCCAGACCAAGGGACTGAACGACTACTACGGCCTTACGTGCGTCGGCGACAGCGGAGGCCCAGTTATCACCAACCACTTGGGATACGGGATCGTCGAGGGACGAGGGAACCCCGTGCCCGGCTCAGACGCCGCCTCCGGCTCTACATGCTCCCAGATCTTCTTCTACCAGTCACTCAGCCGGGCATTGAGCAACATGCGTGGAGTCCTGACATGTCCGACCGACAAGACACTCAAGATCACCGGCCCCGCGTGCTGAACCGGGCAGACTGCACGAGACTGCGGGCTCAAGGTCAGCGAGGAGAGAGGACCGCGAGCGGTAGCGGGCCGAATCCCGCCACCGTTTGCTCCGGGCCGTCGCCGCCCACGAGCGCACCCTTCTGCCAGAGGTACGCCTCGTACACCCCCGAGGGCAGGGCCCTACCGTCGTCGCAGGCGACGGGCGGCACCAGCAGTATGTTCTCGGTCCCGCTGGACTGCGGTCTCACGCCGATGCCCATGCCGGACAGTGGCGGCTCGAACACCGCGCGGACGACGCCGCCCGACACCAGGAATACAGTCCACTCCGAGGTCGCCATCCTGTTGTCGGTGTGGTTGACGACCGTGATCGTCGCGCCCCTGGGGGCGTCCCGGAGCTCGTCGGGATAGCTGACCGACACGTCGAAGTAAGGGGAAGACCGGACCAGGTCGGCCGCAGGGGAGCCGCAACCAGGAACGACGTCGTCGCCGCCCACCGGAGACGACACGGCCTGCGTCGAGTGCCCGGCCTCGCTCGTCTGGATGCCCTGCTGCCCTGTTTCGCTGGCATGGGTGGAGGATGTGGAAGACAGAGTCGTCGAACCGGTCTCCGGTGCGGTCTGCCGGACCACGGTGCCCGGGACGGCTGAGGTGGCCAGGTCGAGCTGGGATGCCCGCGGTGCGTGGTCGGACTGGCCCGGTAGGAGGAACGCGATGCCCACGACAGCCGCGGCGACGGCTGCGGCCGCGAGGACTGCCAGGCCCCACACCCGCCGACGGCCGGTGTTGTCGGGCTCCTTCCCCGCAGAGCCAGGTTGTGGGCGAGACCTGGCAGCCGATGCGATCGATTGGACAAGCTCTTCGTTCGCAGCACCGGAGCGTGCGGGAAACGCTTTCTCGAGCTCGGTCCGGACGAACTCCTCGTCGGGATCTTTCATGGTTCCTCATCCCCGTTCTTGCCGTAACCGACGTCGAGCATTCTGGCCAGACGGTGGGTGCCCTCTGCAGAGACCCGGCGGACCGTGCCTGCGGACCGGCCGAGCAGGCGGGCGATCTCCCGCACGGACAGGTCCTCGAGGTAGCGCAGCACCAAAACATGCCGGGTCAATTCGGGCAGCTTCTGCAAGGCCGCTTCGACGTCCACCCGCAGTTCCACGTTGGGGAAAGGATTCTTGCCCGGTACGGCGAACTGCGCGTCCGGAGTCGGCACCTCGGACAGCACCGCACGCCGCCTGAGCGAGTCGTTGTTCAGGTTGATCAGCATGCGCCTCAGGTAGGCTCGTCTGGACTGCACGCCGTCGGGCAGCGCTATGAGTGCCTTCAGATAGGTGGAGTGAACAAGATCGTCGGCTTCCCCGGGCCTACCGCTCAGGGCAACAGCCAGGCGTAGCAAATAGTCGAAATCCGCCCGGATCCCGGTCTCGTCAAGTTGCTCGGCGCGGTTCATCCGCTCCCTCTCATCACACCTAACAGACGGTTGGCGGGCCTGGATTGTTCGATACTCCTCGCAATGAAACGAATGGGCCACCAACGGCAGGCTCCGTCGAGGACAGTCCGATCGGAACCAGCGAGACGGCAGGCGAAGGCGTGGCACGCCGACGTGACGCCGTCATGCCCCTCCCTCCAGCCGTAACCCACCGCCCCAACGAACTGACTTGAGCATAAGCACGGCCTCGCACCGCGCACCATAAACAGAGACCATCGCGGCTCCGGGACGACGCCGGCCACTGCGGCCTACCGAATACCCGAGTCCAACCAGATTGCAAAGCAAACGAACGTTTCCGCGTCATTGACGTTTGCTTTGTAACAAGACTCGTGCCCGATTTATCGGCTAGGTTTCTTTACAATGTAAAACGTTCACGGGTTCTTCACATTCGATCGTCTAGTGGCGCAGTCATCGCCTGGTGTGCTGTCACGTGCTTGCCGACAGGAGGAAAGGCACGTCCACGAGGTGCGTCAGGGTATGCGAGAGAGGGGTCGCCGGAGGCCATGCTGGCCCAGGGCGGCCCCTCGATGTTGTCAATTCTGTCCCCGATGGGCAGTTGACCTGACAGCGGCGCGGTTAGGCCGGAGGCGTGGCCAGATGCGAGGTCGGGTAGCGCAGCAGAGCGTTGCTCAAGTCGACGTAGATCATGCGCGTTGAGCACTGCATCACCGTGGGCGAACCCGACTGCTCGGGGTAGCCGAAGAGGGCGAGGCTGTCTCCTGTCCCCTTGGTCAGGGTGTATTGGCCTGTGTCGTAGCCGGAAACGAGACCGTAGCCGATGTGGTTGCGGAAGACAGGGCCTCCGCTGTCGCCGCCGCAGATTGCCCCTACGTCTGGCAGGCGGGGGTTCGCGGGGTTGGCCGGGTTGGCCGGGTTGCTGAAGTCGAGGATTCGGCCTGTGCCGGTGAAGGTTCCGTTGCCCCATGTCGTGCGTGTCGTCATGATGACGACTCCACAGGTCGATCCGGTCGACCTTCCGGTCTTGCACAAGTCGTCGCCGGTGAGGTAGTCGCTTCTGTGTCCGACCGAACTCGAGATCTTGTAGGCGAGGTCGGTCACTGTGGGGGTACCGCTCGGATAGGTGCTGGCGAGTTTGACGATGGTGCCGTCGCCGTCGGTCCAGGAGAAGGCGTTGATGGCACCGGAGTCACCGTTGTATTGGGAAGTCGAACTCGAGTGTCTGGGGCCAATGTAGGCGCTGGACACGCCTGGGGTGACGTTCCAACCGTTCGCGTTTTGCTTGGTCCTGTACCAGTAGGCCTCCTCGACCACGCAGTGTCCGGCAGTGAGGATGTAG
The DNA here is from genome assembly GCA_003576535.1 of Nakamurella silvestris. GTDB lineage: Bacteria > Actinomycetota > Actinomycetes > Mycobacteriales > Nakamurellaceae > Nakamurella > Nakamurella silvestris. The sequence continues at coordinate 13,847 of QXCQ01000184.1, read as the reverse complement.
TGCAGATTCGCGTCGCTGACTATATTGAATCCTGCCGTGCACATCTGCTCGGCCCTTTGAGTGCTGCCTGCCGGGACCTGAGCGGAGAACCCGGCGATTTCAATGCCGCCAATGTGGCCCGTGCACCTATTGGTCGGCAGCGTCGTCGAGCAGGCGGCGAATTGGCGGTCCGTGCGGCTGACCGGCGTGTCGACCTCGGTGATGTGCAGAATGCCGGGGCGGGCAGCCTGGAAGCCTTTGAGTACCTGAAGAATGCGGGCGTGTTCGTCCTGGTCCGCCGTTGACAGGGTCACCTCCAACGCGTTCGGCATATAGCTTGTGCCCTCGACAAGGACTCCGTCGTCCGGCAGGAGCGCGTTCAGCTCGTCGGACGCCGCGAAGAGAGCGTCAACGGTGTACGTCGCCGGTTCCACGTCTATCAGACGGCCGACGTTCCATCGGGCGGCTGCGGCGGCGATGTCGGCCTTCGGATCTGTCAGCAGCACGGTCAACCGGCCCGTCGTGCGGGATTGGACCACGCCGCCGGCGAAGATGTCGGGCCGGGTCTTCTCTAGGTCTTCGGTGAAACCGGCGTAGGCGTCTTGCCATTGGCTACGCTCGGCGGCCTCCTCGATCGAGATCTTCGCCCACTTGGCGATGTACTCCGCGGTCGGGTCGGGCTGCGCCTGGCTGCCACCGGCTGGATCGTCATCCACGGCGGCGGCTTGGGCACCGGCCGGGACCAACACCGACAACAGGCACACTGGCACTTGCACCACGTTTTGTGACTACTTCGTTACGTGGAGCCGATGCGGCCAGACAGAGCACACGACGGTTGGGTCGTTTCATATACCTCTTCCCCGTTCGGTTCCGGGGCGACCTGGTGCAGATCCGCTCACCCCGCCCGCACATCCCATACCGGTCTGACAAGGTTGCCAACGCCTGGAACGACGTCGCATGAGCTTGGTCTAGCCGTTTGAAAGGGTTGCACCTTGATCGACGGAGACGCGGCCCAGACGGGTGAGCGTGGGGCCGGAGTCAAGACGCGGTCAGGGGCCGAGTCGGGTGAACAGGATCGTGTATCTCTGCGAGCCGCCGCCCGCTGTGGAGGTCTCGGGCGAGGTGACCTCGAGGGTCATGCCCTTCGCCGAGAAGGACACCAACACGGGGGGCGGCGATGTCGACAATGCCGACATCGCCGACATCGCGGTGTCGCCAGCCACGCCTTGTGGGGACTTGTCGGCGGTTTGCGGGCCGCTGAACCCCACGAATACGAGGCCGGAGTTGTCCAGTGCGTAGTTCGCCTGCCGCCAGGCCAAGCCGTCAGAGGCGAATGCGATTCTCATGATGTCTGCGGTAAATCGAAGGTCGCAGGCGGCTGTCTTGACCGCGACCGGCTCTGCCCCGTTGTGCAGGTCGACGGTCGACATCCTCCAACGGCCCTCCAGGTCCTGCCGCCCGAACAGCATCTCGGCCTGGGATGTCGTCGCGGTCGACTCGGGTGGGCTCGTGCCCGTGGGATCCGAGGTCACCGGGTCCGGGGTCCCAGCGGCGATGCGGGTGAATACTGCCGTACGCAGGGCGGGAGCACCGGCCGGCGGCCCGCCGGTCGCCTGCGGATATATGTAGGCCGAAGTGACATCCAGCGTCAGCGTGTCGCCGACCAGCGATACGGGAACCGGGCCGTCCGGTTCGGCTAGCGCGCTCATCACCGTGAACGCGAGCTCGCCCGCGCGGCCAGCTGGCCAGCGCGGGTTGTCCGGCGTGAGGTCGAACCGGCCGAAGTTGAGTGCGTTGGAGGTGGCGTTGGAGATCGTGAACGGGGCACCCTTCCCTGTGTGGAACCGCTCGGGGAAGTCGATGGTGAACATGCCCTTGGCGAAGCCCGCGACGCAGTCGGCGCTCTCGACGTCGACGGGGCCGGCTCCGTCATGCACGTCGACGCTTGCCATCCTCCACCGGCCGTTGACGTCCGCCTGGGTGATCTGCTCGTCTGCATTCAGAGTGGGTATCCCGAATGCGGGCTCGGATTCTGAGCCGGTGGACTGGGGAGCCGCTGTGGTCGCGGACGAGCCAACGAGCGAAGTCTCCGGCGGCGATATCGGACTGGAAGTTCCCTTCGGCGGCGACACCGGAGTGGTGTCGTCGCCGGATAGCAGGGCCGTGGCTCCGACCGCCACCATGGCGACGACTGCGACCACGGCAGCAGCGAGCAGCGGGGGGGAGAACTTTCCCAGCCGCGACGGTCGGCGGCCGGCGGAGGGCGCGGACGTGCTGTCCTCGTCGGGCCCGAGCTGTCCCTCACTCCGGGCCGCGGCGAGCACGGCCTGTACATGCGCCTCGCTGCCGGGCCGCAGCGGATAGGCGGCGCGGAGGTCGGACTTGAACCGTTCTTCGTGTTCAGACATTGGAGCCGCCTTTGCCTTCGGGTGCCGGGAGTAGGCCGGTCATCCGCCGCAGTCCCTGCGCGCTGACGCGGCGGACGGTCCCCTCGGGGCGGTCCAGCAACTTCGGGATTTGTTCCACTGAAAGGTCTTCCAAGTACCTCAGCACCAAAACCTGACGTGTCAGCAAGGGCAGTTCGCGCAGTGCAGCGTCGACGTCGACTCTTACGTCCGCCGCTGGGAACGGGTCCGTGGCCGGCACCGGTAAATGTGCCTCGTCGGTTGGGACCTCCAGCACGACTCCCCGACGGCGCAGCGCGTCGATGTTCAGATTGACCAGGATTCGGCGCATGTACCCGCGGCGCGACGCGACGCCGGCGGGCATTCCTGTGAGGCCTTTGAGGAAGGCAGACTGAGCCAGATCGTCAGCGTCTTGAGAGCGGCCGGTCAGCGCTACCGCCAACCGCACCAGATACGCGAAGTCTTCGCGTATCTGTGCCTCGCTCAGCACCATCGTGTCGCTCATAATGTCCACTTTCTGGTCACAAACGTCCAGACGAACAGAACAGGCCGGAGTGTTCAAGATAGTGCCGCGAACTTCGAATCTCACCCGGATCTCCCCCAGAAGCCCTTCCCGCCTGCCACCGCCCGACCCACCGAATGCCATCTGAAGTCCGACACCGCCCACCCGACCAGGCCTGCCACGGCCGCGCCCTACCATCCCGCCTTGCACGTCGGCCCGTTCACCGACGGCTCCGAGACGACGACGCCCACTGCGGCCTACCAAGAACCCGAGTCCAGCCAAATTGGAAAGCAAACGATCTTTTGTTTGCCGTGTTCAGATGCTGTGCGGATGTTCTGTGGGCGTGGTTGCGGACACGGGTTGTGAGACAAATGATCCTTGATCAGCCCAGCCTGGTGTGCCCGGTGGCGGGTGTGGGTTTCGGGGTGTGGTGCCGGTGTGGGTGGGCCCGGTTGTGCCTTTGGTTTTCGGTGGTGGGATGGTGTGCGGTATGGATTCTTCTGGGCGTTGAGTGGTGGTTATCGATGCTGCGGTGGGTGTGTCGGCGGGTGAGTTTGCTGATGCGTGGTCTGGGGATGAGGAATCGTCGGCGTTGGGTGCCGCAGCGGTGGGCCGTCCGGGGGGGTGGCGGGACTTTCCATATCCTGATTGTCACCGCACCGGGCCGGCTAATCCTAGAGCCGCAATGCCCCAATGCCCCAATGCCGAGGAAAATCCGTGAACGCTCTGCATCGTATGGAAACCTTGCCACGGGCCCGTAGCCTGTGGTTGGGCCGAGTCCTTGCCCACACTTCCGTGGCCGGTAACGGGGGATTTTGAACGGTCGAGTCAGACCACTTCGCGCATGCGGACTGCGTCATCGCTCGGTGGGACTCCGAACTCGCGGCGGTACTCCCGGCTGAATTGTGAAGCACTGCTGGAGCCCACCGAGTGCCCGATGGTCGTCACATCGTTCGGTGATTGCAGCAGCTGGAGCCGCGCTTCCTGGAGTCGGATCTTCTTCTGGTACTGGATCGGGGTCATCTCGGTCATGGTGCGGAACTGCTTGTGGAACGAGGAAACGCCCATTCCACTCAGTTTTGCCAGGTCCCCGATCTGGACGGGTTCGAAGGCGTGAGTTCGTAGGTAGCGAATGGCGCGACCGATGTGTGTGAGGCTGCTGTCCGACAGCCCGATCTGTCGGACAGCAGCACCCGCCGGCCCGGAGAGTATTTCCCAGAGGATCTCGCGTTCGTACAACGGGGCGAGGACCCGTGCGTCTCCCGGCCGTTCGATCAGGCTCAGGAGCCGTGCGATCGCGTCGAGGACCTGTGGGGTGGCAGTGTTGATCGTGAGGCCGGGGGGTGGGTTTTCCTGGGTGTTGGTGAAGCTCTTTGGTGCCTTGAGCAGGAGTTCGGCGATGGTCGAGGGCCGCAGGGTGAGGGCGAAACCCAGATAGGGCTCGGTGATCGAGGCCGGAAGATAGTGCCCGACTATGGGCAGGTCGACCGCCACGGTCATGAAGGTGCCAGGGACACCGACACCCCCGGGATCGGTCGACGAACTCGCACATGGTTGGGCCGACCGAAACTCTGGGACGACGTGTTCACCCGAACCGTCTCCAACATCCTGTCCGTGGCCATCCTCGCCGTCATTGCCAGTGCTGCTGGCCTCATCCACATCGACCGGCGGGTATGGGCAGCGGTCTTTTCCCTCTGTGTCGTGGCTGCCAGCCTGGTAGTCGGCAATTCCGCGCTGCAGGCGCATTCTGGAGACAAACCGCTGACGGGAGGAAGGCTCCTGTCCATTGTCCTACTCGGCGTAGCTGGAACTCTGTTTCTGGGTTTGCTCGGCTTCGCACTGGTCGCGGGTCGATGGACCTGGTGAGCGGCTCACGTAAAGCGGCCCGCGCTTCCCGCGGCCGCGTCTCCGGAGGGGGATGAACGGGGGGAAGCGACGGGCCGCTCGGTCATTATGCGTGCACCGGCCCAGTGGCCGGGCGCTGTGCTGTCTACGTCGCCAGGGGTGACCAGCAGGGCCGTGCTCCGCCGCGACAGGTGCGGTGCTGGTCGGCGATGCATTCGATGATGGCGGCTCGCGCCTGGGCTGTCAGTCCGACGTTGAGGTCTCCGCTGGCGATGGCGGCCTCGATCACGATGGCAAGTTCGTCGATTCGGGGATCGAAATCGGCTCGGGTACAAGCGGTGTCGTCTTTGTCGTCAGGGAAGATCGCTTCGATCGCGATCAGGTTGTGATCGGTGTAGGCGGCCAGATCGCCCCATCCCTGGACTGTTCCGTCTGCCGGGATAACTCCGGCAGCGATGTAGGCGCGGAACTGGGCCAGAGCGATCGGGAGTGCCTGGTCGAGATCGCGGGCTGCGTTGCTCATGCGGGGTCCTTCCTCGGCGGGTAGCAAAGGTCAGTGGGAGGTGGTCGGCTGACGGCCCGCAGCTGTCATCAGGGCTAGACCATGTCACCGCCGGCTTCATCGTTCGCGGACCAGCCACGCGATCTCTCCGATGTTCGGATCGCGCCCGAGCGCAGCCCATGCTTGCATCGCGCGGTCGATCGCAACCTCGGCTGGCCATGGCGTAAATATGCCCGACTCCTCAGACAGCGACCCAACCCGCACTGCCGATCCGCGTAGACCCTGCAGGATGGCACCAGCCAGGGAACGAACCTTTTCGTCGGGCAGGCCCGGGATCTGCCGACGAAGATGCCAACCCAGCTTCCACAGCCCCACGAAGTCTTCGTCCAGTTCGCGGCTGATGGCCTCCGCGACGGCGACAGATGCAGCTACTTCCTCGCCGGTCATGGGTTGTACTTCAGTTTCGTGATGTCGAGCCCGGGAATGTTGACATCGATGGTCGCGGTGTTTGGGCTGCGTGACATGACCGTGCGCAGCTGAACGACCCCGCCGTTTGGGAGTTCGACTCGTGTGAGCTTCGACGTGTTGGCGACGACTCGTCCTCCCCGGCTGAGTTGGTTGAACATCGCTTGCGCATCTGAGTAGCCACCGCTGATCTCGCGAATCGTTGCATCGGTTCCTGCCTTGCCGATGGCGTTACCACCTGGCATCAGGATATCCCAAGCGGAAGTGGTTGCTGTTTTTGCGGCCACCTCGTTGACGGCGACGTCCTTCGGCAGCTTAGGCGCGGCGGGTCTCAGTGCTTGTGCTGTCTTGGATGCACCATATCCCAGGCCACCGAACAGTCCACCCCAGAGTCCGCCTTTTGCGGCGTCTTCGGCGACGGTGGCGGCGTCGTTGCCGTTGAGAAGGGATGTGGTCGCGCTCCCTGCTGCTCCTGCGACCACACCGCATGCGAAAGCGCCAACGAGTGCTGTACCGGTTGCGCACCCAGAAAAGATGACTGCGGCGACGACGATCCCTGCGGTTGCCGTGAAGATATTTCCCCAGTCGACTCGGTCGTAGTCGTTGGGGTCATGTGGTTTTTGGTTGAACCCGTTGGTGTCCTCGCACCTGCAAGGCGAAGACAGCCCTGTGTCTCGGTCAGTGGTCGTGCCTTGCCCTTGTGAACCGCAGTTGGACCCGTAGTACTGGCCGGTTTGTGGGTCTTGGGTGCACATCCCGGTGGGGTCGGGGTTGGTGAGGGGGTTGTTCCAGCCGTAGTTTTAGCCGTTGTTTTGGCGGGGTTGGTAGGGGGTGAGGATGGGGTCGACGGTGAGGAATCTGCCGATGCCTGGGTCGTAGAGACGTGCTCCCATGTCGACGAGGTCGAGGGTGTTGGTGGGGGTGTTGAGGAATTTGTTGTTGTCGGGCCAGGTCCCGCCGGTGGTGGGGGCCAGGGTTTTGCCGAAGGGGTCGAAGAACCGTCGGGTGGTGGTGCCGATGGCCCCGCCGGTGGTGGTGGCGACGGCGACGCTGACGGTGTGGTTGGCGTCGGTGAAGAGCCAGCTGATGGGTGCGGTGCCGACGCGTTCGGCGATGGTGACACCGGCGTGGGTGTATTGGCGGGTGGTGGTGATCCCGGTGGTGCCAGCGACGACTCGGTATTGGTCTGAGCCGATGAACGCGGTGCGCACGGTCGTGGTGGTGGCGGGGGTGGTGTCGGTGTTGACGGGGTCTCGGCGGATGAGGATGTTGCCGTCGGCGTCGTAGACGTAGGCGGTGGTGCTGGTTCCGGTGGTGTTCAGCGTTTTGGTGCGGCCGTCGTCGGTGTAGGCCGCAGTGAAGGACTGCCCCGAGGCGGTGGAGGTGCGTCCGGTAACGGCCCCTGCAGCGTCGTAGGTGTATCCGGCAGTCGTTTTAGCGGTCGGGGCACCGGCGGTGAACCTTGAGGTGCTGGTGAGAGCGTGGGCGTGACCGGGGGTGGTGTAGGTGTAGTCGGTGGTTTCATCGGCGGCACCGTTGACTTTGGCGGGGGCAAGGCTCTTTTGCTGGGTGCGGTTGCCTTTGTCGTCGTAGGTGTACTTGAGCCAAAAACTGGGCAGGAAGACATCCCGCCGTTGGACTATCAAGTCCCCACCTTGATCGTCGACACAAACGCCCTGCACACAGATCTGCGTCTGAAGAACCCGGTATGGACAAAGGTACTTCAATACGCGAAGGACGGAGCGCTGAACCTGGTTGTGCCCGAGGTCGTTGTCCGGGAAGCGGTCCGCCACTTTACTAACAATGAAGCAAAAGACGCCAAGGCGGCAATCGATGAGCTCGTGTCAGCTGCCGAAAAGTTGGGAAGGTTATCGACCTGACTGGGATGAACGTTCCCAACAAAACCGATCTAAGGACAAGGACAAGGACAAGGACAAGGACAAGGACAACCAATATAGTGCCTGGTTGCGCGCGCACCTAGCAGCCCACGGGGCGACGATCTGGGACCACCCCGTGGTCTCGATATCCAAGCTGGTAGACGACCTAATCAAACACCGGAAGCCGTTCAAAGATACCGGGATAGGACTACCAGATGCGCTGATCTGGGCTACGGTCGCCGAGATCAGTAATCGATTCCCCGCAGGCACGCCAGTCGCCCTTGTTAGCAATAACGTCAAAGATTTTGGCGGAATAAATGGCACCGATCTCGATGATCATCTTCTCACCTATCTCTCTGACCGGCAACCGGCGCACAGTGTGAGTCGATTCAAGGATCTAGGAGAAGCACTAGGCCATTTTGAAAACGTGATCGATCACTGGTATTCAGACATGGTCCGCGACGTGGTAAGAAGCTCGAAGCAGGATGACTTCATCACACGAATCGAGTACGAGCTGCAGCTGGCCCTCCACGACCTCGAAGGTAAGTCGATCGCCACCCCGGACGGGCAATCGGACGGCCTGGCATTCACCGCCGCCGCCCTCGACGTGCTGGCACGCCCGGCTGTCTACAGCGTCTACGACCCAGAACCTCCGGATTGGGTCCGAACAGGTGGGCTGCCCGGCGGCACGGTGCTCGGCGAAGTATCTGTCATCGCGATGGTCAGCATCGAGGGGTATGTCGAGAAGTCGGCACTGGCAGACCTAGACCTCTTCAAGTTCAGCGTAGAAATCCTCGACTCTGACGTGAGTAATGAGACCGCCCTGGTGGCAACGGAGGTGGCCATGAGACTGCGTTTTCAGTACGTCTTCGACCAGGATGGTAGCTACGTTCTCAGTGACGAGTTCCTTGAGGCCGTGGAGCTCGCCCCACACGATCCATACGCGAAGTTTGGTCCTCACTAAGGCCAGGTCAGCGAACTGGCGACCTGAACCGGCCCACCTCCAAGGGAAGCGGGCCGGTCCATGTCCCAGTTCTTATGCGAGGCGTGTGAAAGTGGCCGGATCACCGACTTTGTCACGGGTGCCTACCACGCGGCCAACAGCTGACCCACAAGTGTGTGGCTCACACCACACTGGCTGACATTCCCACTGACCACTCATCCGGAGGTTCTCAGAAACAGCTGACGGCGAGACCCCGATCGGCCTGCTCAGTGATCGGGGTCTCGCCGACATGCTCAACTCTGACAGCAACCGCGGTCTTGGATCCTTCGTTCCTGTCAGCCGAGACCTATGCTGCCCGCCGCTACTCTCGTGGCCAGCCGCCCGCCACAGAAGGGCGTCCGGACCCGATGCGACGGTTCTATTCCGTCGACCCGACTTCGATCGTCAAGGTCTCGCCGGCTTTGTTCTGAAGCAACACCTGGGCGGGCACTGTTCCCCGAATCGTTGCCACGTTCGACTCGTTAGCCGCTCCTGCCGGGCTGACAAGTGAGTATCCGTCTGGAAGAGCGAACACTCCGACTTGGTTCGGTGCATCGCCCGAGATCAAATAGACTCCCGAACTTGTGAGCCGTTGCCGTTCACCGCAGGTCGCTTCGACTGAACCTTCCGATGCGACGCGGCGAACGATGCACAAGTGGTCATCGGAGGTTGTTGCAAGGAAGATCGGGTCGGAGCCGCCGCTTGCGGCTTGGGTGCCGGTGAAGGGGCCCGCGAACGGTGAGTCACTGAGTGCTTGGACGACATCGGCCGGCAGTTCGGAGTTGGCCCGATCAACGACTGCGATCGCCGGCCGGACGGGCGAGCTGGCCGCAGCGGATACGGCGAACCCGGATGCGATCAAACCGAGTGCCAGCCCTGCCCCGAGTATCAATCGCCGCGATAATGGAATCTTCATGATTTCAACTTTCGTTAGGGTTTGCCCCAGTAGCAATGGGCGGTGATGGTGGTGGAGCCCCGATTCTGGCAGGCAGCCTTCATTGTCCCCGCAATAAAATCTTTCTTCACCCATTCGACACCACTGACTGGATAGAATGATAAATTCGCGGAATCAATCATGAAGACCTTGACCAGATCACCGGGGTTGGCGAACATACTTTCGCCACTTTTGATGCCGTATCCCGTGTAGTAGAAGAAATTTCCCGGAATAGTACCGGAATGCCAGAGCTGGCTCGTGCCTGCCATCGCTGGCACCGCCGTTGCGACCATCATCGTTGCGACCATCGCAGAGATAAGCCGCAGCCGTCTCTTTCGTGGTGTTCGGCCCCGGATCGTGTGGGTGATCCTCGTAGTGGAACGGGTCATCGAATTTCCCTTTCAAGTGCGTTCGAGGGGAGCAGAATGCGACCCTACGACACCACGGGGGGCAGAAGCAAGCAGTAAAGTTGCAGAATCAAGTTGTCAAGTTTCGAATTGTGTTCCGCTTAGCAGGCCCGCAACACTTGATGCAGGCGCGCTTCAACCGCCGAACGGAGTATTGGACTATCAGGGCGCAATTATAATGCCGCCGGTCCTGAGTCCGTCGGATTGCAGCAGAGATCGACTTATAGTCCGAGTTGGTGTCCGGTCATTTTCCCCCTAATGAAGCCTGGAATTAGGCTGGCAGCAGTAAGGTCATGGTGGTTTGAGCCGTCCCTCCACGGCCAAGCTCGAGTTGCAGGGTCTGATCCCCCGCGACTTCGAGAGTGTCCAACGGGGTCACCCAGGCGCTTCCACTGTTCCCCGCCAGGACCGTCAGGACACTTCCCGGGACGTCGCCGACACGCAGGCGGTGCGATCGGCTTGTAAGAACCACCTCGTCGTATTGACGGCTGCTGCTACCCCACAGGAACAACCCGGCATCAGTGGCACTGACATAGATCTGATCAGCAGCAGGCGGGTTGGCGGGAAAGTTGATGTCGCCGTACCGAAAACACGTCGCGGCGGAATCGGAGGTATCCAACTCGATCAAAATCGTCTGCTTCTGAGTGGGACGGAACACGGATCTGGCTGCTTCGTTGCCCTCGCACTGCGCCTGGGAGTCCGCCAACGCCGCAATGACGTTCATCACGCCTGCCTGGCCCACTGTGTTCGTCTGGGTCACCACGATCGATTGGCTTGACCCCGACACCGCGGCGGTATCCGTTGGACCTGCCGCCTCCCGCGACGGGAGCAGAGCTGCGGCCACGGCGACAACGCCCACGACGGCCGCCGCGGCCATGACAGGTAGGAATCGAGCGCTGGAGAGACGGGGCCGGCGCGCCTTTATCGTCGGAAGGCTCGCCTCAAGGCCCAGCCAATCCGGCTGCGGTGCGTGCTCGGCCGCGACGTTGTTGAGCGCGAGCCGGATGTTGTCCTCAAAATGATCCATCGAAGTCACTTCCTGCGGTGTTCCGGAGAGCTTCGGTAGCCCTGGATAGGTGGCCTTTTGCGGTTCCCAGGGACACGCCCATTGCATCGGCGATGCCACGCAGGTCCAGGTCGAGCCAGTACCTGAGCACGATTGCCTGGCGGTGGCGCGGTGAGAGCAACCGGAGGGCCTTCTCGATCGCTGCGACCTGGGTGACACCATGTTCTGGTGAAACGATCACGCCTTCTGGCGGTGCCGATAGATGACGAGCAGCGAGTTCCGCCCGGCGGTGCCCGTCACGGGTCAGGTTGACAACGATCCTTTGGAGGTAGCCGACGGCGTGACCGGAGTGAAGGTGCGCCGGGTGCCGGTAGAGCCGAAGGAACGCATCCTGAACCACGTCCTCCGGATCCTCCGCGCCAAGGAGGTAGGCCAATCGCGACAGGCGTGAAAATTCTGCGCTGTAGATCGAACGCAGGATCTCGGCGCTGTCTGCTCCCGGCCTCAAGCTGGCTACGGCGATCTCCTCCATATCTATACAACGATCCAGCACGACAATAGGTTGTGATGACTTACAGGCAGGTTCGCAGCTACGAAGCGATAGGGAGTCGCCGGCGCGCTTGAAGTGACCGGAACGACCCAGGCCGACGCCGATACCGCGGTCGCCTCGGTGCGTCAGCAAGCCACCAACGAGGGTGAGACCGACTAGGCTTCCGGTGGCCGTCCCTGACGGGGAAGGCCACCAACTCCCCGCAAGTCCCGATACTCACGGGTCAGCCTGACATCCGGTCGCCTTTCAGCCGACCCGGGTTTACTGCGGCTGGCGCGTCGGCATCGGCCTCGTGTTCCCATCAGGTGATCCAGTGGTCCAGGGTGCGGCGGGTGATCCCGAGCTGCCAGCAGATCTCCCGTTTGCCCGTCGTGGTCTCTTCCACGGCGAACTGGGCCATCTCCCGGCGGTGCGTGCGGAGAGCGGACCGGCGCGGTCCAGGAAAACCACGCGGTCACGCCGGCGCTGATCAGGACCCGGAACAAAACGGATCCCACCCACGGAACTGGGTGATCACCTGCGAAAGGATCGCCGGGGGCGACGCCAGCGCCGACACCGGATCGGTCGCGGCCCCCTCGGGACACCCGCAGTGGCAGCCAGTTAGGCGCTCTTGTGGGCCTTCACGTACTCGGCGACCGCGTCGCGGATGATCGCCGACGGGGTGCGGTTCTGCGCGGCCGCGATATCGTCGATCGCCTGGTCGTCAGCACCCGCGAGGCGCACGTGCCGAACCCTGGACTGCTGTCCGGGTGCGGCCTGCGGGTCGATGCTCGGCCGGCCCACCGCCTGGCGGAGCTGCTCGGGCCCGCCGGCGGCGGCTTCCAGCAGGGCGCGCGCATGGGTGGCGGCGGCCTTGCCCCGGCGGACCGTACCGCCCTTGATCGCGGCCGGGTCGACCGTCTCGGCCCACTCGGCCAGCTCGGCGTACTCCTGTTCAGTCCTCATCGTCTTCCTCCATCAGATCCAGAAACTTCTGTCGGGCCTCCATCACGTGGAACACCCTGATCCCCCGCGGCGGCGTCACCTCGGCCATGATCTCCAACAACGGTCCACCCAGGGCACGCGGCGGACCGATGAACAGGTCCGGACGGACCCCACCGGGCACCCGCGGCTCATCGAAGGCCTCCCGATGAAAATGGGCGTTCATCATGGCGTGCAACGCGTCCTCGATCGGCACACCGTGCTTACCTGCACTCTCCGCCCAACTGATCGCCATGTCAATAGTGTAACACAAAACACGATTGTGTGTGACACATTAGTGAGCGGGATCAGTGGTCTCCGGCCCGGGCAACCGCTCGGATGACTGTGGTCCGGGAGACCCCGAAGGTGTCGGCCAGTTCCTTCTGGGTGTGGCTACCGGCGTGCCACATCTGGACCAGCGTCTTCTCGGTCGAGGGCTTGAGCTTGGGCTGCCGGCCGCGGAGTCGGCCCTTCGCCTTCGCCGCCTGCATCCCTTCCCGGGTACGCATCCGGGCGAGATCGGCCTCGAACTCGGCGAACACGGCCATCATCGAAAACACCATCCGACCCAACGGGTCCGCCGGGTCATGCACCGAGCCGCCGAGGCTCAACTTCACCTTCTTCGCCTGCAGCTCGTCCGCGATCGCCGAGGCGTCCCGGATCGAACGGGCCAACCGGTCCAGCTTCGTCACCACCAGGGTGTCCCCAGGCCGGCACGCCTTCAACGCCGCTTCCAGCCCCGGCCGGTCCCTGTTCCTGCCGGTGAGGCCGTGGTCGACGTAGATCAGCTCCTCCGGCACACCCATCGCCTCCAACGCCCCGCGCTGGACGGCCAGGTCCTGCTTGTCCGTGGAGACACGGGCGTACCCGATCAGCGCGCCCGCCGGCAGGGCACCATCGTGTTCCTTGGAAACGGCCATCAGGCCCCTGGCCATGGGTGCTGCCCGCGGAGTAGGAAAGTGCAGCCAGAAACAAGTCCAGCTGCTCGCCGCCCATTTCGACCACGTCGTACAACGACACCGGATTGTTGACGCCCCCGATCGAGGCGGCAGCCAACAGGAACCGGGTCTCCCCTCCCGAGTACGCCCCGCCCGTCGCCTCGACGAACAGCTCATCGAAATCGACCCAGTACCGGTCTCCGTCAGATTTGATCCACTCGTACCCCCTCCTAGCGAACCTGCCATCGAACCCGCGGATCAACATCTCTGTCGCAGCCACGATCGCGTAGTTGCCCCTGGCCCACTCGCGTAAACCGGTCGTTGTGTCGCTCATCTTGAGTTCCCCTCGTCGACTGCCACCCCAGGTGATGCCGTGGCATCACCGGAATGTAGCAGATAGCTGGGGCTCACCGTACATTTTTTCGTACTGGGTATACGTACATTGTTGACCTGCCGTTTTGGCGACATTCGGCCTCGCCGGCGGATGTACGTATG
>QXCQ01000071.1 GCA_003576535.1 Nakamurella silvestris | reverse complement strand
CTTCGGCAGCTACACCGGCCTGATCACCCTGACCCTGATCTGATCAGGTTCCGTCAGGAGCTTTGAAAGCTTTACTGCAGCACAGCTTTTCCAGTAGTTCAGATGTAGAACAACACCGCAACACCGTATTGCCGTCACAGGCGTGATCCTGTTGGTGGTGCATGGCCGGAGGGCCCGTCCCGGAGTCGCACAGCTCCTGGGTCTGAGGGCCATGCACCACCGACAGGTGAACAGCTTGTCCTGCAAGACCTGCGTACGAGCGTTCCCCCACATGTCTCGTCCGCGAACGAGTTCCACCCAGCAATACAGCGTTATCCAGCACCGAACCGGCTGCCTCGTGCGGTCGGCCCTTGCCTGTTCAGTACCCGGATGGCCCTTGTGGCCGCAAATGTTCAGCCCGAGTGAGAGTGATCTTCTCGGGCGGAAAGAGAATTCATGTCAAGTCATCTGTCCCGACGACTCCTGGCCGGGGTGGGCGCAGTCGCGCTGACCGCGAGCCTCGCAGCCTGTGGTTCGGGTCGCACCGACGCGGAGTCGAGCTCCAACACGCCGGCGCCGACCACCTCCGCCTCCGCCACCGATGCCCCGACCGAAGGCAGCTCCGGCGAGAGCACGGCCCCCGGCACTGACGGCACCGAATCCTCGAACACCCCCGGTACCCCGGGGACCGGAACGGTGAAGATCGGTACCACGGACAAGGCTGTCGCCCTTGACCCGGCCGGTTCCTACGACAACGGTTCGCTGCTGCTGGAGATCCAGCTGTACCAGTTCCTCATGTCCATCCCGATGGGTGAGAAGACCCCGCAGCCGGACGCGGCCGAGAAGTGTGACTTCGACACGGCCACGACCTACACCTGCACCATCAAGGACGGCCTGACCTTCTCCAACGGTGACCCGCTCACCTCCGAGGACGTCCGCTTCTCCTTCCAGCGCGTCCTGGACATCGCCGACCCGAACGGCCCGTCCTCGCTGCTGGCCAACGTCGAGAAGGTCGAAGCCCCCGATGCCAAGACCGTCACCTTCACCCTGAAGAACGGCAACGACCAGACCTTCCCGTTCGTGCTCGGCACCTCCGCCGGCCCGATCGTGAACTCCAAGGTGTTCCCGAAGGACGCCCTGCTGCCCGACGACCAGATCGTCGGCTCCGGCCCGTACACCCTCGGCAACTACGCCAAGAACCAGCTCGTCGAGCTGAAGGCGCGCGAGGGCTACATCGGCAACGCCGGCCAGGTCAAGAACGCGACCACCGTGCTGCAGTACTTCACCGAGGCCTCGAACCTGAAGCTGGCCATCGAGAACGGTGACGTCGACGTCGCGTGGCGCAGCCTGGACACCCAGTCCATCGACAACCTGAAGAGCAACTCCGCGGTCGAGGTCAAGGAAGGCCCCGGCGGCGAGATCCGTTACATCGTCTTCAACCTGAAGACCATGCCGGGTGAGACCGAAGAGGGCAAGCGCGCCGTTCGTCGCGCCGCCGCGATGATCGTTGATCGTCAGGCCATCGCCGACAAGGTCTACAAGGGCACCTACTCCCCGCTGTACTCGATGGTTCCGGACGGACTGCCGGGCCACCTCGATTCCCTGAAGACCGAATTCGGCGATGCGCCGGATGCGGCCAAGGCCAAGGCCGAACTGGAAGCCGCCGGCGTCGCGACCCCGGTCGCGCTGAGCCTGCAGTACAGCCCGGACCACTACGGCCCGAGCTCGGACCAGGAGTACAACGAGGTCAAGCGTCAGCTCGAGGACACCGGCCTGTTCAAGGTGTCCCTGCAGGCCACCGAGTGGGTCCAGTACGCCAAGGACCGCACCAGCGATGTCTACCCGGCCTACCAGCTCGGCTGGTTCCCGGACTTCCCGGACGCCGACAACTACCTGTCGCCGTTCCTGGTCGAGGGCAACTTCCTCGGCGCGCACTACTGCGACAAGGGCGAGACCAACCGCCCCTGTGACACCGACGGTGTCCTGCCGCTGCTGGCCACCCAGCAGACCGAGAGCGGCGACGCCCGTCTGAAGGCCATCGAGGCCATCCAGACCGCGACCACCGAAGGCACCCTGCCGACCCTGCCGCTGCTGCAGGGCAAGCAGATCGCCATCGTCAAGGCCGGCGTGACCGGTGTCGAGGACACCCTCGACGCGTCGTTCCTGTTCCGTTTCTGGGCCATCAACGGTAGCTGATAGCCATATCTTCGGTGGTGGGGCCGGATCCGTCCGGCCCCACCACCGTGTTTTTCCACTGAGTTCCCAGACCCGTTGTGGTCCTTCGATTTCCCCCTGCTTGATCGTGTGCGGGCACCCGTGTGTCCGCACACCGCACGACGCTTGTAGTTCGACCGCTCGCCGGTGCTTCGCCCCGGCCGAGTTTCTCCGCCGATTTTTTAGTAAACGTTAGGAATACCAACATGGCTGTGGCGGTACGGGCCTCTGGATCGCTCCAGCGATATCTGTTGACGCGCCTGCTCCTGATCATCCCGATGGTGCTGATCCTGGTCACCGTTGTCTTCTTCTTCATGCGCGTGATCGGCAACCCGATCGACGCCGCTCTCGGTGGTCGGCTGCCGGCCGATCAGATCGCGCTCCGCAAAGCCGCGGCCGGTTACGATCGACCGATTCTGGTGCAGTACGGCGAATATCTCTGGAACCTGCTGCACCTGGACTTCGGCACCACCCTGACCGACAACCGCCAGGTCACCGACATTCTCAAGGTGAACGGTGCGGCAACACTCGAACTGACCTTCTGGGCATTCCTGATCGCCGTCGGGGTCGGCGTTCCGCTGGGCCGCATCGCCGCGCGCCACCGCGACAAGGCCCCCGACGTCCTTCTGCGTATCACGGGTGTGCTCTTCTACGCCGCACCGGTGTTCTTCATCGGTCTGCTGGCGAAACTGCTCTTCGGCAACGTCCTGGGCTGGCTGCCGACCTCCGGCCGGGCCGACATCACGACCCAGTTGGCGATCTCCCACGTCACCCCGAAGACCAACATCTTCCTGATCGACTCGATCCTGTACGGCGACCCCAAGTACGTCTGGGACGTCCTGCTGCACACGATCATGCCCGCAACGATCCTCGGTCTGCTGACCGCTGGCATCTTCCTGCGGCTGGTCCGGACGAACCTGCTCCAGACCCTGCGTTCGGACTATGTCGAGGCGGCCAGGGCCCGCGGTGTCGGTGAGCGCAAGGTGATCCGCGCGCACGCCTTCCGCAACGCCCTCGTCCCCGTCGTCACGGTGATGGGTCTGCAGGCGGCGCTGCTGCTCGGCGGGGCCATCCTGACCGAACGCACCTTCGAATGGCAGGGCCTCGGTTATGCCCTCGCCGACTACCTGACCAAACGTGACTTCGTCGCCGTCCAGGGTCTGGTGACGGTCATCGCGATCGTCGTCGTCCTGGCAAGTTTCTTCATCGACGTCATCACCGCGTTGATCGACCCCCGAGTGAGGTACTGATGCTCATCGAAGATCCGAACCGCGCAAAGAAGCGCCGGTTCCCCTTCCGTGGCCCGCGTTTCCTGTCGTCGTTGCGTCAGTCGGGT
>QXCQ01000211.1:64990-93746 GCA_003576535.1 Nakamurella silvestris | reverse complement strand
CTCGCTGCCAGGATGTCTAACGACCACCCTGGCAGCGAACGAACAACGCGCGCGAGAAACAACAAGGTGCGCGGGAATAGAGGGGTGGGTCAGTGGTGGGCGCGGCCCAGCTCGGCCGAACGCAGGGACGCCGCCTCGATGGCGGTCAGCAACGCGGCCCGGACCCGGTGGTTCTCCAGCTCGCGGATGGCGGCGATGGTGGTGCCACCCGGGGAGGTGACGGCCTCGCGCAGGGCCACCGGATGCTCCCCGGAGTCGCGCAGCATCTTCGCCGATCCCACCGCCGACTGGATGATCAGCTCGGCCGACACGGCGCGCGGCAGACCGAGCAGGATGCCGGCGTCGATCATCGCCTCCACCAGGAAGAAGAAGTAGGCAGGACCGGACCCGGACAGGGCCGTCACCGCGTCCTGCTGGGACTCCGGCACCCGCACGACCTTGCCGACGGTCGTCAGCAGGTCCTCGACGATCTGCAGGTGCTCGTCGGTGGCGTGACTGCCCGCCGAGATCGCCGACATGGCCTCACGCACGAGCATCGGGGTGTTCGGCATGACCCGCACCACCGGGGTCCCGGCCGGCAGGTTGCGCTCGTACAGGACGGTGGGCAGGCCGGCCGCGAGGGAGACGATCAGGGTGCCCTCGGTCACCGCCGTCGACAGCTCGCCGAGCAGGGTGTCGATGTCCTGGGGTTTGACGGCGACGACCAGCACATCGGCCCATTCGGCCGCGGTCGGCACGTCGACGGCCTCGACCCCGTACCGCTCGGTGAGCTGCTTGGACCGCTCCGGGTACCGCTCGGTGAAGACCAGATCGGCCGCGTCACGACCGCCGGCGAGCAGGCCCGCCAGGAGCGCTTCGCCGATTTTCCCGGCACCGAGGATTGCAATCTTCGTCATGTGCACAGCGTGCCACGCGCCGTTCGACGGCCTCGAACCGGAGGGGCGCGGCGGGCCCGATGTTCGGGTCCTGCCGGTGGTCAGCTCTGCGCCCCCGGGCTGCGACGGACGAGGATCGCGGTGGCCAGGGCGGCCCGGCCCTCCCCCCGGCCGGTCAGTCCCAACCCGTCGGTGGTGGTCCCGGCGACCGAGACCTCGGCCCCGACGGCCGCGGACAGCACCTGTTGGGCCTCGGCCCGGCGCGCTGCCAGCCGCGGGCTGTTCGCGATGATCTGCACCGTCGCATTGCCGATGTCGTACCCCGCCTCGGACACCAGCCGGGCGACCTCGCCGAGCAGGCGGACACCGGAGGCCCCGGACCACTCGGGCCGGTCGGTGCCGAACACCGCCCCGAGATCCCCCAGCCCGGCGGCCGAGAGCAGGGCGTCGCACAGTGCGTGGGCGGCGACGTCACCGTCGGAGTGGCCGGAGCAGCCGTCGGAATCGGCGAAGAGCAGACCGGCGACCCAGCACGGCCGACCGGCCTCGATCGGGTGGACGTCGATGCCGGTGCCGATCCGGGGGGCGGCGGTCGGGTGCATGGCGGGCTCCGGGGGTCGGGTGCGGGCGAGGAGGTCCTCGGCCGCGGTCAGGTCGGCAGGGGTGGTCACCTTGAAGGCCCGGGCGTCACCGGTGATCAGTTCGACCGTCTCCCCGATGGCCTCGACCAGGCCGGCGTCATCCGTGGCCGGCAGACCGGCCTCCGCGGCATGGCCGTGGGCGCGCCGCAGCACGTCGAGACGGAATCCCTGCGGGGTCTGGACGATCCGCAGGCCGTCCCGGTCGACCACCCCGGCACTCACCCCGGAGGCGTTGATCGCCCGGACCGTGTCGGCGACCGGCAGGGTCGGCACCACCGCAGCGGCACCACCCCGGACGGCGTCGATGACGGCGCGGATCATCTCGGGGGGTGCGAAGGCGCGGGCCGCGTCGTGGACGAGGACCACCTCGGGCAGGGTGGCCCGGCCGCTGCCGCTGTGGAAGTCGTCGGTGCCGAAATCGGCCAGGGCCCGCACCAGGGCGAGCCGGACGGACTCCACCCGGTCCGCGCCGCCGACCACCACGGTCGCGGTCGCACCGAGCAGGTCCCGGGACTGGGTCAGCTGATCGGCGGGCACGGCCACGTACACCGCGGACACCCCGGCCGCGCGCAGACCGTCAACGGCGTGGACCAACAGCGGGACGCCGCCCACCGGAACCATGGCCTTGGGCAGGTCGAGGCCGAGCCGTTCGCCACGGCCGGCGGCCGGGACGAGGGCGATGACGGGACCTGCGTGGACGGTGTCTGCGTGGACGGGATCACTGACTGGATCGGGCCGGATCATAGGAGGATTCGATCACGATCCCGGCCCGGTGTCCTACCTGCCTGTCCCGCCCGGCCGTCCCACCTGACCCGGTCTGCCCTGGGGCGGGCCGGGCGCGACGGCACGGCCTCAGGAAGCGAGGATCTCGTCCAGGCGGCCTTCGGCGCTCGGCTCGTCGATCTGCTCGGCGAGGGCGAGTTCGGAGACGAGGATCTGCCGGGACTTGGCGAGCATGCGCTTCTCCCCCGCGGACAGCCCACGTTCCTTGTCACGGCGCCACAGATCGCGCACGACCTCGGCGACCTTCTTGACATCCCCGGAGGCCAGCTTCTCGGCATTGGCCTTGAACCGGCGCGACCAGTTGGTCGGCTCCTCGGTGTGCGGTGCCCGCAGTACGTCGAAAACGCTGTTGAGGCCGTCGGTGTCGACCACATCGCGGACGCCGACGAACTCGGCGTTGTCCGCCGGGACCTTGACGGTGAGGTCACCCTGGATGACCTTGAGTACGAGGTACAACTTTTCCTCGCCCTTGACGATCCTGGTCTCTGTTGCCTGGATCAGAGCGGCCCCGTGATGGGGATAGACGACAGTCTCGCCGACCTTGAAAACCATGAGTCTGCTGCCCCTTTCGATACCTCATCCTACCACGGTTCAATGGGGGCGAATACTTGTTGTCGCAGGTCAGGGTGGGTAGCGGGTCTTGACAAATACCGGGGGCCCGTGCATTCACCACCCGTTCGGGCCCCCGGTCGGGTGCCTCCGGGCCGGCTGATCACCCCCCGGTCGGCTCCGACCGACCGTGCCGACGTCGCCCCGAATCCCCGGCCGCCCTCCTGACGCCCCTTCCCGCGCACCCGCGCGGGTGTTCGCACCGAAGGTGTGACACCGGACGGATCTGCGCGCCCGGCGCGCACAGCACCCTCTCGGCCGACTACCCTACGAGGTGGCCCGCCGACGCCGTGATGGCTTCTGTCGTGTCTCAAGCTGACTGAAGATTTGAAAGGGGACCTTCGTGGCCCGCATCGCCAGCCGTCAACGTCGATACATCGCACCCGCACTGGGTATGGCGATGGCGCTGCTCTTGTCCGGATGTGCCGCGGGCAAGATCTCGCAGACCGCGAACCAGGTTCCGGCGATCGACGGATCCAGCGCGACGGTCAACGGACTCGGCATCCGCGACGCCCGGCTGGCCACCACCTCCGACCTGAGCTACCCGGTCGGGTCGGACATCCCGGTGCTGTTCTGGCTCTCCAACGACAAGCTCGAGGTCGAGACGCTGACCGGCCTGAGCAGCACCAGCGCCGCCTCGATCGAACTGTCCGCACCGCTGCAGGTCCAGGGGAAGTCGCTGGTCGAGGTGGGTCTGAAGACCCCTGTCACCGCCACTTTGAAGGGACTGACGGAGGAACTGCACTACGGCCAGACCATCCCCGTCACCTTCACCTTCGCCAATGCCGGTGCGGTCACCATCAAGCTGCCGATCACGATCCCGCCGGAGCGGACCGAGGTCCGTCCGACCGAGAACATCCTGCCCGAGCACGGCAAGGACATCTGGTTCGGCGGCGGCGAGCACGCCGAGGGTGAAGAGGGCTCGGATGCCGGGCACGCCGAGTCGACCACCGGCGGCGTCAACGAGACCTCCGTCGTGGACGATTCCGCCGCCTCCCACGGCTGATCCGCCGACCTGATCCACGGGCCCGATCCGCGGGTCTGATCCCTACCGGCCCCCGCGGCCGAAGTTCCTGGGCCCACCGGCCCACCTGCAGCTGAACCCCGAAACGGCCGGCGTTCTGACGTCGGCCGTTTCGGCATGCCCGGCCGGGCCCGTCACGTACAGGGACACGGACACGGACACGGACACGCGAGACTGGGACACGCGAAACCCTCGGGTCATTCCCGGAGTGTGTCGGCCCGGGCGGATACCGTCCTCGGGCACCTCCCTTTGGCAGGACAGCGACGACAGATCCAGTCGTCCTGTGCCGAGAGGGGAGGTGATCAGAGTGACGGTGATCAGAGTGACACAGCACAAAAAGCAGAAAGCTCCCATGGACTGGGCCCAGATCCTGACCGGGACAGCCGCAGTCCTGGGAGCAATCGCTGTGCTGATCCAGGCCCTGAGAGCCTGGTAGCTCTGAAGGGGAGGTCATCAGTTAGCAGCTGGTGACCTCCCCGCCACCCTGGCACCGACAGGTGCCGAAGGGAGGTAACCACAGCCCCCGTTCTGCCCGCCCTGCCGCTTGGGCATGCCCGGCCGGGGCCACTGTCGGACCTGTGTTCTAGGTTCAGTCCATGGCCAGCACCTCTTCCAAACCCGTCCGCCCGGCGTACCACTGCACCGAGTGCGGCAACACGGTGAGCAAATGGCACGGCCGCTGCCCGGAATGTCAGGCCTGGGGCTCGATCACCGAAGCCGGTCCGGTGGTCGGTGCCCTGCGCAAGGTCAGCGCCGGTCCGGTCACCGCGCCGGCCCGCCGGCTGGCCGACATCGACGCCACCACCGTCACCGCCCGACCGAGCGGTATCGGTGAACTCGACCGGGTGCTCGGCGGCGGCCTGATCCCGGGCTCGGTCGTGCTGCTCGCCGGCGAGCCCGGTGTCGGAAAATCCACTCTGCTGCTCGCCGCCGCCCAGTCCTGGGCCGCGGCCGGCAACGGCGCCGTCCTGATCGTGACGGGTGAGGAATCGGTCGAACAGGTGCGCCTGCGCGCCGGCCGGATCGGTGCCCTGCACCCCGATGTCTACCTGGCCGCCGAGACCGAGCTCTCCGCAGCCATCGCCCACGTGGAGAGTGTGGCCCCGACCCTGTTGATCATCGACTCCGTGCAGACCATCGCCGCTGCCGAGGTCGACGGTTCGGCCGGTGGGGTCACCCAGGTGCGGGCGGTGGCCTCGGCGCTGACGGCGGTCGCCAAACAGCGTGGTATCGCCACGGTCCTGGTCGGCCACGTCACGAAGGACGGGGCCATCGCCGGACCGCGGGTGCTCGAACACCTGGTGGACGTCGTCCTGCACTTCGAAGGCGATCGGCACACCTCCCTACGGCTCATCCGCGGTATCAAGAACCGGTTCGGTCCCTCCGACGAGGTGGGCTGTTTCCAGATGGCCGGGGACGGCATCCAGTCCTTGGCCGATCCGTCCGGACTGTTCCTGTCCGCCCGGCGGGCCTCCGTGCCGGGCACCTGCGCGACGATCGCGGTGGAGGGCCGAAGGGCACTGCCCGCGGAGATCCAGACCCTCACCACCAAGTCGATGCAGGAACGCCCCCGCCGATCGGTCTCCGGGTTGGCCGCCACCCGGGTCGAGATGACGCTGGCCGTCCTGCAACGGTGGGGCGGGTTGTCCTTGTCCAACATGGATGTGATGGTCGCGACCGTCGGCGGGGCCAAGATGGTCGAACCGGCCGCGGACCTCGCGGTGTCGATGGCCCTGTGGTCCGCCGCCCGGGACATCCCGCTCGCGCCGGGATTGGTGGTGATGGGCGAGTTGGGCCTGTCCGCCGATGTCCGGCCGATCAACGCGGTCAACCAGCGCCTGGTGGAGGCCTCCCGCCTGGGCTTCGACCATGCTCTGATCCCGCGCACCACGGATCTGGTCCGGCCCAAGGGGATGCGGGTCGACGAGGTCGACGATCTCGGCGAGGCTTTCCGCTCCCTCGGTAACGATACGGGCGTGGTCCACTGGCTCCAGAGCCGTCGGCGCTGACGGCCGCTTAGACTGATCGGGGGACGGACGGCAGCACTGCCGACCGCCCCGGCGACACAACGATGACGGGGGCTTTTGGTGACCGAGCGCACGACCAGCGCGGCCATGCGGCAGGTACTCGCCCGGGTTGCCCCCGGCACCGAACTTCGGGAAGGTCTGGAACGTATCCTGCGCGGCCGGACCGGGGCCCTGGTCGTCCTCGGGTTCAACCCGATGGTCGACGCCCTGTGCGACGGCGGTTTCCAGATCGACATCGACTTCTCCCCGACCCGGGTCCGCGAGCTGGCGAAGATGGACGGCGCCGTCATCCTCTCCGACGACGGCAGTCGGATCCTGCGGGCGAACGTGCAGCTCATGCCCGATTCGACGATCCCCACGGTCGAGTCCGGGACCCGTCACCGCACCGCCGAGCGCACCGCCCTGCAGACCGGCCAGCCGATCATCTCGGTCAGCCACTCCATGTCGATCATCAGCCTCTACTACGACGGCATCCGGCACGTGGTCGCCGATCCGTCCTTCATCCTGCGCCGGGCGAACCAGGCCCTGGCGACCCTGCAGCGTTACCGGGACCGGCTCGACGAGGTGGCTCAGGCCCTGTCGGCCCTGGAGATCGAGGACTTCGCCACCCTGCGCGATGCCATGGCCGTGATGCAGCGGCTGCTGATGGTGCGCCGCATCGCCGACGAGATCGCCAGCGACATCGTCGAACTGGGCTCGGACGGTCGACTGCCGGCCCTGCAGCTGGAGGAACTCACCGGCGGGATCGACGGCACCAGGGATCTGTTGGTCCGCGACTACCTGCCGGTCGGTGAGGAGTACCGCGGGGTGGAGCAGGTGCTCGCCGCCCTCGACGACCTGGACGAGACCAGTCTGTTGGACCTGTCCGTCATCTCCCGGGAGTTCGGCTACCTGAGCGGTCCGGACGGGCTGGAGCAGCCGGTCAGTCCGCGCGGGCACCGGCTGTTGGCGAACATCCCCCGGGTACCACCGGCCATCCAGGACCGGCTGGTCCAGCATTTCGAGAACCTGCAGGGGCTGCTCGCGGCCACCGCCGGGGACCTGCAGGCGGTGGACGGTGTCGGCGAGGGCCGGGCCCGGGTGGTCCGCGAGGGATTGAGCCGGTTGGCCGAGTCCTCGATCGTCGACCGGTACGGCGCAGCCCTGTAAAACACCCCCCGTTCCCGCGCACGTTGTTGCTCCTCGCGCGCGATGTTTCGTGCGCGAGGAGCAACAACGTGCGCGGGAACAAAGGGCGGGTGGTCGGTGCCACGGCCGGGGACGCGCCCATTCACAGGATCGGCACAGCATTCACCTAGCGGCGGCATACGCACCGGGTGCAGGATTCCGGACATGACGATCAGCGCCCAGCTCAGCACCGGCAAGGCCACCCCGGGCTCCGGCATGCAACCCCTCCGTGGCCTGGACGGACGCCCGGTCCGGGTGCTCGTCGTCGACGACGAGCCGAGCCTGGCCGAGCTGGTGAGCATGGCCCTGCGGTACGAGGGTTGGGAGATCCGGACCGCCGCCGACGGGGCAGCCGCCATCATCGCCGCCCGGGAGTTCCGTCCGGACGCCATCGTGCTGGACGTCATGCTCCCCGACACCGACGGGATGGACGTCCTGCGTCGGCTCCGCAGCGACGGCGACCACATGCCGGTCCTGTTCCTCACCGCGCGTGATTCGGTGGAGGACCGCATCGCCGGGCTGACCGCCGGCGGTGACGACTACGTCACCAAACCCTTTTCCCTGGAGGAGCTGGTGCTCCGGCTGCGCGCACTCCTGCGCCGGTCGAAGACCGCGGTCGAGACCGACTCCCCCGTGCTCGCCGTCGGCGACCTGACCCTGGACGAGGACAGCCGCGAGGTCCACCGCGCCGGGGAGCTGATCCCGCTGACCGCGACCGAGTTCGAACTGCTCCGCTTCCTGATGCGCAATGCCAAACGGGTGCTGTCCAAGGCGCAGATCCTCGACCGGGTCTGGAACTACGATTTCGGTGGTCAGGCCAACATCGTCGAGCTGTACATCTCCTACCTCCGCAAGAAGATCGACTCCGGTCGGGAGCCGATGATCCACACCATGCGAGGGTTCGGGTATGTCCTCAAGCCCGCCGACTGATCCCTCCCCCATCCCTGGGTCGGCCGACCCGCTTGTTCCGCCCGCTGCTGTCGTCACCGCACCCCGCCGTGGCCGACGGCCGCACACCCTCCGGTCCACCCTGGTCATCAGCGTCCTGCTGATGATCACCGGGGTCTGCGGTGGTGTCGCTCTGGTCACCGAGATCGCCCTGTCCAACTATCTGGTCGGACAGCTGGACAGCCAGCTGATGAGTGCGAAGAACCAGCTGGTCCGGTTCGGCAACAACGGTCAGAACCCCTACCGGAACGGTCAGAACGGGAACCAGAACCCGGCTTCGGGAAGCCCCGGACAGAACGGGACCGTGACGACGACTGGGGCCTCCGCCGGTTCGGTGACCGTCACCGGCTCGGCTGCTTCCCCGGCCGCGGACCCGACCCCTACTGTCGGTGCCGGTGCCACGACGGGGGCCGATGCCGATGCCGATGCCGATGCCGATGCCGATGCCACGACGGGGGCCGATTCGACCACCACCGCGGGCACCACCACCAATCCGTTCACGCGGGACTTCCCGGAGTCCTGCACCCCGGACACGGGTGGGTCCGGTACCGGCGGTTCCGGCGGTGGCCCCACCGGTGGCGGCCCGCCGCCCGGGCTCTTCCAGCCCGGCGTGGCCCTGGGCACCCTGTCGGCCATGATCAAGGACGGTGTGATCGAACGCGCCGGCATCCTCACCGGACCCCAGGTGTGCCAGGAACCGTCCGAGGCGACCCTCACCGCCCTGCTCGCGCTCGCACCGGCCGACAAACCGGTGAACCTGACCGTGGACGGCTACGGGGACTACCGGGTGCTCGCCACGAGCCTGCCCAACGGGGTGGTCGCGATCACCGGTCTGCCGCTGAGCCCGGTGCGGGACACCCAGCTCCGGCTCGGGGTGATCATGTTGATCGTCACCGTCGTCGCGTTGCTGCTGGCCGCAGCGTTGGTCTACTTCGTGGTCCGCCGGAATCTCCGGCCGCTCGACCGGGTGGCCGCCACCGCCCGCAAGGTGGCGACGGTCCCCCTCCACGAGGGCGAGGTGGACCTGGGCATCCGGGTCCCGGACCGGGACACCGACCCGCGTACCGAGGTCGGCCAGGTCGGGTCCGCCCTGAACCAGCTGCTCGGCCACGTGTCGAACGCGCTGACCGCCCGTCAGGCCAGCGAGATGCAGGTGCGGCAGTTCGTCGCCGACGCCTCCCACGAGCTGCGCACCCCGCTGGCCTCCATCCGCGGATACGCCGAGCTCGCCCAGCGGGACCAGGTGGACACCGCGACCGTCACCCATGCGCTGCGGCGGGTCGAGTCGGAGTCCCAGCGAATGACCTCCCTGGTGGACGACCTGCTGCTGCTGGCCCGGCTCGATGCCGGCCGTCCGCTGTCGGACGACCCGGTGGATCTGACGATGCTGATGATCGACGTGGTCAGTGACGCCCAGGTGGCCGGGCCGGACCACCACTGGCAGATGGAACTGCCGGAGGAACCGGTGGAGGTGCGCGGTGACGAGCCCCGCCTGCACCAGGTGCTGGCGAACCTGCTGAGCAACGCCCGCACCCACACACCTCCCGGGACCACCGTCCGGGCCGGTCTGTCCACCTCCGGCGGCACCGTGGTGCTGACCGTCAGCGATGACGGACCGGGTATCGAGGAGCACCTGCAGACCGGGATCTTCGACCGGTTCGTCCGCGGGGACTCCTCACGTTCCCGGCACGCCGGCTCGACCGGGCTGGGGCTGGCGATCGTCAAGGCCGTGGCGACGGCTCACGGCGGGTCGGTGTCGGTGCGGAGCGCGCCCGGCTCGACCGTCTTCACCGTCCGGCTGCCGGCCGCCAATTAGAACCCCCCGTTCCCGCGCACGTTGTTGCTCCTCGCGCGCCTAACATCGTGCGCGAGGAGCAACAACGTGCGCGAGAACAGAAGGGGTGTAGGGTTTTTCAGCCCTCGCCTGGTCAGCCCTCGTCGACCAGGCGGCGGGCGGTCCGGTAGGTCTGCTCGTCGAACAGCACCAGCCGCACCAGGGCCACCTGGGTGTCCGCCCCGCACAGTGCACCCAGCGCCTGGCAGATGGCATCCTCGACCGGCCAGCCGTAGGCACCGGCGGAGATCAGCGGGAAGGCGAGCGAGGTCGCTCCGATCTCGTCCGCCACGGCCAGGCTCGAGGTGTAACAGGACCGCAGCACCGGGGCCAGGTCCGCGCCGGCGCGGTAGACCGGACCGACCGTGTGGATCACCCAGCCCGACGTCAGCTTCCCGGCGGTGGTGGCGACGGCCTGACCGGCGGGAAGCCCGTGCGGCAGGGTGGTCGCTCGGAGTTCGCGACAGGCGGCGAGGATCTCCGGGCCACCGGCCGCATGGATGGCACCGTCCACACCCCCGCCGCCGAGCAGGCCGGAGTTGGCGGCGTTGACGATCGCGTCGGTGGTTTCGACGGTGATGTCACCGTGGGCGAGTTGGAGTTCCACACCGTCCAGTGTCCCCGCTCGGCCCGGCCTGCGCCCGACTCGGCCCGTCCTGAGCCCGACCCCCGCTCCGCCCGGCCGACCCCCGCCCGCCCGGCCGACCCCCGCCCGGCCCGGCCGACCGCGCTCCGTTCCGACAATCGCGCTGCATGCATCAAGCGCGGACGTCGGGAAGAAGCGCGGTGAGGAACCGATCAGCCGATGGTGACGATGATCCCGTTCCGGTCCGCCGAGATGTCGGCCTCGGACAGGTCGGCCACCGTGGGCACGGTCAGGTCGTCATGAGTGGTGCGCAGGCCGAGCACCGGGCAGCCGGCCGCGAGACCGGAGGTGACGCCGGCGGGCGCATCCTCGACCACCAGACACCGGCTCGGATGGAAGCCCAACCGCTCGGCGGCGAGCAGGTACGGGGCCGGATCGGGCTTGCCCGTGGTCACGTCGTCGGCGGTGACCAGGGTCCGCGGCAGCTTGAGGCCGGCGGCTTCGATACGTGCCTTCGCCAGCCGCTCGGTGCCCGAGGTGGCAATGGCCCATCGATCGACGGGCAGCAGGTCGAGCACGGTCTCGGTGCCGGGCAGGACGATGATGTCCTCGGTGTCGGTGGCCTCGACCTCGACCAGCCATTCGGCCAGGTCGTCCAGTTCGGCGGCGGAGATGTCCGGCAGCAGCCGGCGCAGGGTCTGCTTGGCGGGCACACCGTGGTACATCCCGGCGTACTCCTCGTAGGGGATGCCGACCTTCTCACCGAGGGAGCGCCAGCTGCGCTCCACGCTCGGGGTGGAATCGATGAGCGTGCCATCGAGATCGAACAGGATCGCGTCTACTACCCATTGCTGCATGGTCCCAGTCTGGCCCATGCCCCCGGCCGGGTGGCAAACGGCCCGGATCAGGGCCGGTACCTCACAGGAAGGCGCCGATGATCGCGATCAGCGGCGCAATCCCTTGGATGGCAGCACTTCTGGCGAGCTTCACATTGTTGGTCACGAGAACGAGCGCGGCCCCGACCATGCAGGCGCAGGCGAATATCACAATGCCCTTGCCCGCATCTTCGTTGCCCAGCACCAGCCCGACCACCACACCCAGGGCCAGGAAGAGGTTGTAGAAGCCCTGGTTGTAGGCCATCGGGGCGATCGTCTCGGCGTCGGCCTGGGACTTCACCCCGAACCGGCCCCACACCGTGGCGCGGCGGAACAGCACACTCTCCAGCACGAAGAAGAGCACGTGCAGCAGGGCGGCGAGGGAGGCGAAGATGATCGTCAGCGCGGACATCGGGTCAGCGTACCCAGCCAGGGAACCTCCCCTGCGAGGGCACCCTCACCACGTCGAAACGGTCCGTTTCAGGTGGTGAGCGTGCACCGGAGCGGAACTGCGACAGCGGCTCAGTCCTGGGCGTCGAGGTAGTACCAGCGGCCGCCCTCGCGGACGAAGTTGCTCAGCTCCTGCTGGGAGCCCGCGCCCTCGGGAGACCTGTACGACGCCCGGAACTCGACTGTGCCCTCCGTGTCGAACATGGTGCCCCGGGTACTGCCCAGGATCTCCAGTCCGGTCCAGTGGATCGCGGTGTCCAGCTCCAGTTCGAACGGCCGGGTGTCCGGATGCCAGGTCCGCAACAGGTAGTCCCCGTCCTCGAGCGCGAAGGCCGAGTACCGGGAACGCATCAGCTTCTCCGCCGTCGGCGGCACCACCTCGTCGAGGTGGTACCGCCCGCAGCAGACGGCGTAGGCGTCCCCGGTCCCGCAGGGACACAGGCCGTTCTTCTTCGTCATCCGGCCATTGTTGCAACGACCGGTGTCAGGCGACGACGGTGTCCAGGGTGACCTCGATGTTGCCGCGGGTGGCGTTGGAGTACGGGCAGACCTGGTGGGCCTGTTCGACGAGCTTGTCGGCCGTCGCCTGGTCCACACCGGACATCTCCACGTGCAGGGCCACCGCGAGGATGTACCCACCGACGTCGTTCGGGCCGATGCTCACGTCGGCGGTGACGGCGGTGTCGGCGATCGGCGCCTTCGCGGCCCGGGCCACACCCTTGAGAGCGCTGTGGAAACAGGCCGAGTAACCGGCGGCGAACAGCTGCTCGGGGTTCGTCGCCCCGCCGGCCCCGCCCATCTCGGTCGGGACGGCGAGCTCGGCGTCGAGGATGCCGTCGGAGCTGCGGGTGTGACCGTTACGGCCGTCACCGGTGGACTGGGCGGACGCGGTGTAGATGACCTTCATGGTGGATCCTCTCGTGGGGCGTGCATGTTTGCCCCGTCATCTACCAGCTTGCTCCCACCGCCCCCCGGGGCGGGGGTGACGATGATCGCACCGGGCGTTCAGGACTTCCGCTCGCGCCAGACCCGCTCGAAGGGCAGCCGCCAGGCGTGGGGGGCGATGAGCTGATGGATCGCGTTCGGCCCCCAGGTGCCCTTCGGGTAGGTCTTCACCGCAGGCGGGTCGTCGAGCAGCGGAATGGAACGCTCCCACAGACTCTCGATGCCCTCGGCGGTGGTGAACAGGGTGTGGTCGCCGTGCATCGCGTCCAGGATGAGCCGCTCGTACGCCTCGAGAACGTCTGCGGCCCGGTCGGTCTCCTGGGTGGCGAACTGCATCGAGAGTTTGTCCAGCCGCATCCCCGGCCCGGGGCGCTTGCCGTAGAAGGACAGTGACACCTTCGAGGCGTCGGCCAGGTCGAAGGTCAGGTGGTCGGGCCCCTGGGAGCCGACACCGGAACCGGAGGGGAACATGCTCTTCGGCGCCTCCCGGAAGGCGATGGAGATGATCCGCTGCCCCTCGGCCATCTTCTTGCCGGTGCGCAGGTAGAACGGAACCCCGGCCCAGCGCCAGTTGTCGATATGGGCGCGCAGCGCGATGAAGGTCTCGGTGTCCGAGTCGGGGGCGACACCCTGCTCGTCCCGGTAGCCCTGGTACTGCCCGCGCACCACGTCGCTGGGTTTGACCGGCAGCATCGAGCGGAAGACCTTGTTCTTCTCCTCGCTGATCGAGCGCGGTTCCAGGGCGGTGGGTGGTTCCATGGCGACGAAGGCCAGCACCTGGAACAGGTGGGTGACGACCATGTCCTTGTACGCGCCGGTGGACTCGTAGAACTCCGCCCGCCGGTCAAGGCCCAGGGTCTCCGGGATGTCGATCTGGATGTGATCGATGAAGTTCCGGTTCCAGATCGGCTCGAACAGACCGTTGGCGAACCGGAAGGCCAGGATGTTCTGGGCCGGCTCCTTGCCGAGGAAGTGGTCGATCCGGAAGATCTGGCTTTCGAAGAAGGTCTCGTGCAGCTGGTCGTTCAGCGCGATCGCGCTGTCCAGGTCGGTGCCGAACGGCTTCTCCATGATCACCCTGGACCGCTCGACCAGGTTGGCGTGGCGCAGCATGTCGATGACGGCCAGCGCGGCCTTCGGCGGGACGCTCAGGTAGTGCAGGCGCAGGACACCCTGACCGAGTTCGGTCTCGGCCTGGGACACGGCGGCGGCCAGCGCTTCGGGACCGGCGCTCTGCGGGACGTAGTGGATCTTCGCGGCGAAGGAGGCCCACTGTTCTGCGGTGAGCTTGCGGCTGCTGAACTCGGCAACGGCCTGCCGGGCGAACTCGCGGAAGGACTCGTCGTCGAAGTCCTCCAGCGAGGTGCCGACGATCTGGATCTCCGGGGCCAGCGAGGACAGTGCGAGGTGGGTGAGACCGGGCAGGAGCTTGCGCCTGGCCAGATCACCGGTGGCACCGAACAACACCACCACGTGGGGGGCGATGTGTTCGGTGGCGCTGCGCGACGGGCGCGCCCCGGGTGCCGGGTACGCGATGCTCTCTTCGTTGGAGGGGGCCATGTCCGATGATGATTCCACCGATCCATTGCGACCGCGTCACCGACCTCGGTGTTCTGTGCTGTTGTTCACCCGACGTCCACCGCAGCATCGGGGCCCGGTGCGCGGCCGGTCTCCACGATCCTGTCGGACCCCCGTGTCAGGATTTGTTCATGTCCGTGATGTCCCCCATGCCCGTGTCCGCACCCCCGGCCACCGATTTCGGGGACACCTTCGCGATCGTGGACGTCGAGACCACCGGGCTGCGCTCCCAGGAGGACCGGATCGTCCAGGTGGCGATCAGCCAGGTGGACCGGCACGGCCGGCTCGAACGGCACTGGCACACCCTGGTCGATCCGGGACGGCATCCCGGCCCGGTGCACATCCACGGCATCACCCCCGAACGTCTGCGCGGAGCGCCCTCCTTCCACCAGGTGGCACCGGTGGTGGCCGAGATGCTGGCCGGTCGGGTGATCGTGGCCCACAACGCGGCCTTCGACTGGGGTTTCCTGTACGCCGAATCGGCCAGGGCAGCCCAGACGATCTCCGGTGGGCGACGGTTGTGCACCCTGGCGCTGGCCCGGCGGCTGGACCTGGACGTGCCCGATTTCAAACTCGCCACCCTCGCCTACTGGGCACGGATCGAACAGCAACGCGCCCACGACGCCTCCGACGACGTCCGGGTCCTGCATTCGGTGTTCCTCAAGCTGATGGACCACGCGATGCGCAGCGCCGTGGCCCTGCCGTACTCGATGAACGTCGAGCGCTCGACCCTGCCGTGGCCGACGGCGCTGGCACCGCGAATCAACTCGCCGTGGGAGCTGCCGGGGGCCTGGCGACCGGGATCCCCCCTGGTCCAGGGGATGAAATTCGTCATCACCGGCGGGACCAGGGTCCCCCGGGAGGAGCTGTACCGCAGCGGGATCGCCGCCGGGCTGATCCCGATGAACGCCGTCAGCGGCCGGACCCGGTTCCTGGTCTGCGGTTCTGCCGACCTGCGCACGAACAAGGCGGTGCGGGCGCGGGAGCTGGGTGTTCCGGTGATCACCGACCTCGAGTTCACCGAACTGCTCGGGTCGGTCAGCCCCGGTGTGCGTCTGGACGACCGGCCCGGTGGCCGAGCACAACCGCCGACCGCGCCGCGCGGGGCCCTCACCGGGTGCCGGGTGCTGGTCCTCGGCGGGCCGCACCATCACGCCGCCGCCGTACGTGAAGAGATCGCCGGCCTCGGCGGACGGGTCGCGGTCAACCTCACCACCTCGGTGTCGCACCTGGTGGTGCTGCCCGGGGCCGGGAACGACCCGCGACTGGAGCGGGCCGGGCACCTGGTCCGGTTGGACGCGGGCAGCCTGCGGCCGCTCGCCCATCGGGTGGTGGAGATCTCCGGTGGGGCGCGTTCGTCAGCCGTGCCGGTACCCCTCGGGGGTGGTCCCGCCGACCCGGTGCCGGCGGTCCAGGCACCGGTCGTCCAGGCAACGGCGGTCCAGGCACCGGTCGTCCAGGCACCGGCGGTCCAGGCACCGGCGGTCCAGGCACCGGCCCGCGCCGAGGCGACGATCCTGAGCCGCGGCTGGGTCTGCGACCTGCCGATCGAGGTGAACCGGTGGGAGCTGTTCGTGGGGTGGACCACGGTGGCCCCGGCCGTCGAGCTGGACGTGGTGGCCTTCGTCACCGATGCCGACGAGAAGGTCCTCTCCGACGAGTACTTCCTCTTCTACAACAACCTGGGAACACCGGCCCGGGACGTCCGGTTGGATCTGGGCTCCTCCGGGGAGGCCCGGCTGTCCTTCGACCTGGACGAGCTGGCCCAGCCGGGGGTCCGGATGATCCTGGGCGCGAGCCTCACCGACGGCCGCACCTTCGGGCAGGTCGGGCCGGTGGAACTGACCCTGCGCGACCGGGCAGGGCGACCGTGGGTGCGTGCGGTGCTGGATGCCGGGACCACGGAGACGAGTCTGCTGCTGGCCGAGTTCTACCAGCGCGGTGAGATCTGGCGTCTGCGGGCGGTGGGTCAGGGGTACGAGGAGGACCTGGCCGGTTTCGCCCGGCGTCATGGGGTCGACGTCGGCTGACCTGGCGTCGTTGGCCAGCCGCAATCCTGCGGTGCTTCCGGCGGCGACCAGCACCACCAGGAACAGCGGACCCTTGGCCAGCGCCACCGCGCCGCCTGCCGCCACCCCGATGGTGCGGGACCAGCCGCCGAAGGCGGCCCCGTCCAGCAGGGTCGAGGTCGCCACCACTGCCACCAGCAGCAGCACCACCGCCCTGTCCACCATCTGCTGGGTCCACGGTGAGAAGGTCACCCGCTGCCGCAGCAGCACACCACTCAGCCGCAGACCGTAGGTTCCCGCCGCGAGCGCCAGGATGGCCAGCCAGGTGCCGAGGCCACTCATCGGCCCGCACCGTCCTCGGATCGGGCGGGGACAGGGTCGGGGGCGACCGAGGTCGGGTCCGGGTGGGCCGGCGCCGATGACCGATGCGGTGTGTGTCGACGAGGCGTGTGTCGACGCGGCGGGAACACTGCCAGGGCGACCAGGGCCACCACCGGGGCGGCACCCGCCGGGACCCACGGGGCCGATCCGACCGCGACCAGCGCCGCTGCCAGCGCGGCGACGATCACCCGTGTGTCGCGGAGGGAGGGCAGCACCACCGCCAGGATGACTGCCGGGAAGGCCGCATCCAGCCCCAGGGTCTCCGGATCCTGGACGACCTGCCCGAGCAGAGCTCCGGCGAGGGCACCGAGGGGCCAGCAGATCAGCAGGGCAACTCCGCTGATCCAGAAAGTGAGACGGCGTTGCGCTCCGGAGGGCCGCGCGGAGGCCATCGCCACGGTCTCGTCATTGACGAGGTGGGCACCCAGGACCGCCCGCCAGCCGCGGCCGAGGAAGCCGCCGGCGGTCAGGCCGTAGGCGGCGTTGCGCAGGTTGACCAGCAGGCCGGCGAGGACGGCGAACACGGCGCTGCCGCCGGTGGCGAGGACCCCGACGAACAGGAACTCCGAGGAGGCCCCGAACACACAGATCGCCAGCGCGAGGATCTGCCAGAGGGGCAGGCCCGCAGACTGGGCCGTCACCCCGTAGGACACCCCGATGACCCCGACCGAGAGGGCGACCACACCGATGTCCCGTAGCAAGGACGACGGGATCGTTCGCCATGATGAACGCATGTTGCCTATGATGAACACTCGTTACGCGTTCGTCAAGCCGAACACATGGCGCTTATGATGAACACCATGGAAGAACGTACCCTCGGAGCCCAGGTCGCCGCCGCCGTGAAACGCGAACGAACCCGGGCGGGGCTCAGCCTGTCCGAGACCGCGCGCCGTGCAGCGATCGCCAAGTCCACGCTGTCCCAGCTCGAAGCGGGCGAGGGAAATCCGAGCATCGAGACCCTGTGGGCCCTCAGCACGGCCCTCGGGGTGCCGTTCTCCCATCTGGTGGACCCGCCGCAGCGAGTGGTCCAGGTGGTCCGAGCCGGGGAGGGAGCCAGGATCGCCGCAGGCGACGCCTCCTACACCGCGACCCTGCTGTCGGCCAGCCCGAACAATGCCCGGCGCGACCTGTATCTGGTCCAGGCCGAGCCGAATGCCCCGCGCAGGTCGGCGGCCCACACCCGGGGCACCACCGAACACGTGGTGCTGAGCACCGGCCGCGCGTTGGTGGGCCCGACCGACTCGCCGGTCGAACTCGAGGTCGGGGACTACATGTCCTACCCCGGGGATGCCGACCACATCTTCGACGCCCTGGAACCCGGCACGACCGCCGTGCTGATCACCGAACACAGCTGACAGCCCTGGCGCAGCCGGCTGTGACGGCCCCCGCGATCACTGCGGAGCCAACACCTCGAGGGTCGATCGGCCTTCCGCCTTGACGCTGATCACGTTGATCGGCGTGGAACAGCGCTCACCCGGTGGGTAGTCGACCACCAGAGGGACGGCCAGGGCCGTCCCGGAGAACACCTCCACAAGATCGGCCGTGCGAGCCGTGACCCGAATGGTGTGGTCGTTCCCGGGGAAAGCGGGCGAGGTCTGGATTCGAACCACCGTGGGATCGTCGGACGCGCCCAGCCACACAGAGGAGCAATCGGCGTCGATACATGTTCTCACCGTCAACGGCCCGGTGGCGGCCGCCTGAACAGCCCCCAGATCCACCCGGAGCTGGTCGGCATAGGCGCTCGCATCACATGTGGTGCCGCATCCCGTCGCCATCGTGGCACACACGACCCCGACAACCGCTGCCATCGCGCGAATACCCTTCCCCTGCCCGTAGCCCATGATCTGCCCCTCCCCCGGACGTCGAACCGCAGCCTACGCGGCAGGTCGCCCCGCGCTCCCCGGCACCTTCGGTCCGACACCCACGGCCTTGTCCAGGCTCGGCGCGTCGAAACCCGCTCAACCTGCCGCAACGGCCTCCTCGGCCAACCGCTGCTGGGCGACGGTCCGCCATTCCCGGGGCAGCACCATCAGGTGCGCCCGGTCCCGATCGGCCCGGAAGGCTTCCAGGGCCGACTCGATCATCGCCCCCGGCTCCGCAGCGACGGGGTGCCCGGTCGCATAGGCCAGAGCCGCGTCCAGCGGTACCCCGCGGCCGGTCTTGATCTGAATGCACAGCCGCACCAAGGGTTCCCGCAGTTCGTAATAGGCCGAGCGCCTGTCCCCACCGGCATCGACCGTCAACGCCGGGGCGGTTCCGACCCAGCCCTTGGTCGCCAGATGCCGCAACTGGCTCGATGCGCTCCGCTGGTCGACCCCGATCCCGGCGGCGATCTGCCGGACGGTCAACGCACCACCCGCCTCCACCATCAGCAGCACGATGGCCTGCTGATCCGGGGGCAGGGCCCCGACCCGGTCCTGGTACTGCGGCAGCAGATCGTCCAGCACCCGCCGGATCAGCGCAGCCGGCTCCCGTAAGGAGGCCACGGTGCTGATCTCCCCGAGGATGGTCCACACCCGCGGCTGTCCGCCGAGCAGACCGTGGGCTCCGGCCAGGGCCGCCCGCCCTTCATCGGTGGTGACGAACTCGCTGACGTCCTGGTGACCGGAGTACCGGGCGACACGCCTGACCAGTTCGACGATCTCGTCCACCTCCAGCGGCAGCAGATCACTCACGTCGAAGAACCCGAAGAAGGGTTCGGTGTGCCGGGTGATGTGGACCGGACGTTCCGGGGCAGTGGCCAGCAGCGTGATCCGGCGACTGTTCTCCAGCGCCGCCCGCAGCCGCGCCCGCCCGTCCGCACCGATCCGACCGAACACCTCACCCAGGTTCTCCACGATCACCACCACCGGCACCTCGGCGGCAGCGTCGGTCAACGTGTTCTCCAGATCCCGGACGTCACCCTCGGGTGCGGCCACACCGAGCCGGGAGACGATCGCGGACAACAAACCCGGATAGTCCCGGATCGACCACGGGTCCTCGTCCAGCCGCACCACACGCACATCCTCGGCCGAGTACCGCCTGCGCAGCCGACCGGCGATCATCGACACCAGGTGGGACTTGCCCATCCCCCGCTCGCCGACGAACAGATGGTGGGCCGCACCGTGATCGCCCAGCAGATCGGCCACGCTGTCCAGGGCCGGCTGCACCAGATGCTCCCGACCGACGAACACGAATTCCAGGCTGCGGGCCGGCGCAGAACCGGGTGAGTACCGCAGCAGCGGCGGCTGGTCGCTCACACCAGCTCCCGGGACATGATCCAGTACCGGCGCGCGATCGACAGCTGAAAACTGTTGTCCCGCCGCAGGTAATGGTCCAGCCGCAGCAGTTCGACGGCATGCCGGAGCTGGGTTTCGTCGACCCCGGCCGTCACCGACCCGAGCCGGCGGCCGATCTCGGCGGTTGTCAGCGCGGCCGAACCGGGGCCGGCCGTGGCGACGATGTCGAGGACCTGTTCGGCCAGGGTGGCAGACCCCGCGTACCGGGCGATGATCCGCTCGCCCAGGTAACTCAGGTTCCAGCTGTCCGGGAGCCCCTCGATCCCGGCCTGAACCGCGCGACGGACGTCCTCGGTCCCGACCAGATGCCCGGGGCCGAGGGCGCGCAGCCACTTCACCGTCAGGTGCACGTAGTAGGGGACTCCGTCCACTTCGGCGGCAATGGCCGTGGCAACGGCCCCGGGGTCCTGACAGGGAATCCTCGCCCCGGCGAGCAACCGGTAGGCGAGCGAGGTCGCCTCTGCGGGGACGAGAGGGGTCAGCTCCACCCGGTCCATGTCGTTCACCGGGGCCCAGGCGCTGCCGGGGTGCGCTAGATCGCCGAGCACGTGGTGCAGCCCGATGGACCCGCTCACCACCATCCGCAGGCTCGGGTGGCGCTGCCGGGCCGCGCGCAGACTGTCCAACACATCCCGGGCGACGAAGGCCCCGTCCCGGACCCGGACCTTGTCGAGCATCATCGAGAGCTCGTCGATGAACAGCACCACCGGACGGTCCTGATGGTCGGTGACCGCCTCGAAGAGCCGCTGGAGCTGGGGCTTCCAGTCCTCACGCAGCCGGGGCTGGATCCGGATGGGCCCGGAGTCGACCTCCACCCCCCAGGTCGAGATCAGCGACCGCAAGGTCGCCGCCGCCCGATGGCTGCGCGGCAGGGCGTCCCGGAGTCCGGCGGCGAGCTGTTCGACGAACTCCCCCGCCGAGGAACAGTCCTCGACACTTCGGATGACCCCGACGAAACCCTGGGCCTCGGCGTCGGCGGCCATCTTGCGGATGACGCTGGTCTTGCCCATCCGCCGTTCGGCGCTGAGCAGGACGCTCTGCACCCGCAGGGTCTCCCAGAGCTGGTTGATCAGCAGGTCCCGGCCCACCACCTGGTCCGGGGACAGGGAACCGCCCGGGTTGACCGCCAAAGGTTCCGTCATCCGCTCACTATACGTTTCGTTAGTTGTACAACGCCATAGATGTACAACTATTTGGACGCGTTGTAGCGGTGCATGGTGAGCGGGGCGAAGACCAGCACCAGCACGGCGCAGGCGATGAGCACCTTGAGCACATCGCTCCCGGCCGGTTCGTCCTGCATCAACCCACGGGCCGCATTGACCAGATGCGTGATGGGATTGATGTTCACAAAGGCCTGCAGCCAGCCAGGCATGGTGGACGGGCTGACGAACACACTGCTGGCGAAGGTCAACGGGAACAGGACCATCATGCTGACCCCCATCACCGACTGCTGACTGCGCAGCAACAGGCCGAGGAAGGTCCACACCCAGGACAGGCTGAAGCAGAAGAGCAGCACCAGGAGCACGCCGGTCACCACCCCGACCGCTCCGCCGTCGGGACGGAAACCCAGGATCAGCCCGAGGGCCACCACCACCGCACAGGCGATCGTGTACCGGATGGCATCCCCGATCAACGCCCCGACCAGCGCGGACGGCCGCCAGATCGGCAGCGATCGCACCCGGTCGAAGATGCCCTTCTCGATGTCCACGTTCAACGTGATCCCGGTGTACATGGTGATCATGACAACCGTCTGGACCAGGATGCCCGGCAGCAGGAACTGCAGATACTCCGACGGCGAGCCACCGAGGGCGCCACCGAACAGGTAGGTGAAGATCAGGGTGAACATGATCGGGAACATGGTGACGTCGAACAGCTGCTCGGGCACATGTTTGATCTTGAGCATCGCCCGCCAGCCGAAGGTCAGCGAGGTGCTCAACGCCGAAGGGCGCGGCGGCCGTTCGCGGCCGGCCAGGGCGGCGAGCAGGTTGCCCTGGTCGATGGTCCCGGTCGATGCGGTCCTCGACTCGGATTTCAGCAGTTCCGTCATGCCGCGTCCTCCTTCTCGGGACTGTTCTTCGCGGGGCTCTTCTTCGCGGGGCCCTTCTCCGGGTCGGAGCCGTCCTCGGCCGGGTGTCCGGTGAGGGCCATGAAAACCTCGTCCAGGCTGGGCTGACCCAGCGCGAAGTCGGCGATCGGAACGCCCGCCGCGGCCAGGTCGGCCAGGGCCGCCGTTGCCCGGGACGCCGCCTGGTCCGCCTGGATCTCGGCGGGCAGCCGAACCAGCACCGCGCTCGGATCGGGGTCCGGCTCGACCCGGCCACCGAGTGCCCCGGCCAGCACCTCACCGGCCCGTGCCCGCCGGCGCGGGTCCTGCACCCGGACCCGCAGGGTGCCTGCCCCGACCGAGGCCTTCAACTCGCTCGGTGTGCCCTCGGCGATCACCGTGCCGCGGTCGATCACCGCGATCCGGTCGGCGAGCTTGTCCGCCTCGTCCAGGTACTGGGTCGTCAGGAGAACCGTCGTCCCCGCCCCGACCAGGGCGCGGATGATGTCCCAGACCTGGTTGCGGCTACGCGGGTCCAGACCCGTCGTCGGCTCGTCGAGGAAGATCAGGTCGGGGGTGACCACGATGCTCGCGGCGATGTCGATCCGTCGTCGCATCCCCCCGGAGAAGGTCTTGACCTGCCGCCCGGCCGCCTCCGTCAGGTCGAACGCGGCCAGCAGCTCGGCCGCCCGCGCAGCCGCGGCCGACCGGGAGAAACCGAGCAACCTGGCCAGCAGCACCAGGTTCTCGGTACCCGAGAGATCCTCGTCCACCGAGGCGAACTGGCCGGTCAGGCTGACCCGGCCGCGCACCGCGTCGGCCTCGGTGGTGACGTCGTGCCCGAAGACCGACGCGGACCCGCCGTCCAGGGTGAGCAGG
This sequence comes from Nakamurella silvestris, assembly GCA_003576535.1. GTDB lineage: Bacteria > Actinomycetota > Actinomycetes > Mycobacteriales > Nakamurellaceae > Nakamurella > Nakamurella silvestris. Next base: position 70,813 of record QXCQ01000211.1, on the reverse strand, counting down.
GTGGCGAGCAGCCGGATGGTGGTGGTCTTCCCGGCACCGTTCGGGCCGAGCACCCCGTAGACCATCCCCGCCGGAACCCGCAGGTCCACCCCGTCGACGGCGCGGTTGTTCCCGAAGACCTTCACCAGGCCACGGGCATCGATGGCAAGAACTTCCGCGGATTCGGACAACAGAACGTCACACCCCTTCGTTGGATACCGCGACGACCGGCCGCGCCGGAACGTTCCGATCGACAGCAGTGCGGGCACCCGCTCGACTCGACTGACCCAGAGACTGCCACGGCCCACCGACAACGGGCCAGAGAATTTCTCGGGCTGCCGCGCCGAAGCGGACGGGTGCAAAAATCCGCCGCGATCAGCGGCGGAGCGGTTGCCGCCCGTGGCGAATCGTCCCCGGGGCCGCCCATATCCGGGGCGCTCCGGCTAGATTTGACGGCAGGTACATCGGCCGGCGCGGCCGTCAGTCACTGACGGGGGCACCGGCCGCCGACACGTTACGACCGAGGAGCCACACGTTGAGTGCACCAATCGGACAGGTCCTGGTCAAGGGCCAGAACGGCCCACTGACGGCGAATCCGGTCTCCGTGACCGTCGCCGTGGCCGCACCGGCGGATCTGTCCGCGCTGCTGGTCAAGGCGGACGGCAAGGTCCGCACGGACGAGGACTTCATCTTCTACAACCAGCCCCAAGGCCCCGGCGTGGTCTGCCATCCGCCGGCCAACGGCGCACCCTGGCGGGTGGAGGTGAATCTGCAGGCGGTCCCGGCCGAGATCAGCACCGTGCGGATCGTCTCCTCGCTGGACGATTCGAACCAGCGCTTCGGCCAGTTCGCCGCCCCGGTCGCCCAGGTCACCGACGGGTCCGGCACCCCGCAGGCCACCTACGAGGTGACCGGGCTGAGCTCGGAGAGCATCGTGGTGGTGCTGGAGTTCTACCGCCGGGCCGACACCTGGAAGATCCGCGCGGTCGGTCAGGGCTACGCCGGCGGTCTGGGTGATCTGATCACCGACCACGGCGTCAGCGTCGAGGACTCCCCCGCACCCGCCGCAGCTCCCCCCGCCGCACCGTCGGCCTACAACCATCCACCTGCCGCACCTGCAGCGGCACCGGGGTACGCCTACCCGCCGCCCGCGGCAGCGACCCCTCCGTCGGCACCGGCCGCGCCTGCTGCGCCGCAGAACCCGGGCTACGCCTACCCGCCGCCCGCCGCCGCGCAGCAGCCCGCGCCGGCCTACCAGCCTCCGGCCGCGCCGCAGAACCCCGGTTACGCCTACCCGCCGCCTGCGGCCGCACAGCCGGCCGGCTACCCGCAGCAGGGGTACCCGGCCCCGGACCAGCAGCAGGGCTACCAGCAGACGGGGTACCCGCCGCCCGCGGCCCCCGGCTACCCGGCCCCGCCCGCAGCACCGGCCGCGCCGCCCGCCCAGACGGGGGGCGAGGTCCAGCTGACCAAGAACAAACCGGTCAGCCTGGCCAAGGGACAACGCGTCACCCTCAAGAAGGACGGCGGGGTCAGTCTCACCGTCATCCGGATGGGCCTGGGCTGGGACCCGATCAAGAAGCGCGGCATGTTCGGCAACCGGGACATCCAGATCGACCTGGACGCCTCGGCGATCCTGTTCGCGGACAACCAGCCCGTCGACATCGCCTTCTACAACCACCTGCAGACCGGGGACGGTTCGGTCCAGCACCAGGGTGACAACCGGACGGGTGCCGGCGACGGTGACGACGAGACGATCATGGTCGACCTGACCCGGGTGCCCGCCCACGTCACCACCATCTTCTTCATCGTCACCTCCTACGAGGGCCAGACCTTCGAGCAGGTCGACAACGCGTTCAGTCGACTCGTCGACCACACCACCAACACCGAGCTGGCCCGGTACACCCTGGCCGGCGGCATGGCCTTCACCGGCATGGTGATGGCCAAGGTCTACCGCGAGGGCGGGACCTGGAAGCTGCAGGCCATCGGTGAGGGCATGGCGGCCCGCACCCCGAACGACGCGGTGCCGCAGCTGTCCAGGTTCATCTAGCCGCAGCACACACCGAACACGGTCCGCCCGAACTGATCTCATCGGTTCGGGCGGACCTCTTCGGTTTTCCCGGCCGCCGGTCGGGGCAGGTCCGGAGTGCACGGGTTCCATCCGAGTTCGAGAGTGGGGTGCACCGATGACGGTGCGGTTGATCAAGGGTCAGAATCTCGCCTGGGCGGGGAACATCGTCAAGGTCGTGGTCGAAGTGGCTGCACCGACGGATGTCTCGGCCCTGCTGCTCGGCCCGAACGGCAGGGTCCGGTCCGAGCACGACTTCGTCTTCTACAACCAGGCGACGGCCCCCGGGGTCAGCTGGTCGACCGGACGTCACCAACAGATCACCGTGGACCTGCGAACCCTGGACGTCCCCAGCCTGATGTGCCTGATCAGTGTGGATCCGGGGGCACCTCCGCTGGGTTCGGTGACCCCGCCGCGGGCGGTACTGCTGGACGAGAACGATTCCCCCGTCACCGATTTCCTGGTGACGGGCTTGACCACCGAGCGGGCCGTCATCGCCTGGGAGATCTACCGTCGCGGGCCGGCGTGGAAGGTCCGGGCGATCGGCCAAGGCTACGACGGCGGGCTCGCCGAGGCGGTGACAGTGCACGGGGTCGAGGTCGAGGAGGCCGCACCGACCCACACCATCACCCCGCCGCCCCGCCTCGCCGACGCGGTGGCACCGACCCCGCCCGGCACCAGCGACCAGGAGCGTCTCTACCGTCAGTCCGTGGGCATCTTCGAGGACGCCGCCCGTTCGACGGTGGGATTCCGATCTGCCGTCTCATTCGCCGAGAAGCGGCGTGACGACGAGCTTTCCGCCGCCCTGGCCGATCCCGCGGCGCGGAACGCCCCGGGGTCCTCCGCCGCACGGGAGGCGACCCAGCGCCGGTACGAGGACCTGGTCTCCCGGGCCCGCGCCGACCACCGCAAGGACATCACCCAGCTGTCGGCCGAGCTGGCCGAGCTGCAGCACCGCCTGCCTGCCCCGATGTCGGACTGGAATGCCGCGGCCTGGCAGCAGTGGCGGCCCGCCACGCAGCCTGCGGTGGCCACCCAGGCCGGCCATCTGTCCCTGCCGGAGGCACCGGATTTCCAGATGCCGATGCTGGTGGGGCTGCCGCTCTCCCGGCCGTTGTGGATCGACACGGCCGGGGCGTTCAACCCGGGCGCCGGTGTCGTCAGCCCCGACGACCTGAGTTCGTTGGAGGCGCTGGGATCGGCCGACCATCCTGCCGCCGTCCCGCCTCCCACGGCGGGTGGCTGGCAGGCGATGACCAAGGCCCTGGTGGTGCGATTCCTGGCGGCGTGCCCGGTGGGCGGCATCAAACTGCAGATCAGCGACCTGGCCGGAAGGGGCTCGGCGGTCAGCTTTCTCGGTCCGTTGAACCACTCGTCCTCGGTGCTGGCCGGACCGATCGCGACCACCGGCGCGGAACTGTCGCAGATGTTGACCGGCCTCGTCGAGCGGGTCGATCTGATCGAGATGGCCCGCCGTGCAGGGTCCCTCGACTCGCTCTCCGGGGAGCTCGACGCCGCCGAGCGGTTGGTCGTGCTGACCGATTTCCCCTACGGCTTCGACGATTCCGAGATCGCCAAGGTGCGCTTCCTGGCGGAGGAGGGTGCGGCGGCCGGGGTCCAGTTGCTGGTGATCGGCTCCCATGCCGAGATCGAGGGTCGTGGGCCGTTGGTGGCATCGTTCTTCCGTGGGTGCCTGCGGCTGCCGGTGGAGCCCGACGACCATCTCGGCGACGGCTGGACGGGCACCACCTGGACGTTCAACCCGGACATGGGCCCGGCCGACGGGGCGCTGCTGGACCGGATCCTCGGGCAGGTGGCGAACTCGCCGCAGGGCTGAGGTCTGCCCTCGTCGCTTGCCGCGCTCCGTGCCGACTTTCGCGCTAGCTGCAGCGCGCGCGATTGTCGAGAAGGAGCGCGGTCGGCAGGGTGGCGGGCCCCCGACCGTGTAGAAACGACTGCATGACCGAACTCGGCGTGGTGTTCATCCCCCAACTTCCCCCCGAGCGCCTGAGGTCGGTGGTACGAGCTGCCGACGAGTCCGGCCTGGCCGAGCTGTGGCTCTGGGAGGACTGCTTCCTGGAGAGCGGGATCGCCACCGCCGCAGCAGCTCTGGCCTGGTCCGAACGGGTGAGGATCGGTGTCGGTGTGCTGCCGGTGCCGCTGCGCAACGTGGCGCTGACGGCGATGGAGATCGCCACCATCGACCGTCTGTTCCCCGAACGGTTCCGGGTCGGGGTGGGGCACGGGGTACAGCGATGGATGGACCAGGTGGGGTCCAAGGCGGCCTCGCCGATGACGTTGCTGCGGGAGTACCTGACCGCACTGCAAGGGCTGCTGGCCGGGGAGCGGGTCACCGCGGAGGGGCGGTACGTCACGTTGAAGGACGTCGCCCTGGACTGGCCGCCGCTGGGCGAGGTCGGGCTGCTGGCCGCCGCCTCGGGGCCGAAGACCCTGGAACTGAGCGGAAGCCTCGCCTCCGGGACGGTACTGACCGGTGGGACTCTGCCCGACGGGGTGGCGGCAGCTCGGTCGGTGCTGGATGCCGCGCGGGCGGCGGCCGGACTGCCGGGCCGTCATCGGATCGTGGTCTACCTGATGTGTGCGACCGGGGCGGAGGCCTCCGCGCGGGTGACGGCGGAGCTGACCAGGGCAGGGCTGCCGATCGAGGCCGCGGTGACGGGGGATGCGGCGTCGATCGCCGCCGGCATCCGTCGCTGGGCCGAGGCCGGTGCCGACACCGTGGTGCTGCAGCCCACCCAGGACGAGCCGGACATGGAGGGCTTCGTGCGGTTCGTGGCGCGCGATGTGGCTACGAGCGAGCGAGCCGGACCTGGGCACGCTGCGGTTTCAGTTCGGCAGGGCTTCCCGTTACGCTGAACCTGCACTCAGGATCTCGTGGTGTCGGCCCCGGCCGTCCCATCTGGCAGTGGGTGCAGCCGCCTCCGTAGCTCAGGGGATAGAGCAGCGCACTCCTAACGCGCTGGTCGCAGGTTCGAATCCTGCCGGGGGCACGTTGGAATCCCGCCGGGGGCACGCTGCACCTGCCGGCCGCACGGCCGGTCCGGCCGAGGGCGCAAGAACGACGTATCCCACGGCCCTCCGCCACCCGAAATCATCCCGAGCACCCTGGGAACATTCGAGCGACACCTGTCCATGAATGTTCGATAACCATCGGCCGAATTGACATGTATTCACCACAGTTCCGCTCGATCAAGAACACCGCGTGTTGATCACCGTTGAACACGTCGCACCATCGGCCGTTGCCGAGTGTCGACCTCCGCAGTGGTGAACGGCTCGGCCCCACCACCCGGCCGTATCGTCCCTCCTCGGACACGCGCGGCTCCCCATCGGGTTTCATCAGGGTGCTCCTTCACCGGCGCAGGTATCGGACATCGGTGCACTGACCTGCATCCACCCTGGTCCCGGCGGCCTGGCGCGCAACTTCCCACGTCGAGCATCTGCTCCGGAATTGGTCATTTCCGACGAATGACGAGGCGAAGCCGGGCCATAAGACCACACCCGGCTGGGGTGCGGCACCGAAAATAGCTATGCTCCGGCAGTGTTAATCAATTCACGGCGTGAGGCCGGGGTGGGGCCTGAACCGTTGGCGAGTGTGGTGCTGATCGGGTGGCGCGACGCCCCCTACCTGGGGGATTGTCTGGATTCCCTGCAGCAGAACGTCCCCGATGGACTGGCCGAGATCGTGCTGGTGCTCAATGAGCCGACCGGGCGACTGAGAGCCGATCTCGCCCGGCGGTTCCCGGACCTGGTCCCGA
>QXCQ01000211.1:26828-64973 GCA_003576535.1 Nakamurella silvestris | reverse complement strand
CCGATCGAACCTCGGGTTCGGGCGGGCAGCGAACTACGCGGCGAGCCGCGCGGTCGGGGAGTTCGTCGTCCTTCTCAACGATGACAGCGTCATCGAGCCCGGCTGGCTGGAGGCGTTGATCGACACCGCGCACCGCCGGCCGGAGGTCGGTGCCGTGGGCAGCTGTTACCTGCACATGGACGGCTCCCTTCAGGAGGCGGGCTCCGTGCTCTGGTCCGACGGGACGACGGCCGGGGTGGGCGACGGCGGCGGCCCGGCGACGATCTCGGAATGGGATTTCGAACGGCGGGTCGACTACTGCTCCGGCGGCGCCCTGCTCGTCCGCCGGGAGCTGTGGAATCAGCTCGGTGGACTCGACGACATCTTCTACCCGGCCTACTACGAGGACATCGACTTCTGCCTGCGCCTGGGCCAGGCGGGTTGGCAGACCTGGTACCAGCCACGATCGGTGGTCAAACACATCCGTTCGGCCAGTTCCGACGCCCCGTTCCGCCGGTTCATCACCGAGGCCAACCGCGACCGGTTCATCGAACGCTGGCAGGTCCAGCTCGCCGAACGCGAGAAGCAGGGTCGGCTCGAAGCGGCCGTCTTCCGGGCCTCCGGCAAGACCTCCCGGGTCCTGGTCATCGACGATCGGATTCCCGAGGGCAGTATCGGCTCGGGCTTCGGTCGCGCGCGAGACATGTTGTTCGAACTGGCCGCCGATCCGGACATCCAGTTGACCTTCCACCCGGTGTCCTGGTCGGCCGCCGATCGGGCCGAGTTCGCCTCCCGCGGTATCCGCATCGTCCACGACCTCCGGTCCCATCTGGCCGTCCCCGGTGTCGAATTCGACGTCGTCGTCGTTTCCCGGCCGCACAACGCCGCCGGGTTCCAGGACCTGCTGGCCGGCCCGCTGGCCGATGTCAGGTTCGTCTACGACGCCGAGGCTCTGTACCACCGCCGACTGTTGCAACAGGTCGAACAGGCCTCCGACGACACCCGGTCCGCTCTCGCCGAGGAGGCCGGGACCATGCAGGACCTGGAGCTGGCCGTGGTCCGCGCTGCGGATGCGGTCGTGTGCATCTCCGACGGTGAGGCCGAGGTGGTCGGCCAGGTCAGCACGGTGCCCGTCACCGTGGTCAGGGCCCTGCTCAACGCCCCCGAGGCCACCGATCAGCCCTTCCGCTCCCGCGCCGACATCGGTTTCGTCGCCGGTTGGGCCGCCGGACCCGGCGCGCCGAACAGCGAGGCCCTGCTGTGGTTCGCCCGGAAGGTGCTGCCGATCCTGGCCGCCGAGCTGCCCGGGGTTCGCCTGCTGGTCACCGGAGGGAATCCCCCGCCGGACGTCGCCTGGCTGGAGAGCAGCGACATCAGGTTCGTCGGACTCGTCCCGGATCTGGAGGAGTTCTACGGTTCCATCCGGACCGCCGTGTCCCCGATGACCTTCGGGGCCGGGGTGAAACTCAAGACGATCGAGGCCGTTCAGTACGGGGTGCCCGTGGTGGCGACCGAAGAAGGCGCAGCCGGACTGGACGGTCCGTGGCGGGAGGCGATCACCGTCACCGACGACCACGAACAGTTCGCGGCCGCACTGACGGAGCTGATGATCGACCCCGACGCGTGGGAACGGCGGCGGCAACGCGGGCTCGAACTCGTCCGCGCCGGCCGCGAGGCCGGTGACGACGTGACGGTCTGGCCCGAACTCATCCACCGCGTACGCACCCAAGAGCCCAACCCCGTCCGACGGAACTGGAACCGATGATGACCGATTCACCGAAACCGGCCCGCGATCAGCAGGGTCCGGACACGCCGGACCGACGGGCGCTGTTCGAACTCGAGGAGCGGGTCGAGGAGCTCACCGCACAGCTCAACACCCGGATCGAGGCCGAACGCATCCACGAGCTGGAGCTCTCCTCGATCGGCCGCGACCTGGCGGTCACCAAGGCCTACAACGAGATGCTGGAGAAGGCTGCCGCCCAACAGCAGGAGATCATGCGGCTGACCCATCAGCACATCAGGAACATCGACCGGATCCACCTGGTGGACCTGCCGGCCGCTCAGGCGCGGGCGCAACGGGCCGAGGACGACCGGGACACGGCGATCCACCAGCGGAACCTCGTCGCCCAGGATCTCCAGGCGGCGCTCGACCGGGCCGACCAGTCGGAGGCCCTGCTGGCCGTGTTCAGCCGACGGCGCGCGGTCCGTATCGTCGACAAGGTCAGCAGGAATCCACTGGCCCGAATCGTGCGTCCACACCGCAAGACACCCGGCCACTGAGAAGTAACCGAAAGCGGGTATCGGTGATCTCCTACGCGCAGAACGCCGAGGACGTCGTCCTGGCGCGCGCCTTGCCCGCAGCGACCGGTTTCTACGTGGATGTCGGTGCCGCCGACCCGAACATCGCGTCCGTCACGAGGCACTTCTACGACCTCGGCTGGTCGGGGATCAACGTGGACGCCCGCGTCGAGGCCGTGACCCTGCTCGCGCTGCACCGACCACGGGATGTGAACCTCCACCTCGCCGCCTACTCCAGTGACGGCGTCGTCACGTTCCACGAGGACGCCGACGACCCGGACCAGTCGACCACCGAGTTCACCAACGCCGAGGTCCTGCGCTCCAGTGGCCATCATCTGCAGACCGGGCAGGTCCAGGCCCGCACGCTGAACGGCATCCTCGCCGAGCACGTCCCTGCGGGCACCGGCATCGACTTCCTCAAGATCGATGTGGAAGGCGCCGAACTCGCGGTCCTGGAAGGGATCGATCTGACCCGGTGGCGGCCGAAGATCATCGTTGTCGAAGCGGTCAGACCCTGGTCCACCGAACGGACCGACCAGCACTGGCGGCACCACCTGGACGACAACGGCTACATCGAGTCCCTCTTCGACGGCCTGAACCTCTTCTTCACCGCACAGGAGCATGCCGCGGACATCGACCCGCTCCCCCCGGCCTCGATCGTCGACCGATACACCCCCGCCTATGTCGAACTTCTCAACGAGGAGATCACCCGACTGCGCGACTACGTCCGATCCCTGCTGGGGGAGCTCGGACACACCTCCGCCGACGCGGACAGCCAGGCCGCAGCCGACCCACCCCCTGAGCCTGCGCGGGGTTTCCTGGTGATCGGCCCGATCGAGGCCACCACACCGTTGGCCCGGCGGCTGGCGGCGACGCTGAACACCACTCCGCGGCGTGTGGACCACCCGGCCGACGTCGACTGGGACGGACTCGCCGAGCAGGAGGTCGTCCAGCTCAACTGGCCACCCACCCGCCACCTGCTCCACCTCGCCCACAGCCACCACCTGCAGCCGGTCGTCCCCGATTCCGCAGGTGAGGACCCCTCCGTCCGCTCCGACGGCACCCGCACCGATCATCGTCCGGCCTGGCGGCAGCGCCCTGGCACCCTGACCGAGAACGATCTGTCGCCGGACCGTTCTGCCCCGGTCGATCGGACCTGACCGGTCGGAACCGCTCACCGGACAACCCTGACGGCGGTGAACTACCATCGATGAAGCTCGCGCCCGCCGTGCGACGGATACCTCCGAACACCCAGCTCACAGGAGTACGAGCCGATCGGCGGCCGACGCACCGCCGCCGGTCAGCACGCCGCCCCTACTCGGAAGAGTCAGATTTGCCCTATGCGTATCGAACCCGCCGTCACCACGAAGGACGTCATCGCCCGGGCTTCCCTCCCCCAGGAACAGGCACCGCGAACCACGAGCACTCCCGGTCCGACCCCCGATGACGCGGTAGAGGTCCCGACCGCCGATCGGGCACCGGCCAGGGCCCGCCGCAGGTTCACCCTCGACGACTTCGATTCGAAGAACAACGCAGGGTCCCTGTTGTACTTCCTCTTCGCCGCAGCCGTGGTGTACAGCCACGCCTTCGTGCTCGGTGGGTACGACCAGACGCCGAGGTACGCCTGGAGCAACGGGACATCCTCCTGGGGAGCTCCCGGGGTCACCGGGTTCTTCGCGATCGGCGGCTTCCTGATCGCACGATCCCTGTGCGGCAACCCCTCGATCTGGCGGTTCGCGTGGACCCGGGTCCTGCGCATCCTGCCGTTGCTGTGGGTGGGACTCACGGTGACGGCCTTCGTCATCGCACCCCTCGGTGCCTACCTGCGTACCAGGACCTGGCAGCCGTTCCCCTGGACCGGCCGGGGCGGTGCCGTCGACTACGTGAAGAACAACCTGCTGGTGGGGCTGTTGAACACTCCCGCGTACGACATCCGCGGGACGCTGGTCGACGTTCCGTTCCCCAACGCCTGGAACGGCTCGATCTGGTCGTTGACGGCGCAGTTCTGCGCCTACGTCATCCTGGCCGGGGCCGTCGCGCTCGGGTTGACGCGCGGACGTCGCTGGATCGCCCCGGTCCTGGCCGCCGCCGCCTACGTCGTGATGAACCTGCAGAGCCACAACTGGGTCGAGTGGAAGATCGGGGGCGGCCACTGGTACAGCGGAACCTGGCTGCAGACCAATCTCATGCCCACGCACATGAATCTGATCTTCCTGTTCTTCTTCGGGGTCACGCTGTACCTCTACCGGACGCGTATCCCCACCGGCCAGTACGCGATCCTCATCGCCGTCGCCATCCTGCTGTTCTCGTTCGTCCGGCGGGACTGGTACATCACCGGCTCGGCTGCGACCGCCTATCTCTGTGTGACGGCGATGGTCCGGTTGCCGTGGCGTCTCGGCCCGCCGTTGGGGAACCTGTCCTTCGGGATCTACATCTGGGCGTTCCCGCTCGGCCAGCTCGCCGTCTCCGCCGGGCTGAATCGGATGAATCACCTGGTGTTCGCCTCCTGCTGCCTGGTCGCCGCGATCATCGCGGCCTCGATCAGTCACGCCGTGCTGGAGGTGCCGTTGCAACGGCTCGTCCGACGGTGGAAGGCGACACAACCGCGGGACAAGGCGAGAAGGTCCAGGGCGGACGGTCTCGACGGACCAGGGTCAAGCGTCGACGGGGCAGGCGTCGACGGGGCAGGCGTCGGCAGGGCAGGGGTCGGCAGGGCAGGGGTCGACGGGGCAGGGGTCGGCAGGGCAGGGGTCGAGGCGGCCGGGCCCGAAGCGGACGCCGCCGAGCAGGTGCCCGGTTACCCCCCTGGTCCCCCGTCGACCGGTGTCCCGGTGGCGGCAGGAACCGCGGTCACGACATCTTCGGCCGCCACCACGTCTTCGGCTGCGCCGACCGACGTACCGGCCGGCACGCTGTGGAAGGCCCCACCCGGGACCCGGCCCACCGCCCCTCGCCCGGCCGCAGCACCGATCTCGTCCACCAGGCCGGTCGCTGACAGCCCTGGCACCTGAAAGTGCGCGGGCGTCGTACGACGCCCGCGCCGAGCCAGGGCCGACAGACTGTCACCTGGTGATCGGCGGGCACGCGGGCGGGTTCTCGTCCTCCATCGACAACAGCAACATCTGGTCCCGGGCGGAGACCCGGACCGTGCGTTCCGTCCCTTCCACCTCGACCTTCACCCCGGCCTCGGACAGGGCAAGCGCACTGCCCGTGCTGTAGCCCGCGCAGCTGGATCGGAGTGTGGATCGGACCAACAGGTACCGCACCTCACCCGGCCCGATGGTCGCACTGTCGGCGAATTCGACCTGATCGTGCGGCAGGACCCCCTGCATCGGGGTGGTCGAGATCTGGACCGTGTACAACTCCGGGGCCTGGCTGCCGTGCACCGTGGCCGGGTATTCGCTCTGATTGGTCACCAGAAATGCGACCCCTTGGATCTCCCCTTTGCGCAGGGGCACCGCCCGGGTCGGCTCGTCGTCGAAGTCGCCGATCCCGGTTTTCTCCTCCAGCGCCGCATCCGACGGTGACTCCCACCAGGTTCCTCCGTAGGACCCCCGTGCCGTCAGCACATCGGCGGACATGATCGCATCCTGCCGATGTTGGACCACCAGCACCACACCCACCGCCACCGCAGAGACCAGGAACGACGCGGCGGCGACCAGCCACCAACGGCGCCTGGTGCGGTCCGGGTCCTTCGGTCGGTCCTCGGCCCCTCGTTCAGCGTGAAACATCGGCGTTTCTGCCTGATCCACACCCCCGCGCGATCCCGGACCGTCCACCGGTCCCGCCGCAGCCATTTGCCCCGCGACATCAGAATGCCCTGCGCCGCCTGCCTGTCCCACCCCGTCAGCCATGGGGCGAATCCTGCCAGGTGAGCACCGCCGAGCACCAGACCCCGATCTGGCCCCTTCTTCCCGCGCACGATGTTCGTCCTCGCGCGCGAAATTACGTGCGCGAGGAGCAACAACGCGCGCGGGAACAGGAGGGCGGGAACGGCCGGGCGCGCCCGGGTGTGCCCCATCGCGCGGCGGGATATGCGCAGTTGTGAACGCTCTCATCTGCGCATATCCCACCGCAGGATGGATGGTTCGTCAGACCTCCCAGCGGTACAACCTCGTCCGGTCCAGGTAATGGCTCGCCTTCGCGGTCAGGTTCTTCAGCCCGAAGGCCCCCAGCACCGCACGTTTGACGGCCTCGACCTCGGCCGGACCGCCCTCCCAGTCCAGACCGAGTTCGGCGACCAGCAGCTGGATCTCGCTGTGCGGCACATCGTAGAGATCACGCGGGCCCAGCTCGCGCAGTTGCACCGGTTCCTGGTCGGGCAGGTACAGGACCCACTCCGCCGCGTCCGCAGCGCCGTCGGCCAACCGCATCAGGGCCGACGACCGCACCGCCCTGCCGGTCACCGCACTGAGGATGCGCCTGATCTCGGTGCCGACCTTCTCCTTGCCGGTCGCCCGCACGTACAGCTGGAACGCTCTGCGCGCGTAGATCGGTCCCTCCGACGTCACGATGTCGACCAGGCCCTCGATGATCTCCCCGCTCCCGGCGGTGTCCACCGCCGGCAGCACCTGGCGCTCCCAGATGCGGTACGGCTCCGGTTCCGGCGGGGCCGCATGACGGGACCTGGCCGGTTTGGTGGAGGCGGCGAACAGGCCCGAGGACTCGGCGATCTGAAAAGGGGGCAGCAGCGGCTCGACGCCCACGGCCGGCTCCGCCTGCGGATCCGCTGACCGGTCCGGTTCCGCTGGATCCACGGACGTCGCCGACTCCCCCGCGGCGGCCCCTCCTTCGATCATCGGCCATGCCTCGGCCGGTTCCATCGACGTCACCAGCGCGGCGAACTCCGCGTCCAGGTCGTCGGGCGACTCCACATCGCCCGGCTCCGCAGGCGCGGGTTCCTCCCACTCCACGAACGTCTTCGGCCCATCGGGACCGACCGAACCGCCGGCCCCGGGAACCTCGACCCCAGCCAGATCGGCCTCAGCGAGATCGGGCCCAGCCAGATCGGCCCCCGCGTCCCCGGCCAGATCGGCCCCAGCGTCCCCGGACACCTCGAACACCTGGCTCCGCCGGGTGGTGGCCATCCACTCGTCGCCCGTGGGGATCCCGAGCTTGTCCAGGTGCGCCCAGACCGGCTCCATCGCCTGTTCCGGATCCCGGTAGAAGGCCGACCCGCGGATCCGCTCGAAGGTCCACCCGGCACGTTCGAGCACCTGCTGGCGGGACCGGTCCGCATGCCAGACGTCCTCCCCGTGCCAGCGGTCGCCGTCACATTCGATGGCCAGCCGCCCGCTCGGTCCCTCCACCACGATGTCGAGCCGGTACCGGCCGACCACCTGCTGCACCTTGATCGAGCGATATCCCCTGGCGAGCAACCTGTTCAGCACCCGTTTCTCGAAGTCCGACTCGCAGGCCTGCTCCAGGTTCTCCTGGGTCGTGGCCAGGACGCCGGGGTCCTCGCAGTGCCGGATCAGCGCGGCCCGCAGGTCACCGTTGGGCAGTGCTTCCGGGTCCACCGAGGTCACCACCCACATCTGGTTCCGCGCCCGGGAGGCGGCGACGTTCATCCGGCGCAGCTGGGCGAGTCCGGTCATCGCACCGAACCGGCCACCCGGGTTCTGCGGATCGTGGGCGACGACGGTCGACAGCACCATGACGTCCCGTTCATCCCCCTGGAAGTTCGCCGGCTCACCGCAGCGGATGCGCCGGGCCTCCATCACCTCCGGCCCGAGCCGGTCGTACAGCAGCTCCCAGATCCGTTTGGCCTGAGCGGTTCCCACCAACGCGATCACCCCGAAGGTCATCCCGTCGTAATCGGGGTCGACGCACAGCCGGGCGATCAGTTCGACGACCTGCTCGGCCTCCGGTTCGTTCACATCCCCGCGCCGGTACCCGTCCCGCACCCGGACGAGCCCGAGCGGGGTCCACCCCGGCCGCGGCGGTTGGTCCCGCAGCGGCACGATCCGGTTGTCGTAGGCGTGGGTGTTGGAGAAGGCGATGATCTCCGGCAGCGAACGGAAGTGCTCGGTCAGCATCACGGGTGCGGCGAACTTCTGGATCGCCAGGTCGTACAGGCTGTTGTCCGGGTCGAACAGGGTCCGGTACTTCGGCACCCGCATCAGGTATCCGTCCATCAGGTCGAACACCTGTTGACGGTTCAGGCCGACGTTCTCCGGGCTGGTCTGTTTGTCGTCCCCGACCACGATCGCCGATTTCGCCAGGGACAGCAGCGGCAGGGCCTCGAAACCGATCTGCGAGGCCTCGTCGATGATCAGCACGTCGAACGGCGGAACGGCGGCGGGCCGGAAACTGGCGATCGCCCTGGCCGTGGGCATGATCCACACGGGCACAGCCGTTTTCGACTCGTCCAGGGCCTCCCGCATCTCGTTGATCCAGCGCTGGGCGAATTTTCCGCCGGTCTTGCCGTACCGGGCCATCGCCTTGATGTAGGACTGCAGGGCCATCCGCTCGGTCGCGCCGAGGTTGTCCGCGAGTTGCCGCCAGGCCCGTTCCGTCACCAGGGAGGTCACCGTCCGGCGGCGTTCCTCGGCGAGTTCCTCCAGACGGGCCTGCAGGATGCCCGGGGCAGGCAGCGCGGTGGTGCCCTGCACCCAGCCCTCGAGCTGACGCCATTGCCACGCGGCCGGCAGGTCCTCGGGCGAACCCGCGGCCGCGACATCGGCGAGAACACGCCTGGTCCACATCGGTGCCACGGCCGCGAGTCGATCCCGCAGCTCTCGCAGCCGCCTGCCCGCCGGGGCGATCCCGGCCAGCTCCGCCACCTGCTCCCGCAGTGCGGCCCACCGCGCGGTGTCGTTGTGCTGCAAGGCCTCTGCCAGTTCCGACCACAAGGGTGACGCGTTCTCCCCCGCAGCCCCGGCCACCAACTCCGACCGCAGATCCGCCGCGGCCTGCGAGATGGACGAAAGTTCCTGCCGGGCCAGCAGATCCGCACACCAGCCCAGGGCACCGTCCAGGCCCTCGGTCGTGGCGAGCACGGTGTCGGGCGGCCCGCCGAAGGCGGTGAGCCGGACCGACAGCTGTTGCCACCGTTCAACTGCGGCCAGCACCCGGTCCAGATCCGTCAGCCCGAGCGCTGCCGCTTCCTCCGGCAGTCCGGCCAACATCGGGGCCCCGACCGCACCCATCTGGTTGGTCCAGATCGTCATCAGCCGTTGACGGATCTCGGCCAGCCGGATCCAATCACGGCACAGCTGCACCTGCGCCGCCGTTGTCGGCACCTGGCCGTCGACCCGGCACAGTTCCACCGCGCGTTTGGCATCCCGGGCGAACACCCCGAGCCGACCCGATTCGGCGAGCCGGGTCCCGGCCTCCGCCAGGTCCTCCGCAAAGGTCGGCCCAGGGATTCCGATCACCTCGATCTGGTGTGCCCGCAGCGGTGCCCGCACCGTCATCGCCGTCTCACGAAGGGACCGCACCTCGTCCCGGAAGCTGATCCATTCCCGGCCGTGCAACGGATCCCGGAGGTGCCCGAGCACCCGCTGCTGCCAGGAACCGCCGACCTCCCCGAGCCAGTGACGTTCGGCTTCCAGGTCCTCGACGAGCCGGCGGACCTCGCCGGGCGCGCTGGTGTCCCCGACCGAGATGTCCCCGGCCGATCGTCGGGCCCGTTCCGCGGCCTCCCGCAGCGCCGCGGCACGCTCCAGGTCCGCCGACAGGTCACCGGCCGTCGGCAGGTCCTCCAGCAGTGGCAGGTCGAGGCCGGACCGGTCCGAGCGTTCGGCCCCCACCGCACCGACCAGGGTGATGAACTCGTCGAGTTCGGCGACCCCCAGCGGCGCGGACAGCTCGGGGACCAGGTGGTCGGTGACGTAATTCAGGTGGGCGTTCGCGGCCAGCCACGTCGCCGCCGTCTGCGGGGTGGGGGAGGTCCCGGCCAGCCAGTCGCCGGCCAGTTGGACCGTCTCGGCCCTGCGAGCCCGCAACATGTCCGTGGTGGTCGAGGCGAACGCCCGGTCGACGCTGTCGAGCTCGGCGGTGAGCCGGGTGATCAGCGAGTCGCTGTGCTTCTTGTCGACCCCGGACACCTTCGTCTGGATCTGCATGATCGAACTCTCGAGCTTCCGGCGGCCCTCCTCGTCCGATCCGAGCACGGAGACGGTCAGCTCGCGGATGCCCGACGGCACCTTCTCGGCCAGGACCCGCAGGGCCTGTTCCTTCTCGGCCACCACCAGCACCCGCTTGCCATAGGCGACGTAGTGGCTGATCAGGTTGGCGATGGTGTGTGACTTCCCGGTTCCCGGCGGCCCCTGGACCGTGACCCCGGTGCTGACGCTCTCCAGGATGCGCTGCTGCTCCTCGTTGGTCGCCAGGGGCAACAACATGGGCTCATGGGCCGCCCGCCCGTCCTCCGGGCCGTCCGGGTCCGCGGCGAGGTCCGAACCGTCGGCAGCCGTATCCGGTCGACTGATCACCGCACGCAGCGGCGGCGGGATCGACTGCTCGTCCTCCCGGTACAGGGCGCGCATGGCCTCGAGGAATTCCTGCATCTGCGGCACCCGCCGACGCAGGAACAGGGTCCAGCCCAGGTCGGCCCAGGCGTGGTCCGGCCGGGCCGCACCGGTCTCAACGACCACCCCCTCGTCGTCGACGGCCCGGACGATCCGGGTGATCAGTGCCCCGAAATCCTCCTCGAACCACGGGTCGACGCCATCGGCATCGATGGAATTGCGCACCGCCGTGTGGCCCGCGCGGTCATGGATCGCCACCCCCTGCAGGAAGCGGTTCTCCACCTCGGGGGCACCGGAAGGACGCAGGTAGATCAGTTCACTGCGCTCGGCCACCTCGATCTCCACCGGGACCGTGACGAGCGGGTGTTCGATCCGCGCCCCCTCCACCGTCCAGTGCAGGCGACCGAACCCCCAGACCAGCTCTACCGAGTCCCGGTCGGCCAGCAACCGCTCCCGTTGCTCGAACAGACTGCGGTGCAAGGACTTCACCGCCGAGACCAGCCGCCACTGGTCGGCCCACGGACGCCACCCCTCCTCGATCCAGACCCGTGCGGGTTCGGTGCGCTCCTGCCACAGCTGTTCCCGCCGGGCCAGCGCCAGGGCCGACCGATCCGCCTCCGCGGTCGCCGCATCGGTCGGGACGGCGGCCTTCTCGAAATCGAGGTCGGCGGGGTTGACACCGAGAAGCAGTTCGTTGCCCTCCCGTGCGGCCACCCGGGGCGCAACCGCCTCGACGTCGGAACCGTTCCCCGCGGGATCGACCTCGTCACCGTCGACCGCATCGGCCCCGTCGAGATGATCGGCGAATTCTGCGGGCATGGCGATGATCCGGGGTTCGTCCACAGCGACGACGGCGGAGCCGTTGACCAGGAACTCGCGCACACCTTCCGGAACCTCGGGGGCCGGCGGCAGGTCCAGGAACTCCACCGTCAGCCAGCGGTCGTCGGACGGGTGCACGGCGACCGCCGGATGGACCGGAAGGGCCTCGCGCTGCAGCCGGAAGAGGCCGTACTCGGCGATGTCACGCACCGGCACCGAACGCTGGGCGTCGTAGGCCGCCAGGAAGTCGATCAACTGGAGCGTCAGCGAGCGGACGTCCTCCCCGGGGGCGTCGCTCGTCGTCCCGTATTCCCTTTTCACAACCAGCCCCTGCCGTCAGTACCGTCGATCCGTTGACCACCTCGGATAGTAGGGGGCACCGGCGACAGCGGACGTCGGCTGCGCAGGAGGGCGAGGTCAGGGCGTGTCTGCCGCCGTCCGGACCCTCGGACCCCGATTTCCGGGGTGCATCGGCGCACTCACGCGGGTTGAATCCGCGTGCACCCGAACGATGAGACCCCGACGACAGCTCACGCTCCGCTGAACAGCGCCGACCTGCCGCGGCGACGCCCGGTCATGCCGTGCAGGCAAACGGACATAACGCCCAAAAGGATTTGTCACGCCGCGGCACGTGACTGTGAGGTGATCACGGGGCGACCAGAAGCCGCACCCGCGGACCGGGCGATCGGCCCCGTGCGGACGCCGGACACCGATCGCCACGCGGAAGGACGCCTGCCCGGGTACCCCAGGTAGTCGACGGACCCCGAAGGTAGTACCCGGTCCGATCAGCCCATCACCCTGTAGGTATCACTCGTCCACCCACGGCGATAGTTCGAACTGTATCTATTTGTTCAGCCTTTCAGGGGGTATCGTCGCTGACCAGCGAGATGCAACCATTCCAATGGCCGAGCAGATGATTGTGATCAGCACCTCAATCAGGGCATAACGGGTGGGGCTTCAATTCTTTTGAAACCGATACGTCAATCCACAACTTGAATCCGACACTTCCTACCGGCACACCGATCCGGCACTCGACCGAATTCCTCAATCTGCTCGGCGAACTACTTGGAGGGGCCGTGTTGTTCGACCCCCGACACCCACCACAAGGAGTGGTCCCATGAGCAGTCGCACCATGTCCAGAAAAGGCAGAATTCGAGCGTTACTGGCCGGCGGACTCGTCCTCGGTCTCGGAACCGCAATCACCCTCGCCGCCTGGAACGATTCGGAATTCGCCACCGGAACCTTCGCATCCGGCAAGTTCAACCTCGAGGGAAGTCAGACGAACGGCACCGACTTCGCCGACCACCCCACCGCTCCCGGCGCCGCCCTGGTCTTCGCGGTCA
Source organism: Nakamurella silvestris (assembly GCA_003576535.1). Taxonomy (GTDB): domain Bacteria; phylum Actinomycetota; class Actinomycetes; order Mycobacteriales; family Nakamurellaceae; genus Nakamurella; species Nakamurella silvestris. The sequence goes on along the minus strand of QXCQ01000211.1, from coordinate 52,060 downwards.
ACCCGGCCAACCTGGCCCCGGGAGACATCGTCTACGCCCCGTTCGCGGTCCGACTCGCGGTCGGCACCACCAACGACGCCCTGGTCTCGCTGACCACCAGTGCCACCACCGGCGTCCTGACCGGCCTCACCTACGAGATCGTGCAGCCCACCGCCTGGGGTTGCACCCTGGGGACCGCCGGGGACGAGCTGGTTCCGGCCGGCACCGCCATCACCTCGACCCCGGCGGCGACCTCGTTCGCCGTCACCAAGGGAGCAACGGCCACCGACCCCGGTGTCACGGTCAACCTGTGCTTCAAGGTCACCGCGGGTGTCGGACTGACCCAGAGTCAGACCGGCTCGGTCACCTGGGAATTCAACGCGGTATCTCAATCCTGACGAAGTAGGAGCTGATGGGCAGACACAGCCGGCCGATCGCCGGGGACGCGCCGCGGGGGCGGCGCGTCCCGAGGTCGATCAGGACCAAAACCAAGGCCTTGCTCGCCGGAGGACTTGTTCTCGGCATCGGCGTGGCTGTGACGATGGCGGCGTGGACGGACAACGAGTTCGCCCAGGGCACCTTCAGCACCAGCACCTTCGACACCCAGTCGTCGGTCAACGAAGGGGTTGCCTGGAACGACAATGCCGTGTCCCCGGGCGCGACGATGTCCTTTGCCGCGACCGGGATGTCACCGGGAACGGTCCGCTACGCGCCACTGGCGATCCGCACCAAGATCGGTTCCATCGCGGGCACCGTGGCCTTGCAGGCCCCCACGCAGAACAACGCCGCCCTGGCGGCTGCCCTCACCGTGCGGGTGGTCACCTACGCCTCCGGCACCTGCACATCCGCGCTCTTCGTCAACGGTGCCACCTACATCGTCGGCAGTTTCAACACACCCGCGCCACTGCTGACGGCCGGCAGCACAGCCCTCCCTGTACTGGCGAGTCCGGGGCCGGGCCAGGCCGCCGCAACCCAGTACTGCTTCGAGGTGACCCTGCCGACCGGGGCGGCGAACACACTGCAGGGCCAGAGCCTGACCGCCGTCTGGCAGTTGATCGCCACCTCGAACCTGTAGGGGCACATGACATCCACTCTCCTTCAAGCACCGCCCGATCCGCCTGCCGCCCCCGACAGGCGGATCGGGTCGGCGGTGCGCAACACCCTCCTCAACGTGGCCGCCGCCGGCGGGGCCCTGTGCATCGTCCTCGTCGCCTGTGCGTTCTTCTTCCACATCACCCTGATCATGTTCAAAACCGGATCCATGTCGCCGACCATCCCGGCCGGCTCCTTGGCCGTGGTCCGCGAGATCCCCGCCACCGACGTGGAAGTCGGGGATGTGGTGACGGTCGACCGACCCGGGAAACTGCCCGTCACCCACCGGGTCGTCTCGATCGAGCCGGGGACCGGCTCCCAACGCATCCTCACCTTGAAGGGGGATGCGAATCCGGTGGCGGACATCAACCCGTACACCGTCGACCACGTCCGGATCGTGATGTGGTCGGTCCCGGGAATGGCGAACGTCATGACCTCGATCTCCAACCGCTGGGTGATGGTCGGCACCACCGTCGCGGTCAGTGCGCTCGTCACCTGGGTCCTCTGGCCCCGCCCCGAGCGGGTGAGACCGCCAGCCCGACACCGGAAGTCGCCCTGATGAGTGGAGGCAGGACGTGGGCGATGCAGCCCGGCGCCCCCCGGACCCGCGCGGTCCGGGCACCCGGTGTCCGGTCGCCCACCGCCCGGTCGCTGACGATCGCCGGTCTCGTCCTCTCGGCCACCTTCCTGCTGTCGCTCTTCGCGACGACGTCGGTGCTCGCGGACCCGACGGCCGCGACCGAACCGCTCGATGTCTCAACGGATCCGACGGTCCACCTGCTCACGCCCGGCGACACCGCCCTCTGGCCGATCGGTGTGGCCACCAACGTGTTCCGGCTGGACGAATTGCAGTTGAACATCACCGCCGTGGACGAGAGCGGCAGCGGCGGTGCGGGTCTGAGCAGCCTGCTCACGGTCCAGATCAGCGGATGCACCCGGTCCTGGGTCGACCAAGCGTGTCCCGGCGACCGGTTCCAGGTCGTCCCCCCTGCCCCGTTGAGCAGCACCTACGGATCCGATTTCGGTATCGGTGGCCCGGTCGTCCCGCGACGGACCCACCTGCTCGTCCAGGTCACCATGGCGAACACCCCTGGGGCCCAGGAACTTCGGGGGGCTTCCACTCGGATCACCGTGACGGTGGAGGCGGCAGGGCTGCTCGCCCCCGACAACGGGCCGGAGCCAGGAGAACCCGCGCCACCGGGCAATCCCGAACCCGGCAGCCCCGGTCCGCTCCCGAACACCGGTGCGCGGATCGCCGAGTACCTGCTGCTCGGCCTCGCCTCGGTGACGGTCGGCTCTGTCATCAGCGGGGTAGCGCGGCGACGGCGGCAGCCCGTCAACGACTTCGGCGGCCGACTGTGACGGGCAGGCGCAGCAGCTTCGTCGCGGTCCTGCTGGCGCTGACCATGTTCATCTGGCATGCCGTCCCCGCAGAGGCCGCCTGGACCCGCAACAGCTACGCCGAGAGTGTCTTCACCACCAAGACGATTCCGGTACCGACGATCCTCAGCTGCAACCTGGCACCAGGGATAGCCGGCCTGACCCCGGTGGTCACGATGACCTGGCAGTTCCCCGCAGGGAGCGGCTATGTGAATCCCACCAACGTCAACTACTACGCGGCCGATGCGGGCCTTGTGCCGGTCCTGGTCAACAGCCTGCTCGGGACCAGCCTGACCACCACCGGCCCGGTCGGCGGTGTCTACACCACGCAGTTCAAATCCGCCCTGCTGTCCGGCCTGCTCGGAGCCACCTTCCGGCTTGCCCTGCGCGCCACCGAGAACGGGTGGTACTCGCCCATGAACAGCTATCTGGCGTCGATGACCCTCGCGGGGCTCAACCCGACCTGTGTCAGCGAGGGCATCCTGCCGTGATCGGTCGTCCCACACCGTTCGGGAGTAGCGTTCAACCCGGCCGGTCGGAAGGGAAGAACCATGGAGATCACCAAGTACGGACACGCCTGTATCAGCCTGGAGAAGGACGGGCGGCGGCTCCTCATCGATCCCGGTGGACTGACCCCGGACGCCGCCGCGATCCCGGCGGACGCCCTGCTGATCACCCATGAGCACAACGACCACTTCGTGCCGGCCACGGTCGGGGCGGCGCTGGACCGCAACCCGGACCTGCAGATCTACGCCAACGCTGCGGTGGCGACCGAACTACCGGGACTCGGCGGCGCACTGCATGTCGTCGGCCACGGCGACACCTTCGAGGTGGCCGGTTTCTCCGTCCAGGTGCACGGGGAATGGCATGCGGTCATCCACCAGGACATCCCGCTCGTCACCAATGTCGGTTACCTCGTCGACGAGCACATCTTCCATCCGGGGGACGCGCTCACCGTCCCCGAGGTGCCGGTGGACACCTTGCTGGTGCCGATCAGCGGCCCCTGGGGCAAGGTCGGCGAGCTGGTGGACTGGGTCCGCGAGGTCGGCCCACGCACCACCTTCGCCATCCACGACGGTCTGCTCAACGGCATCGGTCTGGGCCTGATGGACCGGATGCTCGGCGAGAACGGTCCCGGCACCGGGGCCGGTTACCGAAGGCTGGCCGACGAGGAGTCCGCCGGAACCGCCTGAACGGCCCCGGCGGTCAGGTGAGGCGCCCCGACGCCCGGTCCTACTTCTCGTGGTGGGCGACCGCTGACACCGTGGCCTGGACCCGCTCCAGCTCCTTGGAGATCCACAGCGAGACCGCCGTGCGGTGCTGGTCGTCCTCCTGTTCGTTGATCCGTTTCCAGATCATCTCCTCGAACGAGTAGAAACCGGCGACCAGCGCATCCTGCTCGCTGACGATGGCCTCGACGACTGCCTCGACCTGCTGCGGATCAACGGCCGCCGAATCCTCCACACCGCCACTGCTGATGTTCGACTCGCTCACGTGAGGACCCCTTCGCTACCGGTGCGCAACATCCCGTTGTGCATCATCGAATCCGGTACTGCCCGGAAGCGGCTCCGGTGAAACGGGCCCGAACCGGACAAAAGCCTCAGGGTGCGACGACCGTGAACGGAAGGTTCGGGGCCTTCACGCCGGCGACCTGGGCCTGCAGGGTGTAACCGCCGGCCGGTACCGGGGTGCGGGCTCCGACGCAGCCCGGGGACGACGTGGTCCCGGCCCAGATGACGGAGTACTGGACCGCCTCGCCGGGCTGCAGGACCCGCAGCTCGGTACCGGTCCCGGGGAAGCAGTCCTGGGTCGACCAGATGTGGGCACCCGCCTTGCCCAGAACCGTGAACTGCTGGGTCGAACCCGACACGTCCTGCACGCAGGACTGGTCACCGACGTTCTGCACGCTCACCCCCAGCTCCGGTTTCGTCCCCACCGCCACCGATCGCGAGGCCATCACCGCGGTCGCCTTCACGAAGGACGGCGGGCAGATCAGCTGACCCTGGGGGTCGTACTTCCGACTGGCGAGCTCGGCCGCGGCGGCATCGGCCGCAGCCTTCTCCTTCGCCGCCTTCTCCTTGGCGGCCTTCTCCTTCGCCGCCTCGGCCGCGATCTTCGCCTTGACCTCGGCCACCTTCTTCTCGGCGGCCTCCGCGGCCGCTTCGGCCTGCTGTTGGGCGTCCTTGAGTTCGGCCTCGCGGCTCTTCTGGGCCTCCAGCTCGGCGGAGCCCTGCGCAACCGGGTCCAGCGCAGTGGGGGCCGTGCCCGCGGTGGGAGCCGACGTCCCGGTGTTCGCAGGACCGGTGTTCGCAGCGCCGGTGGAAGCGGGGCCGGTGGAAGCGGGATCGGTGGAGGGAGCCCGGGTGGAAGCGGTGCCGCTGACCCAGGTGTCCTCGGTGCCCGAGGATGCGGGGCCGGTTGCCGCGGCGGTGCCGGAGCCGGCCGTCGGATCATCGGCGAGCACACCGGTGAGGCTTGCCGGGGCCGAGCTCCCGAGATCACCGGTCAGCTGCGGGCCGGTCGTTGTCGTGGAGGTCACACGGTTGGTGCCGGAGGTGCTGACGCCGGGCCCGGAGGCGGTCGTCGGGTCGTTCCCGCCCGAGCCACGGACCAGCCAGACCACGCCGATCAGCACCACGACGGCCAACACCATCAACGCAACCCGCCGAGCCCAATAGACTTTCGGGTTGAGGGGTCCCACTGGCTGTAACACACTCCGACGGTAGCGTGGCATCGGCTGCAAATCGGTGAGAAACGCCCGACGACGACACGCCCACCGGGCAGGTCCTCCGTCAGGTGGTGGGTCGCCCCGGCTGTTGCCGCCGCCGCAGTGGAGTTCACCCGTGCCCCGCCCCCGACGCCGCTCGGGCGGGCACGTCCGACAAGGAGGAACCCGTCATGGGTGCAATCGACGAACTGCTGGAACGCAACCGCGCGCTGGCGATGTCCCATCCCTATTGGGTCGGCCCGCGGCCGACCCTGCGGATCGCGATGGTGCTGTGCATGGACGCCCGGGTCGACGCGCACGCCGCCTTTGCCATCGTCCCCGGCGAGGCGCACCTGTTGCGCAACGCCGGAGGTGTGGTGAGCGACGACATCATCCGGTCGCTGTCCATCTCCCAGCACGCCCTGGGAACGGAGGAGATCATGATCGTCCACCACACCGACTGCGGTCTCGCCGCGTTGGACGAGGAGGACTTCAGGACCATGTTGGCCCAGTTCGCCGGCTACCGACCCACCTGGTCCGTCCAGGCGTTCAAGGACCCGCACGATTCGGTGCGCGAATCCCTGCGCCGCGTCCGCGACTCCCGATTCCTCAAACACACCAACGCCGTTCGTGGTTTCGTCTTCGACGTCAAGTCCGGTCTGCTGGAAGAGGTGTTCGCCGACTGAACCCGATATCCGACCCGCTGCCCGCGGAACCGATCCTCGGGTTCTTCCACGACCACGGACGTGATCTGCCGTGGCGTGGCCGGGGTGCGACCCCGTGGGCCGTCATGGTCAGCGAGTTCATGTTGCAGCAGACACCGGTGGCGCGGGTGCTGCCGGTGTTCCTCGCCTGGATGCAGCGGTGGCCCACCCCGGCCGACCTGGCCGCCGACTCCCCCGGCGAGGCGGTCCGGTCCTGGGGACGACTGGGCTACCCCCGCCGGGCCCTGCGTCTGCACGCCTGCGCCACCGAGTTGACCCTGCGCTACGACGGTGCGGTCCCGGAACAGGTCGAGCAGCTCCTGGAACTGCCCGGGATCGGCGACTACACGGCCCGGGCCATCGCCGCCTTCGCCTTCGGCCGACGGACCCCCGTGGTCGACACCAATGTGCGACGGGTGCTCAACCGGGTCGTCCGGGGGAACACCGATGCAGGACCGGCGACCGCCGCCGACCGGGTGCTGATGGAATCCCTGCTGCCCGCCGAGCCGTCGGTGGCTGCGCGGGTCAGCGCCGCGGTGATGGAGCTGGGGGCTCTGGTCTGCACCGCTACCAATCCCGACTGTCCGAGCTGTCCCCTGGTCGACGGGTGCGCCTGGGTGGCGGCGGGTCGGCCCGCCTCGGAGATCCGGCGGACCACCCAGGCCTGGGCGGGCACCGACCGTCAGGTGCGCGGCCGGATCATGGCCGTCCTGCGCGAATCCACCGAGCCCGTTCCGGCGGCGATGATCGAGCTGGTCTGGGACGTTCCCGAGCAGCGGGAGCGGTGTCTGGCCTCCTTGGTGGCGGATCGGCTCGCCGTCGTCCTGCCGGACGGGACCTACGCCCTCCCCGGCTGAGGCCCGGATCCGGCACGTGCCGTGCATCCTGCGGTGGGATATGCGCAGCCGTGAGCGCGCACACCTGCGCATATCCCACCGCAGGATGTGGATTGATCAGGCGAAACTGGGTGCCGCTGCCAGTTGACGGCGGCGGATCAGCAGTGCCCCGAGGACAGCCGCCATCAGCACCGCGAGCGGGATGGCGATCCAGATGATCGCGGTCTCGCCGGTCGGGATCGCGTAACTGAGCCAGACGAACTGGCTGCCGAGGTTGATCGACAGGGTGGACAGGGACACCCCGCTGAGGTCGTCGGCGGCGCGGATCTCCCGGATCTGCGCGATCTGACCGACGGCGGCCGGGATGAACATGATGACGGCGAAGGCGACCGGCCCGATCGTCGCCTCGGCCAGGGTGGCGGTGGCACCGATGGCCAGGGGCAGCAACCAGGTCCCGGCGAGGCTGAGCCGATGGGCCCGGCCGATCTGCCAGAGCACCGTCCCGGCGGCCAGGGCCAGCAGCACGTTCGGCACGATGATCTGGGCGCGTCCGACCACGAACCCGTGGATGGTCCAGCCGAACCCGGCCAGGAACATCATCTGCCAGGTGACCAGACTGAGCCCGGCCACCGAGCGGGTGCGGAAGATCCGCAGCATCTGCGGAAGGGCGAGGGTGGCACTGAACGCGGCGGCAACCCACCCGAGGACCTCTGCAGCCGACATGCCCCCACGATCTCATGCCCCGCCGGCCAACCCCGCATCGCGCGGTGGGATATGCGCAGCTGTGAGCGTTCACAGCTGCGCATATCCCACCGCAGGATGCACCTGGAACAGAGAAGGGCCCGGGCACCTCCACGAAGTGGATGTACCCGGGCCCTTCTCAGTTCCAGTTCTTAGACGTCGCCCTCTTTGGTGAGGAGCGCCGCCGGGACCGCGTCGGGGACCAGCGACGGCTTGTCCTCACCCCGGAAGGTGAACACCCGCTCGTTGCCTTCGCCCTCGGCATCGACGATGACGATCTGGCCGGGCCGGATCTCGTCGAACAGGATCTTCTCGGACAGCTTGTCCTCGATCTCCCGCTGGATGGTGCGGCGCAGCGGCCGCGCACCCAGGACGGGATCGAATCCGCGCTGGCCCAACAGCTCCTTGGCCGCCGGCGACACCTCGATGCCCATGTCCTTGTTCTTCAAGGCCGTGGCCACCCGGATCAGCATGAGATCGACCATCTGGTGGATCTCGTGCGTGGTCAGCTGGTGGAAGACGATGGTGTCGTCGATCCGGTTCAGGAACTCCGGGCGGAAGTGGCGCTTCAGCTCGTCGTTGACCTTCTGCTTCATCCGGTCGTAGTTGGTCTCCGCGTCATTGCCGTGGGCGAAGCCGAGGCCCGCACCCTTGGAGATGTCCGAGGTTCCCAGGTTGGAGGTGAACACGATGACCGTGTTCTTGAAGTCGACCGTGCGTCCCTGGCCATCCGTCAGACGCCCGTCCTCGAGCACCTGCAGGAGGGTGTTGTAGATGTCCGGGTGCGCCTTCTCGATCTCGTCGAACAGGACAACGGAGAACGGCTTGCGGCGCACCTTCTCGGTGAGCTGCCCACCCTCTTCGTAACCGACGTATCCGGGAGGCGCTCCGAAGAGACGCGACGCGGTGTACCGGTCGTGGAACTCGCCCATGTCGACCTGGATGAGTGCGTCCTCGTCACCGAAGAGGAACTCCGCGAGCGCCTTGGTCAGCTCGGTCTTACCCACACCGGACGGGCCGGCGAAGATGAACGAACCGGACGGCCGCTTCGGATCCTTGAGCCCGGCACGGGTACGACGGATAGCCTGGGAGACGGCCTTGACGGCTTCCTCCTGGCCGATGATCCGCTTGTGCAGGGCATCTTCCATCTTGAGCAGACGGGTCGTCTCCTCCTCGGTCAGCTTGAACACGGGGATCCCGGTCCAGTTGGCCAGGACCTCGGCGATCTGCTCGTCGTCCACCTCGCTGACGACGTCCAGGTCCCCGGCCTTCCAGGCCTTCTCCCGCTCACCCTTCTTCAGCAACAGCTGCTTCTCGGAGTCGCGCAGGGAGGCGGCCTTCTCGAAGTCCTGGGAGTCGATCGCCGACTCCTTCTCGCGGCGGACGTTGGCGAGCTTCTCGTCGAAGTCGCGCAGGTCCGGCGGAGCGGTCATCCGGCGGATCCGCATCCGGGCCCCGGCCTCGTCGATCAGGTCGATCGCCTTGTCCGGGAGGAACCGGTCGTTGATGTACCGGTCGGCCAGGGTGGCCGCGGCGACCAACGCGTCATCGGTGATGGTGATGCGGTGGTGCGCCTCGTAGCGGTCACGCAGGCCCTTGAGGATCTCGATGGTGTGGACCACGGTCGGCTCGCCGACCTGGATCGGCTGGAACCGACGCTCCAGGGCGGCATCCTTCTCGACGTACTTGCGGTACTCGTCGAGGGTGGTCGCACCGATGGTCTGCAGCTCGCCACGGGCCAGCATCGGCTTGAGGATGGAGGCGGCGTCGATCGCGCCCTCGGCGGCACCGGCACCGACGAGGGTGTGGATCTCGTCGATGAACAGGATGATGTCGCCGCGGGTGCGGATCTCCTTGAGCACCTTCTTCAGCCGCTCCTCGAAGTCACCGCGGTACCGGGAGCCGGCGACGAGGGAACCGAGATCGAGGGTGTAGAGCTGCTTGTCCTTGAGGGTCGTCGGCACGTCCCCGCGGATGATCGCCTGGGCCAGACCCTCGACGACCGCGGTCTTGCCGACACCGGGCTCACCGATCAGCACCGGGTTGTTCTTGGTGCGACGGGACAGCACCTGCATGACCCGCTCGATCTCCTTCTCGCGGCCGATGACGGGGTCGAGCTTGGACTCCCGTGCGGACTGCGTGAGGTTGCGACCGAACTGGTCGAGCACCGTCGAGGTCGACGGGGTGCCCTCGGAACGACCGCCCTCGGAGGCGGCCGTCTCCTTGCCCTGGTAGCCGGAGAGCAGCTGCAGGACCTGCTGGCGGACCCGGTTGAGGTCGGCTCCCAGCTTGATCAGCACCTGGGCGGCGACGCCCTCGCCCTCACGGATGAGGCCGAGCAGGATGTGCTCGGTCCCGATGTAGTTGTGGCCGAGCTGCAGCGCCTCGCGCAGGCTCAGCTCGAGCACCTTCTTGGCACGCGGGGTGAAGGGGATGTGACCGGACGGGGCCTGCTGGCCCTGTCCGATGATCTCCTCGACCTGCGAGCGGACACCCTCGAGCGCGATGCCGAGGGATTCCAGGGCCTTGGCTGCGACACCTTCGCCCTCGTGGATGAGGCCGAGCAGGATGTGCTCGGTCCCGATGTAGTTGTGATTGAGCAGCCTGGCTTCTTCCTGCGCCAGGACGACAACCCGCCGAGCTCTGTCGGTAAACCGTTCAAACATGTGCACTCCTTGGGGCGTACGCCTTCGTAGTGGATACGAAGGTGCTCAACTTTCGGACGGCCTAGTGCGGACGACCTGTATCCCACGGGTTCTTCGCAGACCCCGCTTCGAGTGCAGGTACCACCCAGTTCAAGTACCACCCACTGTAGACGGGTCCGGGTGTGACCCCGGTCCGAATACATCGGTGTACGGGCTCGCCGTTGCGTGCTCGTACTGTCTCTACAACGCTGCCGCAGCCGATCTCGTTCCACCAGGGCCTGGGCTACGCCGAGGGCGAAACAGCCGTCTTCCTGCCGCAGGACGGCGCACAGCCCCCGCCGGAGGTCCGGCGAGGGCTGTGCGGAAGGCATGCGCCGGTCGCGGCGGAAGGCATGCGCCGGTCGCGTCACACCGGGGCTCCTGCGCGAACGCTGGAGCCCCGGTGGACGCAAGAACCGGACGAGCCGAGATCAGTGCGCCGCCTCGAAGGCCTCGAGCACACCCGCGGACAGCCGACCACGGTCGGAGACGGCGAACCCGTTCTTCCGGGCCCAGTCGCGGATCGCGGTGGTCTGCTCGCGGTCGACCGCGCCCCGCCCGCCGGAGCGGGTGGTCCGGCTGCCACGGGGACGTCCGGGGCCGCGGCGGCGGGCCGGTTCCTCGGCCGGACGGGCCGCACCGACGTAGTTGGCCAAAGAATCACGGAATCTTTTGGCATTTTTGTCACTGAGGTCGATCTCGTAATGATGGCCGTCGAACGAGAAGGCAACGGTCTCCGATGCTGCCGAACCGTCGATGTCGTCAACCAAAGTGACGGTGGTCTGAGTTGCCATGCTGCGTTCCTTTCTTGAAAGCTTCCGTGGCGGAGCCCCGCCGCTGGTCTTCACTTGCAAGGGCCGGCTGAGCACAACGCCCCGGTCATCCCAGTTGATCCGTCGCACGGAACAGCTGGACCGTTGTTGTACCCGACGCACGCGGGTTCCCGGCGTACGGTCGGTCACGAGTATCCGTAAAAAACCTAAACGCCAGCATAGGCGCAGTGCACCCAAATACAAATTCCCCGACACGCGCGTCAAAAGAACCTGTGTATTGGATTTCCGTCCCGCTAACCGTCGGTCACGAGAGGTTCACTTCTCACACAGGTCCGTCACAGACCGTTCTCGGATCGTTCGCATATCCGTAAGTCCCAGTGGGACTAAATGTTTCCGCTTGGTTCAATCCCCCGGGCGGACAAAGGGGAACAGGATTGTTTCCCGGATCCCGAGGCCGGTCAGGGCCATGATCAAGCGATCCACACCCATTCCCATTCCGCCGGACGGGGGCATGCCGAACTCCATGGCACGCAGGAAGTCCTCGTCGAGCTTCATCGCCTCGTCGTCGCCGAGGCCCGCATACCGGGCCTGCTCGACGAACCGCTCACGCTGCACGATCGGGTCCACCAGCTCCGAATACGCCGTCGCCGTCTCGTACCCGCCGATGTACAGGTCCCATTTCTCGGTCAGCCCCGGGGTGTCCCGGTGCTCACGCGTGAGCGGGGAGGTGTCCACCGGGAAGTCACGGACGAAGGTCGGTGCGGTGAGCGAGGGCACCACCAGCTCGTCGAACAGCTCCTCGGCCAGCTTGCCCGGACCGTAGTGCGGCGCCACCGGCACCGACAGCTTCTCGGCGAGTTTCACCAGGTCGGCCATCGGGGTGTTGACGTCGATCTCCTCCCCCGCCGCCGCCGAGAGGGAGCCGTAGAGGGTGATCTGCTTCCAGTCCCCGCCCAGGTCGTGGGTGCTGCCGTCGGCATGGGTGACGACGGTGGAGCCGAACACCGCCGTTGCGGCGTTCTTGATCAGCTCGGCCGTGATCTCGGCCTTGACATTGTAGTCGGCGTAGGCCTCGTAGGTCTCCAGGGAGGTGAACTCCGGGGAGTGCGAGGAGTCGACACCCTCGTTGCGGAAGTTGCGGTTGATCTCGAAGACCTTGTCGATGCCGCCGACCACCGCGCGCTTGAGGAAGAGTTCCGGGGCGATCCGTAGGAACACGTCCATGTCCATCGCGTTGAGATGGGTCACGAAGGGCCGGGCCGCCGCACCACCGTGGATGGCCTGCAGCATCGGCGTCTCGACCTCCAGGTACCCGCGCCCGTAGAGGGTCTCCCGCAACGACCGGGTGACGATCGAGCGGATCTCCACCGAGCGGCGGGCCTGCGGGCGCACGATCAGGTCGACGTAGCGCTGACGGACCCTGCTCTCCTCGGACATGGGCTTGTGGGCCACCGGGAGCGGCCGCAGGGTCTTGGCGGTCAACTGCCAGCGGTCTGCCATCACCGACAGCTCGCCGCGGCGGGAGGTGATCACCTCGCCGTGCACGAAGACGTGGTCACCCAGGTCGACATCGGCCTTCCAGGCGGCGAGGGCCTCCTCGCCGACGCCGGCCAGGGAGATCATGACCTGCAGTTCCGTGCCCATCTCACCGGCGCCCCCCTCGCGCAGGGTGGCGAAGCAGAGCTTGCCGGAGTTGCGCATGAAGATGACGCGCCCGGTGATCCCGACGACGTCCCCGGTGTGGGTGTCGGCCGGCAGGTCCGTGTGGGCCTCCCGCAGCGCAGCGAGGGTGGTGGTCCGCTCGACACCGACCGGGTAGGGGTCGATACCCGCCTCGATCAGTCGTTCCCGCTTCTCCCGGCGGACGCGGAGCTGTTCCGGCAGGTCATCGACCTGATCCGCGTCGGTCAGGTCGGGCAGGTCGGGGGCGGGGGTCTTGGCAGCACTCACAACAGGTGAGCCTACTTGTCCGGTGCCACCGGTTTGTCCGCGCCGGCACCGCCCCGAGGCATGATCTCGGCCATCATCGGCAGCGGAGGTCGGGCAGGCCAGGGAAGTCGAGAGGGCACCGTCCGGTCAAGGCACAATGGGCCGGTGCCCATCCCACCCGTCGATGCCTGGACCCTCGACGCCCCCGCGCCGGGGATCGTGTGGGAGGAACGGGACTGGAAAAGCCGTGAATTGGCCCACGCGACCGCCGTCGACGAATTGACGCAGCGTCATCAAGTGCGCGCGAGCAGTCATGTCGAACATCCGGTCGAGGACTTTCTCTTCACCTATTATTCACTTCGCCCGGCCCAATTACGCCGTTGGCATCCCGGAGCGGGTATCGGGCTGGTGGGTGCCGACGAACATTCCTCCTGGCGGTTCTACCGGACCGTCGATGTGTCCGGCACAAACGTGGCCACGGTCGACGTCGCCCGTTTTGCGGCCGATCGCGGCGGAACCTACAGGCTTGTCAGCGAATTGCTTCCGGCCACAGCGAAGGCGACCGGGCAATTCGGTTGTTTCGGTCTGCATGAATGGGCGATGGTTTACCGACAGGCCGACGACCTCCGGCGGCACCCGACGTGGCCCTTGCGTTTGTCGCAGGCCGAAACGGATCAGGTCGTCGAGTCCCACCAGATCAAATGCAGCCACCACGACGCGTTCCGGTTCTTCACACCGCCGGCCCGGGGCAGGAATCTGCTCGCCCCGGACGTGCACTCACGGGTCGGCATGGAACAGCCGGGATGCCTGCACGCGAACATGGATCTGTACAAATGGGCCTACAAGATGGTGCCCGTCATTTCCTCGGACCTGGTGCTGGAGTGTTTCCGGTTGACCAGGCGGATCCGGGAACTGGACATGCGCGCCTCCCCCTACGATCTGACGGCCCTGGGTTTCGCACCGGTGACGATCGAGACCGCAGCGGGCAAGGCGGAGTACGTGGCGGCCCAGCGGGAGTTCGCCGAACAGGCGGCGGTCCTGCGGGCCAAGCTGATCGCGGCCCTGCCATCCCTGCCGTCATTGCCCGGTACTGCCGAGGCTCCCGGCGCCCCCGGCCCCGGCTGATCCCGGCCGCGGCTGATCCCGGCCCGGCATCCCGCGGTGGGACATGCGCACGAAAACAGCCGAAAAGCTGCGCATGTCCCACCGCAGGATCTGGGTCAGGGGTGGTGCTAGCGGACCTCGACGATCATCTCCACCTCGACGGGGGTGCCGAGCGGCAGCTCGCTGACCCCGACGGCCGAGCGGGCGTGTCGTCCGGCCTCGCCGAAGACCTCGACCAGGAGGTCGGAGGCTCCGTTGATGACGCCTGGCTGGCCGGTGAAACCCTCGGCCGAGGCGACGAAGCCGACGACCTTGACCACCCGGACCACCGCATCGATCCCGACGGCGGCGTGCACCGCGGCCAGCGCATTCACGGCGCACAGCCGGGCGTAGGCGTTCGCGTCCTCGACCGAGACGGCATCCCCGACCTTGCCGGTGCCGGCGAGCACACCGTCGACGAAGGGCAGCTGACCGGCGGTGAACACCAGGTTCCCGGTCCGGGCGGTCGGCAGGTACGAACCGGCCGCCGCGGGGGCGGCCGGCAGGGTGATCCCCAGTTCGGCGAGCCGGGCGCTGTGCGTCCCGGACTGCTCGGCCGTCACACCCGCTCCCGCTTGAAATAGGCGACGAGCTGTTCCGGGTTGGGTCCGGGGATGACCGAGACGAGTTCCCAGCCGTCCTCCCCCCACGTGTCGAGGATCTGCTTGGTGACATGGCTGAGCAACGGCACCGTGGCGTATTCCCACGTGCGTCGGGGCGTTGGTTGCGACATACCGACACCTTAAGGTGTCGGTCGATACGGCGGTCACCTCGTCACCGCCGCAGCCCCGCAGCAAGGGAGCGGCCTCTACCCTGAGCAGATGACGTGGGTGAACTGGACGGCGGCGGCGATCGAGGCGGTTCTGATCACGGTCCTGCTGCTGCTGTGGCTGGACACCCTGCGGGACCGTCCCGGCTGGACGACGGCGCAGGCCAACCGCCGGGCCCTGCCGTTCGCGGTGGCGATCCCGATCGGCTTCGTCCTGGTCCTCCTGCTGCCGTTGTGGCTCGGCCTGATCCTGTTGGCGGTACCGGCCCTGGCGATCCTGGCGATGGCCATGGCGAGCTGAACCGGATCCACACGCGATTCGCCCGGGACACAACAAACCATCCGCCGCAGGCGTTTGACATCATCTGCAGACAGTTCGTTTGGCAGAAGGAGGATCGGATGGATCAACTCGCGGCGACGGGCGACACCTGGGGGATCTCCGGCCCGAACTTCTTGCGGTTCTACATCGTCACCGGCGTGGTGGTGCTGCTGGGTGTCCTTCTCTTCCGCAGCCGGATCCGGCGGGGAAAAACCCGCTCCTGGTCGGACCAGACCACCCAGGAGATCGCCTACCTCGCCGGCGGACCCCGACAGGCGGTGTACGCCAGCATCGGTGCCCTGCGGGTGGCCGGGGCGATCGGATCGCTCTCCGGGAAACGGCTTGCCACCAGCGGACCGTTGCCGGCCGGCATGTCCGAACTCGACCAGGCGGTGTACCAGGCGGCCTGGCAGCAGCTCCCGACCACCGGCCTTGAACGGTCCTCACTGCTGTCCCCCGCCCTGACCGCCGTCCGCCGGCGGCTGGAATCGGCCCGGCTGCTGCTCAGCGCCGGGGACCGGGCGGCGATGCGGCTGGCACTGCTGCCGCTGTTCGCCCTGGTCGGCGTCGGAGTGGCCCGGATCGTGGCCGGTGTGCAGAACAACCGGTCGGTGACGTACCTGATCCTCGCGACAGCGGTGCTCGCCCTGTTCAGCTGCGTCATGCTGGCCAGGACCCCCGTCCGGACCAGGGCCGGGAACGCCCAGCTGTTCACCCTGCGCCGACGGAACACCCACCTGGCCCCGTCCCAGTCCCCGTCCTGGACCACCTACGGCGCCGCCGGCGCGGGGCTCGGGGTGGCCCTGTTCGGTGCGGCGTCCCTGTGGGCCATGGACCCGGCCTTCGCCGCGGCCACCGGGATCAACCGGATGGCCACCGGCGGTTTCGGCGACAGCGGTGGCGTGTTCCTGGGCAACTACGGGGCGAGCACCGACTCGGGATCCTCCGGTGGCAGCAGCTGTTCCAGTGGCAGCAGCTGCGGCGGGGGCGGCGGGGGCGGCTGTGGTGGAGGCGGCGGCTGTGGTGGCTGACAAGGCGGGACCGGCCGGACCCACGGGGCTGATCGGGGCCGGCGGCCTCCCCGACTGGGGGGTCGGCATCGGCTGGCGGCCGGAGATCGCCGGGTACATCGACGGTCTGCCCGGCCTGAAATTCGTCGAGGTGGTGGCCGAGGCCATCGACGAGCACCTGCCGATCCCGGCGGCCCTGAAGGCCCTCCGCGACCGCGGGGTCGCCGTCGTCCCGCACGGAACCCGGCTGTCGATCGGCGGGGCGGACCCGATCGAACCCGATCGGCTCCGTCAGTTCGTCGCTGCCGCCCACCGGCTCGAGGCGCCGCTGGCCAGCGAACACATCGCCTTCGTCCGGGCCGGCGGGGTCGAGGCGGGCCATCTGCTGCCGCTGCCCCGGACCCGGGAGGCCGTCGATGCGGTTGTGGCGAACACCCGGCTGGTCCAGCAGGAACTGGACATCCCCTTCGCCCTCGAACCGATCGCCGCCATCTTCGACTGGCCGGAGGACGAACTCACCGAGGGCCAGTTCATCAGCGAGATCCTGGAGCGGACCGGGGCCCTGCTGCTGCTGGATGTGGCCAATGTCTACGCGAACGCGATCAACCGGGGGGAGCCGCCCAGCGGCCTGTTCGACGCCGTCCCGCTCGACCGGGTGGCCTACGTCCATGTCGCCGGGGGCTCGATGCACGAGGGCGTCTACCACGACACCCACACCGACCCGGTCCCGCCGGAGGTGTTCGACCTGGTCGAGGCCCTGTGCGACCGGCACCGCCCGCCCGCGTTGATGCTCGAACGTGACGGCCACTACCCGCCGGCCGGTCAGTTGACCGTCGAGCTGGACGGGATCGCCACCGCCTCCGGGTACCCGCCCGTCACCCCGGCCGGGCCGTGAGCCTGGCCGCTCGGCAGGCCGAGCTGGTCGCCGCGCTCACCGCCGGTGCCCCGGTCCCGGCGGGGATGGACCCGGTCCGGCTGGGTATCGCCGCCCGTGCCCTGCTGTACAAACGAGCCGGCGAGGTGGCCCGGCGCTGGCCGCTGCTGGCCGCCGGCCTCGGTCCGGACTGGCACCGCGTCTTCGCCGAGTGGGCCGGTGCCAGGCCGACCGCCGGATCCTTGCGGGACGGCTGGGACCTGGCCCGGGAGCTCCAGGGCCGCGCCGCCCTTCCGGAGATCGCCGAGCGCGAGCTCGCCCTCGTCGAGGCCCGCTGGCGGTACGACGGCCGCACCCCGCCCAGGCCCCGACGGCTGGGGATTCGACGGGTGGCCGACGGTCGGCTCCTCACCATCAGCGGGCGGGTGATGGTGATCGGCCGATCCGATTCGCTGTGAAGGTACTCACCCCCTCCACCGTGGCCGGTGGGGAGCCCGGGAACGGCGGACGTACGCTGAAAACGTGTCGGCGACCCCAGCAACAGCCCCAAACGGGACCCCCAACCCCGAACCCGCGCCGCCACCCGGCTGGACCGATGCGGCCGCCCGGGCCCGCCTGCACATCGTCACCGGCAAGGGAGGCACCGGGAAAACCACCGTCGCCGCCGCTCTGGCCCTGTCCCTGGCCAGCAACGGCCGTCGGGTGCTGCTGATCGAGGTCGAGGAACGCCAGGGCATCGCCCAGCTCTTCGACCTCCCGCCGTTGCCCTACGAGGAACGCAAGGTTGCCGTCGCCCCCGGCGGCGGCGAGGTCCGCGCCCTGGCCATCGACGTCGAGGCCGCGTTGATGGAGTACTTCGCCATGTTCTACAACCTCGGTTTCGCCGGGCGGACCTTGAAAAGACTCGGGGCCGTCGAGTTCGCCACCACCCTCGCCCCGGGACTGCGGGACGTCCTGCTGACCGGCAAGGCCAAGGAATGCGTCGGTCGTCTCGGCCCGAACGGCAAGCCCGTCTACGACGCCGTGGTGGTGGACGCGCCCCCCACCGGCCGGGTGGTGACCTTCCTGAACGTCACCGTGGCCATGGCCGACCTGGCCCGCAAGGGGCCGATCCGGAACCAGGCCGACGGTGTCGTCACCCTCCTGCACTCGGCCGACACGATGGTCCACCTGGTGACCCTGCTGCAGGAGATGCCCGTGGTGGAGATGATGGAGACGATCGCCGAGCTGCGGGACGCCGACCTCCCGGTGGGTTCGCTCATCATCAACGCGGCGACCGGGGCGCACCTGAACGGGACGGCCCTGGAACCGGCGGCGCGGGGGACACTGGATCTGGAGGAGCTGGCCGCGGACCTGGCCGGCGCGGGGATCACCGTCACCGACGCGCTTGTGGACGGGCTGGCGGCCGAGGCCACCGAACATGCGATCAAGGTGCTGGCCGAGGCGGAGTCCGAGTCGGTCGTCCGCGGTGCCGGCCTGCCCGTGCTGACCCTGCCGTTCCTCGCCGACGGTGCGGACCTCGGCGGGGTCTACGAGCTCACCGAGGCGCTCACCGCCCAGGGGGTCCGATGACCTCGCGGGTTCCCGCCCTGGACCTCGACCGGATCCTGTTCGACCCGGCGACCAAGGTGATCATCACCTGTGGCAGCGGCGGGGTGGGGAAGACGACCACGGCGGCAGCCCTGGCCCTGCGGGCCGCCGAGTACGGCCGACGGACGGCGGTCCTGACCATCGATCCGGCCAAACGTCTGGCCCAGTCGATGGGGTTGACGGCACTGGACAACACCCCGCGCCGGGTGGACATCGGTGACGCCGCGGCCGAGGACGGCGGCGAGCTGTGGGCGATGATGCTCGACACCCGCCGGACCTTCGACGAGATGGTGCTGGCCCACTCCACCCCGGAGCGGGCCGAGGCGATCTTCGCCAACCCCTTCTACCGGACGATCTCCAGCTCCTTCTCCGGGACGCAGGAGTACATGGCGATGGAGAAACTCGGCCGGCTGGCAGCCACGGGCGAGTGGGACCTGATCGTCGTCGACACCCCGCCCAGCCGGTCGGCCCTGGATTTCCTCGACGCCCCGCAACGCCTCGCCTCGTTCCTGGACGGACGGGTGATCCGGATGCTGACCACCCCGGGACGAGGGGTGATGAAGATCGTCGGGGCCGGGCTGAACCTGTTCTCCAAGGCGGTGACCACCATCATCGGCGGCCAGCTGCTCAACGACGCGGCCCAGTTCGTCCAGCTGTTCGAGGACATGTTCGGCGGCTTCCGGGCCCGGGCCGAGGCCACGTACACCCTGCTGCGAGCCCCGGGAACCCAGTTCCTCGTCGTCGCCACCTGCGAGGCGGACGCGGTCCGGGAGGCGTCCTACTTCGCCGACCGGCTGCAGGAGGAGCAGATGCCGCTCGCCGGGCTCGTCCTCAACCGCACCCATCCGCCGTTGGCCGATCTCTCCGGCGGTGTCGCCGAGACGGCGGCCGCCCGGCTCGCCGGTACCTCCCCGCTGGCCTCGGCCGTTCTGGCGGTCCACGCCGAGAGGATGACCGTGCATGCGGTCGAGCAGCGGATGCGGTCGCGCATCGTGCGGGCCCATCCGACCCTGCCGATCGCGGCCGTGCCGGCCCTGGCGGCCGACGCCCACGATCTGGAGTCCCTCCGCGAGATCGGCCGGCGGCTTACCGACCAATGACCCGCACCGAACCCGCTCCGGGGAGTTCGCGTGTCCGCCACCCGGGGCATCCGGGGGTCTGCTCCCCGGGGCATCCGGGAATGACGCGACCTTCGTCCGTGGTTCAGCTGGCGGCGGACCGCACCGCCGCCTCCCGTGCTTCCTGCAGTACCGCCAGCCAGCTGTAGACATCCGGCCGTTCCTTCAACAGCGCCCGGCGCTGGCGTTCGGTCATCCCGCCCCAGACCCCGAACTCGATCCTGTTGTCCAGGGAGTCGGCGAGGCATTCCATCCGGACCGGGCAACCCGCGCAGAGCCGGGCCGCCTCCCGCTGGGCCGCACCGGTGACGAACATCGCATCCGGCTCGGCGTTGACACACAGGCCGCGGCGGTTCCAGGGGATCTGGGCCGACGGCATATCGGGGAGCGCAGTTGCTGCGGGCCCCGACGGCACCATCTGCAGTGAGCGAGTAGCCACCGTGCACACCTTTCGCAAAGGATCATTTTCGTTACCCCCGCAACGCGGTGGGGGGTGAGCCTGTTTCGGTTCGGCTCGATATTGATCAGATGCGTCCCGGGGGGCGAAGGTTCCCGATCCGGCCCAGGTTTTTTCACAGACGGCTCCGGGGGCGGCAGCCGGATGCAGGCAAATCGCAGATGGCGCACATGGACAACCCGTACCCTGATCTGCGTGCGGGTTATGAGTGGTATCGGAAAATTGACGGTCGGAGCCCTGATCTCCGGGTTCCTGGTGGCGGTTCTGCTGCTGCCCTACGCGGCAGGCATGGCCTGGACATCGACCCACGTGGTCGACGCGGTGGACAGTGCTGCCTCCGACCCGATGGACGGGGACTTCCCCGAGCGCAGCACCATGGTGGACGCCGACGGCAACACCATCGCGATCTTCTACACCCAGAACCGGGTCTACAAGCCGCTGTCGGAGATCTCCGACTACCTCAAGTGGGCCGTCATCTCCATGGAGGACCGGCGCTTCTACCTGCACCCCGGTGTCGACTGGCGCAGCACCTCCCGCGCGCTGATCAAGGACTTCGGCGGGGCCTCCACCCTCACCCAGCAGTACGTGAAGAACTACAAGCTGCTGGTCGAGGCGAAATCGGACACCGAGCGGGCCGAGGCCATCGCGCCGACCCCGATCCGCAAACTCCGTGAGGCCAAGGCCGCCATCACGATCGAGAAGCAGCACAACAACAAGAACTACATCCTCGAGCGGTACCTCAACCTGGTCGGCTTCGGCACCGCGACCTACGGCGCGGAGGCCGCCTCCCAGTACTACTTCGGCACCTCCGCGGCGAAACTCACCCTGCCCCAGGCCGCCCTGCTGGCAGGCATGTTGCAGAACCCCACGAAGTACAACCCGCTGAACCGGGCCACCGCCGAGGCGGCCCAGTCCCGGCGGAACGTGGTCCTCGACGCCATGCTCCGGGAGAAGAAGATCACCCCGAAGGAGAACGCCGAGGCGAAGAAGACCAACTTCGACTTCACCCCGAACACCACGGCGAACGGCTGCTACTCGGCACCGAACGCCTCCGCCCAGGGCTACTACTGCCAGTACGTCCTGGACTACCTCGCCTCGCGGCCGACCGACCCCATCACGAAGGCCCAGCTGGAGACCGGTGGCTACACGATCTACACCAACCTCGATCCGAAGGCGATGAAGGCGGCGAAGGACTCGGTCGACAACAACGCCAACCCGGACGAGGCGAAACGGGTGGCCAACGTCATCTCCGTCATCGAGCCCGGGAAGTCCAGCCGGAAGGTCGTCGCACTGGCGGTGAACCGTCCCTACGGCAACGACGAGGACAAGGGCCAGACCCTGCAGCGGCTGACCACCACCTTCGCCCCGCTCGGCGCCGGGTCGGTGTTCAAGATCTTCACCGCGGCCGCCGCCCTGGAGAAGGGTCTGGGCACCGATTCGGTCCTGAACGTGCCCAAGGCCTACTCCAGCGTCATCAACACCGGCAGCCGGGACATCACCAACTCCGGCAACTACCCGGACAAGATGACGATGAAACAGGCCCTGGCGACCAGCCCGAACACCCCGTTCGTCTCCCTCGAGGAGGACATCGGCCTCAAGGACGTCGCCGACATGGCCGTACGGCTGGGGCTGCGCGGGTACGAACTGCCCGCCGGTGACGTCGAGCCCGCCTTCTCCGAGATGACCGGCAGCTACGCCGACCAGGTCTCCGCCCAGAAGATGGTGTCCTTCACCCTCGGTGTCACCCCGGTCAGCCCGACCGAGCTGAGCAACGTCGGTGCCACCCTCGCCTCCTCCGGCGTCTGGTGCCCGCCGTCCCCCGTCGAGCGGCTCGCCGATCGCACCGGCAACGACGTCGCCCTGTCCTCCCTGCCCTGCAAGCAGGTGGTCGACCCGAAGCTGGCCGACACCCTTTCCCAGGCCATGCAGGGGGATGCGGGCCTGGACCAGGACGGTTTGACCGGTACCGCCCACAAGGCCTTCACCGAGGGCGGCTGGGACGGCCGCCCGGTCGCCGGCAAGACCGGCACCACCCAGAACTACAAGTCCTCCGCCTTCCTCGGTTTCACCCCGCGCTACTCCGCCGCCGTGATGACCTGGGACTACCAGAACGGCCCCCGGTCGATCTGTGTGACCCCGAACCTGCACTCCTGCACCAACGACGAGGCCCAGGCCGGCGGCGGGATGAGCGGTGGCAGCATCCCCGCCCGCACCTGGGTCGACGCCCTCAAGGTGATCTCCGCCGACGTCCCGGCGGATCCGTTCCCGCCGGAGTCGGCCGAGTTCGTCACCGGCAGCGGCAACTCGATCGTGCCCGACGTGGTCGGCAAGTCCGTCACCTCGGCCAAGGAGATCCTGGCCGGCAAGGGCTTCCAGGTCCCCGAGGAACTGGAGTACGTCAGCTCCGTGCTGGCGACCAACACCGTCATCGACCAGGACCCGAAGGACTCGGCGCTGCCCGGATCGGTGATCACCCTCAAGGTCTCCAAGGGCCCGCAGTCGCAGAACACCGGCGGGTGAGGGTGAGGATCAACCCCCGCACACTCACCACAGGCGTTCTCGGAGCAGGTACGGCCCTCGCGGTCACGGGGGCGGTCTACGCGACCGTCGTCGAGCCGCAGCTGTACACCCTGCGACGACTCACCCTGCCGGTGCTGCGTCCCGGTTCCTGGCCGATCCGCCTGCTGCACATCTCGGATCTGCACCTGGTTCCCGGCCAGCAACGCAAGATCGACTGGATCTCGGGGCTGGCGAACCTGCGACCGGACCTGGTCGTCAACACCGGGGACACCCTCTCCCACGTCAAGGCCGTGCCGACGGCCGCGACCGCCCTGGCCCCGCTGCTGCAACTGCCCGGGGCGTTCGTGTTCGGGAACAACGACTTCACCGCACCGGTGCCCAAGAGCCCGCACCGGTACTTCACCCCGAACCGACCCGCCCGTCAGGGCAAGGAGCTGCCCTGGCGTGATCTCCGGGCCGCCCAGACCGAACACGGCTGGGCCGACCTGTCGAACCGGCGGGCCACGGTGACCGTGCGCGGCCAGCAGATCGCCTTCGCCGGGGTCAACGACCCGCACACCCGCCGCGACCGGTACGAGAAGATCGCCGGGCCGGCCGATGACGACGCCGTGGTCCGGATCGGCGTCACCCACTCCCCGGAGCCGCGGGTGCTCGACCCGTTCGCCGCCGACGGGTACGACCTGGTGCTGGCCGGGCACACCCACGGCGGCCAGGTCCGGCTGCCCGGTATCGGTGCGCTGGTGACGAACTGCGGGATCGACCGCTCCCGGGCCCGTGGCCTGTCCAAGTGGGGGGACTCGATGCTGCTCAACGTCTCGGCCGGGCTCGGCACCAATCCGTTCGTCCCGGTGCGCTTCCTGTGCCGGCCCGAGGCGACCCTGCTGACCCTGGTTCCCCGCCCCGATCCTTCCTGAGATCCGCTCCCCGGCGTGTGTCCAGGCGTATGTCCAGGCGTATGTCGAGGTCGGAGGAGTGCCGCCGGCCGGTCCGGCGTCAGGGCCGCAGCGGCGTGGGGAAGATGTCCGCGAATGGTCAAAACCACCCCCGGACATCGGATAGACTTAACGAGCTTCACCGGGGTGTGGCGCAGCTTGGTAGCGCGCTTCGTTCGGGACGAAGAGGTCGCAGGTTCAAATCCTGTCACCCCGACCAGTGAGCACAGATGGAGCCGGTTTCCCTTGGGAGACCGGCTCTTCTGCTTTCTCCACCCCTCCCCCTTTCCGTTCCCGCGCACGTTCTTCGTTCTCGCGCGCGATGTTCGGTGCGCGAGGAGCAACAACGTGCGCGGGAACAGAATCCGGGTGCGGCCGGGGGCGGGGCGGGGACCGACATCTTGCGGTGGGACATGCGCAGATGTGAACGCGCACCACTGCGCATATCCCACCGCGCGACGGGAACTCAGGAGGTCCGGTCGGCGACCCGGATGACGAACTTCAGCCCGGACCAGACCTCGCTGATCGCCGCCACCTTCACGTCCACCCGCCCGTGGGCCAGGCCGTACTCGCGCACCACCCCGTCCCCGAGGTCGGTGGGCACCCCGGAGGCCTTCTTCGGCCAGCAGACCCAGATCATCCCCGCCTGGGTGTGACGGGCAGCGGCGCGGTCGAAGGAAGCCTCCAGGGCCGCCCGGCCGGTACAGAACAACAGCACCACGTCATAGGGCTCCCGGCCCGGCCGACGGTGGGCAGGTGGCGCACCCTCGGGGCGCAGCAGGTCCAGATCCAGCTCCAACGGGTCGCCGACCACCAGCACGCGCGAGTGCGGTGTGATCCCCAGCTTCCGGGGCAGCGGTGTCCCCGAGTACCCCGGCGCGCTCATCCCTGGGCCCCCTCGGCTCAGCCGAACCCGCGGCTGTCCTGTTTGAGGGCCGTGTCCACCGTCAACGCCGAGGCGACGACAAGTGAGCGGAGCGGGTCGGAGAGCGGCCGATGGATGTGCACGACATAGCTGTCCGCCGTCGTGAACATCGTGGTCATCAACCCCTCCCAGGTCTTGGTGATCCGGGCGACCTCGGTACCGGTGTGGTCCTGGATGGAGAAGTTCCAGGCCCGCCAGTTCTCGGCGTTCAACGACCCGACCTCGTGTCCGCCGGACTCCAGGCCGAACCGGATCTTGCCGAAGACGTTGCGCTGCACCAGCCGGCCGATCTCGCCGCCGTTCGGACTGCCCACGATGACGGTCGACTTCATCACCTTGGCCGGCCGGGTGAGCACCAGCTGGACGTTCCCGGCGCTGTCGCGCACCTGGAGCGTGTGGGTGAAGAACTGATCGAGGCTGCTGACGAACCGGACCACCTTCTTCGCCGTGGACTGGCCGACCTCGACCACGGCCCCGATCTGCTGGCCGGAGCTGTTCATGACGGCGTACTCGTTGGTCAGCTCGATGATCTTGCGCTTCTGGTTCACCACCAGGATCAGCTCGTTCATCGGGTTGCCGTAGCCGGCACCGCCCGGGACCTGACCGCTCGCGGCATTGTGCCGGACGTTCTGCTGGATCTGGTTCGCCGCCGCTGCGGCCCCGACCTGGTCACCGGCGTAGGACTGCTGCTGGCCGTAGGCGTTCTGCTGTGGGTACTGGTTCTGGGCGTGCTGATTCTGCTGGGCGTAG
>QXCQ01000211.1:17385-26817 GCA_003576535.1 Nakamurella silvestris | reverse complement strand
GGTTCTGCTGGGCCGGGTTCTGCTGGGCCGGGTTCTGCTGGCCGTACTGCTGTTGGCCGTACTGCTGCCCCGGCGTCTGCTGATGCTGCGTCTGCTGATGCTGGGCGGGCGCGGCGGACTGGGCGGGCGCGGCGACCGGCTCCGGGGCCGGCCGGAGATGCTCGGTCCACGAGGTTCCGTCCCACCACCGCACGTTCGGGGAGCCGGCGGGGTCGGGATACCAGTTGGCAGGCACAGTCACGATGGCGAGTGTGCCACCCGCGGGCGCGGAACGTCGACCTTTCCGTTCGGGCCGCACATCCGCGCGCATTGTTTTCTGCCCATGGGGTAGGAAAACCGGGTCGCACCTACCGACGCCACGCCGCCGACCGGGCCGTTTGCACCCTGAATGGCGCACTCCTAAGGAGTGATGACCAGAATGGAACCATGACCACCGAAGTTCAGCCGGCCTCCACAGCCGACAGCCACCCCTCCGCAGCCGTCCCCGAGCGCCTGTTCGACGACGAGACCGCGGAGCAACGATGGCGTGAGCGCTTCTCGGCCATCAGGATCGCACTGCCCGAACCTGCCCGGGACGCCCCGCAGCGCACCAGCTACGTCACCAACGCCACCGGCACCTACGAACTCATGTGCTGGGACTCGACGACCGGGACCCACACCCAGGCGACCGACCGGCCCGACGGGACGGTCCACGGCGGCCTGTCCGCGGACGGCAATGCCCTCTGGTGGTTCGATGACGACGCCGGGGACGAGTTCGGCTCGTGGAAGGTCCAGAACTTCGGTTCGGGGCCGGGAAACGCCCGTGAGGCCCTTCCCGGGGTTCCGCCGGGTTATCCGGCGGGCCTGGAGATCGGTCGGACCGTCCGGCTCGCCGCGTTCAGCGACGACGACGGCAGCCGGGTGCACCTGTCCGTCGGTGACGGCGAGGCCGCGGTGGTCTACCGGCACACCGAGGATGCCGGGGTCGGGGCGCTCTCCTACGACGAGTCGATCTGGGTGCTGTCCCACTCCGAGCACGGGGATTCCCGCTACTCGGCCCTGCGGGCATTGAGCGTCGAAGCCACCGTCGGCTCCGCGGAGGCCAGTCTGCCCGGCGGAGCCGCCGTCATCGGCGAGCTCTCCGACATCCCCGGGAAGGGTCTGCACGCGCTCACCTTCTCCCCCGTGGCGGGGGATCAGCGGCTGCTCGTCGGGCATGAACGCCATGGTCGGGACGAACTCCTCATCTGGGACGTCGCCACCGGCGGGGTCACCGAGCTGACCATCGATCTGCCCGGCGACCTCGAGGCGGACTTCTACCCGGACGGCACCGCCCTGTTGGTGGTCCACACCCATGCCGGCCGGGCAGAGCTGTTCCGCTACACCCTCGCCGACGGCACGCTGACGCCGGTCCCGGCGGCTCCCGGCGTCATCTCCGGGGCGGTCGCCCGGCCCGACGGCGACCTCTGGTACCGGCATTCCAGCGCCTCCTCCCCCGGCAGCGTCCGAGTGCTCGGCGCGGACGGCCAGGACCGCCTCCTGCTCGAACCCCCCGGCGGCCTTGCCCCCGGATCCGAGCCGCTGCAGGACGTCTGGGTCGACGGCCGCGGCGGCCGGATCCACGCGTTGATCGCCCGGCCGGTCGGGGCACCCCCGTTGGCCCTCGACGGCGGCAGCAATCTGCCGCTGCCCACGGTGTTCGTGCTGCACGG
Source organism: Nakamurella silvestris (assembly GCA_003576535.1). GTDB lineage: Bacteria > Actinomycetota > Actinomycetes > Mycobacteriales > Nakamurellaceae > Nakamurella > Nakamurella silvestris. The sequence continues at coordinate 25,126 of QXCQ01000211.1, read as the reverse complement.
CGGTCCCGCCGCTCAGGACGACGACTCCTTCGACGCGAGCCGGGCAGCCTGGCTGGACGCGGGCTTCTGCGTGGTCGCGGTGAACTACCGCGGGTCCACCGGGTACGGCTCTGCCTGGCGTGACGCCCTGTCCGAGCGGGTCGGCCACACCGAGCTGGCCGATGTGGCCGCCGTCCACGACCACCTGGTCCGGATCGGGGTCGTGGACGTGCGGGCGAGTGTGGTGACCGGGTACTCGTGGGGCGGATACCTGTCCCTGCTGGCGGCCGGGACGCAGAACAGCCGCTGGGCTGCGGTGATCGCCGGGGTCCCGGTGGCCGACTACCTCGCCGCCTACGAGGACGAGATGGAGCCGCTACGGGCCTACGACCGTGCGCTTTTCGGCGGATCCCCCGATGAGGTGCGGCACAAGTACCTCGACGCCTCGCCGATCACCTTCGTCGACCTGGTGCGCGCACCGGTGCTCGTGGTGGCCGGGGCCAACGACCCGCGCTGCCCGATCCGGCAGATCGACAACTACCTCGACGAGCTGCACCGACGCGACAAGAGCTACCAGCTCTACCGGTACGACGCCGGCCACGGGTCGATGGTGGTCGCCGAGCGGCTGCGTCAGGTGGCGGTGGAGATCGGTTTTGTGCGGACCGTCCTGGGCGACCGCGCACCCCGCTAGAACCTCCCCGCGAGCGGACCTCCACACCCCGGTTTCTGGGGTGTGGAGGTCCGCTCGCGGGATACTGGTGGGGATGATTCCCCCACCTCTGCACCGTCCAGCACTGTTCGGCACTGCGCGTCTGGGGGCAGCAGTTCCCGGTACGGCCCTCCTGCTGGGTCTGACGTTGCTGGCCGGGTGCACCGGTGTTCTGCCGGACGGCGGTCCGGGTTCCGCGGCCTCCGGGACCGGGGCCCCGGCAACGGTCACCGGAGCACCGGCAACCGGGAGCAGTCCGGACGCGCCTGCCCGGTCGGAGGCCGTCGGAACCGCCGACACTCCCGCAACCAGTGCACACACTTCCGGCGCGACCTGCGATGATCCGCCCTGTTACGGCGACCTCGTATCCCTGGGTGACGTTCCGGTCGAGGTGGCGCCGGAGGTCAGCGGCATCGCTGCGAGCACTCGCCCCGGGTACTACTTCGTGGTCGACGACGGCACCGGCACCACCTCGATCGAGGTCCTACGGGGCGTGGAGCCGGTGGGCCGGGTGGAGGTCGGCGGAATGTCCGCCTCCAACGCCGAGGCCCTGTCCGCGGGGGTCTGCGCCCCGGGCGCCCCGGACCGGTGCCTGTACATCGGCGACATCGGGGACCACATCGGCCGGGACTCGGTGACGGTCTACCGGATCCCCGAACCGGACCCGGAGAACCTGCCGTCGACACCGTTCCCGGCGCAGGCCTGGACCTACACCTATGCCGACGGGCCCAGGGATGCCGAGGCGCTGATGGTCGCCGACGACGGGAGCCTGATCGTCATCGACAAACCCGAGGGCGGCGGGAAACACCGGGTGTACCGGGGAGCGCCGGGAGGCGGGGTGTTCACGCCGGTGACGTCCTTCGACCTGCCGTCACCGACACGGCCGTTGCAATCCCTGCTGGTCGGGAACGTGGTCACCGACGCGGCGCGCAGGGCGGACTCGGTGCTGCTGCTGACCTACGACCAGGCGATCGAGTACACCGCGCCGCATCAGGGGGCGGATCCGGCGGGGTTCCCGGACTGGCCGCACCGTCAGGTCCCGATGCCGCGTCAGCTCCAGTCCGAGGCGGTGTCCTACCTGCCCGGTTGCGGATACGTCGTCGCCTCCGAGGGCGGGCCGATCGCCGAGGTGAACTGCACCTGACCTTCCCCGCGAGTGGACTGCCACCCCCCAATTTCAGGGGTGTGGCAGTCCACTCGCGGGAGAGATTTAGAGCGTGGCGGCGACGATCTCGGCGATCTGCACGGCGTTCAGCGCCGCACCCTTGCGCAGGTTGTCGTTGCTGATGAACAGCACCAGACCCTTGCCGTCGGCGACACTCTGGTCCTGACGGATCCGGCCGACGTAGGACGGGTCCGCGCCGGCGGCCTGCAGCGGCGTCGGCACGTCGGACAGTTCCACCCCGGCGGTGTCGGAGAGGATCTCGGTGGCCCGCTCGACGGTGATCGGCTCGGCGAACTCGGCGTGGATGGACAGTGAGTGACCGGTGAAAACCGGCACCCGGACGCAGGTCCCGGCCACGAGCAGGTCCGGGATCTCGAGGATCTTGCGGGACTCGTTGCGCAGCTTCTGCTCCTCGTCGGTCTCGAAGGAGCCGTCGTCGACGATGGAGCCGGCCAGCGGGACCACGTTGAACGCGATCGGGGCGACGTACTTCTTCGGTGCCGGGAAGTCGACGGCCGAACCGCTGTGGGTCAGCCCTTCCACCCCGTCGATGACGGCGCGGGCCTGCCCGGCCAGTTCCTCGACCCCGGCGAGCCCGCTGCCGGACACCGCCTGGTAGGTGGCGACGACCAGGCGGCGCAGCCCGGCCTCGTGGTGCAGCGGCGCGAGCACCGGCATCGCGGCCATCGTGGTGCAGTTCGGGTTCGCGATGATGCCCTTGCGGGCGTCGTTCACGGCCTCGGGGTTGACCTCGGAGACCACCAGCGGCACATCCGGGTCCATCCGGTAGGCCGAGGAGTTGTCGATGACCTTGGCCCCGGCGGCGGCGAACCGCGGGCACTGGGCCAGCGAGGTCGAGCCACCGGCGGAGAACAGGGCGATGTCGATCCCGGAGACGTCGGCGGTGGCCGCGTCCTCGACCAGGATCTCCTCGCCGCGGAAGGTCAGCGTGGTGCCGGCGGAACGGGCCGAGGCGAAGAAACGGATCTTCGACAGCGGGAACTCCCGCTCGGCCAACAGGGTGCGGATGACGGCGCCGACCTGGCCGGTCGCGCCCACCACCGCTACGACGGGCAGGGCCCGATCGGAATTGCTCTGCTCACTCATCGTCCGGTTCCTCCGTAGACCACTGCTTCTTCGTCACTGCCGAGGTCGAAGGCCTTGTGCAGCACCTTCACCGCGGTGTCCAGCTCGGTGTCCTTGACCAGCACCGAGATGCGGATCTCGGAGGTGGTGATGATGTCGATGTTCACCCCGGCCTCGGCCAGTGCTTCGCAGAACGTCGCCGTCACCCCCGGGTGGGAGCGCATCCCGGCGCCGATCAGCGAGACCTTGCCGACGTGGTCGTTGTAGGCGATGCTGTCGAACCCGATGTCGGCCCGCTTGGCCTCCAGGGCGGCGACGGCGCGGTGGCCGTCGTCCTTGGGCAGGGTGAAGGTGATGTCGGTGCGGCCCTCTCCGGCGTGGGAGATGTTCTGCACCACCATGTCGATGTCGATCTCCGCGTCCGCGATCGTGCGGAAGACCCGCGCGGCCACACCGGGGTGGTCGGGCAGGTTCGTGACGGTGACCTTGGCCTCGCCGCGGTCATGGGCAACACCGGTGATCAAAGCCTGTTCCACGGTCAAATCCTCCATGCTGCCGGCGACGACGGTTCCCTCATGGTCCGAGTAGGACGAGCGAACGTGCACCGGGACGTTGTAACGACGGGCGTATTCCACGCAGCGGAGCATCAGCACTTTCGCGCCGGATGCCGCCATTTCGAGCATTTCTTCGTACGTGATGGTGTCGAGCTTCTTGGCGTCCGGCACGATCCGCGGATCGGCGCTGAAGACGCCGTCGACATCGGTGTAGATCTCGCAGACGTCCGCGTTCAGGGCGGCGGCGAGGGCGACGGCGGTGGTGTCGGAGCCACCGCGACCGAGGGTGGTGATGTCCTTCGTGTCCTGGGAGACACCCTGGAACCCGGCGACGAGGGCGATCGAGCCCTCGTCCAGGGCCGAGCGGATCCGGCCCGGCGTGACGTCGATGATGCGCGCCTTGCCGTGGACCGAGGTCGTCAGCACACCGGCCTGGGAGCCGGTGAAGGACCGGGCCTCCGCACCGAGGGCCGAGATCGCCATGGCGACCAGGGAGTTGGAAATTCGCTCCCCCGAGGTCAGCAGCATGTCGAGCTCCCGGGCCGGCGGCACCGGGGCGACCTGCAGTGCCAGGTCCATCAGCTCATCGGTGGTGTCACCCATGGCCGAGACGACGACGACCACGTCGTGTCCGGCATTGCGTGTTGCCACGATGCGCTCGGCGACCCGCTTGATCCGCTCTGCTGTCGCTACCGAAGATCCGCCGTATTTCTGGACGACGAGGCTCACGTTGACCCCTAGCCCTTCCGTTTTGGCCGAAGGCGGCCCGCGGCCTGGGACCGGTCCGCTTCGTGGAGGCCAGGTCAGCCGCGGGCGACTCGGCTCTCTCCTGACGCGGTTTCGCGCCCCATGACACCAGTCACAACAGGTCCCAAGGATACCGGGGCGAAACAAACCGTTTGGACCCGGCCGGTGAATTGCGCGGGCGGTGGTTCGCGGAGCCCCCGGGAGGCCCATCCAATCCGGCAGGGGCGCGGCTCCGAAGTGTGATCAACGAACATGATGTGACGGACCCCCGTCCATTGGACTTAGGAAGACCTAAGAGTAAGGTTTCGGTATGCCGAACTTGTATCCCTCACCGGGGCAGTCGCCCCGCTGGGTGCTGGTACGCGGCAGCCACGCCCACGGCCGCCGGGGTCCTCATCGCACGGCCGTGGAGGGCGCGGTGCTCCTGGTCTGCGTGGTGATCCTGCTGATCTCCCTGGTCGGTTGCGGCACCGCTGACGCCTCCGACGAACCACGGGACGAACGGCCCGTGGTGCTCACCACGTTCACCGTGCTGGCGGACATGGCCCGCAACGTCGCCGGGGACCACCTCAGGGTCGAGTCGATCACCAAGGCCGGTGCGGAGATCCACGAGTACGAGGTGACCCCCTCGGATCTGCGCAAGGCCGACCGGGCCCGACTGATCCTGGACAACGGCCTGGGCCTGGAACTCTGGTTCGCCAAGTTCATCGACCGGATCGACGCCCCCCACGTGGTCCTCAGCGACGGGGTCGACACCATCCCGATCGCCGAGGGCTCCTACCAGGGCCGGGCGAATCCGCACGCCTGGATGTCCCCGGTCGCCGCGCAGGTGTACATCACCAACATCGAGAACGCTTTCGTGGCACTCGATCCCGTCCATGCGGCCGATTACCGGGCCAATGCCGCCGGCTACCGGCAGCAGGTGGCGGCCCTGCAGGCCGAACTGGTGACCGAGATCGCCGCCCTGCCGACGAACCAGCGCGCCCTCGTCACCTGCGAGGGAGCCTTCCCGTACCTGGCCAGGGACGCCGGCCTGACCGAGCGCTACATCTACCCCGTCAACGGTGACGCCGAGAGCACACCGCAGCAGGTGGCCTCACTGATCTCCTTCATCCGGGAGAACCAGGTGCCCGCGGTGTTCTGCGAGTCCACCGTCAACGGCAACACCCAACGTCGGATCGCCGCCGAGAGCGGGGCCGCCTTCGGCGGGATCCTCTACGTCGACTCCCTGTCCGAGGCCGACGGCCCCGTCCCGACCTACCTCGACCTGCTCCGCCACGACGTCGACACGATCGTCGCCGGTCTCACCGGTGCCGCCGGAGGAACCCGATGAACCGTCCCGTGCCCAGCACCGACCCCGCCATTTCCCTGACCGGCGTCACCGTCGCCTACGGAGAGGTCCTCGCCCTCGACGGGGTCGACCTCACATTGGGGGCCGGGTTGGTGCACGGGCTGGTCGGGATGAACGGATCCGGGAAGTCCACCCTGTTCAAGGCCCTGATGGGCCGGGTCCGGCTCACCGGCGGCGAGGTCCGGCTGGCCGGCGTCACCTCCGACGCCGCCCGCGCCGCCGGGCTGGTCTCGTACATGCCCCAGGCCGAGAACGTCGACTGGGACTTCCCGGTGAGTGTGCGCGAGGTGGTGATGATGGGCCGGTTCGGACATCAGGACCGGATGCGCCGGATCCGCGCCGCCGACCGGGCCGCGGTGGCCGATGCCCTGGCCGAGGTCGAGCTGACCCACCTGGCCGACCGGCAGATCGGCCGGCTCTCCGGCGGCCAGAAGAAACGGGCCTTCCTGGCCCGGGCCATGGCACAGGAGGCCCAGATCCTGCTGCTCGACGAGCCCTTCGCCGGCGTCGACCGCCCGTCGGAGGACACCATCATCCGGCTGCTGCGCAGCCTCGCCGCCCAGGGCCGCACCCTCGTCGTCTCCACCCACGACCTCGCCGGCCTGCCGAACCTGGCCGACGACGTGGTGCTGCTGCAGCAACGGGTGATCGCACACGGCACACCCGAGGACGTCCTCCGGCCGGAGACCCTCGGTCTGGCCTTCGGCGCACCGGCCGTCAGCGGGGCCGGTCGATGAGCTGGTGGGACTACCTGATCGAGCCCTGGCAGCACGAGTTCATGCTGCGGGCGATCCTGGTGACCACCGTCGCGGCCGTGGTGGCAGCGGTGCTGTCCTGCTGGCTTGTGCTCATCGGCTGGTCGCTGATGGGGGACGCGGTCTCCCACGCGGTGCTGCCCGGGGTGGTGCTGGCCTACCTGCTCGACCTGCCCTTCGCGATCGGGGCGTTGATCTTCGGGTTCGCCGCGGTGGCCCTGATCGGTGCCGTCAGCCGCGGGTCGAAGGTGAAGGAGGACGCCGCCATCGGGGTCGTCTTCACCACCTTGTTCGCGCTCGGGCTGGTGCTGATCTCGGTGATCCCCAGCCAGACCGACCTCAACCACATCCTGTTCGGCAACGTGCTCGGGGTGCTCGACGTCGACCTGCTGCAGGTGGTGGTGCTGGGTGCTCTGACCCTGGGGGTGACCCTGTACAAACGCCGGGACCTGACGTTGTACGCCTTCGACCGTGCCCACGCCCACGTCATCGGGCTGAACGTGCGCTGGTTGGACACCCTCCTGCTCGGGCTGCTCGCCGTCACCGTGGTGGTGGGACTGCAGGCGGTCGGGGTGGTGCTCGTGGTGGCGATGCTGATCATCCCGGGGGCGACGGCCTTCCTGCTGACCGAGCGGTTCTCCCGGATGCTGGTGATCGCGCCGGTGGTGGGTGGCCTGTGTTCCCTTGCCGGGCTGTACATCTCGTTCTACGCCGACACCTCCCCCGGTGGCACGGTGGTGCTGGCCCAGGGAACGCTGTTCACCCTGGTCTACCTGTTCGTGCCGGAGAAGGGTGTGCTGGCGAAGCTGATGGCGCGCTCGCGGAGCGTGGCGGCCTGACCCGATCCTGCTTTTCCCGCGGGATGTCCCTCCCGCGAGTGGACCTTCACACCCCGCCCCTCCCGCGAGTGGACCTTCACCCCCGCCCCCTCCCGCGAGCGGACCCCCACACCCGCACCCCTCCCGCGAGCGGACCTTCACACCCCAGAAAATGGGGCGCACCAGTCCAGTCGGCGCAGGTGGGCGGGGCGCACCAGTCCACTCGGCGAGGACCTGGGGCCTACCCGCGAACGGACCCTCACACCCGGCCCCTCCCGCGAGCGGACGCTCACACCCGGCCCCCTCCCGCGAGCGGACCCCCACACCCCAGAAAATGGGGCGCAGCAGTCCACTCGCGGATGAGAGCGGGGGCGCACCAGTCCACTCGGCGAGGACCTGGGGGCCACCCGCGAACGGACCTTCACACCCTCGATCCCTCCCGCGAGCGGACCCTCACACCCCAGAAAATGGGGCGCAGCAGTCCACTCGGCGCAGGTGGGCGGGGCGCACCAGTCCACTCGGCGGGACCTGGGGCCCACCCGCGAACGGACGCTCACACCCGGCCCCCTCCCGCGAA
>QXCQ01000211.1:0-17268 GCA_003576535.1 Nakamurella silvestris | reverse complement strand
GGGGCGCACCAGTCCACTCGCGGAGGGAGTTGAGGCGCAGCAGTCCACTCGCGGGAGGGGGCCGGCGGAAGTACTAGGCGCGCAGGCGGTACAGGAATGCCGCCATCGCCTCCCGCGTCACCGTACCGGCCGGCTGGAACTTCCCGTTCGCCCCGGTACTGATGCCCTCGGCGGCGAGCCAGCTGATCTCACCGCAGAAAGCACTCGTGAGTGCCACGTCCGTGAAGGGCTTGGCCACGCAGTCCGGGGCCGACACGCCCTGGTGCTCCATGCGGTAGAGGAACGCGGCCATGGCCTGACGGCTCACCGCCTCTCCCGGCAGGAACTTCCCGTCCTGTCCGGACGTGATGTTCCGGTCCTTCAACCAGCTGATCTCACCGCAGAAGGCGCTGTCCACCGGCACATCGAGGAACGGTGCGGCGGCGCAGACGGGTGCCGGGACACCGGGGTTCTGCAGGCGGAACAGGAAGGCCGCCATCGCCTGTCGCGTCACCGCACTGCTCGGGGCGAAGGTGGTCGGGGTCTGCCCGGAGGTGATCCCGGTCCCGGCAAGCCACAGCACCTCCCGGTAAAAGGTGGCACTCGCCGGGTAGTCGGCGAACTCCACCGACAACGAGGAGGCCGCCGAGACCGAGGCCGACACCTTGGCGTCACCGACGTAGCGGGCCGTCAGCTGGTGGGTTCCGGCCGGCAGGGTCAGCCAGACGGCGGCCGATCCACCTGACAACTCGGACAGCGCAACAGTTTTCACTCCATCCAAAACCACGACATGGCCGGTGGCCTGGCCTGTGACAGCTGCGACCTTGACGGTGCCGGCGACCGGGGTACCGACCTTGGCGGCGGGTGCCGTCAGGGTCAACGTGGTGGTGGAGGCGGAGACCGGAGCGGTGGGCGGCTCCTGGTTGTAGCGGGAGATCCAGCCGAGCAGCTCACCCGGGGTGTTGCTCATGATCCCGTCCACCCCGGCGGCGGTGAGACGGGCCCACTCGGCCGGGGAGTCGACGGTCCAGGCCATCACCGAGATCTTCGCCGCATGAAGGGTTTTCATCAGTTCGGGGGTGACGGCACCACTGGATGGCAGGAAGGCCTGGCCGTTGAACGAGCGGACGAAACCGATCGGATCGGCCATCACCCCACCCAGACCGCCACGGGCGATGTTCGGTGCGATCTCGGCAGCGATCTGCAGCGGTCCGACCGAGAAGGACTGGAACATCGTGCGATCGGCCATCCCGTACTTGTTGATCAGGTCGACCACGATCTGCACCTGCGCCTTGGTCCAGGTGGCTTCCTTGAGCTCGGGCAGGATCAGGCCACCCTTGGCCTGGGCCAGTTGCAGCACCGCCTCGAAGGTCGGCACCTTCTCGCCGGCGAAGGCGACGGAGAACTTGGAACCGGCGTCCAGGGCCTGGATCTGGGCCAGAGTGAGGTCGCTGACCCTGCCGGTCCCGTTGGTGGTCCGGTCGACGGTGTCGTCGTGGATCAGCACCGGCACCTGGTCCTTCGTCATGTGCAGGTCGAACTCCATGAAGTCCGCACCGATGGCCAGGGCGGAGGCCTCGGAGGCCAGGGTGTTCTCCGGAGCACCCTGGGAATTGCCGCGATGACCCGCGACCAGACCGGTCTCGCCCGGCTGACGGAACGGCACCAACGGGGCGGGCGGCAGCTGGGTCACCTTGACACTGTCGAAGGCCGCGGTCGCGCCGTTCATCATCAGGCCGAGCACACCGTCGGCGGTGCGCTGCACCGAGTTGGTGGTGAAGACCGTGGTACCACCGAAGTTCCAGGTGGCCTTGGTGCCGTGAACCTCGACGGACACGTCGACGGTCCGTCCGTCGGCCATCGACGCCGGTGCCGCATGGGAGTCCGGGACGACGAACGTGCCCGTCGGCAGTTGGTTGGCGAACTCCAGGCCGTTGGCCGCAGTGGTGAGATTGCGCATCGCGGCCTGGGCCCACGGTGCCTTGCCTGCCGGGTTCACATCCAGCCCCAACGCGATCCAGCGTCCGGTGTTCGTGGCCGAGGTGAATTTCACCCGCGCCTGGAACAGGTAGTCGGTCACGTGGGGTCCGAAGGTCAGCAGCGGCGTTCCGGTGGTGGAGGTCTGGACCAGGGCACCGTCCCGCACGGCCCAGTCACCGACCCAACCCTTCCATCCCACCGGAAGCGTTTTCCCGTCGAAGGTTTCATCTACGATGACGGTCGGCTCGGTGACCGGGGTCGTCGGGGTCGAGGTCGTGGGGGTCGTGGGGGTCGTCGGGGTCGTGGGTACGGTCGGGGTCAGATCGGTGATCCGCACGTCGTCGATGGTCGCGGCGGCACCGCTCATCAGGAAGCCGAACACCCCGTCGGTGGTGCGCTGCAAAGCATCCGTGCTGAAGATCTGCTGGCCGTTGAAGGTCCACACAGCGCTGCTCCCGTGCACCTCGACCAGCACCTTGGCCGCATTGGCACCGCCGGCCATCGAGACCGGGGCAGCATGGCTGGCCGGAACCACCCAGGTGGCGGCGGCCGTGCGGTTGGCGAACTCGAGCCCGTTGGTCGCGGTGGTGACGCTGCGCATCGCCGCCTGGGACCAGGGTTCCTTGCCCGCGGGATTGACGTCGAGCCCGAGGCCGATCCAACGGGTGGTGTTGGTGGCCGAGTCGAACTTGACCGTGGCCTCGAAGGTGAAGTCCGTCAGGTGCCGGCCGAAGGTCAGGATCGGGGTGCCCGCGGTGGAGGTCTGAACGAGGGCGCCGTTCTTCACCGACCAGCTGCCTTCGAAGGACTTCCAGCCGGCGGGGAGGGCGGTCAGGCCGTCGAAGTTCTCCTCGACCACGACCGTCCCGACCGGCGCTGCCTGCACTGCGGCGGCGGGGGCCTGGGCCTGGGCCTGGGCCTGGGTGGTGACCGCGAGTGCAGTGGTGGTTGCCAGGACCAGCCCGGCGGCGGCGAGCGCCGTGGCCCGGGCGGTCCGTCGTCCGCGGGCGGGCCGCTGGTCCCGACGGGGGAAGGTGGGTTCGGTGTGCATGTCGCGTTCGAGTCCTTTTGGATGGTCGCGCTGATGGAAGGGGCAGATGGCCCCGCGCGAGGAACTCCAGCAGCCGGAGATGAATCAGCCGTGATGCAGATATGCACCCCGCCTGAACTTCACCCGCGAGCGGACCCTCACACCCCAGCCCCGACCCGCGAACGGACCTCCACACCCCAGAAAATGGGGGGCAGCAGTCCACTCGTGGAAGAGGGGGAGGTGCACCAGTCCACTCGGCGGAAAACGGTGGCCACCACCCGCGAGTGGGCCGTCACACCCCCTGCCCCCACCCGCGAACGGACCCCCACACCCCAGCCCCCACCCGCGAGCGGACCCTCACACCCCAGAAAATGGGGGGCAGCAGTCCACTCGCGGAAGAGGGGAGGTGCACCAGTCCACTCGCGGCGGCGGCCGCACCGAAAGCCCGCGAGCACCAGGTGGTAGCCGCACACGTGCGGAGAACTTAGGCTGAAAGGGTGCCGACCCAGCCCGAGGTAGACCTCACCCCCGTGATGCAGGACTACCTCAAGGTCATCTGCTCGGCCTCGGAGTGGGACACCACCCCCATCACCACCTCGGTGATCGCCGCCAGGGTCGGTGTCTCGCCCTCCTCCGCCTCGGAGATGATCCGCAAACTCTCCGGCCTGGGACTGATCCACCACGAGCGTTACGGCGCGGTCGAACTCACCGACACCGGACGGCTCCTGGCCCTGCGGGTGATCCGCCGTCATCGGCTCGTCGAGACCTATCTCGTCGCCGAACTCGGATACACCTGGGACGAGGTCCATGACGAGGCAGAGGTGCTCGAACACGCGATCTCGAACCTGATGCTCAGCCGGATCGACGCCCGGCTCGGCTACCCCACCCGCGATCCGCACGGCGACCCCATCCCCACCGAGGACGGCCGGATGGTGGTCCCCGATGCTGCCAGGTTGACCGAGCTGGAACCCGGTGACACCGGCACCATCGCCCGGATCTCCGACGACGACCCCGGCATGCTGCGGTACTTCACCGAACATCTGTTGTCCCTGGACGCCACCCTCACCGTGCTGGCCCGTCGGCCGTACGGCGCGGGCATCCAGATCGAGGTCGAGGGCCGCACCATGGACCTCGGCGACCAGGCCGCCGCCGCGATCTGGGTCACCCTCGTCACCCCCACCTGACCTGCGCAAACACCCACTCCACGTGCGGCCGCCAACCTGCCCGCACGGTTCCCGGACCGCCCCGCACCACGCCGGGAACCGGACCCGGGTTGCCAAGCCCCGGGTACAGGGGAGTAACGTCCCCGGCATGGCATCGACCGCAGAACTGGCAACCCGTCCCGGGTTCGTTCTCGACTCTGCCCTGGCCGTCTCCCGTCCGCTGACCGGCGCACTTCTTGGTGCCCTCCTTCTTAGCTGCCGCGACGAGGCCTAGTACGGCCGGCCTCCTCGTCGCGGAGGCATTGACGTTCGCTGGTCGATCTCCCCGCTCACCGCTGCGCTACCTCGTACCGCAGGAGCACCCCCCGACAGTTCGGTGCGCACTGCCCGACCGTCCACGAAGCGAACAAGGAACACATCATGGGCACCCCCACACCTTCCTCGATCCGTCCCCCCGTCGGCGACATCCCCGCCGGTCAGCCGAGTTGGAACCGGCAGCGGCCCTCCTCGATGAACTTCGGCCGCTACCCCGGTTTCACCCCGATCGATCTGCCGGACCGCACCTGGCCGAACAAGGTCATCGACAAGGCACCGCTGTGGTGCGCCGTCGACCTGCGTGACGGCAACCAGGCCCTGATCGACCCGATGACGCCGGCCCGCAAGCGCAAGCTCTTCGATCTGCTGGTGCAGATGGGCTACAAGGAGATCGAGGTCGGGTTCCCCGCGGCGTCGCAGACCGATTTCGACTTCGTCCGGGAGATCATCGAGCAGGACGCCATTCCGGAGGACGTTCGGATCCAGGTCCTGACCCAGGCCCGGCCCGAACTGATCGCCCGGACCTACGAGTCCCTGGAGGGTGTGCACTCGGCCGTCGTGCACCTGTACAACTCCACCTCCACCCTGCAGCGTCGGGTCGTGTTCGGCCAGGACCGCGCGGGGATCGCCCGGATCGCCACCGACGGTGCGGAGGAGGTGGCCCGCTGGGCCGAGAAGTACCCGGACACGGACTGGCGTTTCGAGTACTCCCCCGAGTCCTACACGGGGACCGAACTGGAGTACGCCGTCGACGTCTGCAACCAGGTGTCGAAGATCTGGCAGCCCACCCCGGACCGGCCGATGATCGTCAACCTGCCCGCCACCGTCGAGATGGCCACCCCGAACGTCTACGCCGATTCGATCGAGTGGATGCACCGCAACCTGGAGCGGCGCGACTCCCTGGTGCTCTCCCTGCACCCGCACAACGACCGCGGCACCGCCGTGGCCGCCGCCGAGCTGGGGTACATGGCCGGAGCGGACCGGATCGAGGGCTGCCTGTTCGGCAACGGCGAGCGCACCGGCAACGTCTGCCTGGTCACCCTGGGACTGAACGTCTTCAGCCAGGGTGTCGACCCGCAGATCGACTTCTCCGACATCGACGAGATCCGCCGCGTCGCCGAGTACGCAACCCAGTTGAAGGTCCCGGAGCGTCACCCCTACGGCGGCGACCTCGTCTATACCGCTTTCTCCGGATCGCACCAGGACGCGATCAAGAAGGGTTTCGAGCACCTCAACCGCGATGCCGAGGCCGCCGGGGTGCCTGTCGACGACTTCGGTTGGGCCGTACCGTATCTGCCCATCGATCCGAAGGACGTCGGCCGTTCCTACGAGGCCGTCATCCGCGTCAACAGCCAGTCCGGCAAGGGCGGCGTCGCCTACATCATGAAGAGCGAGCACGGCCTCGACCTGCCGCGCCGGCTGCAGATCGAGTTCTCCCGGGTCGTCCAGGGCTACACGGACGCCGAGGGCGGCGAGGTCAACGCCGACTCGATGTGGAAGTACTTCTCCGCCGAGTACCTGGAGCGCACCGCGCCGGTCGACCTGGTCCGCTCCCGGATCGAGACCCCCGAGGACGCACGGGAGGGTGAGGACCACCTCGCCGCCCGGGTCGTGGTGAACGGTGAGGAGCAGGTGGTCCGCGGGATCGGCAACGGTCCGGTCGCCGCCTTCTGCAATGCGTTGGCCGAGGCCGGACAGGACGTCCGGGTGCTGGACTACGTCGAGCACGCCCTCTCCGCCGGGGGTGACGCCCGGGCCGCTGCGTACCTGGAGTGTGTGGTCAACGGGACCGTGGTGTGGGGCGTCGGGATCGACTCCTCCATCACCACCGCGTCATTGAAGGCCGTGGTGTCCGCGCTCAACCGCGGCACCGTCGCCGAGTAGCCCCGCGCCGCACTTCCCGGCGAGTGCCCGCCCACCACGTGAATCACCTGGCGGCCGGGCACTCGGCGGGGCAGCACGCCCTCCCGGGAATCGATCAGCGGACGAGGGCGCGGATGACCTCCGCCGCCGCGTCCGCATCCTCCGCCGTGTTGTACAGGTGGAACCCCACCCGCAACCTTCCCGCTCTGAAGGCCCCGGCGATCCCGGCGGCCTTCAGGGCGGGCGGCACCCCCTCGGTGACCGCCAGACTGACGATCGCCGAGTCACCGGCACCGAGCCCGATCCCGGCCCGGAACCGGTTCGCCAGCCCCACCGCATGGCTGTGCAAGGTCTCGATGCCCACCTCGGTCAGCAGTTCCAACGCCGGGGCCTGGCCGATCCAGGAGTGCCAGGCCGGCGACAGGTCGAACCTGCGCGCTTCCGGCGACAACCGCAGCGGCGTGCCGTAGATGCTCTCCCAGGGTTTCGCCCCCGCGTACCAGCCCGCCGCATGCGGGATCAGTCCGTCCGCCAGGTCCGGTCGGACCGTGAAGTACGCCGTCCCCCGAGGGGCCAGCAGCCACTTGTACCCTCCCCCGACCGTGTAGTCGTACCGGTCCGCCTGCACCGGCAGCCACCCGGCGGCCTGGGTGGTGTCGACCAGGGTCCTCGCCCCGTGGGCCGCGCAGGCCGCCACCAGCGCATCGAGGTCGGCCACCCGACCGTCAGCGGACTGGACCGCCGACACGGCCACCAGAGCGGTGGCGGCGCTGACGGATCCGGCGAGGTCCTCCAGCGGCACCTCCCGGACCGTGACACCCCGGGTGGCCTGGGCCAGGAAGGGGAACACCAGGCTGGTGAACTCCCCCTCGACCACCAGGACCTCGCTGCCGGCCGGGAGGGCAGCGGCGATCAACCCGACGAAGGCGCTGACCTGGCTGCCGATGGCGACCCGCTCGGGGGCGGTGCCGACCAGCGCGGCGTACAGCTCACGAGAGCGTTCGACGTAGCGGTCGTAGGAGGGCGGGTCGGCGGTACCGGCCTGCCAGTGCGTGACTGCCCGCTGCAGGTCCGTCAGCGATCGGGCCGGCGGGAGTCCCAGGGAGGCCGAATTCAGGTAGATCCCGCTCGGTGAGAACTCGGCCTGGGCCGCCTGCAGGGCGGTCTGGGCGGTCTGGGCGGTGTGGGCGGTGTGGGCGGTCCGGCCGGTCTGGGCGGCAGTGAGGCCGGCGGCGGTCTGCGGGCCGCGGGACGGCGTGGGCTGGGTGGGGTCGAGCGGCGTGGTCTGGGCGGTGTCGAGCATGCTCGGCGGGTCGACGGGCAGGTCGGACACGTCACGGTTGGTCATGTCCCCACCCTCTCACCCGTCATACCCACCGCGAGCGGACCCCCACACCCCAGAATCCGGGGTGTGAGAGTCCACTCGCGCAGGGATCGCGCGGGAATCGCGCAGGGATCAGGGGTAGACGCGCATGGTGAAGCCACAGCCGGTGCCCAACTGGGCCAGGGTCTGCCCGGCCGCGGTGGCCTCGGTGTTGCCCTCCGGCCCGAGCTTGCCACGCAGGATCTCGGCCGCCTGGTTGTCGTCCAGCTGCGCGGCCACGCACTTCACCAGCTCGACCTGCTTCTCCTCGGTGAGTTCCTCGGTCGATTCCGAGATGGCCGTGGACGCCGCCCCCTTGATCGCCGCGCCGCAGCCGGCAAAGGTGTCGACCAGCCCGTCGGTGTAGGTGGCGTCACCGGCGATGGCGTTGAGGGCCTTCATCAGCTGCTTCGCATCGGAAGGATCGGCGTCGGCGAAGGCGTCGACGCCCACCACCCGCACGTACCCGCGGGCGATGCAGGCGGCCTGGTCCGGGTCGAGCTGCAGGGTCACCTCGGACAGGAAACCCTCGGCCAGACCCGACACGACCGGGGCGGCCGACGGATCATCGGCCGGGTCATCACCGGTGGGGGTGTCCACTGTGCTCGCGGGTGTCCTGGTCCCCGAACCCTCTTCGGTTCCGGGGGTGCCGGTTCCCGGCCCGACCGGTGCGGTGACCACCGATTCGGTGGGCTCGTCGGTGGCCGACACCTCGGGTTGGGTAGCCGCCGGGGACGTCGGCTGGCTCGTCACCCCCGCCGTGTTCGTGACGGGGGCGTCGTCGCCGGACGAACTGCACCCGGCAAGCAGGAGCGCCGAGGCGGCGACGACGGACAGCAGCTGGGACATTCGTGACACGGACATTGGTCCCATCCTAGGGAACACCTCGGCGATCATGCCGCCGAGTGGACCGGCTCCCCCCGGCTTCCGGGGTGCGGCGGTCCACTCGGGAGGCGGGTGGACCGGTGGGTATACCGTCGGAGCCCGGGTCCTGTTGGGCCCTGGGAGTTCCACCCGGCGTTCCACACCGGAGTCCGCTCGACACCGGGCTCTTCGACACCTGTGAGGCGTGTACCGAGTTTGTCCGACGACCACGAACGCAGCACCCCGGAGGTGACGCTCCGCTCCATCGCGCCGACCGCCTTCCTGCCCCCCGCCCTGTTCTCGATCGGCCAAGGAGCCATCGCCCCGGTGGTCGTCATCTCCGCCGGGCAGCTGGGCGCGAGCCCGGCGACGGCAGCGCTGGTGGTCGCCGTCACCGGTATCGGGCAGCTCGTCGCCGACATCCCGGCCGGGATCCTGGCAGCGCGGCACGGCGAGAAACGGGCGATGCTCTTCGCCGCGACCCTGGCGGCCGTCGCCCTCGGCGGCTGCATGTGGGCCCCTCACCTGGCCGTGTTCGCCGCCGCGATGTTCCTCCTCGGGTCGGCGACAGCGGTGTGGATGCTTGCCCGTCAGGCGTACGTCGCCGCGGTGGTTCCGTACCGGTTGCGGGCGCGGGCGATGTCCACCCTGGGCGGGGTCTACCGGATCGGGCTGTTCATCGGGCCGTTCCTCGGCGGGGCGGTGGTCCATTTCACCGGCCTGGCCGGGGCCTATGCGGTGCATCTGGTGTTCGCGCTGATCGCCGGCGGGGTCCTGTTGGTGGCCCGGGACCTGCCCGACCCGGTCGAGCCGACGGGTGGGCTGCCGGTCCTGGGTACCAGGGCGGTGGTCGTCGCCCACCGGCGGACCTTCTCCACCCTGGGCACCGGGGTGCTGCTGGTCTCGGCCGTCCGGGCGACCCGTCAGGTGGTGATTCCGCTCTGGGGACTGCACCTGGGTCTGCAGACCTCGACGATCGCGCTGATCTTCGGCATCTCCGGGGCGGTGGACATGTTGTTCTTCTACCCGGCCGGGCGGGTGATGGACCGGCTCGGGCGGGTGGCCGTGGCAGTGCCGTCCATGACGGTGATGGCGGTGGCCCACCTGCTGCTGCCGCTGACCCACAGCGCCGGGACGTTGATCCTGGTCGGCATGCTGATGGGGGTGGGCAACGGGATGAGTTCCGGCCTGGTGATGACCCTGGGGGCCGACTACGCGCCGCCGGACCAACGTCAGCGTTTCCTCGGGGTCTGGCGGTTCATGGCCGACCTCGGGAACGGGCTGGGGCCGGTGGCGCTGTCGGGGGTGACGGCGGCGGCGACCCTCGGGGTAGGAATTGCCTCGTTCGGGATCGTCGGGGTGGGCACCGCCGTCCTGTTGTGGCGGTGGATTCCCCGGCGCAGCAGGCCCTGACGCACCCGGCCACACCTACCGCGAGTGGACTGCCACACCCCAAAATCCTGGGGTGTGGCAGTCCACTCGCGGCGCGGTGAGGAAGGCGGAATCAGGCGGGGGTGAAGGACTTCTCCGCCGCCGCGCGCGCGGCCGAGGCGTAGTAGACCCTGCTGATCTGCTTGCGCACCAGCCCGGCCGTCACGAACGCCGCGAGGGCCGCGCCGGTGACCACCAGGTAGGCGGTGGAGGCGCTGAACGCATCCAGCAGGAAGCCCGACAGCAGCATGCCGGCCGCGAGCCCGACCGACAGTCCGCCGCTGACCCAGGTCATCGACTCGGTCAGCCGGTTCCCCGGGACCGCGTGTTCCACCAGGGACAACCCGGAGATCAGCACCGGAGCGACGGCGACACCGGCCAGCAGCGCGGCCACTCCCATCCAGTAGACATTGGGCATGACGCTGAACGGCGCACTGACCACTGCCAGGGCCGTCACCGACAGCAGGAACTGCCGGGGCAGTGACGCCTTGAAGTGACGGGCGCCGAACAGGAATCCGGCCACCAGGGAACCGAGGGAGTACAGGGCCAGCAGCACACCGGTGGCCGTCGGCACCCCCTGTTCGGCGGCGTATCCCACGGTCACGATCTCGAAGGCCCCGAACACCGCGCCCATGAAGACGAAGATGGCCGCGATCGCGCCCACCCCCGGGATCAGGATGGCCGCACCCTTGGGGGCCGGGACACCCCGGCCGCTGGGGATCGGCTGGGTCTTGCGCTGGACGATCAGCAGGGTCGAGCCGACCGTCAGGAAGGTGGTCGCCACCAGCAGGGCCGAGGCCGGCGCGACCTGCTGGGCCAGGAAGGTGGCCAGCGGCGGTCCGGTGATGAACACGATCTCGTCGACCAGGGATTCCATGGCGAAGGCGGTGCGCAGGCTCGGGGTACCGGTGTAGATCCGGGACCAGCGGGCACGGATCAGCGAGCCGATGGACGGCTGGGCCGCTCCGGCGAAGAAGGCGAGGACGAACAACAGCGGGGTACGGCCGTCGAGGGTGGCCACCCAGATCAGTGCGAGCATCGCCGGGACGTGCACCATCAGCTGGACGGGCACGATCCTGGCCTGGCCGAGCCGATCGGTCAGCCGGGAGGCCTGCGGGCCGATGAACGCCGCAGAGACCGCATAGACCGCGGTGATCATCGCGGCCAGCGCGTACGAATCGCGCTCGTGCACGATCAACAGGGTCGCGCCGAGGCTGGCCATCGACATCTGGAGCCGGGCGAACAGCCCGGTGATCGAGAAGAGGGCGGCTCCGGGGTACTTCAGGATCTGGGCGTACGTGCTGAACATGAGGGTGTCTCCCACCGATGGTGCTGGTGGCCGGCAACCAGTCTTTCCTATACCGTCCGGCCGGTACAGTGTATGTCATGGCCACTGACACACGCGACCGAATTCTGAACGGACTGCGGTCCGTCCTGGCACAACACGGCTCCGGCGGGGTGACCCTGGAGTCCGTGGCAGCTGCCGCCGGCGTGTCCAAGGGCGGGCTGCTCTACCACTTCCCCTCCAAGGAGGCCCTGTACGACGGCATCCTGGACCGTTGCGAGACCGGGGTCGACGCCACCATCCAGGAGCTGACGGCCGAACAGGGTGCCGCCCGCGCCTACCTCGACTACTCCCTGCCGGTCGAGGACGACGAGGGCGAGTACATGACGGCCCTGATCGCCGCCGTGCGGTCCGGGGACGGCACCGGCCCGGGGGCGGCGGAGAAGTTGGTCCGCACCTTCACCGTCGGCGAGGCCCCGTTGATGGAGGCCGTCGCCGACCCGGTCCTGGCGCAGACGATCCGGCTTGTCGGGCTGGGCATGTACCTGTCCGCGATCGCCGGGCTGCCGATGCCCGAGGCACGTGTGCTGCAGGCGGTCTGCGACCGGCTGGTCGCCGAGGCGCACAGCGCCGACACCACCGCGATCATCCAGCCCTGACGGGGCACGTTCAGGTGGGCAGGTTCCAGCGGGCCCGGGTCCCGTCGGCGGCGAACCACCGCTCCTCGTCCCGCTGCCACTGCTCCAGGTACCGCCGGGAGTTCTCGCCGTCCCGGGCCACCGACCGCTCCAACCGCGCGGCCGTCCCGGGCAGCTCCACCCACAGGGCCGCGGTCAGCCGATCGCCCAGCGCCAGCCGCGCCGCCGACACACCTTCGATGATCAACACCTGCGGCACCGGGAACTCGTAGTACTCCCCCGGCACCGGCACCCCGCTGGTCCAGTCGTTCACCCGGATGCGGGCCGGCCTGCCGGCGGCCAGCGGCGCCAGCACCCCCTCCTCCAGTTCCGGCCACCAGCCGACCGGGTTCTCCCAGGTCGCCAGGTGATCGGTGGCGAAGACCTCGCAGTCCCCTCCGGGTCGCAGTCCGCCCAGGGCGGCCGCGAGCTGGTGGGCCACGGTCGTTTTCCCCGAACCGGACGGGCCGTCCACGGCGATCAGCCGCACCCCGCCCAGCGCCGGTGGACGAGACAGTGCGTCGCGGGCCACGGCCCGGAGTTCGGCCGGGCCGAAGCCGGAGACGTCAACGGCGAGCGGACCCGGATCCCGGGGTGACGCCGACAACTCAGCCCACCGAGAGACGACCGGAGAACGCCCGCCCGAGGGTCACCTCGTCGGCGTACTCCAGGTCCCCACCCACCGGCAGCCCGGAGGCCAGGCGGGTGACGGACAGACCGGGGAACGGCCGCAACAGCCGGATCAGGTAGGTCGCCGTCGCCTCCCCCTCCATGTTGGGGTCGGTCGCGATGATCACCTCGGTCACCTCCGGACCGGCGATCCGCTTCAACAGTGGTTCGATCCGCAGCTGCTCCGGACCCACACCGTCGATCGGCGAGATGGCACCGCCCAGTACGTGGTACTTGCCCTTGAACTCGCGGGTGCGTTCCACGGCGGCCACATCCTTCGGCTCCTCGACCACGCAGATGATCGCCGCGTCACGCCGCGAGTCGCCGCAGATCCGGCAGAGGGTGTCCTCGGCGACGTTCCCGCAGAGTTCGCAGAAGCGCACCTCGTCCTTCACCCGCTGCAAGGCGGCCTGCAGTCGGGTGAGGTCCGCCGGGTCGGTGCCCAGCAGATGGAAGGCGATCCGCTGGGCGGATTTCGGGCCGATACCGGGGAGCCGGCCGAGCTCGTCGATCAGATCTTGAACTGGTCCTTCGTACACCGCCGACTCACAGATCCGACAGCGGCGGGAGACCCAGGCCGTCGGCCATCCCGGCCATACCGCCGGTGAGCGGACCCATGGTCCGTTCGGACAGCTCCCGCGCCTCCCGGTTCGCGTCCCGGATGGCCGCGACGATGAGGTCGGTCAGGGTCTCGACGTCGGCGGGGTCCACCACCGACGGGTCGATCACGATGTCGAGGAGTTCACCCGAGCCGGTCACCATGGCCTGGACGAGGCCGCCACCGGCGCTGCCGGTCACCTCGGCCTCGGCCAGTTCGGCCTGGGCGCGCATGATGTTCTGCTGCATCTGCTGCGCCTGCCGCACGATCAGCCCGAGATCAGGGGTTCCGGGTTGCATGGGGTCTCCTTGTAGCGCTGTGCTCCGCCACGCCGGATGGCAGACGGATATCCCTCCAGGGTAGTTGCTGCCGCGCCGGGGACAGCGCCGGGAAAGTCGAATGTCCCGCAGGATCGCCCGACCGGCTGGCATCCTTGGCTGCATGCGTGCCCGGAAAAGTCTGATCGCCCTGTTCCTCCCGTTGATCGCCGTCACCGCCTGTTCGGCGGTCGACAGGGCCACCACCGACGGGACCACCCCGGAGGGCACGACCGGGGCGAGTACGAGTTCGCCGAGCACCACCCATGACGCGGTGACCGTGCCGAACGTGGTCGTCACCCCGAGCCGGTCGACCGTGACGGTCACCTCCACCGCCGACACGCCCCCGGCCACCACCGCCTCGGACCCGGTGACGACCTCGGAGACGGCCGAACCGCCGGCGACCCCCACGGCGCCCTCCACCACAACGAGCGCACCGTCGACCACGGCATCCTCCACCACCGCTTCGTCCACCACCGCACCGCCGAAGACGACCCCGACCACCCCCAAGCCGCCGAAGAACACCCAGACCGGCGGCACGATGACCAAGAAGATCGTGGTCGTCGACCCGGGCCACAACGGGGCGAACGGCGCGAACCCGGACATCATCAACCAGCTGGTGGACGCCGGGTTCGGGCAGACCAAGCCCTGCAACACGACCGGGACCTCCACCAACGACGGGTACAGCGAGGCCCAGTTCAACTGGAAGGTCGCGAACTACGTCAAGGCCGAGCTGGAGTCGAAGGGCATCACCGTGGTGATGACCCGGGATTCCAACGACGGGGTCGGTCCCTGCGTCGACAAACGCGCGGCGATCGGGAACAACAGCGACGCGGATGTGGTCCTGTCCATCCACGGTGACGGTTCCAGCGAGGGTGACCGCGGTTTCTACGCGATGACGGCCGAACAGCATCCGGCCTCCGAGGCGATCGCCGAGGCCTCGGACCGGTTCGCCGTCGACCTGCGGGACGCCCTGGTGGACAAGGGCCTGTCCCCGGCGAACTACTTGGGCAGCAACGGTTTGTGGACGCGTTCGGACCTGGCGGGGCTGAACCTGTCACAGGTGCCGACCGTCATGGTGGAGATGGGCAACATGCGCGACTCGGCCGATTCGGCCCTGATGACCAGTGATGCCGGACAGCAGAAGATCGCCAACGGCCTGGCCGCCGGGGTCGTGCAGTACCTGATCTCCCACTGACACCCCCTCGTTCCCGCGCACGATGTTCGTTCTCGCGCACGATGTTTCGTGCGCGAGGAGCAAAAACGTGCGCGGGAACGAAGGTCTTTCAGTGGTAGAGGTGGCAGGCCACCGACACGGCCGACTCGGGCTCGCCGTTCACCGCGACGATCGGCAGCAGCTCCGGCTGGACCGAAGGCTTGAACTCCAGCTTCACCCCGCCGCCCTCGACGGCCATCGAACGAACCCCGGAGAAGAACGGCTCGGCCGGGTTGTCCCGTTTGATCTGCGCCAGGTCCGCCAGCAGCTGCTCGGCCGTCCCGGTCCCCGGTTTCACCACGGCCTTGTCGTCCGTGGTCTCCGCGTTGGTCAGGTCGCCGAACTTCTTCGACTCGGCCTCGTAGGTGTCCAGGTCGACCGAGGTCCAGCGCTGTTCCAGAACCACCCGTAGATCCCTTGCCTCCCAACCACATTTGTCGAAGGCAGCGGGACAACGGGGATGGAACGGACAACCGGCCGGCGGTTTGGCCGCATCCGGCACCTCACCACGCGGCAGCTCCTTGGGAATCTCCCGGCTCGGATCCGGGTCGGGGACCGCAGCGAGCAGCGCCTTGGTGTACGGATGACGTGGATTACTGAAAATCTCTTCGGTGGGCCCGATCTCGACGATCCGGCCCAGGTACATGATGGCCACCCGGTCGCAGAAGAACCGGGCACTGGCCAGATCGTGGGTGATGTAGATGAAGGTCAGCCCGAGGTCGGTGCGCAACTCGTCCAGCAGACCGAGAATCTTCGCCCGGACACTCATGTCGAGCATCGAGATCGGCTCGTCGGCCACCAGGAGCTCCGGGCCGAGGCAGATCGCCCGGGCGATGACGGCCCGCTGTTTCTGACCGCCGGACAACTCGGTGGGATACTTCGGCGAGAACCGGGAGGCGGGAGCAAGTCCGACCCGTTCCAGGGCCGCCGCCACCGCGGCCGGTCGGTCGTCCGGGTGCAGGCCGTGGATCCGCAGGGCGTCGGAGATGGACTCCCCCACCGTCATCGACGGGTTCAGCGAGGCATGCGGGTCCTGGAAGATCATCTGCAGTTTCTTGCGCAGCGGCCGCATCTGCTTCTCACCGAGGGCGCTGATCTCCCGGCCGCGGTACTCGATGGTGCCACCGGTCACCGGGGCCATCCCCAGCACCGCCCGGCCGAGGGTCGACTTCCCGGAACCGGACTCGCCGACGAGCCCCACCACCTCGCCGGGGGCCAGGTCGAGGTTGATCCCGTCGACGGCCTTGACCGAGCCGGAACTCCGGCCGAACAGCCGACTGATGGAACTGCCCCGCATCGCGAAATGCACGGACAGGTCCTTGATGCTGATGATCGGCTGCCCGGTGGTATCCACCGGCACCCGGTGATGGGTCTCAGGCTTCATCTGCCACACTCACCTCTTCCCGGACCAGCGGCGCACGTTGTGCAGCGGTCAGGTCTTCGAGACTACCCAGCCAGCAGACGGCCCGGCTGCCCCGGCCGCTGACGAACTCCGGCGGGTCGTCCGTGGCGCAGACCGCCATCGCATCGGGGCAGCGCGGGTGGAAGTGGCAGCCAGGAGGCGGATTTCCCAGATCCGGTGGCGCACCGGGGATGGAGTTCAACTCCTGGGTGGTCAGCGAGATGGTCGATTTGAGCAGTTCCCGGGTGTACGGGTGGCTCGGGTCCTTGAACACCTGCTCGACCGGACCCTCCTCGATGATCCGGCCGGCGTACATGACGGCGACCCGGTCGCAGGCCTCGGCGACGATGCCGAGGTTGTGGGTGATCAGCAGCATGGCCGGGGCGAAGGTTCCCTTGATCTGGGCCAGGATGCGGACGATCTGCGCCTCGACCAACACGTCGAGGGCGGTGGTCGGCTCGTCGGCGACGACGAACTTCGGCCGCAGCGCCAACGCCAAAGCGATCATGATCCGCTGGCGCATGCCGCCGGAGAACTCGTGCGGGTAGTTCTTGTACCGGCTCGGCGGGATGCCCAGGGCCCGAAGGGTTTCCAGGGCCCGCAGGTCCGCGTCCTTCTTCGAGATCTTCTCGTGGGTCCGGATCGCCTCGCGGAAGTGGTCGCTGATCCGCATCAACGGGTCGAGGCGGGTCATCGGCTCCTGGAAGATCATGCCAAGGCCCGCGCCGCGCTGCCGCTGCCAGGCAGCGCGGGATCCGGCGACCAGGTCGGTGCCGCCGAACAGGAGCTTGCCGTCCACCGCCGAGCCGGCCGGGAGCAGTGCGAGCAGTCCACGGCCGAGAGTGGACTTGCCACAACCGGATTCGCCGACCAGCCCGAGCACCTCACCGGGGCGCAACTGGAAGGACACCCCGTCGACGGCGCGGATCGGTCCGCCCACCCCCGCGTACCAGACGCGGAAGTCCTCGACGTCGATCACCGGGGCGTTCGGCAACGGTGCCTGATCGGCAGCAAACATGGAAGTCACGGTCAGACCTTCTGTTTCGGTGTGCGGGCCGGGAGGACGACCTGGGCGAGGCGGCGGGCACGCAACAACGGGTTCAACACATCATTGAG
>QXCQ01000202.1 GCA_003576535.1 Nakamurella silvestris | reverse complement strand
ATGCTGAAGGAAAAGTCCAAGCAATCAATACCCAAACCAATCAAACCTATCTATGGATATCAGATCAGCAATGGCAAGCGGCTCATACTGTTTCAAGCCATATTGATTTAAAAGAAGATTTTATTGAAATTTGGCAGGTGTTGGAGCTTGAAAAGCAAGATTTGATTGATTTAAGTCATATCCATCGTGATTTTTTAGAGAGCATTGCCAAGTAAGATCTCTTAGTCTTGAAAATCCTGTTTTTTAATTCGATATAACTTTTCCTCTCGTAGTGGGTGATGATCATCAAAATCAGGATGCAAGAAGTCATGTGAAAAACGCATTCCGATTTTTTCCATGACTTTTTGTGAAGAAAAATTATGTTTTGCAGTAAAAGCAACAATTTCTTCAAAACCCAATTCTTCAAAAGCAAATCGTAAACAGGCATGAGCACCTTCAGTTGCATAACCTTGATTCCAAAATTTAGGATCAAGTCGCCATCCAATTTCGATACACGGTGAAAAATCAAACTTTGAAGGTTGTGGATGTAGCCCGATGCAGCCGATGAATTCTTGAGTTTCTAATAGTTCAACAGCCCAAAGCCCCCAACCTTTGATCTCAATAAGGTATTTGATTTGATTGGCTAATTCATCACTTTGCTGGCGATTTAATATTTTGGGGAAAAACTGCATCACTTCAGGATTGGAGGTTATTTTTGCAAAAGCTTCTAAATCAGAAGGTTGCCATTGTCGAAGCAAGAGTCGATCCGTACATAATTCATAAATCATCGTTGATGGGCATCCTTACTTGTTTATTATTTGCTGATGTTTGAATCTTAGCATGTTTACTTTTTAAAGGTTTGGGTTGTCTATACGATAAAGTACATGTTCTGCTAGCGCATGTTGCGCATCTAAAGCTGGATGTTGAAAAGAGTAGACATAATGCATTCCCAATCGCTGCATCACTTTTTCAGAAGGTCGATTGGACATAGCTGTAAATGCGACGATCTGTTTTAAAGCCAATCGCTCAAATGCAAATGTTAAGCAAGCTTTAGCAGCTTCTGTTGCATAACCTTTATTCCAATAAGGTCGATCAAGACGCCAGCCAATTTCAACACAGGGTGAAAAACTGAACTTTTCTAGTTGGTCAGCTAATCCAACAAAACCAATAAATTGTTGATTTTCTTTTAACTCGACAGCCCACATACCCCAGCCATAACTTGCGATAAGATGTTGAAATTTTTCTGCTAAAAGATTGCTTTGTTGTTTACTCAGTGTAGATGGAAAATACAACATCACTTCTGGATCTGCATTTAAATCTGCAAAAGCATCTAAATCGCTCGCTTGCCATTGTCTTAATATC
>QXCQ01000182.1 GCA_003576535.1 Nakamurella silvestris | reverse complement strand
ACAGAACAATTGCTACTGAGAAAGCTCACATGAGGATTTCGTCGTCAAGATCAATCATTGTTCCATAGCTTGTCCCCTTCGATTTTGTATCGAACCCATGGTCTGAGCCATCTTGCTTGACGCGGCACGTTTCCGTCACCGGTTCAAACTCACATACGGTCGCCGTTTTGTCCGGCAGCACCATCATCCCGCTTGCGTAGCGGCAAGGCTCAGGAGAACGGGACCAATCTAAAGCGCGGCATTTGAAGCCCGACTTTGAGGCGGTTCGCTCACCTGGATCCGCCAGGAGTGATCAGTCCTGGAAGATTTGTGTATTCGGTAATTTTTTGGTCGTCACGCAGTCTTCATGACAGCCCCCTCGATGACAACACCCGCAGTGACAAACTTCCACAGCGCGATAAGGAGTTTGCGCGCCAGGGCAACTATCGCGGCTTTCTTTAAGCGTCCACCATTCGACTGAACCCGATCCACAAACCAACGGCTGAGCGCTGATGCTGGTTGATTGCGTAGCCACAACCAAGACAGTTGAATCATCGTGGTGCGCAGCCGAGGGTTTCCTGCTTTTGAGACACCCTGTTCGTGATCGATGGTCCCGCTCATCCATGGGGTTGGTGTCAAACCGGCATAGGCGGCAATCTGCCGCCTATTATCAAAACGCCGGGACAGGGCTTCGGTCCAAAGGACGGCGGCAAACTCAGCGCCAATCCCCTTCAGGGACAGCAGCATCGCCGCGGGCGAAGTTGCCTCAACCGCTGGCTGCTCATACGTTGACAGGAGAGAATTCCGCTCGCTCTCCACTGCAGCAATCTGTTCCAGCAGCAATTCGAGACGGTCGAGTTCGCGATTAATTTGAGCCTTCAGGTGTTTCGGTAACTCACGC
The DNA here is from genome assembly GCA_003576535.1 of Nakamurella silvestris. GTDB lineage: Bacteria > Actinomycetota > Actinomycetes > Mycobacteriales > Nakamurellaceae > Nakamurella > Nakamurella silvestris. The sequence goes on along the minus strand of QXCQ01000182.1, from coordinate 641 downwards.
CCATCTCCGGTCTGGAGTTCCTCCAGCCGCCGACGGCGATCTTTACGGAGCGGTTGATAGCCGCTGACGCCTTGAGCAAAGAGTAGCCCCTTAACGCGATTGACATGCCTGACCCGCTCAGCAATCAAAACTTTGCGTTCCCGGCAAATCCGACGCCGATCTTCGTCCTTCGGATCTGGCGCTTTAACCATCGCACATACGCGTGGCTCGCCGCGCTTGAACGCAAGCAATGTGCGCGTCAGAGCCTCTCCATCGATCTTGTCGGTCTTGGCACGGCGACGTCGACGAGACGTCGCGATCGAAGCTGCGTCTACAACGTGACTCTCGATACCATTGGCCTCCAGCACCCGGTGTATCCAGAAGCCGTCCAATCCTGCCTCTTGGATTGTTACGATAGGAAACAATGTTCCTGTTCTCAACCGCGCTTTGTGCTGTAGCTGCTCAAATCGATCCAGCAGCTCTGCCACATTGCCACCGGCCACTACATGCTTCGACATCTTCTCGCCACTGCCCGGCGACAACGAAGTGATCAACCAAGTCGATCGGCTCAGTTCCAATGACACAAAAATTGCGCCAAGATCAGTGCGGACAGCGGTCGGATGAATGGATGCGGGTTCCATAAATTGCTCCTCCTGAGCGAG
>QXCQ01000001.1 GCA_003576535.1 Nakamurella silvestris | reverse complement strand
TATTTTGAATCACTTTGCGTGCAAAAGCCAAGATATGATTTTCAGTGCCAGCTTGCTGAAGCTCCAAACACTCAGGATAATGCCATTCGATACATTTTTGGGTGAATTCTGGCAATAGGTCAGGTTGGTATTGGTTGATCCATTCAAAATGCCCTAAACGAATGTGACAATCTGATGTACGTAACATCATTGCACCAAGTTCAAGCTTCTCTCGCTGAACACCTTGAGTTGATGAGGTAAAACCTACCGCATTACTTGATGGGACACCAAGCGAATTTAAGGCATGACCTGCCAAATACTCACGAATGACTGAGCGAAGTACAGCTCGTCCATCGCCCATGCGAGAGTAGGGCGTAGAGCCTGCGCCTTTTAAATGCAGATCAATGGTTTGATGATGACGATTGAGAATTTGTGCAATCAACAAACCTCGCCCATCCCCCAATTGTCCAGCCCATTGACCAAACTGATGTCCTGCATAGACCATCGCTAAAGGATGGAATTCTGGGAATGTTTTTTGTCCACTGCAAATCTCCACCCACTGTGCTTTTTCTTCATCCGACCNGGTTAGGCATTTGCTCATGGTATAGTTTTGAATTCAACGTGGGATAACGAGGATTGAAGTACATAACAGTTGATCGCACTGGATAAATCATGACTTGATCAATATAGCAAAATTTTAATGCTGTGGGAGAATGTTGACTAATTTAGTCGACAATAAATAACTTTGCGCCTGATGTGGTTGAAGAACGATGTGCTTCCGCTTGATCTGCAACTTGATAACTCATACCAGCGGTTAAAGTAAATGTACGTCCATCTTCAAGTTCTGTATATAACTCACCCTCTAAACAAAAAAGGATATGACCTTTCAAGCACCAGTGATCTGCTAAATATCCTGCTGAGTACTCGACCATTCGAACACGAATTTGATCAAATTGTTGAGTTCGCCAAAGTGCAAAACCTTGTTCACCTTGGTGACGGGTGGTCGGAATCTCTGTCCAGTTGGTGATGCCAAAAGGGATATTATTGATCTGCATGTCAGTTGCTCGGTTTAGATTTAGATGGTTATAAAAATTAGGCAAAAGAAAAGCTCCAGTTGGAGCTTTTCTA
>QXCQ01000203.1:572-1115 GCA_003576535.1 Nakamurella silvestris | reverse complement strand
GGGCAATTCAGTGACACCCACTACAGTTGGAATACCGAGTGCACGGGCGACAATCACCATATGTGAGTTAGCTGCACCTTCAGAGGTGACGATTGCTGCAATCTTATCGACAGGAAGCTCAACTAATGCAGCAGTGCTAATCTCATCTCCGATCAGAATGCTTTCAGAGGTGATTTCCTTATGACTGGTATCACCTTCTTGTAAGGCTGCTAAAATTCGCCGTCCTAAATCTTTGAGATCAGAGACACGTTCTCGTAAATAATCATCTTCCATTTGAGCAAAGAGAGCAACGTGGCGGTCAATCACATGCTTTACAGCGCCTTGTGCCCAACTGCCATCTCGAATAATTTCTTTGATTTCAGTAGGCAAAGCATTTTCATCCAGCATGCGTAAAAACACACTAAACAACGCTCGTTCTTCAGCCATAAGTGAGTCTTGCATTTTGTCATCAAGTGATTGAATTTCTTCACGTACAGAAGCAATCGCATGATCTAAAAGCTTGAGTTCTTCACTAATGTCATCGGCATCACGATCTGGAACAGC
>QXCQ01000203.1:0-532 GCA_003576535.1 Nakamurella silvestris | reverse complement strand
GCTGCTTCACTAAAGTCTTGAGGTTCAGTATTTTGAACCACCATTACGCCCATTACTTTGCGGCGATACATGACAGGTACGCCAAGGAACGAATTATAAATTTCTTCTCCCGTTTCAGGGAAATAGGCGAACCGTTCATGCTTAAATGCATTGTCTAAATTGACAATTTCTTCACGTTGACCGACTAAGCCAACGAGACCTTCACCTAATTGTAGGGAAACATTGCCAACAGACTCCTGATTTAAACCTTTGGTTGCCATGAGTACATAGCGTTGATTACGTTCATCTAACAGATAAATCGAGCATACATCTACATGCATTGCTTCAGAAACTTGATTGACCATGATTTCTAAAGATTCATGCAAACTGACCGATGCATTGATCTCTTGTACAATGCGTCTTAAGGTGTCCAGTTGCATGTTCGACATAGGTGTATGCTCCTAATCTAAGCTATGTTTTAAAGCGTTTTCATCAGTATTATTTATAACAGCACTACTTTGAAAAATCATTCATATTTTTGAAGAAATTTCAG
>QXCQ01000043.1 GCA_003576535.1 Nakamurella silvestris | reverse complement strand
AAATACTTCATCGGCGGACTCATGTCCGGCAGCGTCAAATAAGACGCCAGGACAGACCCACCGACCATCCCCACTGATCCATCGGGGCATGCGAAGTAGGCAGAAAAAAGACCGACGTCCCGGTACCGGAAGCTCCTCTTCCGGTTCCGGGACGTTGTTTGTTGACGGGTTGAATTTCGGGCGTGCCCTGGGGCTCAGCCGAGTTCGGCGGCCGCAACCGGTGTGCAGGCCACGACCTCGCGCCGCGGCCTGGACCGGGCCACCCCGGCCAGGGCGAGCACGGCCAGCACCAGGACGGCGATCACGTACTCCTGGGCCGTGGCGGTCAATCCCCCGCCGTCCACCACCAGCGCTCCGGCGACCACCGCGGGCAGCCCCATCGCCAGGTAGGAGACCACGTAGACGGTGGAGAGCAGCCCGGCCCGCTCGTGCGGCTGGGCCAACGGGATCACGGTGCGCAGAGCCCCCTGGAACCCACCGCCGAAACCGACACCGGCGATGACGCTCCCGACGAAGAACACCGGCACCGAGCCGCCGACGATGCTCAGAAAGGTGAGCACAAGCCCGAGAACCAGTGCGGCGCTGCCGATCAGCATCACCGTGCGCGGCGCGGTGTTACGCAGCGCCAGGACGGTCAACGCGCCGCTGATGGCGAGGGTGAACAACGCGAGGCCACCGAGGATCACCGAGTCCGAGCCGGCGAGCTGTCGCAGCAGCGCCGGACCGAGGGAACCGTACAGACCCGCAAGGGCCCAGACCGCGATCAGGGCGGGCGCGGCCAGCAGCAGCGGCCGGCGGGCCGGGGCCGGCACGGCGAACCGCGGCCGCAAGGAATTCAGAGCACCGGGGATCGAGGAAGAGGTCTCGGCCATGAAGAGCACCCCGACGGCCTGCAGAACCAACACCCCCAGGAGGACCAGGTAGACGAGGTGGGTGGGGGCGGGCAGGTACCGCACCAGGAGACTGGCCGCGAGGGCACCGGTGGCAGTGCCGACCACCGGTGCGACCCCGTTCGCCAGGGTCCCCTTCACCCGGCTCAGGTCAAGCAGACCCGCCCCGAGCGCCCCCACGGCCGCGCCGGTGGAAAGGCCCTGCAGCACCCGCCCGATCAGCAGTTCCGTGACGCCTCCGGCGCTGATGAAGATCACCATGGTGACCATCTGCAACAGCAACGCCCCGATCAGCACCGGTCGCCGACCGATGTGGTCCGACAAGGACCCGACGGTGATCAGCGAGGCCAGCACGGCGAGGGCGTATACCCCGAAGACCACCGTGACCATGATCGGGGAGAAACCCCATTCCCCCTGGTAGATGGAGTAGAGAGGGGTGAGGGCACTCGAGGCCGCGAGCAGGAGCACCACGATCGACACCTGCAGCCAGAAGGACGCGCCCGGGGCGAGCGTCCGACGGGACCTGCCCGGAGCCGGGGTACTCCCCTGCCGGGTGACGCCGTGGCTGCCGGATGTGGGCCTGACGGTCGGCTCAACGGACATGTCGAACTCCTTCGATCACTTCGCACAGACAGGTCTGTCTAGCACTGATCCGACAGTAGACAGATCTGTCTGGTATTGTCAACCGTATGCCCAGTCAGACCACGTCACAGCCGTCGGCACGCGAGCGTCTGCTCGCCGCCGCCGACGAACTCTTCTACGAGGAGGGTGTGCACACCGTCGGCATCGACCGCATCATCGAGCGGGCCGGGGTCGCCAAGGCCACCCTCTACAGCACCTACGGCAGCAAGGACGAACTCGTCCGCTCCTACCTGACCCGCCGGCACGAGGCCAGGGTCGCCCGGCTCACCGGCGCGGTCGGGCAGTACACCGACCCCCGCGACCGCCTGCTCGCGATCTTCGAATCCCTGGAGAAAACCGTTGCCCGTCACGGCTTCCGTGGCTGCGCTTTCGTCAACGCCAGCGCCGAGGCGAGTGCCGGAGGCGCCGTGGCGGAGGTGTCTGCCCGGTCACGCAGCTGGACCAGGGACCTGTTCACCACCGAGGCGGCCGCCGCCGGTGTCGCCGCCCCCGCGGCGCTGGCCGAGCAGCTCGTCATGCTCTACGACGGTGCCATGGTGGCCGCGCAGATGGACCAGAACCCGAAGGCCGCCGGCGCCGCCCGGGTGATGGCAGCCCTGCTGATCGACACCGCGCCCCGCGCCTGAACGACGCTGCGGCCCGGCCGCCTGGACGAGGGCAGGACGGGAAGATCCGACCCCGCTCCCAGGTGGTCCACATGGCGGGCCGGTAGATTCCTTGTGAAGCGGCTCGGCACCACGCGGGCTGCGCCAGATGATATCGAGACAAGACATATCGAGATGTGGGCACGAGCCCACCTGAACGTGAGGAACCGATCATGACCGTCACACTCGCCAAAGGCGGAAATGTCTCCCTGTCCAAGCAGGCACCGAACCTGACCGAGGTCAGCATCGGGCTCGGCTGGGACGTACGCGCCACCACCGGGGTCGACTTCGACCTGGACGCCAGCGCCCTCCTCGTCGGGTCGGACCGAAAGGTGTTGTCGGACGCGCACTTCGTGTTCTACAACAACCTGCGCTCCCCCGACGGATCGGTCGAGCACACCGGGGACAATCTCACCGGCGAGGGTGACGGTGACGACGAGAGCATCAACATCTCCCTCCCCGCGGTCCCGCCGAACGTCGCGGCCATCGTCTTCCCGGTGTCCATCCACGACGCCACGGCCCGCTCCCAGTCCTTCGGACAGGTGAGCAACGCCTTCATCCGCGTGGTGGACCGGAGCAACGGTGCGGAGATCGCCCGCTTCGACCTCGCCGAGGACGCCTCCACCGAGACCGCCATGATTTTCGGGGAGCTGTACCGGCTCGGCGCCGAATGGAAGTTCCGCGCGGTCGGCCAGGGCTACGCCTCCGGGCTGGGCGGCATCGCCCGCGATTACGGGGTCAACGTCTGATCTGAGCCGTGCCGGGGTACTGCATGTACCGAGACCGCCACACCGACGGCCGTCACCGTCAGTCGAGGTGGGTCAGCATGGGTACTCCCGAAACACCGCACACGAGCCGCATCCCCGTCACCGATGGGGGTGCGGCTCCTGTGCTGTACGGGCCTGATGGAGGCGCGATCGCCGCAGGAGGCCCGGTCCCCGGGGGCGGGTCGATCGACGAGGCCGAGGTGATCGCCACCGAGATCGCCGAGGATGCAACGCCCCTGGGCCGCCTGGGCCCGCGGTTCAACTGGCGCTCACCCTTCTTCGTCGGGATGGCCGCCACCGCGGGTGTCGCCGTCACCATCGGGGTGATCGAGTTGCTGCGGGCCTCGACCGGGGTGCTGATCCTGATCGGCCTCGCCCTGTTCCTGGCGGTCGGGATGGAACCGGCGGTCGCCTGGCTGGTGGCCCACCGGTTCCCCCGTTGGCTCGGGGTGCTGGTCGTCATCGGGGTGGTGGTGGGGGTGATCGCGGCCTTCTTCGCCGCTGCGATCCCGGCTCTGGTCACCCAGGGGGAACAGCTCGCCGCGGCCGCACCGGGGTACCTGAAACAGGCGAACGACCACAGCTCGTTCATCGGCCGGCTCAACGACCAGTTCCACCTCGAGGACAAACTGCAAAAGCTGCTCGACAACTCCGCGCCGGGCCTGACCACCGGCCTGATCGGGGCCGGGGTGGCGGTGTTCAGCGCCCTCGCGGACTCGCTGATCGTCTTCGTCCTGACGGTGTACTTCCTGGCCGACATGCCGCGCCTGCGCCGGTTCGCCTACCGGCTGGTCCCGCACACCCGACGTCCCCGCGCCATCCTGATCGGGGACGAGATCCTCTCCAAGGTAGGCAGTTACGTCCTGGGCAACCTGATCGTCTCGGCCGTCGCAGGTGGCCTCACCTACGTGTGGCTGATCGTCTTCGACGTGCCGTACGCCTTCCTGCTGGCGATCATGGTGGCGCTGCTCGACCTGGTCCCGGTGGTGGGCTCGACCATCGCCGGCATCATCGTGGCGCTGGTGACACTGACGATCTCCCTGCCGCTGACCCTGGCCACGGTCGCCTTCTTCGTCGTCTACCGGTTGGGTGAGGACTACCTGCTGGTGCCACGCATCATCGGTCGGCGGGTGCAGATACCGGCGCTGGTCACCGTGGTCTCGGTGCTGATAGGTGGTGCCCTGCTGGGGATCCTCGGTGCCCTGGTCGCGATTCCGGTGGCGGCGGCCCTGTTGCTGCTGGCCCGGGAGGTGCTGTTCCCGCGGTTGGACCGCGGCTGAGTTCTGCCGTGGGGAAGCACGCGATGTGGGCGCTCCACGGTCCGATTTCGACCACCTGGAACCCGAATCGTGAGTGGGGTTCAGGAACAGAAGTCGGTGATCGCCCTGGTCAGCACCGAGATGACCGCGGCATAGGAGTCCAGGTCCACCCATTCCACGGCTGCGTGGGCACCACCGCCGTCGACACCGAAGAGCACACAAGGGATCCCGGCCTCCGCGAGCAGCGCGCAGTCGGTCCAGAACGGCTCGCCGCGGATGACGGCCGGTTGACCGGTGACCTCCGGCACGACGGACAGCATGGTCCGGACGATCCCGGCCTTCCGCGGTGCTTCGAAGGGCATCCGCTCCAGGCCCGTCGTCAGGGAGTACCGGAAAGTCGGATCGGCACCGGCAAGATCGTCCAGGATCTCCCGGAGCTCGCCCTCGACCACCGCCGCGGTCTCCCCCGGCACCGTGCGCCGCTCGATCGAGATGGTGCACCGGGCCGGGTAACTCGACAGTTCCTCGCCCCCGCTGATCACCGAGGCATGGACGCTGCCGGTGTCCAGGGTCGGGTGACGCGGGCCGCCGGCGAGACGGTCCTGCAACTCGCCCAGACGCACCAGGAACCTGCCTGCCAGGGTGATCGCATCCACTCCCAGGTCCGGGCGCGACCCGTGCGCCGCCACGCCTTCGACCGTGACGTCGAGCCAGACGAATCCCCGGTGGGCCAGGGTCAGTTCCAGACCACTCGGCTCCACCACGATCGCCCCGTCGGCCGAGAACTGTTGCAGGACCTCCTCCGTCCCGGCACTGGCGTACTCCTCATCGGCGACCAGGGTGAGGATGACGTCACCGGGGAGGGGTTCCCGGACCGCGCGGGCGGCGGCGACCATCGAGGCGGCAAGCCCGGACTTCATGTCATAGGTGCCGCGCCCGAACAGCTTTCCGTCGCGGAGCTCCGGGGTGAGAGGATCACCGTCGTAGCCGGCCAGGGTCACCGTGTCCAGGTGTCCGTTGAGCATGATGCTCCGGCCACCGCCGGTTCCCGCCGCCACCGCGACGATCGAAGGCCGTCCCGGGCGCGCCTCGAGCCGGTGCACGGTGAAACCCCGATCGGCCAACCAGCTGCCGACGTGATCGGCGATGGCCGTCTCCCCGGCGGCTCCGGGGACCAGATCAGGGTTGCTGGAGTCGATGGCCACCAGCTCCGACAGCAGGTCAAGGGCCGCAGTGTCGTCGAGATCTGTGGTGTGGAGGTCGGTCACAGGTCAGGTCCGTTCGTCAGGTGGGGGTTGGCGTCGAATCCTTCGGTGCTGACCAGCACCACCACTGCATCGGCGGTCAGGCCGAGCTGGTCACGGCGGTCCTGCCGGGACAGGGCCGCGCGTACCCCGGCCAGGGCGGAGGCGCCGCAGGGCCCCACGGTCAACCCGGCCCCGTCGTTCAGGTCCCGCAGGGCGTCGATCGCCTGTGCGTCGGAAACGCCGACCGCGGCGTCGATCCCGCCGCGGATCGACGGCCATCCCAGAGCCGACACGGACCCGCAGTTCAATCCGGCCATCACCGTCGGACGTGCGGTGTCCACCGTCACCGGCCGGTCGGCCAGCAGGGAGGCCGCGACACAGGCGGCCGACGTCGGTTCGACACTCAGCAACCGAGGACGCAGCGCCGAGGCTCCGCGATAGTGGTCGGCGGCGGCCTGCAACAGCGAACCCACCCCCGTCGGCACCGCAACCAGGTCGACCCCACCGATCCCGAGATCGGCCACCTGGGAATCGATCTCCTGGAAGAGGGTGTGGTACCCCTGCACGATCCAGCCGGGCACCTCCTCGTACCCGGGCCAGGAGGTGTCCTGCACCAGCAGTTCCGTGGAGACACCCACGGTGGAGGCGGCGGCCCGGCGGACCATCTCGTCGTAGATGCCCGGCCCCTCGACCACCGCGGCCCCTTCCGCTCGTATGGCCGTCACCGCCTCGGGCGTGACACCGTCCGGCAGGTGCACCCGCGCCCGAATGCCCAGCAGCGCAGCCATTCTGGCAACCGCGCGGCCGTGGTTGCCATCCGAGGCGGTGACCAGGGTCAGCTCCTGATCCACCGGGATCGCCGCCCGCAGACCGGCCAGATCCACATCGGTGTCATCCCGGCCCAGGTACCGGTTGACGGCCCGGAACACCGCCCAGGAGGCACCGAGGATCTTGAAGGCCGGAAGTGCCATGCGCGCGGACTCGTCCTTGGCCAGGACCGCGGCCACACCACATTCGGCGGCGATCCCGGGCAAGGACACCAGCGGTGTCGGCTGGTAGCCGGGAAGGGCCCGGTGGAAGGGCCGGGCCGACCGCGACTGCGCAGCCGCGGCCCAGGTCCTGGCCTCGTGGCGGAAGTACCAGTGGTCCTGTGGGTCGGCAGGCTCCGACATGTCAGGGGTCGTCTGGGGCATGGGCCCATCCTGACTGGACTGTCACCAAATAAAAAGTGATGATTACTGGACCACTATCCGCAGTTTCACTACTGATTGGTCCCCTGTGCTCGATCTGCACCGACTTCGACTGCTCCGCGAGTTGCACCTGCGCGGGACGATGGCCGCCGTGGCCGGCTCCCTCGCCTACAGCCCGTCGGCAGTGGCCCAGCAGATCCGGGTCCTGGAGAAGGAGGTCGGGCTTCCGCTGATCGAGGCGGCCGGTCGCGGGGTCCGGCTCACCGCACAGGGACGGGTCCTCGTCGAGCACGCCGATCGGATCCTGCGTCTGGTCGAGGAGGCCGAGGCCGATGTGGCCGCCTCCGCCGCGCAGGCCAGGGGCCTCGTCCGGATCGCCGCCTTCCAGACGGCCGCGCTGGCCCTCCTACCGGGGCTGATCTCGGACCTGCGCCGGCGGCATCCGTTGATCGAGGTCGAACTGACCCAGGGCGAGGATGTCGACACCCTGCCCGCCTTGGTCTCCGGCCAGCTCGACCTGGTGCTTTTCGAGGAGTACCCGGGTTTCCCGAGCCGGCGTCAACCGGGGATCGACGTCGAGGAGCTGCTCGCCGATCGGATGTGGATCGCCGTCCCGAGCGCAGTCGCCGCAGGTCTGGATCCGTCTGCCCCGGTGCTCGGGCAACTGGCCGACGTCGGCTGGGCGATGGAGCCGGTCGATTCCCCGCCCCGGCTCTGGGTCACGGGACTGTGCCGCACGGCAGGTTTCGAACCGCGGGTGCTCTGCAATTCGACCGACATCTCCGTGCACCGGGAGATGGTGCGGGAAGGACTGATGGCCGCGGTGGTGTCGGACCTGTCCCTGATCCGGGGCGCCTCGGCCAGGGACGGGATCAGGGTGTTCTCCACCCGGCACCGCCGACCGACCGACACCCGGCGGGTGTTCACGGCCGCCCGCGACGGCGCGGTCGGGGACCCTGCCGTCGCCGCGGTCCGGGCCGGGCTGCGGGAGATAGTCGCCTCCCTTCCGCGAGTGGACCCTCACACCCGGTCCAGCGGGGTGTGAGGGTCCACTCGTCAGTCCGGAAGCGGACTACTCGCAACCGATCCCGTCGTTGTCCCGGTCGAACTTCTGCTCGAACCCGGGCTCACCACGGTAGATCGGCGCACGCCCGGCGGCCCGCACCTCGGTGCAGTTCTTGAACGGACCGTTGTTGCCGGAGGACGGCGGGGTGACCACGACCGGCGGCGGCGCGACCGGCGGCAGCGTCACCTGGACCGAGCGTCCTGCCGAGGCCGCAGCGGTCCGGCCGTTCCCGTAGTACTTGACGGTCAGCTCATGGGTCCCCGACCACAGGGTGGGCAGCGTGATGGTCGCGGCGCCGTTGACGAGCGTCGCACCGGCCAGCACCTGCCCGTACTCCAGCACACGCACCTCACCGGAGGCCGCACCACGCACGGTCGACACCCGGACCGCGACCGTCGCCCGTTGCTCGGTCGTCACCGAGGCGATGGCGGAGACCGACAACGCGGCAGCCAGTTTCGGACGTTTCACCGTCACCGTCCGCGCCCGATGGTTGGTGTCCCCCGGGTAGACGATGGTCAGGGTGGAGCTATCGGGGGCAGAGGCCGGCACGGTGACCGAGGCACGGCCGGAGTGCAACTGCACCTGACCGACTGTCCTGCCGCCGGCGACGACCTTCACCGCACCGCGGGGCGCTCCGACCGGTCCGGAGACCGTCATCGACACCGTCTCCGGCCAGCCCTTGACGGAGGCCTTGACCGAGGCCTTCGCCTTGGCACGAACGACCTTCACACTCTTGCTGCCGGCGAGGTGCCGCGAGTCACCCTTGTAGACCAGTGCCACCGAGGTCGTCCCCGAGGCGAACCCCTTGCCGATCTTCAGTTTCGCCTGGCCACCGGACAGGCGGGCCGAGGCAAGGGTCTTTCCGCCCCGCTTCGCCAGGACCGTACCGCCGGCGGTCGACCCGTTGCCCTTCACCTTGACCTTGATGACACTCGTCTTCCCGTAGGTGCTCTTCTTCACCTTCGCGACGATGGTGGCCTTGGCCTTCACCACGGTGAGCCCGGCCTTGGCCGAACTTGCTGCGACTGTGGAGGTTCCGGCGTAGGAGGCCGTGACGGTGTACTTCTTGGCCGCGACCGCCGATGGCAGGGCCGTGGTCGCGCGCCCGCCGTTGAGCGTGACGGTACGACGAGCGGAGCCGAAGGCGATCGTCACCTTCCCGGTCGCCGGTGCGCCCCCCGCCTTCACCGACACCGAGGCGCTGAGCCGGTTCCCCGACTTCACCTTCGCCGGGGAGAGCTTCAGAGCAGTGGTCGAGACCTGCTTCTTGACCACCACCGTGCCGTCCAGGTCACCGGGCTCGGCACCGTCCCCCGAGGGCGCGAAATCGATGTCCACCTCGTGGGCACCGATGGACAGCCGGGACGCGGCGAGGTTGAGCCGCGCCGAGCCCCGGGTCAGGACCGCCGAGGCACGCTGCTCGCCGTCCACCCAAAGGGAGACGATTCCCGCGGGAGCCGGACCCTTCCGGGCCCCGAGGACCGCAGACACCGTCACACTGAAGGCGGTCGTGCTGCCGACGGTGACCGAGGCCGGGAGGGAGGAGCTGACGACCACCGGCCAGGCGATCGGCCGGATGTCGTCCGACCAGTCCTGGCTGGGGTTGTTGAGATCATCGCCCTGGTAGTCGGCGCGGATCTGAATGTCCTTGGTGATGGGAAGGCTGAAGGTCGCGCTACCTGCGCTGAGGTCGACGCGTTTCAGTTCGATTCCGCCGGAGCCGTCATCGGTGTCGTCGAAGAAGACGACCTTCCCGGTCGGTACGGCGCCGTCACCGGCCACCGAGGCCGTGAGGGTCACCGCGTCACCGAACATCGGTTGATAGTTGTCGACCGTCAAGGTCAGATCGGTCTCCGACCTGTCGGAATTCTTCGACTGCGACTGAGTCGCAATTTCGAAACGATCGGCCTGGTCGGCCCGGGCGATCGCCGGGGACATGGACAACACAAGGCCCGCGACAAGGGTTGCACCCCATGCCTTGTGTCGGAAACGACGGATTTGACGTGCTGGCTGCATCAATACTCCTGGTGTGTGATCAGGCCCGACGTAGTTCCTGTCGAGCCTGTCGACTATATCCACAGGTCGGAAACGCAAATTGCATTACGTCTGCGGCGAAGAAATGCGGGCGGGCATAATTAAGTGACAGTTACGAATTCCGCATTCTTTGCCCAGGTGGACACCCCCCTCGCCTTCCCGCGCCACCGCCCGGGGACCCCTCCCGTCGCGAGCGGACCTCCACGCCCCCAAACCAGGGGGGTCACCGTCCACTCGCGGAGGCAAAGCCGCGCAGCCCCCCACCGCGAACGGACCACCACACCCCACAACCAGAGGTGCCACCGTCCACTCGCGGAGCAAAGCCGCGCACCCCCCACCGCGAACGGACCCCCACACCCGGATCGTAGGGTGAACCTGGCCCCACCGCGAGTGGACCTCCACACCCCCAAACCAGGGGGTCACCGTCCACTCGCGGGAGCAGAACGACGAGCACACCGAAGACGACAGGAACCCCCGTGGGCACCATGAACGAGCTGATCAACGCATCAGCCATCCGCACCCTGGTCCGGGTCCTCACCCCGGCCGCCCCCGGCGTCACCTTCACGGCAGTCCGGGCGACCACCGCCCAACTGGGCGAATTGAACCTGCGCGCCCGCAGCGATCTCGTCAGCCGCGCCCTGCTCGCCGACCTCCCCGACGATTACCCACAGATCGCCGCGATCTTCCGCGCCGCCCTGGCGGACCCCGCCTTCACCGGTTGGCTGATCTGGCCGGTCACCGAGACCGTCGCCACCGCCGCCCTGGCAGCTCCGACGCGACCACGCCCCACCCGCTCAGCCTTCATCGACGGGCTCGAACTGCTCGCCGAACTCACCCCACGCCTCACCAGCGAGTTCGCGATCCGCCGCTTCCTGCAGGCGGACCTGGCAGCGGCGCTGGAAGTGGTCACCGGGTGGACCGCCCATCCGGACGAGCACGTCCGTCGCCTCGCCAGCGAGGGCACCCGGCAGTTCCTCCCCTGGGCGATCCGGGTTCCGGCCCTGCTCGCAGCACCCACCGCGACCCTGCCGATCCTGACCGCGCTGCACCGGGACCCGAGCGAGTACGTCCGACGCTCCGTGGCCAACCACCTCAACGATCTGAGCCGGCAGAACCCAGGGATCGTCACCGCCACCGCGCGGGACTGGTTGGCCGCCGATGAGGACACGAACACCCGTTGGGTGGTCCGGCACGGCCTGCGCACCCTGATCAAGAAGGCCGACCCGGAAGCCCTGGCGCTCATGGGTTTCCAGCCCGCCACCGTGTCCGTCTCTGCCCTCGCGTTGGAGGCCGGGACCGTCGTCAGCCCCGGGGATCTGGTCTTCACCTTCGACGTCACCAATGAGGGCGAAGAGCCGGCCCGTCTCGCGGTGGACTACGTCATCCATTACCTGAAGAGCAACGGCACCCACAGCGAGAAGGTCTTCAAACTCGGCACCAAGACCGTTGCGCCCGGCGAACGTCTGACGTTGACCAAGCGGCAGTCCTTCAAACCGATCACCACCCGGGTCCACTACGCAGGTGAGCACGCGGTGGAGCTGCAGATCAACGGCGCCCGGCACCACCGGACGCCCTTCCATCTCCAACTCTGACCCACAACCCAAAAACCGCGCTCCGTCCCGACTTTCGCGCTCGTTGCAACAAGCGCGGAAGTCGGGAAGGAGCGCGGTCAGGGAGAGAGCAGGTCAGCTGCGGACCACCACTGCATAGGACCCCACGCCGAGCAGGTTCGTCCCGGCCACCTGCACCTGGTTGTCCAGGATCAGGGTCAGGATGCGACCGTCGGCCGGATCGAAGTCCACGTCCTGCACCTTGCCGATCTGCTGCCCGGAGGTCGTCAGCACCTGTTTGCGCAGGATGGTGTGGTGTTTGCCGCTCAGCTCGGCGATCCGTTCGTCGGCCTCGACCACCACGGTGGATCGTTCAACCGTGACGGCGTCGTCACCGAAGGCCAGCAGATCCGGCCAGGGCAACACATCGCCGCTGCCGGCGGTCTTCTTGAGGTTCAACGCCACCACCTGCTGCCGGGTCGGGTCGATGACGTACCCGTCGATCAGCCCGACCGTGTCGGCGTCGGCGGTGCTGACGACTCGTCGGCCCTGCGCCTGGGAGAACAACATCAGCGACCTCCGGCCAGCTGGGAGCGGAAGGCGTCGACGGCGGTGCCGAAGGCGCTCAAGTCATCGGTCAGGTAATCGCTCGCCGAGGCCGGCACCATCAGGTGCTCACCGGACGCGGCAAGGGTGTCCGGCAAGGGGATCAGCAGGTGCTGCTTCCCCCGCCCGAGGGATTCGGCCGGTTCGATCTCGTAGCCGACGACGTCTGCCTGATCACGGCCGCCGCCGCCGATCCCGATGATCACGTCGACCACCCGTCCCAGCGAGGTTCCGGTGTCGGTCAACACCTCCGATTTGAGGATGTCGCCGCCACCGGTGGCCCCGTCACCGGCCGAGCCGATGACGTCGGAGGTCGGTTGCAGGACCTCCTCGGACTCGATGATCACCGCGTCCGGGCCCAGGCCCACCACGGCTGCCCAGGGCAGTGACGTCTTCAGGGGTCCGGCGAAGATGCCGCGACCGGCCAGGGTGAAGGCACCGATCTGACCGCCGTTCGCGGCGTACACGATGTCCTTGAGCTGGGCGATGTCTTCACCGGCAAAGGTCACCACCGGTAGTTTCGCCAGCGCCGAAGCACGGATCAGCGTACTCATGCCCCACCTCCGCGCTTGCGGTTGCGATCACTGATGATCACACCGCCTGACCTGCGTTTGGCCTGGACGGCGACGAAGCCGCCCACCAGCACCGCGATGACCACCACCACGATGATCAGCCATACCCACCAGTCCATGTCCATCCCCGTTTCTCGCGTCACCTGATCGGACTAGTACCCACGCTCAGAACCTACAAACGGTGATGTGACCGACCAATCTCGCGGTGGGATATGCGCAGCAATTCGGCCCGAGAGCTGCGCATAACCCGCCGCAAGGCGGAATGTGACCGAGCCCGCCGCAGGGCGCACACCAAAAGGGCCGGCCCCCACCCCGCGAACGGAGTGGGGGCCGGCCCCGGAGCAGAACTGGATCAGCGGTAGTCGCGTCCCAGGTCGTAATCGTCCAGCGGAACCGCGGCACCACTGGCGTTGCCGAAGGTATCGGCACCGAAGTAGTTGTCGTCGAAGTTCGGCAGGGCGTAGGCCGCTGCGCGAGCCTCCTCGGTCGGCTCGACCGTGAGGTTGCGGTAGCGGTTGATACCCGTACCAGCGGGGATCAGCTTACCGATGATGACGTTCTCCTTCAGGCCGACGAGCTTGTCGCTCTTGGCGTTGATGGCGGCATCGGTGAGGACCTTCGTCGTCTCCTGGAAGGAGGCGGCGGACAACCAGGACTCGGTTGCCAGGGAGGCCTTCGTGATACCCATCAGCGCCGGACGGCCGGCAGCGGCCTCGAGTCCCTCGGCCAGCATGCGCCGGTTCTGGGTCTCGAACTCGCGGCGTTCGATGACGGCTCCCGGGAGGAAGTCGGTCGAACCGGAGTCGATGATCGTCACGCGGCGGAGCATCTGCCGGATGATGACCTCGATGTGCTTGTCGTGGATCGACACACCCTGCGAGCGGTAGACCTCCTGCACCTCCTTGACGAGGTGCAGCTGGACCGCACGCGGACCCATGACACGCAGGACCTCGTGCGGGTCGACGTTGCCCTCCATGAGCTGCTGCCCGACCTCGACGGTGTCGCCGTCCTGCAGGAGCCGCTCGGACCCGTCGACGACCGTGGTGGCCAGACGCTGGGTCTTGGGGAGCTTGTCGTACTCGACCTCTTCGGAACCGTCGTCCGGGACGATGGTGATCTTGAGGAACTTCTCGGTGTCGTCGATCCGGATGCGTCCGGCGGCATCGGCGATCGGTGCACGGCCCTTGGGGACACGTGCCTCGAACAGCTCCTGCACACGGGGCAGACCCTGGGTGATGTCGGAGGATCCCGACGCACCACCGGTGTGGAAGGTACGCATGGTCAGCTGGGTACCGGGCTCACCGATGGACTGGGCGGCGACGATACCGACGGCCTCGCCCACATCGACGAGGTTGCCGGTGGCCAGCGAACGGCCGTAGCAGACCGCACAGGTACCGATGACGGACTCGCAGGTCAGCACGGAGCGGACCTTGAACGAGGTGACGCCGGCCTGGATGGCCGCGACCACGTGCTCGTCACGGATGTCCGTGCCACGGGCGACGGCCACGTTCCCGTCGGTGCCGATGGCATCGACGGCCAGGATGCGGGCGACGACCGAGGTCTCGGTGTGCTCGTCCTGGACCAGTTCCCCACCGAAGCCGCGAGCGGCGATCGGCAGTTCCGCGCCACGCTCGGTGCCACAGTCGAGATCGCGAACGATCACGTCCTGGGACACGTCGACCAGACGACGGGTCAGGTAGCCGGACTCCGCGGTACGGAGTGCGGTGTCGGCCAGACCCTTACGGGCGGAGTGGGTGTTGATGAAGTACTCCAACACCGACAGGCCCTCACGGAAGGAGGAGCGAATCGGGCGCGGGATCTGCTCGCCGCGGGAGTTGGCCACGACGCCCTTCATGCCGGCCAGCGAACGGACCTGGATCCAGTTACCCGCGGCACCGGCGGCAACCAGGGTGTAGACCGGGTTGTCCTTCGGGTAGGCGAGCGGGATGGCGGCCTCGATGTCCTTGGTCGCCTGCTCCCAGATCTTGACCAGGTCATCGTTGCGCTCGGCGTGCGAGAGGTTTCCGCGCTGGTAGGCGCTTTCCACCCGGTCGGCCTGGATGTCGTACTTGGCCAGGATCTCGGCCTTCGCCGGGGGGATGATGACGTCGCCGATGGCGACGGTCATGCCCGAGCGGGTGGCCCAGTGGAAACCGGCCTCCTTGAGCGCATCCAGGGTCCGTGCGACGAGGGACATCGGGTAGCGCTCGGCGAGATCGTTGACGATCGCACCCTGACGCTTCTTCGGCATCTCTTCGTTGACGAACGGGTAGTCCACCGGGAGCAGCTCGTTGAAGAGCACCCGGCCCAGGCTGGTCGTGGCGATCCACGGGTCACCCTGCTGCCAGTCCTCGGGCAGAACCGCGCCCGCGGTCGGGACCACATCGGTGAGGCGGATGTTGATCGGGGTCCGGACGGTGATCTGTCCGAGATCCAGGGCCATCAGCGCCTCGGCCGAGGAGGAGAAGGTCTTGAGCTGACCCTTCGCCTCTTCCAGTTCGCCGGCCAGCAGATGCTGGGCACCGACCGCGTTCTCGTCCACGCCGCACAGGAAGTACAGACCGGTGACGAGGTCGAGGGACGGCATGGCGAGCGGCTTGCCGGAGGCCGGGGACAGGATGTTGTTGCTCGAGAGCATCAACACACGGGCCTCGGACTGCGCCTCGGCGGACAGGGGCAGGTGAACTGCCATCTGGTCACCGTCGAAGTCGGCGTTGAAGGCGGCACAGACCAGCGGGTGCAGCTGGATGGCCTTGCCCTCGACGAGCATCGGCTCGAAGGCCTGGATGCCCAAGCGGTGCAGGGTGGGTGCACGGTTCAGCAGCACCGGGTGCTGGGAGATGACCTCTTCGAGGACGTCCCACACCTGCGGGCGCTGGCGCTCCACCATGCGCTTGGCGGACTTGATGTTCTGCGCGTGGTTGAGGTCCACCAGGCGCTTCATCACGAACGGCTTGAACAGCTCGAGGGCCATCAGCTTCGGCAGACCACACTGGTGCAGCTTCAGCTGCGGGCCGACGACGATGACCGAACGGCCGGAGTAGTCGACACGCTTGCCGAGCAGGTTCTGACGGAACCGGCCCTGCTTGCCCTTGAGCAGGTCGGACAGGGACTTGAGCGGGCGGTTGCCCGGTCCGGTCACCGGCCGGCCACGGCGGCCGTTGTCGAACAGTGCGTCGACGGCCTCCTGCAGCATGCGCTTCTCGTTGTTGACGATGATCTCCGGAGCGCCCAGGTCCAGCAGACGCTTCAACCGGTTGTTGCGGTTGATCACGCGGCGGTACAGGTCGTTCAGGTCGGAGGTCGCGAAACGGCCACCGTCGAGCTGCACCATCGGGCGCAGATCCGGCGGGATGACCGGGACGCAGTCCAGGACCATGCCGAGCGGGGAGTTCTTCGTGGCCTGGAAGGCCGCGACGACACGCAGACGCTTGATCGCGCGGATCTTGCGCTGTCCCTTGCCGTTCTTGATCGTGTCGCGCAGGCTCTCGGCCTCGGCGTCGATGTCGAAATCGGCGATGATCTTCTGGAGTGCCTCGGCACCCATGCCACCGTGGAAGTACTCACCGAAGCGGTCGTGCAGCTCGCGGTAGAGGACCTCGTCGATGATCAGCTCGCGGGGGCTGAGCTTCTTGAAGGTCGACAGCACCTCGTCGAGGCGGTCGATCCGACGCTGGGCGGCGTCACGGATGTGACGCTGTTCGCGCTCGCCACCTTCGCGCACCTTGCGGCGCACATCGGACTTGGCACCCTCGGCCTCGAGCTCGGCCAGATCGGTCTCGAGCTTCTTGGCGCGGGCGTCGATGTCGGCATCGCGCTGGTCCTCGATCTGCTTGCGCTCGACGCCGACCTCGGCCTCGATCGTCGGCAGGTCCTTGTGACGCAGGTCGGTGTCGACCGACGTGATCAGGTAGGCCGCGAAGTAGATGATCTTCTCGAGGTCCTTGGGGGCAAGGTCGAGAAGGTAGCCGAGCCGGCTCGGGACACCCTTGAAGTACCAGATGTGGGTGACCGGGGCGGCCAGCTCGATGTGGCCCATCCGCTCACGGCGCACCTTGGCACGGGTGACCTCGACGCCGCAGCGCTCGCAGACGATGCCCTTGAAACGGACCCGCTTGTATTTACCGCACGCGCACTCCCAGTCCCGGGTGGGTCCGAAGATCTTCTCGCAGAAGAGTCCGTCCTTCTCGGGCTTGAGGGTGCGGTAGTTGATGGTTTCCGGCTTCTTGACCTCACCGTGCGACCAGGCACGGATGTCCTCGGCCGCGGCAAGACCAATACGCAACTCGTCGAAGAAGTTGACGTCCAGCACTAGATTTGTATCCCTGTCTTCTCGAATTCGAGTGGACCTGTCTGCACTGTTTCCGCAGATCGATCCGGGGGTGGAGGCTCAGTCCCCGCGCCGGGCCGGGTAGGCCCGGCGCGGGGTGAGCATTTCCGATTAATTAACGAGATCGTCCACGGAGGCCGACTCGTTGCGGGACAGGTTGATTCCGAGGTTCGCCGCAGCACGCTCGAGATCGTCGTCATCGCTATCACGCATTTCGATGGCGACACCGTCGCTGGAGAGCACCTCGACGTTCAGGCACAGGGCCTGGAGCTCCTTGAGGAGCACCTTGAACGACTCGGGGATCCCCGGCTCCGGGATGTTCTCACCCTTGACGATGGCTTCGTAGACCTTGACGCGGCCGACGATGTCATCCGACTTGATGGTCAGCAGTTCCTGCAGGGTGTAGGCGGCGCCGTAGGCCTGCATCGCCCAGCACTCCATCTCACCGAAGCGCTGGCCACCGAACTGGGCCTTACCGCCGAGCGGCTGCTGGGTGATCATCGAGTACGGGCCGGTCGAACGCGCGTGGATCTTGTCGTCGACCAGGTGGAGCAGCTTGATGATGTACATGTAACCGACCGAGACCGGGTACGGGAACGGCTCACCGGAGCGGCCGTCGATCAGCGTGGCCTTGCCGTCGGTCTTGACCAGACGCTCGCCGTCCCGGGTGGGGATGGTCGAGGCCAGCAGACCGGCGATCTCGTCCTCGCTGGCACCGTCGAAGACGGGCGAAGCGGTACGGGTCTTCGGAGCAGCCGCCTGGGCGTCCTCGGACAGGTTCGCGGCCCACTCCGGGGATCCCTCGATCTGCCAGCCCTGGTTGGCGACCCACCCGAGGTGGGTCTCCAGGATCTGACCGACGTTCATCCGTCGCGGAACACCGTGCGGGTTGAGCACGATGTCGACCGGGGTGCCGTCCGCAAGGAAGGGCATGTCCTCGACCGGGAGGATCTTGCCGATGACGCCCTTGTTGCCGTGACGGCCTGCGAGCTTGTCGCCGTCCTGGATCTTCCGCTTCTGGGCCACGTAGACGCGGACCAGCTCGTTGACGCCCGGGGGCAGCTCGGCGCCGTCCTCGTCCCGGGAGAACACCCGGATACCGATGACCTTGCCGGTCTCGCCGTGGGGAACCTTGAGGGAGGTGTCGCGGACCTCGCGGGCCTTCTCACCGAAGATGGCACGGAGCAGACGCTCCTCCGGGGTCAGCTCGGTCTCGCCCTTGGGCGTGACCTTGCCGACCAGGACGTCGCCGTCCTGGACCTCGGCGCCGATACGGATGATGCCGCGCTCGTCGAGGTCGGCGAGGACCTCTTCGGAGACGTTCGGGATGTCCCGGGTGATCTCTTCCGGCCCGAGCTTGGTGTCGCGCGCATCGATCTCGTGCTCTTCGATGTGGATCGAGGTCAGGACGTCGTCCTGGACGATCCGCTGGCTCAGGATGATCGCGTCCTCGTAGTTGTGGCCTTCCCACGGCATGAATGCCACGAGCAGGTTCTTTCCGAGGGCCATCTCTCCTTCGTCGGTGCACGGACCGTCCGCGAGGACCTGTCCGATCTCGACGCGCTGGCCTTCCTCGACCACCGGCTTCTGGTTGAAGCTGGTGCCCTGGTTGGAGCGGCGGAACTTGTGCAGACGGTAGGTGCGGTGCTGCCCGTCGTCGGCCATGACCGAGACGTAGTCGGCGGTGACCTCTTCGACCACACCGGCCTTCTCGGCCACCACGACGTCGCCGGCATCGACTGCGGCGCGCAGTTCCATGCCGGTTCCGACGAGAGGGGCCTCCGAACGCAACAGCGGCACCGACTGGCGCTGCATGTTGGCGCCCATGAGTGCACGGTTGGCCTCGTCGTGCTCCAGGAACGGGATCATCGCGGTGGCGACGGACACCATCTGGCGCGGGGAGACGTCCATGTACTCGACGGCGTCCGGCAGGACCTGATCGACCTCGCCGCCACGACGGCGGACGAGGACGCGGGCCTCGGTGAAGGAGCCGTTGGCATCGATCTTGGCGTTCGCCTGGGCGATGACGTAGCGATCCTCGAGGTCGGCCGTCAGGTACTCGGTGACATCGGTGACGCGGCCGTTCTCGACCTTGCGGTACGGGGTCTCGATGAAACCGAACGGGTTCACCCGGGCGAAGGTCGACAGGGACCCGATCAGGCCGATGTTGGGGCCTTCCGGGGTCTCGATCGGGCACATACGGCCGTAGTGGGACGGGTGGACGTCACGGACCTCGAGGCTGGCGCGCTCACGGGACAGACCACCCGGCCCGAGGGCGGAGAGCCGACGCTTGTGCGTCAGCCCGGCCAGCGGGTTGGTCTGGTCCATGAACTGGGACAGCTGGCTGGTGCCGAAGAACTCCTTGATGGAGGCGACGACCGGCCGGATGTTGATCAGGGTCTGCGGGGTGATCGCCTCGCGGTCCTGGGTCGTCATCCGCTCGCGGACCACGCGCTCCATCCGGGACAGACCCACGCGGATCTGGTTCTGGATGAGCTCGCCGACGGTACGCAGGCGACGGTTGCCGAAGTGGTCGATGTCGTCGACCTCGACGACCCGCTCCTCGCCGTTCGGGGCCCAGGTCTCGTCACCGGCGTGCAGGCGCAGCAGGTACTCGACCGTGGCGACCAGGTCGTCCTCGGTCAGGGTGCCGTGCGAGTTCGGGGTGTTCTGCTCGAGCTTCTTGTTGAGCTTGTACCGGCCGACCTTCGCCAGGTCGTAGCGCTTGTCCTTGAAGAACAGGTTCTCCAGCAGGGCCTGCGCCGACTCACGCGTCGGCGGCTCGCCGGGGCGCAGCTTGCGGTAGATGTCCAGGAGCGCCTCGTCGGTACCGGCGATGTGGTCCTTCTCCAGGGTCGACAGCAGAACCGGGGACCAGGAGAACCGCTGGCGGATCTTCTCGGTGTCCCAGCCCAGGGCCTTCAGCAGCACGGTGACCGGCTGGCGGCGCTTGCGGTCGATACGGACACCGATGGTGTCGCGCTTGTCGATGTCGAACTCGAGCCATGCACCACGGCTCGGGATGACCTTGACGGAGTAGACCTCTTTGCCGGCCAGCTTGTCGAGGGTGCTGTCGAAGTAGACACCCGGGGAGCGGACCAACTGGGAGACGACGACACGCTCGGTGCCGTTGATGATGAAGGTTCCCTTGCTGGTCATCATGGGGAAATCACCCATGAAGACCGTCTGGGACTTGATCTCGCCCGTTTCGCCGTTCATGAACTCGGCAGTGACGAACAGTGGTGCCGAGTAGGTCATGTCCTTGTCGCGGCACTCCTCCTCGGTCGCCTTGACCTCGTCGAAACGAGGATCGAAGAAGCGCAGGGAGAGCTCGCCGGAGAAATCCTCGATCGGTGAGATCTCGGCCAGGATCTCGTCCAACCCGCTGGGGGTGGCCGGATCCTCCTGCCGCGACTTCCATGCGGACGCGCCCACGAGCCATTCGAATGACTCGGTTTGCAGCGCGAGGAGGTTCGGAACTTCCAGTGGTTCACGGAGCTTCGCGAAGGAAACTCGCTTCGGTGCTCCAGGGAGCGTTTGGGTGTTCGTTGACGTGCCAGAGACTGCCAAGATTCGTCCTTCCAAGGACAAGCGCCGTCGGTTCAGGTGTGCACAAGTCGCTTCTACCTGTGCCACTCGCAACTGCTCTATCTGCGCAAACTCGATTCTGATCCGGTACCGGAGGGGAGGATCGGGCCACGGAGGCCGTCAGCTCCCGGGATGGAACCGGGGTCGTTTCGTATTCGGGCAGCACAAAGAGGGCAGCGCAAAGTTCGATAGTAGCGCACAGAGACAAGTCTGTCCAGACGTGCTTCCGCTGGCAGCACCGAGGGGCACGATCCCCCGCTATATGGGGATCCTTTGGCTATCACGCTCGGCGGCGGGAGTTTCGGACTCCGGGCTCGACCCGGATCCGACGTCGCACGATCAGCGTCGCGCCTGCCACCCCGTCTCGTCAAGGCCCGACGGCCCGGCGAGTCTCGAATTCGGGTATCTGTAACCCGTTCGTGATCCGTGGTACTTCCCCGCGACCACACCCCCACCACGTATTTTGTCCGATTCCAGGCGGGGGCGGGCAGTCACGGAGCCCGCGGTGCGGGTGAAAAAAACCGGGGCGGGTCCACCTCAGTGGACCCGCCCCGGCGAGTACTTACCAGCTGCGTCATGCAGCCGTCATGCGGTCCTGGAAAGGACTACTTGACGGTGGCCTTGGCGCCGGCCTCTTCGAGCTTGGCCTTGGCGGCGTCGGCGACGTCCTTGGCAACCTTCTCCAGGATGGCCTTCGGCGCGGCGTCGACCAGGTCCTTGGCTTCCTTCAGGCCGAGGCCGGAAACGAGCTCACGGACGGCCTTGATGACCTGGACCTTCTTGTCGCCGGCGGAGTCGAGGACGACGTCGAACTCGTCCTGCTCAGCGGCGGCGTCGGCGGGGGCTCCACCGACCGGGCCGGCAGCCGCAACGGCAACCGGAGCGGCGGCGGTGACGCCGAAGGTCTCTTCGAACTGGGAGATGAATTCGCTCAGCTCGATGAGGGTCAATTCCTTGAAGGCCTCGAGCAGATCGTCAGCGGAGAGCTTAGCCATGATGGCGTCCTTTCAATTCTGGGTCCGAGGCGGTGAAAATCCGCATCGGGCAGGTAGTTGTCGTCAGATCGGGCGTGAACTGACCGGGGGTACTACTGGTCAGCTCAGGCCTGCGCCGGAGCTTCTTCGGAGGCCACGGCAACATCGGCTGCGGTGACTTCCTCGGCCGGGGTCTCTGCCGGGGCAGCCCCTTCGGCCTTCTGGTCGTGGAGGGCCTGGGCGAGCCGGGCCATCTGCGACGGGAGCTGGGCGAAGAGAACGGCAGCCTTGGACAGGTTGCCCTTCATCGCACCGGCGAACTTGGCCAGGAGAACCTCGCGGGACTCCAGGTCGGCGATCTTGGAGACCTCGGCGGCGCCGAGTGCCTTTCCGTCCAAGTAGCCGCCCTTGATGACCAGGAGCGGGTTGGTCTTGGCGAAGTCACGAAGTGCCTTGGCAGCTTCGCTCGGCTCGCCGGCGACGAAAGCAATTGCCGTCGGACCGGTGAACAGGTCGTCGAGACCCTCCACACCGGCTTCGGCGGCAGCGAGCTTCACCAGGGTGTTCTTGGCGACGGTGTAGCTGGTTTCCGAACCGAGGGTCCGACGCAGTTCAGTGAGCTGCTTCATGGTCAGTCCGCGGTATTCGGTGATCACTGCGGCGGAGGAGGAGCGGAACTTGTCCGCGATCTCTGCCACGGTTGCCACCGCTTGGGTCGTTGCCATCTCGCCTCCTTCCTTCAAGCGTGTCGTCCCAATAGCGTTGAGCTATCGGCCACCACAAGCCCGGCCACAGGAGGTGGCAGTGTGAGGATCCGGCAGAAATGACGAACGCCCCGGCGCAGTGGCACGGGGCGTGAAGATGAGCGCGGCCCGGGGGCTGCGGAAATCTGACCTCGTCCTACCTGCGCGGGTCGTCCGGCGGTGCCGGACCTTCGCCCGACTGTTCGTATCTGAATACGAGCAGGCGGAAACCTACGGTCTTGGGTGGATCAGGTTGAACTATAGGGGGCTGGGGGTGCCGGAACCAAATCAGGCATCCTGCGGTGGGATATGCGCAGGATTTCGGGCCTGGAGCTGCGCATACCCCACCGAGGAATGCGCAGCGACCGGCAGCAGATCAGCCGCCGGCGACGTCCTCGGGGGCCGGTGGCCCGATGTTCGTCGGCTTGTCGAAGTCCCCGTACTGCACCCGCACGGTGCGGGAGGCCGCCCCGGACCCGAGCACCTGCTGCTGCTGGATCAACCGGTTCTTCTTGTCCACCCAGATGGTGGTGGGGGTCTGGGCGCTCCCCTCGGCGCCCAGCTTCTTGATCAGGGCCGCCACGTCGCTGTTCATCGAGGCCACACCGACCAGGTCCCCCGCGCCGGGTTTCGCCGGGAAGGTGAACCGATGCGCCGTCACGGTGTCGACGACGTCCTTGCCCTGGTAGTCCAACGGTCCGCGAACCCCGGCGAGGATCGTCGCGAAACTCAGCGTGCGGCGGTTGAACATCTCGGCGATCGACTTGAGCTGCTTGTACTGCTGCAGCGCCGCGCCCGTGGACTTCGCGTCGAACTTGACGAAGTTGCTGCCGTTGGCCCGGATGTAGACCACGTCGGTGAGGATGATCGCGTCCAGGTCGAGCCCGTCGATCACCCCGGTCATACGCATGCCGGGGTGTCGTCCCTCCGCCTGGACCACGAAGTCGACCCGGAACTCGGGCTCACTGCCCGCCGCGTCCACGACGAAGGTCAGCCGGAAGGACGACAGGTCGTGCATGGCGGTCTCGATGGACCGCCGCAGCTCCAACGGCTCGGTGACCACCCCGGGGGTCGTCACCTCCGTGCTGTCTGCGGTGGTCGGGTCCACGGGCGTGGTGGAGGACGGTGTGGTGGAGGACGGTGTGCTCGGGCCGGCGGGCGTCTCCGGTGCGGTGGGCGCGATCGGGGTCGTGGGCGCGATCGGGGTCGTGGGCGCGGTGGTTCCGGTTGTCGGCCCGGTCGTCGACGGCCCGGCGGTCGTCGGCACGGCGGCCACCGGCTGGGCCGCGCCGACCACGACGGTCCCGCACCCGGCGAGGGACAGCGCCGCCATCGCGGCGATCAGCCATCCAGCAGTACGTCCGTTATGTCCCATGTCCCTGCTCCCGGCCCCGATGTCGTTGGTGTTCTTCGGTTTCAGGATGCCCGATCGGCCCAGAGGTAGGCGCCATCACGTCGCGACACGCCCCTCCCCCGCGTGGCCCAACCCTCATCCCGCGGTGGGACATGCGCAGGTTTCGGGCCGGAAAGCTGCGCATATCCCACCTCAGGACGGAGTCTCGTGCGGCCGGCTCCGGTCAGCCGCCGACGATCTGGGACGCGTCCGGGGCGGTGATCTTCTCGGTGGTGTTGAAATCGCCGAAGGTGATCGAGGTGGCAACGGTGACCCCCGCGGTCGTGATCTCCTGGACCAGCCGGACCTGGCGCCCCTCGTCGTCGACCCAGAGCTGGTACGGGATGCTCTGCCTGTCCGCGTTCAGCAGACCTCGGAGCAACGCTGCCATCTGCGGGTTGCTCTCGGCCAGACCCGAGGAATCGATCGCCGTCAGGTCGGCGTCGTAGGTGTACTTCCGTACCGGCGAGCCGTTGATCTTCTCGACACCGACCTCCCGGAGGTCCTTGGCCAGTATCAAGGTGTCGGAGGTGAACGCCGGTACGTTCGTCGAGCCGAGCAGGGCGGTGTACATCGCCCTGAGCTGCTGGTCCTTGGTGTCCGCCGTCACGATCTCGAAAGTGCCGGAGGCCGGATCTCTGGTCCCGTAGACCACGCCGTCGACGAAGATGATGTGCGTGTAGTTCGCACCCTCGGGGCCGATGGACTCCGATGCGACCACTCGACCCTTCGCGACCTCGGTCCGACCGGAGACCACGATCGGGGTCCTGATGGTGGATCCGGTCAGCTCGAGCTCGGTGGTGACGGAGTCGACCTCGGCCATCGCCGCGGTGATCGTCCTGTTCAACGCCCGGGCATCCGGTGCCTCGGCCGAGCCGGAGTTCGACGCCCCCGATCCGGTGGTCGGTGCAGTGGTGGTCGGTGCAGTGGTGGTCGGTGCAGTGGAAGTCGGGGCAGCGGAAGTCGGCGTCACCGAGGTCGACGACGGGGAGGTCGGCGAGGCCGAACCGGGCGTTCCGGGAGTCGACAGTTCGTGCCTGCCACTGCCGGGTGCCGGTGAAGCCACCCCTGCCACGGGAGAACTGCAGCCCGCGAGCCCCAGCAACGCCGCCCCGACCGCCCACCTGCGAAGCACCACTATGTCCCCCTACCTGTCCGTGTGATCACATCATCCATGCCACAGCAGGTTTACGACACTCTGCGGTTCGGCCGCACAGGCACCGCGGGTGTGCGACGACTGCCACGAAGGTGACGACATGGGCCAGGGGCCGGCCGCGTCTGCGCGAAACAGACACGACCGGCCCCTGACCCGATCAACTCACCGCGCGTATCAGCCGGCGTAGATCCGGTAGATGAAGGCGGCCATGGCATCCCGCTTCACCGAAGCGTTCGGCCGGAAGGTGCCGTCGGTGAAACCGGTGGTGACACCGGCGGTCTTCGCCCACGCGATCGCACCGCAGAACGGCTGCTTCACCGAGACGTCGGAGTACGGCGCGGTGGTGCAGACCGGAAGGGTCTGGTCGGTGTGCTTCAGCCGGTACAGGAAGGTGACCATGGCGTCACGCTCGATGGACCGGGCCGGCCGGAAGGTCCCGTCCGGGTAGCCCTGGGTGATCCCCTGCTGCTTCAGCCAGGTGATCTCGGGGCAGAAGGTCGAGTTCACCGCGACATCGGTGAACGGCTTCACGGTGCAGGCCACCGCTGGTGCACCCGGGTTGTTTGCCCGGTACAGGAACGCGGCCATCGCCTGGCGCTCGACCGCGCGGCCCGGCTGGTAGGTGCCGTCGGTGAATCCGGTCGAGATCCCCGAGGTCCCCATCCACTCGATCTCGGTGAAGAAGTCGTGGGTGTTGGGGGTGTCCTTGAAGGTCGCCACCGCCGTGGAGTCGTAGACCTTCAGCGGCATGACCGCGTCGTAGCTGCGGTCGGTCGGGCGGGAACTGAAGGTGGCCACCACGTACTTCTTCGCAGCGTTCAGCGTTCCGGCCGGAACCGTGATGTAGCCGAACATGTCGCCGTCGATGATGTTGATGTCCGCTTGGATGGAGGTGCTCAGCACCGCATCCGCCGGCACCACCGCACCGGGTAGCGGCCAGGTCCCGGCCTCGAAGATCCCCAGGTGCAGGTTCCCGGTCGCCGGGCTCGGGAAGTTGGTCCCGATGAACAGGACACCGGTCTCCTCGGTGACGTCGACCGTACCGTTCTGCAACGGGGCGATGGTCGGGCCGTCGCCCTCCGGCAGCACGGTCAGCTTGGCCGCATCGCTGACGGCCGGTGTGCCATGACCGTTGGAAGCCACTGCGCGGTAGAGGTTCCCGTCCCAGGACGGCAACAGGTTGGTCAGCACCAGGTTCGCATCGGTGCTCGGCTCACCGTACTTCGTCCAGGTCCTGCCCTTGTCCGAGCTGACCTGCCACTGCAGGACCGGCTGCGGGAAGCCGCGGGTGTAGGCAGTGATGTAGGCCGTCATACCCGCCAACCTGACGGTGTCCTCCGGCTGGTAGTACACCGACGGCACCTCGACCTCGGCGACGGTCAGCTGACCGGCCCCGGTGATGACACTGGTGGTGTCGTTGGTGATCACCAACGAGTACTCCGAACCGGTGTCTGCGGCCGTGACCCCGGTCAACTTCAGCACAGCGCCGGTGGCACCGGGAATGTCGACCGGTGTCGCCGCACCGAAGGGACGGATCCGCCACTGGTAGCGCAGGGTCCCGCCGTCGGCGGCGTCGTTCTCGGCCTGCGCGCTGAACGTGGCGTCGGTACCGGTCACGGCCTGGACCGAGACCGGGTTCCGGGTGACCGTGATGTTCACCGGTACCACGTAGGTGGGAACCGAGCCGTCGAGATCGATGGTCAGCGGCAGCGGCGGCTTGTTCGGGTCGGCGCTGAGACCGCTGGTGTGCCAGTAGGACGAAAGTCCCGTCCGGTACTGGAAATCGACGAAGGACACCGGCCAGGATCCCCAGTTCGGGTTGGCTGCCTTGGCCGAGGGGATGATCGCCGACGCGGCCTGCCGACCGGACTGCGGGTCGTTGGCGTTCTTGAGCGGGAAGTAGTCCACACCCTTGAAGTCCGGGGTGGCTGTGATGGCGCCGTCGACGACCTTGACCCCGGAAAGGTCGGCGATGACGACGTTCTCCTCCGCGGCCAGCGGGACCTTGACATCCGGGTTGTCCATCGAGGAGGTGAAACCTCCCACACGGGCGGTGATCCGGCCCTTGCCGGTCGCATCGACCTTGAGGACCGGGTCCTCCAGGAAGAACGGGACCAGGCCGCCGTAGTAGTTCAGCGTCGCCGATCCGGTCCAGGAAATGGTTGCCGCACCGGTGGTCTCGTTGTACGAGCCCTGGCCTTCGGTGAACAGGATGCGCTGGTTGATGCGACCCTCGGCGACCGGCAGGCACCGGTTCGCCTGGGTGATCGCAGCCGCGCCACCGCCGGCAAGCCGCTTGTACAGGTGGACGTTGCCCTCGTTGGTCTTGTAGGTGGCGTCGGTGCCGTCGGACTTGCCCGCGACGAAGAACCCGCAGCCGCCGGCCGGGGCCCCACCCTGGGACACGTTGTTCACGGCCCACTCGAAGGTGGCATGGGTGATGGGAGTGGTCGCGGGCTCGGAGCCCTTGACCGCCAACGGGGTCCAGCTGTCCCAGATCCGCGTGGCCGGGGTGGTGGCGAAAGTTGCCACCCCGTACGTCTTCCCGGCCTTCAGTGCCCCGGCCGGGATGGTGAGGGTGGTGTTGAACAGACCGGCCGGGGTGTTCTCCAGCAGCGCGTACCGGGAGTAGCCGGTGTCGGCGACGGCACCGGCGGTGGTGCCGTCGGTACCCGGCTTCCACGATGCGTCGTCGGTGATCGCGATGGTCAGAGCGCCGGTGGTGTCGGTGGCGTTGGTGTCGGTGAAGCCCTCACCGAGGACCTGCACCGTGGTCTCCTTCGCCGGGTCGACCGGCCCGCTCGGGACGAGGTGGATCGTCCGCCCGCCGGTGCGGGCGAACACGCTCAGCCGGGCCGGATCGCTCGTGGTGCTGCCGACACTGTTGGTGGCGACCGCGCGGAACAGGTAGCCGTTGTACTCGGCCTTGGTGGCCAGCTGCAGCTGTCGGCCGGAGGAGATCAGGTAGACCTCGTCCTCGACCTCGACGACGTCCTGCCAGGACTTGCCGGCGTCCTCGGACGACTCCCACCGGTAGCTGATCGGCGTCACCGTCGCGCCGGCCTGGGCCTGGAACTCGACGAAGTTGCCGGCGAAAGCGCCGACGGCGGAGGGCTTCACGGTGAACTGCGGGGCAGCAGGTGCTGTCCAGATCCGGGCCGCGTCGGTGGTGGCCGTGCCGACACCGTTGTCGAAGACGGCGCGCCAGTAGCTGCCGTCCATCGCCAGGGTGATCTCCGGAACCGGGAAGGTCTCGCCACCGTCGACGGGGGCTCCCAGATCGGTCCAGGTGGTCCCGTCGGTGCTCGTCTGGTACCGGACCGACATGGCGGCCGGCTTGCCGTCGGCGTAGGCGTACAGGGTGGCCGTGGTCTGTCCGACCTTGAAGAACCGGTCGATCGCGGGTGCGCCGATCACCGGTGCCCGCAGTTCCAGGGTCAAGGTGACGGCATCGCTCACCAGGGAGGAGCCGACCTTGACCCGGTAGTGGGCCCCGTTGTCGGCGGCCTTGGTCGCGAAGCTCAGCTGGTAGTCGGTGGCCGAGGGGATGTCCGTCCAGTCGGTTCCGTTGACGCTGCGCTGCCACTGGTAGCTGATCGGGTTGCCGGAGGCGATCACCGCGAAGCGGGCGGTCTCCCCGCCGTCGAGGGACAGGGAGACGGGCTGGGTGGTGATGGCCGGCGTCGCGGCATCCACCCGGACGCTGAAGGACAGCGGCGGCTTCTTGGTGTTCAGACCGGAGCAGCTGGTCGTGTAGTAGTGGCTGCGAACAGACTCCGGCAGGAAGTTGATCCACGCGGTGGGCCAGGACCCGCCCGCACCGGCGCAGGCGAGGTTCTGTGCCACACCTGCGACCTCGTAGTTGCGACCGGCGAACTCGGGCTTGGCGGTGATCACCCCTCCGGCGATCGTGACGGAGGCGAAGGTGGCGAGCACGATCCGCTGCGGGCCTGCGGCGGGTGCCGGATTGCCCTCCATGTCCAGGCCTGCCGGGATGTAGGCGTCGAAGCTCAACGTGCCCTTCCCGTCGGCGGCGATGGTCAGGGCCGGGTTGCGCAGGGTCTCGTCCGGGGCCCCGTACTGGCCCTGGTAGGCGTTGAGCACCCAGTCGCCGGTGCCCGACCACGTGATGGTGCCCGCTCCGGTGACCGGGTCGATGGACCCGGTGCCGCCGTCGAACCGAGCCAGGGTGAAAGTCGTGGAGGCATCGGCGTTGTCACCGGAGACGACCTTGCCGTTCCGCTGGGTCAGGGTGACCTTCGGGCTGCTCGCCTTCTGCGACCACGGCCCGAAGACCCCGTACTGGGCGTACTGGCTGTAGGCCCATTCGAGCTGGGCACCGGTGACGGCGACCGGCTGGGGGACAACCACCTTCGGGGTGACGGTCAGTGCGGCGGGCGAAGAGGTGACCTCTCCCCCGGCGTTCGTCACGACGACCCGGAACTTGGCTCCGTTGTCGGCCGCGGACGTCGTCGTCAACGTGTAGGTGGCCCCGGTGGCACCGGAGACGGCGGCGAATGCCGTCGTCCCGGCCGCCGCCCGTTGCCACTGGTAGGTACGCCCCTCACCCGTGGCGGTGACGGTGAACCCGGCGGCCTCGCCTTCTTCGACGGACACGTCGGCGGGGCCGACGGAGATCTGCGGGGCGGCGACCGGAGCGGGCGTCGTGTACCCGATCGTCAGCGCCGAGGCGACCTTGGCCGCATCACGGGCACCACCGGAGGTGTACCAGTACGAGGCCTGCCCGGTCTGGACCTGGTAGTCCACGAAGCTCTGCGGGAAGGACCCCCAGAAGGCCTGGTTGGACGCGTCCTTCGTCGGCTGCGGGGCACCGGTGCCGGTGTCGACGGCGACACCGAGGTAGTCCGGGAGGGTCGTGATCCCGGAGGCGGTGACCTGCACACCGGTCAGGCTCGCCAGGGTGATCTGCCGGGGGGCCAGAGCCACCCACAGGTCAGGGTTGTCCATGGACGCGCCGTAGCCGGAGGCGGTCGCGGTGACCGTTCCGGTGCCGTCGGCCTTGACCTTCAGCACCGGGTCGGAGGCGCTCCAGTAGGTGAGGCCGCCGTAGAACACCACGGTGAAATCGCCGGTCCAGGTGATCTCGGCGGTGTTAGCGGCCGGGTCGACCGTTCCCGCGCCTGCCGAGATGACCACCCGGTTGCCGGTCTTCTTGTTGTTGCCGGTGGTGACGGTGGCACCGTCGGCGTCCTTGCACTTGTCGGCCCAGGTGGGCGTCGTGTAGCCGCTGGTCGAGACCTTCTCGATCTTCGTGTTGCCCGCGGCGGTCTGGTAGAAACCGTCGGTCTGGGACCACAACCGGCTGGAACCGGTGTTGCCGGCCTTGCCTGCGGACAGGAAGTTGCAGCCGCCGAAGAAGGCGCCGGAGCCGGCCTCGTTGCTCAGGCCCCAGCTGAAGGTGGCGTCGCCGACGGCGACCGAAGCGGGTGCGGGGACTGCTGCGGCCAGGGCGGTTTCCGCCTGGGCGGGCAGGGTCGCCAGCGACCCCATACCCACCGCCATGGCCAGGACGGCGGCGATGGACCTGCCGGGTCGTCGCCGGAATCGGAAGGTGCTCAACTAGATCTCCTCTGTGCGAAGGAATAAGGTTTGCCTTACCTTGCATCGACCCAGGGCGTGACAGTACGAGCCGCGCTCCTGCTCAGGAGGCGGCCGCGGTAACGATCGAATGGACCTTGATTGACACAAAGGCAGGACTTTTTTAAGGCTTGCCTAACCTATCTAACACCAAAGTCACAGAACTCTCGTAGTGAGCTGGCCGACAGATCGGCCAACGCCCGGCCGCCGTGGACCCACGATGCGGGTCCCCAGCGGGGGAGCGTCGCTGCTCAGGTCCTGAGAAGGTCCCGAGATGTTGCCGGCCGGAAGCGGCCTGCCACACTCACAAGCAGGGGGTCCCGGAACGCACAGATCCCGCCTATCCAAGACGGATACGCGGGATCTGTGGGACGCAGGTGCCTGCCGGCATCAGCCCTGGGCGACGTCCTTGGGGTTCGGGGCGGTGATCTTCACCGGTTCGTTGTACCCGGACATGGTCACCAAGGTCTTCGCCTGCTGCCCCATGACCTCGAAGTCCTGGGAGACCTGAACGGTCCGACCCTCGGAATCCAGCCAGATCGTCATCGGGAACTCCGTCAACCCGGCCGAGACCAGCTGCTGCATCGAGGCCTTCACCGTGCTGTCCAGGGTGGATTCGTCCAGCTTGGTCAGGTCCACCTTGGTGGTGTACTTCTCGGCCGGCTCACCGTTGACGGTGTCGCTGCCCTCGTCCTTGACCTCGGACACGATCGCCAGGAACTGGGCGTACTGCTCGGTCGAGGTCTGCTCCAGGCTCTGCTCGAAGGTCGCGAAGATCTTCTTGAGGTTCTCGTCCCTGGTGTCCTCGGAGATCTCGACGTACTTCTTGCCGAACTGCTGAGCCAGCACACCGCTCAGGTAGATCTTGTCGTCGACCAGGATGAACCGCATCTCCTCGCTGCCGAGCGGGATGTTCATGTCCATCGCGACGGCCTTGCCGTCCTTGAGCTGCTGCTTGTAGGTGATGTCGATCGTGGTTCCGCCGGTCTCGGTCTTGACCGTGCCGGTCACCGAGGTGACACCGGCATTACCCGCCGCCATCTTCGAGATCAGGTCGGCGGCCAGCGGGTCGACGCCCGTGGAAGCCGGGGGCGTCTCCTCCGAGGTGCTGGTGCTCTCATCGGTCGATTCCGAGGACTCGGTGGTCTCCTCGGTCGATGCGGCGGACTGCTCGGTCGATTCCGTCAACTCCGCGGTGGATGTGGTCGGCTCGGTGGGTTCGGTCGACCCGACCGTCGACCCGGTCACCACCGAGGACTGCACCGAGGTCGCGGATGTGCTCGGAGCCGAGGCGACCCCTGCTTCGTTGTTACCGCAGGCCGCGAGCACCAACGCCAGCACCGCACCGGTCACGCCCAGTCGTACTCGTTTCACCTGTAACCCCACTTCATCGTCAACATGTCTCGCATCGTCGGCGGCGCAGCTCCCCGGCCGCGCCCGCTCGGACGGTACCCACAACCCTAACCACGGACACATCCGTTCCGCAGCCGTTCCCCGAGGTTGGACCCCCACCCACCGACGAGAAAACCCCGCAACGCACCTGGCAGGCGTGGCGGGGTTTCTCGGGTGACCGGCGAACCGGCCGACGATCAGGCGTTGGTGCTCTCTTCGTCCAGCAGGTTGCGCTGGCGAGTGGAGTCCACGTTGATGCCCGGGCCCATCGTGGTCGCGAAAACGACCTTCTTCAGGTAACGGCCCTTGGCGGTCGACGGCTTGGAACGCAGCACCTCGTCGAGGGCGGCTGCGTAGTTCTCCACCAACTTCTCCACCGGGAAGGAAGCCTTGCCGATGATGACGTGCAGGTTGGCAGCCTTGTCAACGCGGAAGTTGATCTTTCCGCCCTTGATCTCGGTGACAGCCTTGGTGACGTCGGGGGTGACGGTTCCGGTCTTCGGGTTCGGCATCAGGCCGCGCGGCCCCAGGACACGCGCGATCCGGCCGACCTTGGCCATCTGGTCGGGGGTGGCGATGGCGGCGTCGAACTCCAGCCATCCGCCCTGAATCTTGGCGATCAGATCGTCGGATCCGACGGCGTCCGCACCGGCGGCCTCGGCCTCGGCGGCCTTCTCGCCGACGGCGAAGACGATGACGCGGGCGGTCTTACCGGTGCCGTGCGGCAGGTTGACGGTGCCACGGACCATCTGATCGGCCTTGCGGGGATCCACACCGAGGACCATGGCGACCTCGACGGTCGCGTCCATCTTGGTGGCGGTGGTCTCCTTCGCCAGCTTCGCCGCCTCGAGCGGCGTGTAGAGCTTGTCCTTGTCGACGAGCTCGGCGGCTTGGCGGTATGCCTTGCTGCGCTTCATGTTCTCTCCTGAAATTACGAGTCTTGAAATAGGGAGTTCGTGGTGATGCGGGCCAGCGCGGGCCCTACCACTGGTCGGCCGAGCGATCCGGTCGACCATTCCCGCCGGAGGCGGGTCGGAATGCTAGTTGTCGACCGTGATGCCCATGGAGCGGGCGGTGCCGGCGATGATCTTGGCAGCTGCCTCGATGTCGTTGGCGTTGAGGTCGACCTGCTTCAGGGTGGCGATCTCGCGGATCTGGGCCTGGGTGACGGACGCGACCTTGGTCTTGTGCGGCACTCCGGAGCCCTTCTCGACACCAGCGGCCTTGAGCAGCAGCTTGGCGGCCGGCGGGGTCTTCAACTTGAAGTCGAAGGAGCGATCCTCGTAGACGGAGATCTCCACCGGGATGACGTCTCCACGCTGGGCTTCCGTCGCGGCGTTGTACGCCTTGCAGAACTCCATGATGTTGACGCCGTGCTGGCCGAGTGCCGGGCCGACCGGCGGTGCCGGGTTGGCCAGGCCGGCCTTGATCTGCAGCTTGATGATCGCTGCGAGTTTCTTCTTCTTGGGAGGCATGATTTCTTTCCTGGGGGGATGAGTCGTGACGCGCCGATGCCAGGTCGGTGCGTCACTGGGGGTTAAATCTTCGAGACCTGGCTGAAGAACAGCTCGACCGGGGTCTCGCGTCCGAAGATGGACACCAGGACCTTCAGTTTCTGCTGGTCGGCGTTGATCTCGCTGATGGTGGCCGGCAGGGTGGCGAACGGGCCGTCCATGACGGTGACCGATTCGCCGACCGAGTAGTCGACCTCCGTACGCTGGGGCAGCTGGCCCGCAGGCGCGGCAACGGTGGCCTTCTTGGGGACCGCCGGAGCCAGGATCTTGACGACGTCATCGATGGACAGCGAGGTCGGGCGGGAGTTCGCGCCGACGAAGCCGGTGACGTTCGGGGTGTTGCGGACGGCGGACCAGGAGGCGTCGGTCAGTTCCATCCGGACGAGGATGTAACCCGGGTAGACCCGACGCTGCACCTTCTTCGGCTGGCCGCTCTTGATCTCGGTGACCTCTTCTTCGGGCACCTCGATCTGGAAGATGAAATCTTCCATGGCCAGCGACTTGATCCGGTTCTCCAGGTTGGCCTTGACCTTCTTCTCGTAGCCCGAGTAGGAGTGCAGGACGTACCACTCACCGGGGACGCGGCGCAGGGCGGCACGCATCTCGGCGACCGGGTCGAGCTCGGCCTCGGGCACCTCGACAGCGGCAGCCTCGACAGCGTCTTCTGCGGGGGTGTCTTCCGCAGTGGTGTCTTCCGCGGGGGTGCCTTCCGCGGGGGTGTCAACAGCGTCGGACACGGCGTCCTCGAATTCGGCCTCGGCCTCATCCGTCACCGTGACGTCCTCGGTGGCCTGGTCGTCGAACGACCCGACCTCGAAGACCTCTGCGGTCTCGTCGTTCGCGGGCTGATCGGGGCTGGACACGGTGAATCTCACTCTCTGTTGAACAGCCTCACCGGTGGGGCGGTGCTGTTTGGTACTACCTGCTGGTGGAGCTGATGCTGCGATCGGGGCTCGGCTCAGCCGAAGATCGACCGAACTCCCCAGCCGAACAGCAGATCCAGACCCGACACCAGCGCGATCATGAAGATCAGGAACACGATGACGACGATGGTGTAGGTCACCATCTGCTTCTGGCTCGGCCAGATGACCTTGCCGAGTTCGGCGATGACCTCGCGGAGGAAGCGGCCGATCCGGCTGAACACATTGCTGTGCTCGTCCTTGTCCTCGCGGCCGCGGGTGGGGGCGTTCTTGCCCTCGGTCACACCGCTGCGGGCACCGGCGCGACGAGCGGCGGCGCGGGCGGACCCGGCAGCAGCGGCTCCGACGCCGACCTTCTCCAGGCTGACGTCACTGTCCTCGTCCGTCTGCTCCGGAGCGAAGTCCGCCTCGCCGATTCCGTCGTTCTCCGAGGAGGCGCCTGCCGGCGTAGCCGTGGCGGCCGCGTCGTCAGCCGCTGCGGCAGCGCTGTCGTCGGCGGCCTGTTCGGCCCCGGTGGGGTTGTCGAGGTTGTCGTCCTCGGACCCGGCCCGATCGTTGCTCACTCGTCCCTCGTCTTCTGCTGGCGGTTCTCGCGTCGTACAGGCCGTTCGGCCCCGTTGCTGGACAACTGCTGTACTGCGTATTTCGTTGTACCCCACCTCGGCCGATCCCCGCG
This sequence comes from Nakamurella silvestris, assembly GCA_003576535.1. Classification (GTDB taxonomy): domain Bacteria; phylum Actinomycetota; class Actinomycetes; order Mycobacteriales; family Nakamurellaceae; genus Nakamurella; species Nakamurella silvestris. Next base: position 9,264 of record QXCQ01000043.1, on the reverse strand, counting down.
CTGCGTGATTCCGCCCCGCGTTGACCTGCCTTGGTGGAACTGCCTTGATGGAACTGCACTGGTCGATCGGTACTGCATGGGCCCGTGGCCCGGTCGGTACTGCTCTGCAGGGGTGACAGGACTTGAACCTGCAACCTACGGTTTTGGAGACCGTTGCTCTACCAATTGAGCTACACCCCTCAGCCACACTGCCCGACCCGAGAATTCTGAACTGTTCTTCAGAACGCATCGGGTACCACCGGACATTCCCGACATCCACCATACGCATGGGCCCACAATCGGGCACAGCCGTACAAGGAGTCCGGACGATTCAGTGTAGGTCACGCCGGGCCGTGAACGAAAACGGCCGGTCGGGCGGCCGTCGCCGTCACATCGACCGGAGGGCCGGGCCGAAACTGCCGGGTGGAAGAATTCAGGCCATGACCGAAGAGACCCCTGCCCCCGCCCATCGCCGGATCTCCGCCCGGATCGCCGGTATCGCGGAGTCGGCGACCCTGGCCGTGGATGCCAAGGCCAAGGCCCTCAAGGCGGCGGGCCGACCCGTCATCGGGTTCGGGGCGGGTGAACCGGATTTCCCCACCCCGGAGGGGATCGTGGCCGCGGCCGTCCGGGCGACCTCCGATCCGGCGAACCACCGGTACACCCCGGCCGGCGGGCTGCCCGATCTCAAGGCCGCCATCGCCGCGAAGACCCTCCGGGACTCCGGCTACCAGGTCGATCCCGGCCAGGTGCTCGTCACCAACGGCGGCAAACAGGCCTGTTACCAGGCCTTCGCCACCCTGCTCGATCCTGGTGACGAGGTGCTCCTGCCGGCCCCGTACTGGACCACCTACCCCGAGGCCATCGCGCTGGCCGGCGGGGTCACCGTCCCCGTGGTCGCCGGCCCCGACGCCGGGTACCTGGTGACGGTCGAGCAGTTGGAGGCGGCGCGGACGCCCCGCACCAAGGTGCTGCTGTTCTGTTCACCGTCCAACCCGACCGGGGCGGTGTACCCGCCCGAGCAGGTGGCCGCCATCGGCCGCTGGGCCCTCGGTCACGGCATCTGGGTGATCGCCGACGAGATCTACGAACACCTGGTCTACGCCGGTGCCGAGCACGTGTCGATGCCGGTGGTCGTCCCGGAGCTCGCCGACACCTGCATCGTCGTCAACGGGGTGGCGAAGACCTATGCGATGACGGGTTGGCGGGTCGGCTGGATGATCGGGCCGAAGGACGTCATCGCCGCAGCCGGCAACCTGCAGTCCCATCTGAGTTCCAATGTGTCCAACGTGTCCCAGCGGGCCGCCCTGGAGGCGGTGAGCGGGGATCTGGAGGCGGTCGCGCGGATGCGGGAGGCCTTCGACCGTCGTCGCCGGCTCATGGTGGCCCTGCTGGCCGAGATCCCGGGTGTGACGATCCCGGAGCCGCTGGGGGCGTTCTACGCCTATCCCAGTGTCTCCGGGTTGATCGGCAAGGAGCTGGCCGGCGTCACGGTGACGTCCTCGGCCCAGTTGGCCGCGTTGATCCTGGAGCACGCCGAGGTGGCCGTCGTTCCGGGCGAGGCCTTCGGCACCCCCGGCTACCTGCGTCTGTCCTACGCGTTGGGCGACGAGGACCTGGAGGTCGGGGTGCGCCGGATGGGGGCCTTCCTGGCCACCGCCCGCTGAGAGTCCCTCGTTCCCGCGCGCGTTCTTGCTCCTCGCGCACGCAATTAGGTGCGCGAGGACGAAGAACGTGCGCGGGAAGGGGGAAGGGTCAGCGGAAGGTGACGGTGCCGCGGGCCTTGCCCAGCACGGTCTGGTCGTTGAACTTCGCGGTGACGTCGACCCGGGCGGTGTGCGCCTCGGTGTCGAGGGCACCGATGACGGCGGTGATCTCCACCGTGGCACCCTCGTCGTCGTCGGGGACGACCACGGGCCGGGTGAAGGTCACACCGAGGGAGGACACCATCCCCGGGTCGCCGGCCCAGTTGGTGACGATCCGGCCGGCCAGGGCCATCGTCAGCATGCCGTGGGCGATGACGCCCGGCAGTCCGACCGAGGTGGCCACCCGCTCGTTCCAGTGGATCGGATTGAAATCCCCGGAGGCCCCGGCGTACCGCACCAACTGGGCGCGCGTCACCTGGACCGTCAACGGAGGAAGGGCCGAGCCGAGCTCGAGGCTGTGGAAGTCGATCATGATGCGCGGGCCACCAGGGTTCCGACGGCCGTGCAGACCGGGGTGTCGTGGCTGTCGGTCACCTCGGTGCGGACCGTCAGCACGTCGTTGCCGGCCAGCACCCGGATGGCATCGATGTGGACCACCGCGGAGAGTTCGTCGCCGGCCACGATCGGGCGGTGGTGGACGAAGGACTGGTCCCGGTGCACCACCATCGAGAAGTCAAGGCCCAGGGCCGGGTCGAACATCACCGCGTCCTGCGCCCGGGCGATCACCCGGATGGCGAAGGTCGGCGGGGCAACGACGTCAAGGTGGCCGGCAGATTGCGCGGCCACCTTGTCGTGGTACAGAGGGTTGTCGTCACCGATGGCGACGGCGAACTGCCGGATGATCTCAGCTCCTACGGCGAACGGCTCAGCTCCGGGGAAGCTGCGGCCGACGTAGGTCGGATCAAGTGGCATCGTCGATCAGCGGGTCTCTTTGTGGTTCCGGTGAGTTCCGCAGTTCGGGCAGAACTTCTTGATCTCGAGACGATCGGGATCGTTGCGCCGGTTCTTGCGGGTGATGTAGTTGCGGTTCTTGCATTCTTCGCAAGCCAGCGTGATCTTCGGGCGTACGTCAGTGGCAGCCACGGTCGGTAGCCTCTTTCTTCTTCTGGGAAACGATCGACCAGGACACCCTGCGGTGCCGCTGATCGCCGACCTGAAGGTCGGAGTCATGTTTTGTAGCGATGGCCGGACTCGAACCGGCGACCTAACGATTATGAGTCGTTCGCTCTAACCAACTGAGCTACACCGCCAAGCAACTGGCGAAGGGTGCCGGTACAGCATGCTCACGATAAAACCGAGCCCTCACCTGAAAAACGGCCGTGGGACGATAACGTCCTACGGCCGCGTTTCCGAGCCCCCTTACGGAATCGAACCGTAGACCTTCTCCTTACCATGGAGACGCTCTACCGACTGAGCTAAGGGGGCCTTTTACTGCCTACTTCTGTACTTCGATCCCTCAGTGACGCTTGCGATTGTCCGGTAACTCAACCGCTCTGTGGAACCTCAATTACTGTACATGAGGACACGCGCCAACTAAAAACCGCTGGTCACAGGCCTGGAATCGGAGGCCGTGGCCCAAAGTGCCTGATCGCGGGCCGGTCAGACCAGCCGCAGGGCCGGCGGCTCGGCCCCCACGGCGCTGGTTCTGATCATTCTGGCCGTGATCCACTCCTCGAACCGGTTGGCCGGCAGCGGCCGGGACAACAGGAATCCCTGCATGATGTCGCAGTTCATGGCCTTGAGAGCCTCCCGGGAGGTCTCCTCCTCGACCCCCTCGGCGACGACCTGTTTTCCCAAAGAATGTCCCAGATCGATGATCGACTGGACGATCGCGAGGTCGCTCGTGCCCGTCGACATGCCCCAGACGAAGGACCGGTCGATCTTGATCTCGTCGATCGGAAGCTTGCGGAGGTAGGCCAGCGAGGAGTAGCCGGTGCCGAAGTCGTCGATGGAGAGTTTGATCCCGAGATCGTGGAGGGCGTGCAGGATCGGCAGCGCCGCCTCGGGATCGTCCATGACGGAGGACTCGGTGACCTCGAAGCTCAACAGGTCCGGCGTCACCGCCCGCTCCGTCAGCGCCTCACGCACTATTTCGGGGAAATCCTCGGTCAGGTTGCGGACCGACAGGTTGACCGCCACCGGGATGTGCAGCCCGTGCTGGCTCCACTCCCTGATCTGGCCGAGCACGGTGTCCAACGCGTGGCTGAGCAGCAGCTGGACGAACCCGGTGGCCTCGATGGCCGGCACGAACTCGGCCGGGGACACCATGCCGAATTCCGGGTGGACCCACCGGACCAGGGCCTCGACCCCGACCAGCTGGTTGTTCCGCAACGACACCTTCGGCTGGTAGTAGACGACGATCTGCCCCGTCTCCACCGCGGTCCGGAACTGGGTCACCAGCTGGAAGCGGCGGCGGAACAGATCACCCATGGAGCTGCGGTACACCGCGTACGGCTCCCCGCGCTTCTGAGCGGCGTTGAGGGCCATCTCCGCCCGCTGCTCGAAGGAGGCAGGATCCCCGGAACGCTGTTTCTGCAGACGCTCGTTCAGCGCGATCCCCGCCGACGGGTCCGGTTCGACGTCGACCCCGTCCAGACTGAACTGCTCGGCCAGGGCGTCGAGCATGCAGGACACGGTCCCGACGATCTCCTCCTCGGGCATCGGCTCGATGACCACGGCGAACAGGTCGCCCTCCATCCGCGCGACCTGACGCGGGGGCTGTGAACTCGCCCGGAGTCGCTCCCCCACGTTGCGCAGCAGCTCGTTGCCCCGGTCGTACCCGATCGCCCCGTTGATGGTCGAAAGCATGCCGAGCCGGATCAGGGCGACCGCACCGATCCGGCCGGCCCGCAGTGCTTCGTCGATGTCGACCGACAGGCCCACCTGGTTGCGCAGGCCCGTCACCGCGTCGTGATGGGCCTCCTCGCGCAGCTTCTCCACCAGCCGCACATTGTCCAGCGCGGTGGCCACGTGTCCGCTGAGGGTCTCCAAGGAGCGCATGTCCCGGTCGGTGAACCGTCCCCAGCGACTGCGCCGGTCACGTACCTCGACGTAGCCCCGGATCCGGTGGTCCGCGCGGAGGGCGACGACCATCATGTCGCGGCTGCCCCGGGCGGACAGGCTCTCCATCAGCGCGATCCGGTGCTTGCGGTGGTCGGACACCCGGGCCACCCCGAGTTCGGCGGCCTGGATCAGGATCGGGTCGTTCACCGGCATGGGCGGAACCGTCACCGAGCCCTCGGCATCCACCGCCTGGGAGGCGAGCATGTCCTCGCCGGTGTCCAGGTAGATGATCGCCAGGCTCGCGTTCTGGTTGTCCCGGATCAGCTCGAGCATCTCCGGCCACCGGGCGGACTTGGTCTGCATGGTGGCGACGGACTGCACGAACGCGTACATCGCCGCCATGTCGTCCTTGTTCCCCATCAGGGTCCGGAAGGCCCGGAACAGCACGGCCATGAATCCGAGCAGGACCAGGGCGAGCACGGGACCGGAGGACCCCGACACCCAGACCGTCCGGATGACGAGGGCGAAGCTGATCAGGGTCGCGGCGGCGACGGCGGTGCGGGTGAGCATCACCCGGTACGGCTCGGCCGGTCCCACCAGATGCAGGATGGTCCCGATGACGGCACCACTGCCCAGTGCCCCCAGCAGGACACCGACGGCCACCGGCAGCATCGCGTTCGGCGGCTGGTGCGTGAGCTGGCCGACCAGTTGCATCGCGCTGACCGCCAGCACCGATTCCAGCAGGGTCATCACGGTGTTGGTGATCGAATGCCGGAGCGGGTCGCGGCGGAACAGGTAGACGGCAAAGCCCGACACGAAATGTGCAGCGACCGCGAGCCAGGCCGGCAGCAGCATCAGTCCCAGCGCCAACGGCAGCTCGGAAAGGCTCAGGATCATGGTCTCGCGTCGGACCTCGATCCGGAAGGGCACGAGCTCGCAGGCGACGAAGGCGGCGACAAGTCCGAGGCCGCCGATCCACAGGGTCAGCGGGGTCTGACCGACCGGGCCGGGGAGCCCCCGGTTGATGATCACCACGATGAGCGGGGCACACAGCAGGACGACGATCGCGGACGCGCGCATCATCAGCCAGTCGAGCGGGTAGGTCCGCCGGAACCGAGGGGTGTGCCGGGGACCGCCCAGCCCGGAACGGTCTCCGGCGCGTGATTCGGCAAGTGGCTCGGTAAGTGGCTCGGTAAGTGGCTCGGCACGCGGCTCGGCGCGTGGTTCGAGCCGCGCCTCCGGTCGGGGAACCGGGCGGAGTTCACCGCGCACCCCGGGGAGGTGGTCGCTGCCGGAGGACACGAGGGCGGCGCCCTCAGGACGAGGTGACGGATCGTGCACCGGTGCGGGGTCCCTGGAATGGGGGCCCGGACCCCGCGACTCGCCCTCGGTCATGACGTCTGCCTCCTCAGCGCCGACGATCGGCGAACCGGCCATACGAACCCCGGAAGACATAAGGGGCGAATCGTACGAACCAGGCGGCTCGTCCACCCAAGATACCGTCCGACCGGGTTGCGCAGGGAAACGATTTTGTTGCCCTGCGTGCAACGTCAGGAGTCGAGACGGCCGAGGTGCGATCGGATGTCACCTGTTGGTGCCCCGGCAGCGGCATCGGTACACACCGAGGGCGACATCCAGCGGAAAACGAAAAAACGCAGGACCGGCACCGTGACCGTCGAACGACGGCAACTCCACGATGAACCGACCTGCGTTAATTCTGTACTGCTACTCGCCTGCTCGAACCCGCGAGGCGGGCTCTGGTGGTAGGTGAGAGATTCGAACTCCCGTAGCTTGCGCGGCTGATTTACAGTCAGCTCCCTTTGGCCACTCGGGCAACCTACCGCGGCTCACGGTCACTCTGTGAGCACTAGGAGATAGTACAAGGCGGTGTCGCCCGGAATCGAATCCGCAGGTGGCTGCGGTCGGATTCGCGGTATTTCGCCCCTGTGCCGACGGCGGGGTGCTGTCGGGGCAGGGGCCCGACCCGGGGGCGATTGGCCCCGATCTCGACCACGGCGGACAATGAACCGCGAAGATCGAACAGGTCCTGCCCGACCGCGCCGCACGGTGCGGCACGCCGGCATCTGTGGACCGCACCGAACAGCGAGTACGAGGAGAAGATGTCATGGCAGATCCGTCATTCGACGTGGTGAGCAAGGTCGAACACCAGGAGGCGGACAACGCACTCAACCAGACCGCGAAGGAGTTGTCCCAGCGCTTCGACTTCCGGGGCACCGACTCGACGATCGTCTGGGCCGGCGAGGAGGGCATCACCATCACCTCGAGCACGGAAGAACGCTGCAAGGCGGCCATCGACGTGTTCAAGGAGAAGCTGATCAAGCGCGGGATCTCGATGAAGGCGTTCGAGGTGGGCGAGCCCGCTCCGTCCGGCAAGACCTTCAAGGTCACCGGCACCCTCGTCCAGGGCATTCCCACGGACAAGGCGAAGGCGATCGCGAAGAAGATCAAGGAAGAGGGGCCCAAGGGGGTGCAGACCCAGATCCAGGGCGACCAGCTCCGCGTCACCGGCAAGAAGCGCGACGACCTCCAGGAGGTCATCGCCCTGCTCAAGGGTTCCGACCTGGACATCTCGCTGCAGTTCACCAACTACCGCTGACCCGTCGACCCGGGTCGGACAGGCCCGAGACGAACATGCCGCGCCCGTCACCGATGCCCCCTGCGGGGCCTCGGCGGCGGGCGCGCACTTGTTGCATCGCGATTTCTTGCAAACAGGGCTGTACAGGCGATACGAATCGCCATTAGGCTCCTGCGGGACAACACTCATAGCCGCCAGGCCTGCCCCGTGAGGAATGATTCGTTGCTCATTGACGATATCGACCAGCACATCGTGTCGTGCTTGATCGCCGATGCCCGATCGTCCTACCGCGAGATCGGCGAGACCGTCGCCCTCTCCGCCCCGGCCGTCAAACGCCGGGTGGACCGGCTGGTGAACGAGGGGGTGATCACCTCCTTCACGGCCCGGGTCGATCCCGGCTCCCTGGGGTGGCACACCCAGGCCTTCGTATCCGTCACCTTCCGGGGCAACGTCTCCCCCGCCAGGATGCGCGAGGTGCTGACCCCCATCCCCGAGGTGGTCGCGGCCTACACCGTGTCCGGGGGCTCGGACCTGCTCGTGCACATCCGGGCGGCCGACATGGCCCACTTCGAGGAAGCACTCGAGCGGCTCCGCACCGTCGACGGCATCGGGAAGACCGAATCCACCATCGTGTTGTCCACCCTGCTCGACCGCCCGACCCCGATCGACCGCAGCCATCGGGACGGCACCGCCGACGGCCGGGTGGGGGTGCCCGTCCGCTGAGGACGGCAGGCGCCGGCTGCCGCACCCTGCCTGTCATGCTGGAAGCGTGAAATCTGCCGGCACCCAGCGTGGTGTGTTCTTCGGCCTGACGGCCTATTCCCTGTGGGGTCTGTTCCCACTGTTCTGGCCGTTGCTCAAACCGGCGGGGGCGCTGGAGATCCTGTCCCACCGGATCGTCTGGTCCTTCGTGTTCACCGCGATCCTGCTGGCCTTCGTCGGCGGTTGGAGCAAGATCCGCGGCCTGCCCGCCCGGACCTGGCTGCTGATCGTCGCCGCGGCGATCCTCATCGCCGTCAACTGGGGTGTCTACATCTACGCGGCGAACAACGGCCATGTGGTCGAAGCGGCACTGGGCTACTTCATCAACCCGTTGCTGAGCGCCGGGCTCGGGGTCGTGGTGCTCAAGGAGAAGCTCCGTCCTTTGCAGTGGAGCGCACTGGCCGTCGCGGCGGCCGCCGTCCTGATCATCTCCTTCGGAACCGGGCGGGTTCCCTGGCTCGCACTGTCGATGGCGGTGTCCTTCGCGCTCTACGGACTGGTCAAGAAGGTCATCGCGATCGCACCGACCGTCTCGCTGACCGTCGAATCGATGGTGCTGCTCCCCTTGGCGCTCGGATTCCTGATCGTCCTGCAGGCGAAGGGTGACTCGAGTCTGCTCGGCAACGGGAACGGCCACGTGGTCCTGCTGATGACCGCCGGACTGGTGACGGCGGTGCCGCTGCTGGCCTTCGCGGCGGCCGCCCAGCGGTTGCCGCTGACCCTGCTCGGGTTCCTGCAGTACACGACCCCCACCATCCAGTTCCTGCTCGGGGTGTTCTGGGCGCACGAGGTGATGGCCCCGAGCCGCTGGGTCGGTTTCATGGTCATCTGGGTGGCGCTGATCATCTACTCCACGGACGCGATCCTGAACGAGCGTCGGCGGCGGCATGCCCTGGTGGCTGCGACCGCCTGATCCCCGCCCGCCCTCGTCCGCGAGCGGACCGCCACACCCCAGTCGTGCCCCGCGAGTGGACTGCCACCCCTTACCTCCCCCGCGAGCGGACCCCCACACCCCACAAATTGGGGGGTCAGCGTCCACTCGGTGAGGAACACCCGACCCCCACACCGCGAGCGGACCCCCACACCCCACAAATTGGGGGGCCAGCGTCCACTCGGCGAGGGGAAAGGGGTGCACACGTCCGCTCGGCGAAGAACACCCCACCCCACCCCCGCGAGCGGACCCCCACACCCCACAAACTGGGGGGCCAGCGTCCACTC
>QXCQ01000037.1 GCA_003576535.1 Nakamurella silvestris | reverse complement strand
CTGGGTGGACCGGATGTGGCCGTGGGTGTCTCGATGAACGTCACCGACTTCGACCAGGTGACCGCGGGGATCGCCGCCTCGGTGTTGGCCTTCGGCGGTGTCGATCTGATCGTCAACAACGCGGGCATCGTCAAACCGGGCTCGATCGCCGACACCAGCATCGCCGACTGGGACCTGCAGTACAACATCATGACCCGCGGTTCCTTCTTCGTGGTCAAGGCCGCCGAGGAGACCCTGCGGGCGCAGAAGCTCGGCGGGGACATCATCAACATCTGCTCGAAGAACTCCGTGTTCGCCGGGCCGAACAACATCGCCTACTCCTCGGCGAAAGCCGCTCAGGCCCACATGGTCCGGTTGCTGGCCGCCGAACTCGGCGACATCTCGGTCCGGGTCAACGGGATCAACCCCGACGGTGTCGTCCGCGGCTCCGGCATGTTCGCCGGCGGCTGGGGCGCCTCCCGGGCGGCCACCTACGGTGTGGCCGAGAACGATCTGGGCAAGTACTACGCCCAGCGCACCGTACTGAAGGAGGAGGTCCTGCCCATCCACGTCGGACAGGCCGTTCTCGCCCTGACCAACGGCACCCTGCCCGTCACCACCGGCCTGATCATCCCGGTCGACTCCGGTGTCGCAGCGGCGTTCATGCGGTAGCCTTTCGCCCGGCCGCACGGCGGCCGAAGGAGTTCCACTCGCCATCCCGCGGTGGGATCGACGCACACGCCTCGTGGCGGATCCGTGCGTATATCCCCACCGCGGGATGACTTGTTTCCCCCAAGGCATGAAGAACTTTCCGTCGTTCCCGCGCCGGACCGCCGCCGCCATACGGGTTCAAGGCGGCCCAGGGGTGCAAATATTCACCTCACTGTGCGTCGGTGATTCATTCCGTTCGGATTTCGAAACTGCTACGGCCAGGGGCGTCGAAACAATGGATCACCACCCGTCCCCCGTGGTCAGAGCGGGTCGAACACCTCGGGCCGACCGGATCGACACCCAATCGGCCGTTTGGGGCAAAAGAGCCCTCACCGTTTATTTCCGGCAGATTACATGGGGTGTTCCTATCATAAACACGTCCGGTTGCCTATCCATTGATTTTTGAATTAGCTGTGCGTACGGTCCGATCACTGTCTGCAGCACAATTCTGCGGACATCGCCTTGGTGGGTCGGCCATTCACACAAGAACGCCGGTACCCCCATGCCAAAGAGAAGGGACCGCCATGACTCCATCTACCCGGAATTGGAGCACCCGACGGCGAGCGAAACGGCTCGGCACTGCCGCCATCGTTGTCGGGGCACTGATCGCCGGATCATTCCCGGCGCTCGCATCGGATGATCCACTACCTCCACCGGACCGGATTTCCAGTACGGAAGAAGGCGGCGTTGCCCTCGTCCGGATCGTTGTTCCGGACGTCGCCGCGATCGAGCGGCTCATTTCGATGGGGGTCGACCTCACCGAGTATCGACGCCCGGTCGGATCGAGTTACGAAGTGCACGCGGTACTTTCGCCCGCCCAGAGCTCGGAGCTGAAGGCCCTCGGATTCGATATCCAAGGGACGATCTACGATGACGAGGATGCGAAGGAGCGGATTGCCGAGCGGAGTCGGACGCTGACGCAATTGCGGGCATTCGCCGCCGCAGGCGCCGATACCCTCACGCCTTTGCGTGCGGAATGGTTCACCAGTATCGACGGTCGTCGTTTCCTCAGCGTCGAGGTCAAGACCGGCGCGCCGGATGCCACGAACATCATCACCGCCGCCTGGAATTCAGGGGCCGGGACCGCACCGGGAAGCGGTGGCTCGCGGGCCCTTTCCCGTTTCGTCGATGCCAACGTGTACATGTACCACCGGCTCGCCTCCCCGATCCCGATCGGCGCCGCGCCGACCGAGATCACCTACACCAGCACCCTCGGCGGGACCGTCACGGTCCCGGTCACCGAGTGGTTGGGCGCCCCGCGTGAAGCTCCGGCCCCGACCTACATGTCGGACTTCGTCGATCACTACATGGACGCCACCGAGGTCACCAACCGGATCACCGCCCTCGCCGCGCAGTACCCGGGGATCTCCGAGATCGTCGAACTGCCGTACCTGACCAACGGCTACCGCCGCCAGGCCCAGGCCCAGTTCGGCCTGGCCACCGGCAGCGCCGTCGGCAGCTCCTTCTACGTCACCTCCAAGGCCTGGGGCCACGAGGGTGGCAACAACCTGACCATCGCGGTGGAGAAGCCCGCCACCAACCCGTCCAACCTGCGGATCACCCTGACAGGCGGCAAGGACTTCACCGTTCAGCTGGCCACCAACGCGGCCGGCACGGTCACCAGCACGGCGGCCCAGGTCGTCGCCGCCATCAACGGGGACTCCTCCAACCTGATCACCGCCGCCACCCTCCGTGGCAACGCCGGTGCGGGCCTCGTCGCCGTCGGTGCGCGCATCTCGCTCTCCGACGGTCTCAACCCGGCCGTCAACCACGAGCCCTTCCGGGTGAAGGCCCTGCGTATCGGCAAGACCCGCGACGGTTCCAAGACCGGTGTCTTCCTGTACTCGCAGGAGCACGCACGGGAGTGGGTCACCCCGCTCGTCGCCGTCGAGACCGCGAGCCGGCTGCTGCACAACTACTCCACCGATGCCGGAACCAAGGCGCTGGTGGACGATCTGGACATCTTCATCCTGCCGGTGGTCAACCCCGACGGCAGCCACTACTCCTTCAACAACTACAACATGCAGCGCCGCAACATGACCAACCACTGCGCCGCCGACAACGCCGATCCCGGCCGTCGGAACGCCTGGGGTGTCGACCTGAACCGCAACTTCAGCGTCGGCTCCCTGTTCGACGGCTACAGCGGTGCCTCGTCCAGCTGTGTCAGTGACACCTTCGCCGGCCCGAGCGAGCTCTCCGAGCCCGAGGCCAAGAACGAGGTCTGGCTGACCGAGCAGTTCAAGAACATCAAGTTCGCCATGAACACCCACTCCTACGGCGGGTACTTCATGTGGGCGCCGGGTGCGTACAAGTCCGCCAACCGCGAACTGCTCCCCCGCCCGGACCTGGGCACCAACGACTTCTTCTGGTCGGCCTCCGAGCACATCCTGGGCAAGCTGAAGCAGTCCAGGAACTCCGCTGTGTGGCCCGGTCGGGTCGGCCCGATCCCGGACGTGCTGTACTCCGCGGCCGGCAACAGCGCCGATGAGCACTGGACCAACCGCGGCATCATCGGCTGGAGCTTCGAGGCCGGCGCCGATGTCTGGGATGCGGCCAACGGTCGCTTCGTGGCAGTCGGCTTCCAGCCGGAGTTCGCCAGCGAAGGCCACGCCGAGGCACTGGAGTTCGCCGACGGCTGGCTCGGGATCCTCGAGGTCGCCCGTAACTACGAGCACGACAAGACGGCCCCGAAGTCCGAACTCGTGATCACCAAGTCCGACGCGAGCTCGACCTCCTTCACCTTCAAGGCGGACGAGGCGGCGAACTTCTACTACACCACCGACGGTTCGGCCCCGACCCGTGACTCGGCCAAGCTGGCCAGTGCCGGTGTGCGTGAAGGCGCCGAGTCGATCACGGTTACCCAGGGCACCATCGTCAACTGGTTCTCCACCGACCTGGTCGGCAACATCGAGGGCGGCTACAACGCCTCCGGCGCCGACACCGGCTACCGGACCAAGGCTGTCAAGGTCGGTGCCCCGGCCGAAGGACCGGGACTGGGCCTGCAGGTCATCACCGCCTCCGTGAACGGCTCGCCGCTGCGGATGCGGATCGACAACAACGAGCAGGTCTACCTGGGCAAGGTCGTCCTCGACGGCTCCACCCAGTACCTGGACGGCAACCTGAACAAGGTCTCCGTGCGGGATCCGCGCGGAACCTCGGCCGGTTGGAGCCTCACCGGCCAGGCCACCGACTTCGTCAGCCCGGCAAGCCGGATCCTGGCGGGGAACCTCGGTTGGTCCCCGACCGCTCGGGTGGTCCCGGGTGACGGACTCGTCATCGAGGGTCCGGCCCCGACCGTCAACACCGGCCCCGTGGTGGCCCCCGGCACCGGCCTCGGCTCGGCACGCACCCTGTGCTCGGCCCCGGTCGGCACCGGCATGGGTCAGTTCGAGTGCGGTGGCGCCCTCAAGCTGGGCATCCCCGGCTCGACGGCTCCCGGCAAGTACGACTCGGTGCTCACCCTGACGCTGAGCTGACCTGTCGTTGAACGAAAGGGGTGGGTGGTGCGGATTCCTGTCCGCACCACCCACTCCCGTACTCGTTCGCCCCGTGTTCGACCCTGCTCTGATCACCACCAGCACCACGTACCCTGCGGAGTCCCCATGAAGATCCCCCGGCTCACCCGGCGTCTCGTCCTTCCCGCCCTCACGGTCGCCCTGGCCGTCCTGTCCCCCGCCACGGCCGTCGCCGATGACGAACCGACCGCGGGCTCCTCCGCACCGCCGGCCGCGGCCGCACCCGGGGGCCAGACCGAGGAAGGCACCGCCCCGAGCCCGGGAGGTGTCGTCGAATGGGCCGTGCAGCCCTCCGGCCCGGCCGGTCCCGACGGGCGCGACTACTTCGTCCGCCAGGCCGCGCCGGGTGATGAGGTGATCGACTGGGCCCGCATCTCCAACTTCGGCGACGGCCCGCTGACGCTCAAGGTGTACGCCACCGATGCGGTGCTGACCGAGGACAACAACTTCTCGCTGCTGCCGGCCGCCGACACCCCGCTGGACGTCGGCTCCTGGATCGGTTTCGACGTCGAGAAGGTGACCATCAAGCCCGGCGAGGCCGTCGACGTACCGTTCAAACTGACCGTCCCGGCGAACGCCACCCCCGGCGACCACCAGGGCGGCATCGTGGCCTCGTTCAGCACCGAGGGTGTGGACAACGGCGAGGGCGGGACCGTCACGGTCGATCGCCGCGTCGCTGCCCGGATGTACCTGCGGGTCGACGGCCCGCTCGACCCGGTCCTGCAGATCTCCGACGTCCGGATGAACTTCGTCCCGGGGGCCAACCCGTTCGGCCCAGGGGTCGCCGACGTCAGCTACACCTTGACCAACAACGGCAACGTCCGCCTGAGCGGTACCCCGACGGCGGAGGTCAGCAGCTGGTTCGGCTGGTTCGGCAAGAGCGGGACCGGGCCCGAGATCCCGCCGCTGGCACCGGGTGAGACCCGCACCCTGTCGGTCCAGGTACCGGATGTGTACGCCTCCGGGCCGTTGAAGGCTGCGCTCTCGATCACCCCCGTCATCTCCCCCGACCCGGGTGGGCCCGCATTGGACTCGCTGACCGGCTCGACCGACCGCTGGGCCGTCGGCCTGTTGTTCTGGATCGCCGTCGGGCTGCTGGCCGCCATCCTCCTGTTCATCGCCTACCGTATCCACCGCCGTCGGCAGCGCCGCAAGGCCGCCGTGACCCCGCTCCCGGACAGCGAGACCGGCGCGGCTGTGCCCGGCCCCGCGCCCGTCCCGGTCGGTGTCGCCGTCGGATCCGGGAACGGGTCGGCGGACGATTCCACCGGCACCGCCGACGTCCCCGGACCCGCGGACCGATGAGGATGCCCGGCCGCAGCGATCCGGCGACCGTCGCCCCCTCCTCCGCACCGCACGCCCACCATCACGGGGAGGACCCCGATCGGGTCCGCACCCCGGAGAACCTCCGCCAGGAGCGCAAGGCGCTGCGCCTGCTCAGCCTGGTCCTGATCCCGCTCGCGCTGCTGACCGTCATCGGGTTGGTGTCCCTGTGGCCCTCCGGCCCTTCCACGGCCTCCGTCCCGGGCGGGCTGTCCGATGCCACCTTCCCCGAGGCGACGGTGCTGAGCGTCGAGACCTTCCCCTGCCCGCAGAGCGGGGTGCAACCGGATGTCTACGGCAACCAGGAACTCGTCGACTGTGCCAACGCCGTGGTCGAACTGACCTCCGGTCCGGAGGCCGGCCAGACGGTGAGCATCCAGATTCCGGCCGAGATCTTCTCCGGTGGTGTGGATGTCGGTGACGACCTTCGATTGATCCGGACCCTTCGCCCGGCCTCGGACGGTGCCGGGTACGCCTTCCACGACTTCTCCCGGACCACACCGCTCACCTGGCTGGTGATCGCCTTCGTCCTCGCGGTGGTCGCCGTGGCACGGATGCGCGGTCTGCGCGCCCTCGGCGGGTTGGTCGTGGCCTTCGGGGTGGTCTCCCAGTTCCTGCTGCCGGCGGTGCTGCAGGGCAAGCCTCCGTTGTTGGTCGGCATCGTGGCCGCCTCGGCCATCATGTTGGTGGTTCTGTATCTGTCCCATGGATTCTCGGTCCGAACGACGACCGCCCTGGTCGGCACCCTGTTCGGCCTGCTGCTCACCGCCCTGATCGGTTGGTGGGCGACGGGGGCGGCCAACCTGCACGGCCTGGGCACCGACGAAGGAGTCAGACTCGGCCAGGCCCTGGGGCCGGCGGCGATCTCCGGCATCGTCATGTGCGGGATCGTGATCGCCGGGATGGGTGTGCTCAACGATGTGACGATCACCCAGTCCTCGGCCGTCTGGGAGCTGCACGAAGCGGCCCCGCACATGAGCGCCCGGGAACTGTTCGGTCGCGGGATGCGGATCGGCCGGGACCACATCGCCTCCACCGTCTACACCCTCGCCTTCGCCTATGCCGGTGCAGCGCTGCCGACCCTGCTGCTGGTGCAGCTCTACCAACGATCGATGTCGGAGCTGATCGGCACCGACGCGATCGCCGGCGAGCTGGTCCGCACCATGGTCGGCTCGATCGGGCTGGTGCTCGCCATCCCGGTCACCACTCTCGTTGCCGTACTGGTGGTCAAGGCCACCGGCGGCCGGGTGAAAGGCCGAGGCGGGCCTTCCCTGACCGATCAAGAAGCCGCACCGGCCCAGCTTCACTCCAATTTGACATAGGCTGTCGGCACATCGCGTTCGCCCGTCGGGCAGGGGCGGGGTCCGAGGTCCGGTCCCGTCGACCGGCGGACGGTTCCGCGAAGCAAGATCTGCGACGAAAAGAGGCTGCGCCCCAGGCGTGGTGGGCGAAATCTGCTGGAAGGTTCTACTGTGACACCGTTTGTGACAACCGATGATCCCGCCAGGATCACGCTCTCGGGCACACCTCGGGTGCAACGGATCGTGGCCACCGGACGAGAGGGCCTGCGAACACTCAACCCTCTGGACGACCTGGTGACCCCGAACCCGGACGGGTTCGCCGCCGAACTCTCCAGTTCCCAGCTTGGCCCGGTCCTGCTGAGCGTCCTGGACACCTCACCGGTGCTGATGGACCGCGGGCCCGCGCGGATCGCCGCACGGCCCAGCCGGGACCTGCACCTGGAACTGGTGATCGACGGCCACGCCAATCTCACCCAGCAGGGACGCACGGTCCAGTGCGGCCCCGGGCAGATGGCCTTCCGGAACACCGCCGAGCCCTACACCCTCGTGGTGCCGCGCCCCTCCCGTTTCGTCCAGGTCGCCATCCCGTTCACCGCACTGGGCCAGCACATTCGTGGGATCGGCCATGTGACGGCCGTGCGTCTGGGCTCCAGCCCGCTGGTCCAGGCCACGAGCCACCTGCTCCAGATGCTCGGCGCGGCGCTGCCCCATCCCGGCACCCGCTCGGCCCACCATGCCGAACGGGCCATCGTCGACATCACCACCGCCGTCATCGACGAGTTGAAATCGGCCGCAGAGGTGCATCTGTCGGATGCGGAGCTGCGGCACAAGATCAGTCTGTTCGTGGCCCAGAACGTCCACAACGCCCGGCTCAACGCCCGGCAGATCGCCCAGCACATCGGGATCGGCAGCGACCACGTCCACCACCTCGTCAGCATCGACGGGGTCAGCCTGGACCAGTTCATCCTGCAGGCGCGTATCGACGCAGCGACCGAGATGCTGCGCACGGAGGACCCTGCGCCGTTGAAACAGATCGCTCGGGACACCGGTTTCCGCAGTTCCGACGAACTCGCCCGGCAGATGCGCAAGTACCTCGGTCGCTCGCCCACGCAGTACCACCTCGACCACCGCGCCGAGGTCGCCGCCGCCGGCGAGAACTGATCAACCGGGTACCGCACCGATGAGGTGGCCGACCAGGTAGGTGACACCGATCGCCAAGGCCCCCAACAACAGTTGACGCGCGCCGCCCAACACCATCCGTCGGCCGGTGATCCGCCCGACCACCATCCCGCCCGCGACCAGGGCGACCGCGGCGATGGCCATCGAGGCGAGAAGGCCCGGGAATCCCAGGATGTAGGGGATCAACGGCAGCAGGGCACCGATCGAGAAGGCGACGAAGGAGGTGCTGCCGGCCACCCAGGCCGACGGCAGATCGTCGGCGTCCAGTCCCAACTCGTCCCGGGTGTGCAGGCGCAGAGCCATCTCCGGGTCCTTCGAGACCGCGGCGGCCATCTTCTCGGCGATGTCGGCGTCCGCGCCGTACCCCCGGAAGGTCGCAGCCAGCTCGGCCTGCTCGGCCTCGGGGAAACGGGCGTGCATACTGCGTTCCACCGCGACCTCGGCGTGTACGAGCTCGTTCTGGTTCGTCACCGAGACGTACTCACCGGTCCCCATCGAGAAGGCGCCGGCGACCAGACCGGCGAGCCCGGTCAGCACGATCGCGTGGTTGGACCCACCGCCGCCGCCGACCCCGGCGATCAACGAGGCATTGGTGACCAGGCCGTCGACCGCACCGAAGACGGTCGGCCGCAACCAACCGCCCGAGACGTCCCGATGGCGGTGGGACCATCCCGCGCGCAAGGCCGCGTCGGTCGCCGACGTCGCCACCGGCCGCGGCGGGGTCGTCGGGTGTTCCGGTACGTTCTCGGGACCACTCTGCGTCATGGCCCGAGTCTGCTCCATCCGGACCCGCACGGCACCCGCGGGGCAGGCGCACGGCGGCTCACGGGCCCGGGCGTCGCGGCCGTATCGTGGTCCCGGCGGCCCGGCCCGCGCGGTCGGGCCGCCCGCACACGAACACCATCTCGAACATCTCGAAGGAGCACCATGTCAGTCGTCGTTGTCGCCACCATCACCCCGGTCCCCGGCCGGGCCCAGGACGTCGTCGACGCCTTTGTCGCCGTCACACCCGCGGTCCATGCCGAGGCCGGGTGCGAGCTGTACGCGATCCACACCGACGGCGAGGTCGTCGTCATGGTCGAACGGTGGACCAGCCAGGAGGATCTCGACCGGCATTCGGCCGGGGCGGCCCTGGTGGAGTTCAAGTCGCTGACGGCCGGCGCGCTGGCCACCTCCCCCACAGTGCTGACCCTGCAGAACGTCCCGGCCGGGCAACCGGCCAAGGGCACGATCTCCAGCAGCGGCGGAATTCAAGGACGATGATGAACCAGGAACAGAACAATCCGCTGACGCCGCAGACCGTCGAGTGGGACGATCCCCGCGCCGTGGCCCTGCGATCGGCGATGGACGTCGAGATGGGCATCCGCTACGCCGCACCCGAGGGAGTACCCCGCTCCGCCGAGGCGATGGCCAAGGTCCAGGCGGCCTTGTTCGTCGACCCGGCGGATGTGCCGGCGACGGTGCTCGTGGTGGACCAGGCAGGCCGGGCGGTCGCCCACGCAGCCCTGCGCCGACTGCGCGGGGAATGGGAGGTCAAACGGGTCATCGTCGACAGTTCCCAGCGCGGAAAGGGTGTCGGTCGAACCCTGATGCTCGAATTGGAGGCCATCGCCCGTCGCGGTGGTGCCACCAGGTTGATCCTGCAGACCGGTGACCGCCAGCCCGAGGCCGTTGCCCTGTACGAGAAACTCGGCTACACACCGATTCCCACGTACGAGCCCTACATCGAGGCTATCCCGATGTCGCTGTGCTACGAGAAGGCCCTCTAGCAGAAAGCCGAATGCACATCCACCCCCCACGATGGGGGGTGGATGTGCACCCGTAACTGCTACCGGACTGATCAGGTCTGGCCGAGGGTCCCCGGGCGCAGGAACTGGGCCGGCGGCACGACCGTGCTGCGGAACCAGGCCGTCATGAACGGCTGCATGTCCCGGCCTGCGACCTGGGTGACCATGGCCTCCAGATCGCTGAAGTCGACGTTCTTGTCGGCCTTCTCGGACGCCCAGCGTTTGAGCAGGGTCGAGAACATCGTCTCGCCGAGCTCACGCCGCAGGGCGTGCATCGCCAGGGCTCCACGGGCGTAGACGGCGCTGTCGAACTCGTGCCCGGCCCCCGTGTCCACCAACGGCAGCGCCCAGTAGGCGGGCTTGGCCACGTTGCTGTTCACCGTGGTGGTGAAGCGGGCGTCGAGGTTCACGGCCGACTTGGCCTCGCTCCACATCCACTCGCTGTACGCCGCGAAGCACTCGTTGAGGCAGATGTCCGCCCACTTGTTCAAGGTGACGCTGTCCCCGTACCACTGGTGCGCGAGCTCGTGCACGATGGTGGTCAGGCCGGGGTTGCGCGAGTACACGGCACGGGTCTGGGTCTCCAGGGCGTAGCCGATGCTCGAGTTGAGATAGATCCCGCCCGAGGCGCTGAACGGGTAGGGCCCGAACTTGGAAGCCAGGAAGTCGATGATCTCCTCGGTCCGCGCCGCATTCGTCTGGACCGTGGTGGAGACACCGGGCGCGAAGGCGTTGATGATCTCGATCCCACCCGGGGTGGTGGTGGTCGTGGTGGTGAACTTGTCGATGTACAGGGTCGACAGGTACGTGGCCATCGGCTCGTTCGCCTTCCAGCGGAAGGTGTCCCAACCCTCCGGCGGTGTCGGCAGACCGGTGGTCACCTGGTGGCCGTTGGCGATCGCCTTCCAGCCGGTGGGCACGGTCGCGGTCACTGCGAACAGTGCGCGATCGGCCGGGGTGGCGTTGGACGGGTACCACGCGGAGGAGGAGGCCGGCTCACCGGCAACCACGCCCACGCCACCGGTCAATGCGTGCCAGCCGCTGTCACCGTAGACGTCCGGGACGAACCCGGGCACACCGGAGTAGCTGACCACGACGGTGAAGGTGCTGTTCGGGGCCAGGCCACCGTTCGGCGTGATGACAAGTTCGCGGTTGGCGTGGACGAAGGTCGCGGCGCGGTTGTTCACCTTGACCCCGCTGACGGTCATCGCCTGCTCCAGGTCCAGGCTGAACCGGCCGAGCTTGGTCGGCTCGATGACCTTGCTGACGATCGTGGCGGTGGCGACCATCGACTTGGTGGTCGGGGTGTAGGTGAGATCGATGTCGTAGCTCGTGACGTCGTGCCCGCCGTTACCCGCCTCGGGGTAGTACGGATCGAGTCCGGTGGTCAGCCCGACGGTGCCGTCGAGCACCGGCGGGATGATCAGCTTGTCGTCGAACCGGTGGAAGAACGCCGCCATCGCCTGGCGCTGCACCGGTTCGGCCGGGCGGAAGGTGCCGTCCTCCCAACCGGTCAGCAGGCCCGCCCCGGCGGCCCAGGTGATCGCGGGGCAGAACTGGGAGCCGATCGAGACATCCGGGAACGGCTTCGTGGTGCACGCCGTCGCCGAACCGGCCAGGCCCGCGGCGCGGAACAGGAAGGCAGCGGCGGCCTCTCGACTCACGGCACCGGCGGGCTGGAAGGACCCGTCGGGGTAACCGGCGGTGATGCCCTTGTCCTTGGCCCAGCTGATGACGCCGCAGAACGGATGACTGACCGACACATCCCGATAGGGAGAGCTGGTACAGGACGGATCGGCTTTACCGGGGTTCACCAACCGGTAGATGAAAGCGGCCATCGCCTGTCGCTCGACGGACTTCGTGGGTTTGAAGGTGCCGTCGCTGAATCCACCGGTGACACCGATTCCGGCGAGCCAGTCGATATCGCCGGCGAACTTGTTGGAGGCGGGCACATCACTGAAAGGCGGTGCCGCCTGGGCAACAGCGGCGATCTGCGCGGACGAGGTCGGGCCGGCGGCCTGTGCAGGTGCCTGGGGATCGAGGGCCTGCGCTGCAGGTGGTGCCACCAGCAGCCCCAACAGGACCGACGACACCAGACCCAGTGCAGCGGGAACGGTCTTACGCACTCGAGCAACCTCCTTGACGAATTCGGTCCGGCGATGTGTGCACCGCCGGGGTAGAACCAGACGCGAACCAACGGGGTTGAAGCAATCGTGATACTCAACCACCGAAATGTTTCACATAAATCACACAACCTAGCGGGTGGAGGTCCGCTCAGGCGATACCAACGAAATATTGATCGGTACAGCCGTGGGAGGCACATGCACCGCCGGAAAAGACAGCGGACCCCGCCGGTAACGACGTGGGAGACGTCATCACCGGCGGGGCCCGCCGAATGTGCTGCGTGCCTACAGGGCGGAGTAGCGGTGCAGGAATGCTGCCATCGCCTGCCGG
>QXCQ01000050.1 GCA_003576535.1 Nakamurella silvestris | reverse complement strand
AATTTATGATGATTTAGAACAGCCAAAGAGTCATCCTGCGACCTTAAACCTATAACGAAAAGTTGTTATTGGATAGCGGTTCTATAGCTAAATATATAAAGTTTGCTACACTATAAAAAACCTTACTGACTGCTGTTATGCCTAAGCCATACTCCAATGATCTTCGATACAAAGCTCTAGACTACTACAAAGAATGCCAGAATAAGTCTAAAACATGTACTGTTTTTAAGATTGCAAGAACGACTTTAGATCTCTGGATTCAGCTCGAACATCTCCAAGGAAATGCGAATAGACCACATCCCGAAAAAGCAGGTCGACCCTATAAAATTAAAGACCTAAAGGCTTTCAAAATCTTTGTTGAAACAACATCATTTTCACAGGCTAAAGATCTGGTGCCATTATTTGAGCAAAGATTTGGTTATTCCGTCAGCTATGCCAATATCTTATTTGCTTTAAAAAAGCTGGGATGGAGTTATAAAAAAAGAGTTTTCTCTACAGACAAGCCTGCAAAATAGGACGAGCAGTATTCCAATGGTTCCTGCCACAATGGAAACAGCAATATGGTGAAGAGTATATTTTATACATTGATGAATCAGGTATAAATACCAATGAGGTTGCTGAATATGGTTGGTCTGAGAAAGGAAAGCGTTGTCGTGCATTAAGAACAGGTGGGCATGGAAGTAGACTAAATATAATCAGTGCTGTTCGATCAAGTGCAACGTTTAAATTCATTGCTCCCCTAATTTTTAAGGGCTCATGTGATCGCAATACTTTTACTGGCTGGCTTGAATATTTACTTAAAGATCTAACAAGAGATAAAAATGGTCAGCCTCAAAAATATTTACTAATTTTAGATAATGCTTCTATTCACAAAGGTCGAAAAATTGAGGAATTGGCTCGCCAGTACAATGCTAGGCTGATGTATTTGCCTGCTTATAGTCCAGACCTCAATCCAATTGAAAAAGCTTGGTCTATACTAAAAAGAAAAGTCAGACATATTGTTAGCCAACAACAGAAAACTATTCTTGAGGCTTTAGATATTGGGTTTAATCAAATGTAGCATAGTTTATTTAACTAGCTATAAATTTATTATAGAAAATACGATAGACCAATAAATTAAACGTATAAATAATCCAACCTGTCCAAAGATTATGGCTAAGGAAATGTGCTCCACGCATCATTTGTCCCCAACCTGTAATAAAGCCAAGAACAAGCCCTAAACATAAGAAAAAATAGGCGATTTTAGGATTCGATTTTCTAAAAACAAAAAATCCTGTGAGTAGTGAAAAACCTGTACTTGCATGA
>QXCQ01000180.1 GCA_003576535.1 Nakamurella silvestris | reverse complement strand
TATACCAATTTTAAGTTCTAACAGCTGTCATCTTTTAAAAAGTTCAATCAATCAGAATCTTTAAGTCGTTGAATCATGATTTGACCGACACATCTAGGTCCTTCCAATAAATTGAATAATTGCCCAATGTGTATATGACGTTCATCATGATCAAACAAAAACCACATTTCTGCTTCATTCGGAGACATTGCATTCATTTCAAGTGCAATACTCCAAGTATTGATCTTATGCTTGTGCAAAATCTCTGTTGTACAGTAATAAACACCATGTTGTGGGATATGCTGACGTCCACCGTTCTCAGGTGTATACCAATCAATCAATACTTCAAAGACTTGCTTTTGTTTTATCATGACAGGTTAATTATTTTGTTCGCTGATGAACTCCAAGTTACCACGTTGTTTGCTCTCCATCATCATCGATCACATCAACCTGAACATATTGACCGAATAAAGCTAAAAAAGCTTTTATTTCTTGTCTGAGTTGATCATTCATTGCAGATATTTCCAATAGAATTTGGGATGCTTCAAAAATCAAACGGACATCATATTCCCATGCATTTTCTATCACTGTCGTTGCTTTTAAATAAACAATATTTGACTGGAGGAATTGATAACTCTGCAATTGCTGAGCGATTTGAATCACCAATTGACGATGTGTTCGATACCATTCTACTGGCTGAAAGGTGACATAAAATTCCGCTGACATATCCAAGCTCTCTAGATAATGATCTTATAAAGCAGGTGAATGATAAAAATATGTCCAACACATTTCTATTGAGATAAAAATAAGTACCAATCCCATCACTACATTAAAAATTCGTGCGCGATTTCCTGTGTTTAAAAAGTTTGCTAATTTTTGCCCCACAACTCCCCACAAGAATAAGGATAAATAACACACCACAAAATAAATCAGCACAAAAATCAGCAAAGCATTTTCGATTTGACCTGTTGAAAACAAACCCGTACCTGCTACAGCCGCAATCCATGCTTTTGGATTAAGCCACTGCATCAATGCACCTTGCATAAAGGTGGGAATTTTAGTTTGAGCATGGCTTTGGGTAGAAATC
>QXCQ01000151.1 GCA_003576535.1 Nakamurella silvestris | reverse complement strand
ATCCATCTGTCACTGGATAAGGAACTGCCATATCAGCAGTACCCTGAATAATCATCACTGGTGTATTGATTTTCTTAGTTGCAGGTTGATTATCACTAAGGAACTTTTTCACTGTTGGATTATCTTGGAAATTATCGACTAATCCAGGATAGTCTAAAACAGTTTTTCCGCCATTCTTGACAATATAATCACGGATGTCATCGGCAAATTTATTATGCAATTCATCTAGACATAAGCCATTTTCGCCCGTTGAACCTTCCGCAAATTCTGCAATATTTTTTGAACGGTCTTTGAAAACTTCTCGATAATTAAACTTAGGTTCATAAGCAGTTACCCCAACTGTGGTATAAGCAGCATAGGCTAATAATTCTGCATACACTTCAACAGCGGTACCTACTGGGGCTGTTCCAGCTTGTTCTTTTTGAAGGATATCTCGAATTGCTTGTGGTGCAACGACAGAAATGATATAGCCTAAACTTGAAGCAGGTGCACCTGCTACTGCACCTCTATAATTGGCATCATTGTTGGAAAGTTCTGCTGTACCTAAAGAAGCATGACCACCTTGAGACTGCCCTACGGACATCCATTGACCATTGATCTGACTACCATAATGATCTTTATAGGCTTTTACCGCATAAATCGCTGAATTTGCTTCGCTCTTTAAATTCAAATATGGGTGCATACCTGGTGTTCCTAAGCCCTCATAGTCAGGTGCAACCACCACATAGCCTTCTTTTAATAAGCTTTGTGCCATAGCTTTAAAACGTGGGTTAAAGCCATTCTTACTCGGCGCACAGCTATCACCTACACCTACCGTCCCATGTTCCCAAACCACGACTTTCCAACCTTCCGCAGGTCTTGTTGTTTTAGGCACAAAAACCATGGCTGTGGCTTTTTTAGTTTCCCCTAAAACATTCGGCATATTATAGGTCATGACTTTGACTGAGGATGCTTCACTCATACTGTCTAAATAATATGAACTTTCAGATATATAACTTTTATTACTATTCCAATTATCC
>QXCQ01000242.1 GCA_003576535.1 Nakamurella silvestris | reverse complement strand
AGTGAATAATATCCTATGTTTCGTTAACGGTTATGATTTTAATCAATTTGCTTAGATACCCTATTAAGCTGTCATTCATCTGCGCCATACATTTCGATTTATTTTTTATCAACACACAGCGAATTATCATCTTTTATTCATAATTACATGCTTTATATAGATTAAAATAATGTCTTTATGCTACAAAGCTAAGCATAGTTAAAAATTGATATTTGAGTACATGAAGTCCAATGAAAATCATGCCTAAACGTCTATTAGGATTAGCGATAATTGTTGCATTGAGTCCAGCATTGATCACCACATCGTATGCACAATTGCATTTAGAAATTGCTAAAGCACCTGAGTCCGCACCTAAAATTGCCATTCTTCCTTTTAGCAATGATCAATCCATCTATCCGATCATCGAACAGGATTTAAATCGTTCTGGTCGCTTTACCAGTTCTTCTAAAAACTTACCTGCAACTGCCAGCGTAAATAATGTTAATGCAGAAGCTTGGAAAGCCGCTGGTGTTCCTTATGTCGTTCTAGGTGAATCAAAAGTAAATGCTGATGGCTCATTGGCTGTACATTACCAACTGTATGATGTCGAAAAGCAAAAATTCTTGCTCAATGAGTTGCTCACAGTTCCTGCTTCGCGTGTACGTACCGCAGCACATATGATCAGTGATGCTATCTATCAAGCATTAACAGGTATCCAAGGTGACTTTACTGGACGTATCGCCTATGTGCTACGCAATCCTGCAACACCTGATACACGTTATACTTTGCAAATCGCAGATACCGATGGTGAACAACCTAAAACTGTGTTGAGCTCAAGAGATCCTATTCTGTCTCCTGCTTGGACACCAGATGCGAAAAAGATCGCCTATGTATCATTTGAAACAAAACGTCCAGCCATTTATGTTCAAGATTTGGCTTCTGGCGCTCGTGAGAAATTAGCCTCATTCCGTGGTTTGAATGGTGCACCTAGTTTTTCTCCTGATGGAAAATCTATGTTGTTCACCGCATCTATGCACGGCAATCCTGAAATATATCAAATGGATTTAGACACTCGTCAAGTTAAACGAATGACCAATGACAGTGCAATTGATACAGAAGCACGCTATGCGCCTGATGGGAAATCATTTATTTTTACCTCTGACCGCGGTGGTTCAGCGCAAATTTATCGCTATAGCTTTGATGACGGTTCAACAAAACGTTTAACTTTCCGTGGCGCATTCAATGCTCGTGGTACGCTCAGTGCAGATGGCAAATATGTTGCATTGGTACATCGCCCTTCTGGCAGCAATTACAAGGTCGCGATTCAAGAAATTTCTACTGGAATTAC
>QXCQ01000138.1 GCA_003576535.1 Nakamurella silvestris | reverse complement strand
TGCCAAGGAAACTGGTGTTAGCCCGTGGCCAAATACTTTTAAGCGTGAGCATTACGCACAGGATTTACAAGATCAATTTGCAGATCAAACGAAAGAACAAATTGAAGCTGGTGAACAAGTCCACGTTTCTGTCGCAGGTCGTGTGATGTTGAACCGTGGATCATTTATTGTGATCCAAGACATGACAGGTCGTATTCAGCTCTATGTTCCTCGTAAAGAACTTGCTCCTGAAGTATTGGAAACTGTAAAAAGTTTAGATCTAGGCGATATTATTGCTGTTCAAGGCTATATTGGTCGTTCTGGTAAGGGCGATTTATATGTGCATATCGAACATTTTGAATTATTGACCAAATCTTTGCGTCCACTTCCTGATAAGTTTCATGGTTTAACTGATACTGAAGTGAAGTATCGTAAACGTTATTTAGATTTAATTGTGAATGAAGAAACACGTAAAACTTTTGAAATTCGTGCAAAAGTAGTCTCTGGTATTCGTAATTACTTAACCAATGAACGTTTTATGGAAGTTGAAACTCCGATGATGCATGTGATTCCAGGGGGTGCGTCAGCGCGTCCATTTGAAACACATCATAATGCATTGGACATGCCATTATTCTTGCGTATCGCACCTGAACTATATTTAAAACGTTTGGTTGTTGGTGGTTTTGAACGTGTATTTGAGATTAACCGTAACTTCCGTAATGAAGGGGTATCAACACGTCATAACCCAGAATTCACCATGATTGAGTTCTACCAAGCTTATGCTGACTACAAAGATCTTATGGCTTTGACTGAAGGTATGTTGGAAAAACTGGCGATTGATATTCTAGGGTCAACGGATGTGCCTTATGGGGATGAAGTATATAGCTTCAAAGGTCCATTTAAGAAAATCTCAATGTTCGATGCAATTTTAGAGCATAACCCAAGTTTGACTGCAGAAAATGTATCTGATCGTGAGTTCTTGGCGACATTTGTACGCGAAGAGCTTAAAGAGCAAGTGAAGCCTGGATTTGGTTTGGGTCGACTACAAACGATCGTATTTGAAGAAACTGTTGAAACTCAATTACGTCAGCCGACATTTATTACTGAATATCCTGCTGAAACTTCACCTTTGGCACGTCGTAATGATGACAATCCACATATTACGGATCGTTTCGAGTTCTTTATTGGTGGTCGTGAGCTTGCAAATGGTTTCTCAGAGTTAAACGATCCAATTGACCAAGCTGAGCGTTTCCAAGCACAAGTTGCTGAAAAAGATGCGGGTGATGATGAAGCAATGCACTTCGATGCGGACTTTATTGAAGCATTAGAATACGGCT
>QXCQ01000006.1 GCA_003576535.1 Nakamurella silvestris | reverse complement strand
GAAAATTGATGAGTTTGCAAAGTTATTTGGGGAAAGTGACAAATCAAAACCATTTATTCAAATGGCGATTGTCAGCATCATCGTTGCGATTATTTTACTTTTGGTTTTATTCTATACAGTTCCTCGAAATAACGACTTAACTCGTAGTTTGGGTGAATTAAAACTTTTATCTCAAACATTATCGCGTCAAGCAACAGAAGCAACAGCTTCAGGGTCAAAAGAATCGATTAATGCTTTAGTGGCATCACAAAAGAAATTTAAAGAAAACTTGGATATTGTGAAAGATATTCATGCATCTTCAAAAGCAGTTGAAGGGGTTGAAAAAACCTGGAATCAGGTTTCTGCTGATATTGACATGATTGCGACCCATCAAAAAATCATTAACCAGTTATATGACACCAATATCGCCGTTGCAGATGTGATTCCTGGCATGCAGGCTGAATATAACTTAATGGTTGACCAAATGGCACGTGATAACATGCCAAGTACACAGGTTGTAATCGCGAAAAACCAAGTATTCCTTGCAGAACGTATTTTACGTTCAATTGGTTCAGTACTCGGCGGGTCAGATAATACGCGTGCTTCTGCAGAAGACTTTAATGCCGATACTGAAACTTTCGGAACATACTTAAATGCGCAATTAAATGGTAATGCAGATTTGGGTGTAACTCGTATTGACAAGCCTGAATTGCGTGAATCTTTAGAAAGTATCAAATCAGATTATAATGAAATTGTGCAATTGGCATCGACTTCAGTATTGAAGAACTCTGATCAAATTTTTAAAGTTCGCCAAGCTTCATCAAATATCTTTGCAGAATCTGATAATTTATTAAAAGGCTTAGATCGACTTTCAGTAAATACAGGTGTAGGTACAATTTTACCCGCCTTAATCTTATTGTTTGCTTTAGGCGCATTCTTATTTGCTGTATTTAAATTGATTGGTTTACGTAGTGAGTCAGATAAAGTACGTGTAATGCGTTTACAAGACGAATATGACCGTAACCAAAATGCGATTTTACGTTTATTGGATGAAATTGCCGATTTGGCAGATGGTGACTTGAGTTCGTATGCAACGGTATCTGAAGACTTTACAGGTGCAATTGCCGATTCGATTAACTTTGCGATTGACCAATTACGTGATCTTGTATCGCGAATCAATGAGACTTCTCAAGAAGTTGCACAATATACCCAGAATACTCAACAAATTACCAACCAGTTGGCTGAGGCATCTGAGCATCAGGCGCAAGAGAT
>QXCQ01000014.1:674-1168 GCA_003576535.1 Nakamurella silvestris | reverse complement strand
AAAGTACCAACACTGGGAAGTTTGCACATGCAGCTACGGAGAATGCCAAACCAACCATGAAAGCAACGTTTTGTTTTTCGAACAAAATACCTAAGATCATTGCAAAAATTGCTAGACCTAAAGTTGCGATCTTAGACATACGTAATTCAGATTCAGGTGTAGTTTGACCTTTTTTAATTACGTTTGCATATAAGTCATGTGAAATTGCTGAAGCACCTGAAAGTGTTAAACCTGCAACAACTGCAAGAATAGTTGCGAACGCCACTGCTGAAATGAAGCCCATGAACAGATCACCACCCACTGCATCAGCAAGGTGTACCGCTGCCATGTTGTTACCGCCAACTAATTCTAGTTTGCCAGTTACAGCCATTTTTGCGACATCAATGAATTGTGGGTTGTTTGATACGAACAGAATCGCACCAAAGCCGATAATGAATGTTAATAAGTAGAAGTAACCAATGAAACCTGTTGCAACAACAACTGATTTACGCGCT
>QXCQ01000014.1:0-632 GCA_003576535.1 Nakamurella silvestris | reverse complement strand
ATGATCTTAGTTGCATCTTCAATGCTTACATCATGCACTTTTGCAAATACATCGATAGATTGTTTAAACATTTCAGAGAAGCTATAGCCTACAGAATGCATCACCATGAACGCCATGAATGTTGCACCTGAAAGTAACATCACCGCTTTAATGATCTGTACCCATGTAGTCGCCAACATGCCACCAAAGATCACATAAGCCATCATCAGAAGACCAACGATCACCACTGCAATGTTATAGTTCAAACCAAAAAGAAGTTTGATTAGCTGTCCTGCACCCACCATTTGTGCAATCAAATAGAATGCAACAACAACCAAAGAACTGATCGCAGCAAGTGTACGTACCGGCTTTTCTTCTAAGCGGAATGAAACCACATCAGAGAGGTTGTATTTACCTAAGTTACGCAGACGTTCAGCAACCAAGAACAGTACCACTGGCCAACCAACCATGAAACCTAGTGAATAAAGCAGGCCATCAAAACCTGAGCTAAACACCATTGCAGAAATACCCAAGAACGATGCAGCTGACATGTAGTCACCGGCAATCGCCAAACCATTTTGGAAACCTGAGATACCACCGCCAGCTGTATAGAAGTCTGCTGTATTGGTGGTTTGTTTTGCAGCCCATTTAGT
>QXCQ01000261.1:764-1198 GCA_003576535.1 Nakamurella silvestris | reverse complement strand
GATCCTATCAATCACACTTGGTATGTGCAATTGCCTGTCGGTGTAGTCAATGTCGGGCGCTATGATGTAGTGGCAAACATCGTGGATGCGAATGGCTCGATAATCATGAGTGATGCAAGTCGTATGGAATTGGAAGTGCTCAGTTCCTCAGGTTCATTGACGCCTGCTTGGGGGGATGCTGATGTTGGTAATGTCCTTGGTAGTGCAACCATGACACTGGGGCAAAATGGTTTATGGTCATTCTTCCAAACCAGTACAACGAGTGATGTTGGAACGATCTATAACAGTACTGGGTTGAATACCTATACCAATGTCAGTGTGACTGGCGGAAGTGGTGGATTGTCAGGTGCATCATTTGTTGATTTTAACCGTGATAGTTTTATGGATATTTTCACAAATACCAGTACAGATGCTTCATCGCAAAGTGTATGGAC
>QXCQ01000261.1:492-671 GCA_003576535.1 Nakamurella silvestris | reverse complement strand
TGGTGATACTGGCGGTGATTCAATGACATTCATTACCAATACGGCTGGAAGCTTATCCTTAATGGCTGGTGGAGCACAAGGTAGACCAGTAGGAATTACAGGGAATACTGATTCTGAGGTTTCTGCAGTCGATTTGACCAATGATGGTGCTGTAGATGTGATTCAGCATACAATTTCTT
>QXCQ01000261.1:0-420 GCA_003576535.1 Nakamurella silvestris | reverse complement strand
AATGCTGCAAATACTGCGGATAGTACAGTGAGCCGCATTTACTGGAACAGTGGCACAGGAAGTCTGTTTGGAACAGCTTCTGGGACTGCGGGCGGTCAGGCAACTTACCTTTCAGATACTTTAGATGGTGGTGCTTCAGTCGCAGTGGATTGGAATCATGATGGTAAAATGGATATTGTGGAATTGCCGCGTTCTGGCGTCAGTGCAGTACCAAACCTATATACCAACAATGGGGCAGGAAGCTTTACGCAAAGTACACTGGGAACTGCAATTACAGGTGTGAATGGAGCTTTAGCAGTAGATTATAATTGGGATGGTGCAGTCGATGTATTGGCTTATAAAGGCGGTGCCAATACGATCTTATTGCAAAACAACAATATTGTTGCAGATGGTACCAGTTTGCATTTACGTATTTTAGAT
>QXCQ01000025.1:1091-2553 GCA_003576535.1 Nakamurella silvestris | reverse complement strand
GGGCAATGCTGCTTTAGAATTCGTTGAGTATAGTCTTGGTAAACCAGAGTTTGATGTTCGCGAGTGTATTCTTCGCGGTTCAACCTTTGCGGCACCAATGCGCGTTAAAATTCGTTTGATCATCAAAGATCGTGAAACGAAATCTATCAAAGACGTACGTGAACAAGAAGTGTACATGGGTGAAATGCCACTCATGACTGAGAATGGTACTTTTGTGATCAATGGTACTGAGCGTGTAATCGTATCTCAATTACACCGTTCTCCGGGCGTCTTCTTTGATCACGATAAGGGTAAAACTCATTCAAGTGGTAAAGTGCTTTATTCAGCACGTATCATTCCTTACCGTGGGTCATGGTTGGATTTTGAATTTGATGCTAAAGACTTAGTATTTGTTCGTATTGACCGTCGTCGTAAATTGTTGGCGACTGTTATTCTACGTGCATTGAACTATAGCAATGAACAAATTCTCAATATGTTCTATGAGAAAGTACCTGTATATCTTGATATGGGTAGCTATCAGATTGACCTTGTTCCAGAACGCCTTCGCGGTGAAATGGCGCAGTTCGATATTGCAGACAATGACGGTAAAGTGATTGTTGAACAAGGTAAACGTATCAATGCACGTCATGTGCGTCAAATGGAAGCTGCGGGTTTAACTAAACTTTCTGTTCCTGATGAATACTTGTATGAGCGTATTACAGCTGAAGATATTACTTTACGTGATGGTGAAGTGATTGCTGCCAATACCATTTTAAGCCATGAAGTATTGGTTAAAATCGCTGAAGGTGGTGTTAAACAATTTAACATCTTGTTCACCAATGATATCGATCGTGGTTCGTTTGTTGCAGATACACTACGTGCAGATACGACAACAGGTCGTGAAGAAGCACTTGTAGAAATCTACAAAGTCATGCGTCCAGGTGAGCCACCAACAAAAGAAGCAGCTGAAAACTTATTCAATAACTTATTCTTCTCTACAGAGCGTTATGACTTGTCTCCTGTAGGTCGTATGAAGTTTAACCGTCGTTTGGGTCGTCCTTATGAAGTCGGTACAGATCAGAAGTCACGTGAAGTAGAAGGTATTCTTTCTAACGATGACATCATTGATGTATTGAAAACATTGGTAGAAATCCGTAACGGTAAAGGTGAAGTCGACGATATCGATCACTTAGGTAACCGTCGTGTACGTTCTGTTGGTGAAATGACAGAAAACCAATTCCGTGTTGGTCTAGTTCGTGTTGAACGTGCTGTAAAAGAGCGTTTAAACCAAGCTGAAACAGATAACTTGTCTCCACAAGATTTGATCAATGCGAAACCAGTTGCAGCTGCAATCAAAGAATTCTTTGGTTCAAGCCAATTGTCTCAGTTTATGGATCAAAACAATCCATTGTCTGAAATTACGCACAAACGTCGTGTTTCAGCGCTTGGTCCTGGTGGTTTGACACGTGAACGCGCAGGCTTT
>QXCQ01000025.1:0-1003 GCA_003576535.1 Nakamurella silvestris | reverse complement strand
GTATATGCAAAAGCCAACAACTTCGGTTTCTTGGAAACTCCATACCGTAAAGTGGTTGATGGTCGTGTAACGGATGATGTTGAGTATTTATCTGCGATTGAAGAAGTAGGCACTGTAATTGCACAAGCCGATTCTGGTGTAGATAAAGACGGTCACTTGACTGAAGAATTCGTTTCTGTACGTCATCAAGGTGAATTCGTTCGTATGCCTCCTGAAAAAGTGACGCATATGGATGTATCTGCTCAGCAGGTTGTTTCTGTTGCTGCATCACTTATTCCATTCCTTGAACACGATGATGCGAACCGTGCATTAATGGGTTCAAACATGCAACGTCAGGCTGTTCCTACACTGCTTGCTGACAAGCCACTTGTTGGTACAGGTATGGAAGCAAACGTAGCGCATGACTCTGGTGTGTGTGTAATCGCAAAACGTGGCGGACGTATTGAGTTCGTTGATGCTTCTCGTGTTGTTATTCGTGTAAACGAAGATGAAATGATCGCGGGTGAAGCAGGTGTAGATATCTACAACTTGATCAAATACACACGTTCAAACCAAAACACTTGTATCAACCAAAAAGTTCTTGTGAGCTTGGGCGATAAAGTAGGTCGTGGTGACGTTCTTGCTGATGGTCCATCGACTGACGGTGGTGAGTTAGCGCTTGGTCAAAACATGCGTGTCGCGTTCATGACGTGGAACGGTTATAACTACGAAGACTCGATCTTATTATCTGAGCGTGTACTTCAAGAAGACCGTTTGACTTCGATTCACATCCAAGAGTTGTCATGTGTAGCGCGTGATACCAAGTTAGGTGCAGAAGAAATTACTGCAGATATTCCTAACGTGGGTGAAGCAGCTTTATCTAAACTTGATGAATCAGGTATTGTTTATATCGGTGCTGAAGTTTCAGCAGGTGACATCCTTGTTGGTAAGGTAACGCCTAAAGGTGAAACACAATTAACACCTGAAGAAAAATTACTTCGCGCAATTTTCGGTGAAAAAGCTG
>QXCQ01000181.1 GCA_003576535.1 Nakamurella silvestris | reverse complement strand
AAAATATACAGTGCCCACATATTCATCAACAGATGCAAAATGCCAAAATGAAAAAACATACTGCTGAATAAACGATAAGGTTCCTCTAGAAAGGTTAAAGGTGCATAATCAGCACCCCAACGCAAAGCATCCAATGTGGTGGGGTCAGTAATATTAACGCCTGACAAAACTTGGATGGCGAATAAACCTACATTGATTGCAATTAACAATAAGGTGATTTTGCCAATCGTGTTGGGTGAGTTATATACGGATGAGTCTTGATAATTCGACATGCTATTTCTTAGCTTTTTATTGATAGATTCAGCTTAACATGAAATGTCAGCATTTTCGGAGTAAACAGCTGAGATGAAAGCTTTTATTGTTCGTGCTTTGTTAATCATAATCAGTATTTTGATTTTGATTCAGCTATGGATTTTCTCCAGTTTAGTGTATTGGCGTACCCATGATGTAGAAACCACAATGTTTATGCGCTGGACATATTTCTCAGATTTTAAACCGATTGAACATCAATGGCGCAATTATGATGAGATAAGTGACAACATTAAGCATGCAATTGTTGCGGCTGAAGATGCCAAGTTTTTAGATCATCATGGTTTCGATTGGGATGGGATCGAAGATGCTTTGCAACGTAATCTAAAGAAAGACAAAGTTGTCGCTGGGGGTTCAACCATTTCGCAACAACTGGCTAAAAATTTATTTTTCTATAACCGCCGTTCAGTGATTCGTAAAGGGCAGGAAGCCATTGCAACGACCATGATGGAGCGTATGTGGACTAAGCAGCTTATTCTTGAAGTGTATATGAATTCTGTTGAGTTTGGCGATCATATCTATGGAGTAGAAGCAGCCTCACGTTATTATTTTGGTAAAAGTGCAAAAAGTTTAAACCGAGAGCAAGCTGCCTTTTTAGCGGTGATTTTGACCAATCCCAAATACTATCAAGAAAATCGCAATGATCCTAAATTGCTCTATCGAAAAAAACTGGTATTAAAATATATGCGTTATACCCGTATCCCAAAATAATCTGCAATATTTAAAAAGTGAAATTATCAT
>QXCQ01000247.1 GCA_003576535.1 Nakamurella silvestris | reverse complement strand
AACACGCCCTCGCCGCCACCACCATCGACGCCCTCCTGCCCATCTGACGCCCCGTCACCGATCTGCGGCACCGGGGTTCCCGTGATGCCGCGGGCCACACCGACAAGAACCCACACCGACAAGAACAAGGAAGTTCTGATGAAGGTCCGCACCATCACCGCCCGCGGGGCCCTGCTCGGTGGCATCTGGCTGCTGCTGACCATGTTCGGTGCAGCGGCCCCGTCGGCCTGGGCGCACAACGAGCTGACCGCCAGCAACCCGGTGGACGGCTCGGTGATGGCCGCCGCCCCGGGCCGGCTCGAACTGACCTTCGCCCAGGCGATCGACCCCAAGTTCGCCTCGGTGGCGGTCACGGCCGGAACCACCGACCTCACCGTCGATCTCGCCGTGGCGGAGAAGCAGGTCACGGTGGTGCTGGGTGACCTGCCCGACCAGTTCGACCGGACCGGGGTGTGGAAGCTCGGTTACCGGATGATCTCGACCGACGGTCACCCCGTCAGCGGCCTGATCCAGTTCTCCGTCGACCCGGCGGCCCCCAACGCCGTGATGCCGACCAGTGCCGCGTCGGCCCCCACCGAACATGCGGCCACCGGGCAGTCGGCCCGGCCCTCCGCCACACCGCAGGCCACGGTCGACGCGGCGGCACCGACGGACGGCGGCCCGGGTCCCTGGGGATGGGGTGCCGTCATCGTCCTGGTCGTGGTGGCCGTGTCCGTGTCGACGGCCCTGTACCTACGGAATCGAGGACGGGCCGGGACGACCCGCAAGGCTCCCGTCGGACGGAGGTGATCGCCGGGTCCTGTGCTGTCCCCGTCGATCCAGCAAAAAAAATTTGGTCGTCGATGTCGAATCCCGGGTGGCCCGTTCGACGCTGTGGTGAGCGCGGGTTCAACACCGGTCACCACGAGCGGGGCCCGCAGAGCGGAAAGCAGAGGCACGGCGATGAGATTCTTGGTGATGGTCAAGGCCACGTCGGACTCCGAGGCGGGCGTCATGCCGCGGACCGAGGACTTCGAGGCGATGCTCGCCTACAACGAGGAGCTGGTCAAAGCCGGCATCCTGCTCGCGGCCGACGGTCTCAAACCCAGTTCGGCCGGTGCCCGGGTACGGTTCTCCGGCAGCGAACGGACCGTCGTCGACGGCCCGTTCGCCGAGACCAAGGAACTGGTGGCGGGTTTCTGGATCCTGGACGTGGCCTCGAAGGAGGAGGCGGTCGAATGGGTGAAACGGTGTCCGAACCCGATGCCGGGAGACTCCGAGATCGAGATCCGGCCGTTCCACGAGGCCGAGGACTTCGGCGACGCGCTCACCGCGGAACTGCGCGAACGGGGCGACCGGTTGGGGGCCACCGCCGCTGAGCAGCAGCGCCGCTGACAGCAGCTCAGCGAGGTGGGCGGGGGTGCGGTTACCGTCATGTGGTGACCAGTGCCGCCGCCCACCGTGCCGTCGAGGCGGTCTGGCGGATGGAGGCGGCTCGACTGATCGCGGGCCTCGCCCGGTTCGTCCACGATGTTCCGCGGGCCGAGGACCTTGCCCAGGACGCCCTGGTGGCGGCCCTCGAGCAGTGGCCCACCGGCGGGATCCCCGACCGCCCGGGCTCCTGGTTGATGACGGTCGCCAAACGCCGCGCGGTCGACGAGATCCGCCGTGACATCACGTTGGCGGGGAAGGTCGAGCTGCTCGGCCGGGACCTGCCCGAGGCCGAGGGACTGGGCCTGCCGGAGCCGGTGGAGGACGACGTCCTCCGGCTCATGTTCACCGTCTGCCATCCGGTGCTTACCCCGGAGGCCAGGACGGCGCTGACCCTGAAGATGCTGGCAGGTCTGACCACCGACGAGATCGCCCGCGCCTTCCTGGTCCCCACCACCACGATGGCCCAGCGCATCGTCCGGGCCAAGCGCACCTTGGCCGAGGCGCAGGTGGGTTTCGAGTCCCCCGCCGCGGACGAGCTGGCACCGCGACTGGCCTCGGTGCTGGCTGTCGTCTACCTCGTTTTCAACGAGGGTTACTCGGCCACGGCGGGCGAGGACCATCTGCGCCCTGCCCTGTGCGACGAGGCGATGCGACTGGGGCGCATCCTCACCGCGCTGGTGCCGGACGCACCGGAGGTGCACGGGCTGTTGGCCCTGATGGAACTTCAGGCCTCCCGGCTGCCCGCGCGCACCGGGCCGGACGGGTCCATCGTCACCCTCCTCGACCAGGACCGCGGCCGCTGGGACCAACTGCTCATCCACCGGGGCCTGACCGGCCTGGCCCGGGCCGCCGCACTGGGCGGGGCCGGCCTGCCGTACGCCGTCCAGGCCGCCATCGCCGCCGTCCACGCGCGGGCACGGACGGCCGAGGAGACCGACTGGGTGCGGATCGCCGCCCTCTACGCGGTGCTGGCCCGGGTACTGCCGTCACCGGTCGTCGAGCTCAACCGGGCCGTGGCGGTGTCGATGGCCCAGGGCCCGGCGGTCGCGCTGACCCTGGTCGACGCGTTGGGCGGGCGGCTGGCGAACTACTACCTGTTGCCGAGTGTCCGTGGCGATCTGCTGGCCAAGCTGGGTCGACCGGTCGAGGCCCGCGCCGAGTTCGAACGCGCGGCGGCTCTCACGGCCAACACACGCGAACGCGACCTGTTGCTCACCCGCGCCCGCGAGTGCGAAGGAGCAGCCACCGAGGATCTCAGCGGTGGGTGAACTCGGCGGCCCGCTTCTCGGCGAAGGCCGCCATGCCTTCCTTCTGATCCGCGGTGGCGAACAAGGAGTGGAACACCCGGCGCTCGAAGCGGACCCCCTCGGCGAGGGTGGTCTCGTAGACCCGGTTCACCGCTTCCTTGGCCGCGAGCGCCACCGGGTAGCTCATGGACGCGATGGTGGCTGCGGTGGACAGCGCCTCCGCCAGCAGCGCCTCAGCCGGGACGATCCGGGACACCAGGCCCGCCCGTTCGGCCTCCTCGGCCCCCATCACCCTTCCGGTCAAACACATCTCCATGGCCTTGGCCTTGCCGACCGCCCTGGTCAGCCGTTGGGAACCGCCGATCCCGGGGATCACCCCGAGCCGGATCTCCGGCTGGCCGAACTTCGCCGTGTCGGCCGCCAGGATGAAATCGCACAGCATCGCCAATTCGCAGCCACCACCGAGGGCGTGCCCTGCGACGGCGGCGATCATCGGGGTGCGGGTGGCGGCGATGGTGTCCCACTGGTGAAAGAGGTTGTCGGTGGCGACATCCGGGAATTCGAGGGACTGCATCTCCTTGATGTCCGCCCCGGCGGCGAAGGCGCGGGCCGATCCGGTGACGACGATGCAGCCGATGTCCGGGTCGAGGTCGAAGGTCGTCACCGCATCGAGCATCTCGAGCATCAGCTGCCGGTTCAGCGCATTCAGCACCGTCGGTCGGTTCAGGGTGATCAGCCCGACCCGCGGCGAATC
The DNA here is from genome assembly GCA_003576535.1 of Nakamurella silvestris. Lineage (GTDB taxonomy): Bacteria > Actinomycetota > Actinomycetes > Mycobacteriales > Nakamurellaceae > Nakamurella > Nakamurella silvestris. The sequence continues at coordinate 27,995 of QXCQ01000247.1, read as the reverse complement.
TGCAGGCCGGTCGACGATGATGGTTTCGTGGTCGGTCATGGCGTCAGGTCGACTTTCTCTGGTTGCTGCGCGGGCTCTTCTGGTGTGCGGCGCGGGTCGGGTCAGGGGAAGGGCAGGTTCGAGGTCGGCGCGAAATAGCTTGCCACCACGGCATCGTCGACCTCCGCCAGGGTTGGCGGCTGCCAGGAGGGTGTGCGGTCCTTGTCCACGATCTGCGCCCTGACCCCCTCGGGGAAGTCGTGCGATCGCAGGGCGACCGCAGCGATCCCGTACTCGGCGTTGAGCGCGTCCGTCAGCGAGTCCAGCTCCGCCGCTTCCCGCAGGGCGCGCAGTGTCACCTTGACCGCCACCGGGGAGGCCCGGCGGATCTTCGTGGCGGCCGATGCCGCCGCGGTTTCCCCCGCCGCATCGAGGCGTTCCAGGATCTCCTCGACAGTGTCTGCGGCGTAACATGTGTCGATCCAGCTTGCCTGCTCAGGATAGGAACCTGCCGGCGGCTGGACGGCGAAGGCGGCAACAGCGCTGTCGAGACCGCCGGCCAACGCGTCGTTGAAGGCCGGGAGCTGTTCGACCGGCACGTAGTGGTCGGCCAATCCGACCGTGATCGCATCGGCCGGGCCGAGGCGGCCGGAGGTGAGGGCGGCGTGGACCCCCAGCTCCCGATGCCGCCGGGAGAGCAGGTGGGTACCACCGACATCGGGTACAAAGCCGATCGTCACCTCGGGCATCGCGATCTGGGTGCTTCCGGTGACGATCCGATGGCTGCCGTGGGCCGAGATGCCTACGCCCCCACCGAGAACGAACCCGTGCATCACGCAGACATACGGTTTCGGGTAGGTGGCGATGAGGTTGTTGAGCCGGTACTCCTCGCGCCAAAAGTCCAGGGAGCCGCTCGTCCCGTTGCGTGCATCCTCGTAGATCGCCCGGATGTCCCCGCCGGCGCACAGCCCCCGGTCCCCCTCGCCGGTGAGCAGGACCAGGCGCACGGCGTCGTCCTCGGCCCACGCGTCGAGCGCCTCGGTGATGATCTCCACCATCCGGTGACTCAGGGCGTTGATCACCTCGGGGCGGTTCAGGGTCAGCCTGCCGATGCCGTCGGCGACCGAGACGAGGACCTCCTCGCTCATGCCGAACCGACCAGCGACCGGGAGATGATGACTCTCATGATCTCGTTGGTACCTTCCAGGATCTGGTGGACCCGCAGGTCCCGAACGATCTTCTCGATACCGTATTCGGCCAGGTATCCGTAACCACCATGGAGTTGCAGGGCCCGGTTGGCAACCTCGAAACTCACGTCGGTGACGAACCTCTTGGCCATCGCACACCAGGTGGCGACCTTCGGGTCCTTCGCGTCGATCGAGGCGGCGGCCTTCCACAGCAGCAACCGGGCGGCCTCCAGCTCGGTGGCCATGTCGGCCAACTGGAACCGCAGGGCCTGGAAGCTGTCCAGGCTCTGCCCGAAGGCCTCCCGGTCGGCCATGTACTTCAAGGTCCGCTCCAGTGCGGCGGTGGCACCACCGAGGGAGGAGGCCGCGATGTTGACCCGGCCGCCGTTGAGTCCGCTCATGGCGATCTTGAACCCGTTGCCCGCACCGCCGAGCAGCGCGCTTCGGGGAACCCGCACCTGCTCGAACACGACCTGGCGGGTCGGCTGGGCGTTCCAGCCCATCTTGATCTCGTTCGGACCGAAGGACAGCCCCGGAGTGCCCTTCTCGACGATGAAGGCCGAGATGCTCTTCGGTCCGTCATCGGGGGTACGGGCCATCACCACGTAGACCTGGCTGGTTCCGGCACCGGAGATGAACTGCTTGACACCGTCGAGCACGTAGTCCTCGCCGTCGAGGACCGCTTTGGTCGTGAGCGCTGCAGCATCGGATCCGGCCCCCGGCTCGGTGAGGCAGTAGGACCCGAAGTGTTCCATCGAGCAGAGGTCGGGCAGGTAGGACGCACGCTGCTCCTCGTCCCCGTACCGGTCGATCATCCAGGCCGTCATGTTGTGGATCGAGACGAAACTGGCGATCGACGGGCAGCCGGTGGCCAGGCCCTCGATGATCAACGCGGCCTCGAGCCGGGACAGACCGGAGCCGCCGACGTCCTCACTGACGTACAGGCCCCCCATCCCCATCTCGGCGGCTCGTCGCAACACGTCGACCGGCAGGAACTTCTGCTGATCCCACTCGACGGCGTGGTCGGCCAGTTCGCGGTCGGCGAACCCCCGAGCGGCCTTGGCGAACTCGCGCTGATCGGCGGTCAGGTCCAACATCGTTCACCCTCGTCCTCTGGCGGCCCGACGAATAGTCGGGCGTCCGACCATCGTATGACCGATAGTCGGACTGGCACCTAGATGTGAGGGTGTTCACCGGTGATTTCCGCCGCTGTCGCCCCTCAGGAGTGGCAGAGTCGAGGAGGACGAGGTGTACACCGACAGACAAAGGAGTCGACGGGTATGACTGTGGCATGGATCGGTCTGGGCAACATGGGTGGCCCGATGGCCGCGAATCTGGTGGCCGCCGGGCACGAGGTTCGTGGTTTCGACCTGAGTGAGCACGCCACCGAGCTGGCCCGCGCCGCCGGTGTGACCATCGTCGGCAGCGCGGTGCAGGCCGTCGCCGGGGCCGATGTCGTGTTCACGATGCTGCCCGCCGGCAGCCACGTCCGCGCCCTGCTCACCGACGAGGCCCTGTTGGCGGCCCTGCCGGCGAACACCCTGGTGATCGACTCCTCGACGATCGAGATCGACACCGCCCGCGAGCTGCATCAACTGATACCGGCGGCCGGTCACCGCTTCCTCGACGCCCCCGTCTCCGGGGGCACCTTCGGGGCCGCGTCCGGCACCCTGACCTTCATGGTCGGCGGATCGGCGGCCGACCTCGAGGAGGCCAAGCCCTACACGGACGTCATGGCGGGCCGGGTCTTCCACACCGGTGGGCCGGGCAACGGGCAGGCCGCGAAGATCGCCAACAACATGATGCTCGGCATCAACCTGGCGGCCACCTGCGAGGCCGCGATCCTGGCCGAACGGCTGGGCCTGGATGCGAAGACCTTCTACAACCTGGCCATGGTCTCCTCCGGGGACAGCTGGGCGTTGCGCACCTGGTACCCGGTCCCGGGTGTGGTCGAGACCGCTGCGGTGAACCGGGACTTCGAGGGCGGTTTCGCCACGAACCTGATGCTCAAGGACCTGGGCCTGGCCCTGCAGGCCGGGGAGAGCACCGGTACGAACCTGGACTTCGCGGCCGCCGTGGTGGAGCGACTCACGGCCCTGGCCGCACGCGGGTACGGGGCCAAGGACTGCACCTCGCTGGTCCGACTGCTGGACGGCAGCCTCGACGGATAAAAACCCCTGTTCCCGCGCACGTTGTTGCTCCTCGCGCGCGATGTTTCGTGCGCGAGGAGCAACATCGTGCGCGGGAACAACAGGGGGTGCGGGGTGGGGGGTGCGGTGACAGGGGGTGCGGTGTGGGGCTACTGCGCTGGGAGTAGGTCGGATCGAGCCTGACGGACGATGACACCCCCTCCCGCCGACCGGCATGATCGTCATTGTGTCCAGCAGCAGCCTCTCCCTCGTACCGGCAACCGGGGCGACCGCTCCGGTCTCCTCGCGTGGCCTGCTGCCGCTGCTGCGTCAGGCCCTGAAGTTCATGCTGGTCGGCGGCGCCGGGACCGGTGCCTACGTCCTGCTCTACCTGGTACTGGCCGGACCGCTCGGCTCCCTGCCGGCGAACGGTGTGGCCTGGCTGCTCACCACGGTCGCCACCAACAACCTGCACCGATGGTTCACCTTCGGGATCAGACGTCCGTCCAGCCCTGCCGCCGACGAGATCGTCGGGCTGGTGTCGAGCCTGATCGCGCTGCTGCTCACCACCCTGGCCCTCGGCCTGCTCGACACGACGACCGGTCCGGCGCAGGTGATCGCCCTGGTCGCGGTGAACGGCCTGGTCGGCACCGCCCGGTTCCTCTTCCTCCGCGGCTGGTTCTCCCGCTGATCCCGTTGATCCCCTTGATCGACCGACCGATCGACATCCTCCCCCGCACTCAACAGTCCGCCTCCGGGTGACGTCTGGGAAGGGACGACCACGAGGGTCGACACGGGACCGACGACCGGGATCAGCAGGGGAGAACACCATGACGATGTCCAGTGGGCGGGTACGGATCCTGGCGGCCCTCCTCGCGACCGGGATGGGCGCGGCAGGAATGCTGGCCACCTCCGCCGCCGCCTCGGCCCAGGAAACGGCGGGCCCCGCGCACGCGGCCGGCACCCTGCCGTACCTGGCGAAGCCCCTGCTGCAACCCTCCAAGACCGACATCATCGATCCCGTCGGTTCGATCCTGGTGGCTCCGGCGGTCGCGACGGTGCACGTCCACGTGTCCTCGACGTCGAACCAGCTGTCCGGCACCGTGGTGGTGACGGACACGGACGGAACCGTGGTGGGAATGGCGGACAGCAACCCCATCGGCGACGCCGCGATCCCCGTGGACCAGGCCTTTCGCGCCGGGGACCATGTGCTGACGGCCCATTTCCAGGGCAATGCGACCACCGCGGCCTCGGCATCGGCGCAGGTCCCGGTGCGGGTCATGTTCACCGACGTCACCGGTGGTCCGTTCCTCGATCCGATCCAGTGGGTGGCCACCCGCAACGTCACCGGCGGGTACGACGCGGCCGGCACCCAGTTCAAACCGACGCCGGGTATCGCCCGGCAGGCGCTGGCGGCCTGGTTCTACCGGTACTCACAGCACAGCGGCAACCAGGCCCCGGCCTGCCTGACCAAACCCGCCGCCGACGTCCCGGTCGACAGTCCGTTCTGCGGGGAGATCCGTTGGATGTACGACCAGGGGCTGACCACCGGGTACACGGTCAACGGGGTCAACACCTTCCACCCGGCAGAGACCGTTCAGCGCGACCAGGCGGTCGCCTTCCTGTTCCGCCTGAGCGGCGGCACCACCGGCCCGTGCGTCGACAACGGTCCGTTCCCCGACGTGCCGAAGTCCCACCCGCTGTGCACCGCGATCGCCTGGGCGGCCGGCAAGACGATCACCGCCGGGTACGCCGACGGGGGTTTCCACCCCACCGACCTGGTGTCCCGTCAGGCGTTGACCGCCTTCCTCGCCCGCTTCGACGCCCTCGCCTGACCGGGCCGACCTCACCGACCGCGCTCCTTCTCGACTATCGCGCGCGCTGCATCAAGCGCGGACGTCGGGAAGGAGCGCGGTCAGGTCTCCTGCACCAGGGATCAGCCCACCCGTTTCCAATTCGCGCAGTCCCGCGAGGTCAACAGGAAGGTGCCCTCCGGGATCACGATGTCCTTGTTCCGCACATGCCACACATTTCCGATCCGGGTGCTCTCCACCCGGGAGGCGTCCGACCAGAAGTCCACCTCGCAGTCGGGCGAGGTCTGCCGGTAGGTCCCGGATCGGATGTCCTTGCCCACCAGGAAGTCCCCGTCCCCCGGGAAGGTGTTGCCGTAGAACGGGAGGTGGCCGGTGTCGGCGACCAGGGTCCAACGGCCGCACAACCTGCTGGAGAAGGACGTGTCCGTGGGGAGTATGCGCACCAGGACGTAGTCGTGGTTCGCACCGTTCGCCAGGTACCGGGTCTGACCGGTCGGGTAGGTGCCCAGGCGTCGCCATTCGCACAACCGGGGGAAGCCCACCGATCGGTAGAGACCGGACCGCACCTGCTGGTTGACGGTGTGGGTGCCGTTGCCGAAGGACCGCGCCCCCTTCGGCACGATGATCACCTCCATCGGCTTACGCACCGACGCCCGCAGGTACCTGCTGTCCCCGGTGTAGGTCACGGTGAGGTTGTGCTTGCCGTAACGCACGGGCGGCAGCGTCAGCTTCGTGAAGCCCTTCTTCAGATCCTTGGAGGCCAGCAGCTTTGCCCCCAGGGTGACCCGGACCGTCCCGGTCGGACGTTGACCGGCACCGCTGACCCGCACGCTCACCACCGCACGCTTGCCCTCCTCGACCGTGGCCACCTTCGCGACGGTGATCTTGGGCTTCGCCTTGGCAACCTTGTGCGTGAGCTTTTCCACCGTGGTCGTGAAGTGCTTGTCGCCGGAGTAGGAGATCGTCAGGGTGCGCTTGCCCGGCTTCCAATCGGCAGGCACGGTCAGTACGGCCTTCCCGCCCTTGAGCGTGGCCGAGGAGACCTTCTTCCCCGAGGAGGCCCGCAGAACCACCGATCCGGTGGCGGTGACGACCCTGCTGGGCCCGACCTCCAGCGTGATGCGACTCTTCTTCCCGTAGGTGCCCTGTTCCGCGGCGGCGTAGACGTTCGAGATGATCTTGGTGCGTGTGGCCGTAGTGGTCGCGGTGCCGGCGAGATGGTCATCCGATCCCAGGTAGGTCACGGTGACGGTATGGGTGCCGATCGGCAGTTTCGCCGGCAACCTCACGTAGGTCCAGCCGTCGGTCAACTCACCGTCGAGGCGGAGCGATCCGACCTGGACACGCACCCTTCCGGAAGGCGGACGATCGCCGTCGTAGGTGGTCCCGGCAGGCAGCACCCGCACGCCGACTCCCTCGGCATACCCGAACTGGGAGTCATCGGCACCGACCGAGAGGGTGACCTTGCCCTTCGTGATCCGGATCGGTGCGGTGTGGACCACGGGTCGGTTCGAGCCTGCGGCGAAGAACTCCACCCGGATCTGATGGTCGCCCACCGACAACCGGTTCGGGACGACACCGTTCCCGGTCCCGTCGACCACGTGGACCTCCAACGGGTGTTCGCCCTCGACCCCGGTCGAGACGAAGGCCCAGCCGTCGACCGGCAGGCCGCTCGTGCTCGCGGTCACCTGCACCGGAAAGCTCTCGCGAAGAGCTGCCCCGGCCGCCGGCAGGATCACGGCCACCGACGGATCGGCGGCCACGGCGTACGCCGGGCCCCCGGAGCCGGCCGAACGGACATCGGCGGCCGATGCCGGAGTGGTGAACCCTCCGACCACCAGCACCGACAACAGGCCGGCGGCGAGGAAACGGCCGGGTCCACGGACTACGTTCAACGCCTTCATGAAACCTTCTTCCAGGTGGTGCAACCTTCGGACCGGAACGCAAACGCACCTTCGACGATGGTCGCCGTTCGTTCGCCGCCGCCGTAACGGGTGTCGCGGTCGACACCGAGGACGTTGTTCAGCACATGCCAGTTGCAGTTCTCGACGACGGGAGTGCGATAGGTACCCGGCTGGATGTCCACCCCGACCAGCAGGGTTCCGTTGCCCGGGATCGTGTTCTTCCTGATCGGCCAGGCAGGGGTGTCGTCGACCAGGTTCCATGTCCCGCAGCCGTCGGAGGTCACCCACCCGTCGGTGGACAGCACCCGGATCAGGCTGTAGCCGCCGTCCCGTCTGGTACCGATGGCGGGACGATCCTTGCGGTGGAACCGTTCGACCGTGCACCGGTGCCCGGAGGGTACGTCGGTCCGGTACAGGCCAGGCTGGATGTCCCGGTTGACCGCGAACTCACCGGTCCCGAAACTTCTCGCCCCCTGGGGCGTCGGGTCGACGAAGAGCTTGCGGGTGATGGTCTTCCCCTTGCGCCCGGCATCTCCGGAGTAGGCAATGGTGAGTGGCCGCGGCCCGACCGGCAGCGCAGGCACCACCAGCTTCGCCCGCCCCTTGCTGAGCTTCTTCTTCGCGAGCACCCGCTTCCCCCAGGAGACGGTGACGGAGCCGGTGGGAGATCCACCGGCAGCGGCGACCTCGACCGGGATCGTCGTTTTCACCCCTTCCCGCCCGTTCTTGAGTTTCGGTACCAGCACGGTGCTGCGGGCCTTGGTGACCGTCTGGGTCGTGGCGGCATCCCGCGGCAGGTAGTTGACATCCCCCAGGTACCTCAGCTGCAGCTTCCGCTTTCCGGGAAGGAGGCGAGACGGAAGCGCGATATCGACGGATCCGTTGCGCAGACGCCCGGTGGCGATTTTTTCTCCCCGGTAGCTCACCGTCACCGATCCGGTGGGATCGATGTAGGTGTCGCCTGCCGAATAACCGCGGAAGTGCAGGACCGCTGGTGTTCCGTAGGTGCTGTTCTCGGTCCACACGGCACCGTTGCCGGCCGCCCGTTTCCGGGTGAAGGAGAATTCGTTGCTGCCGGTGAGCAAGCGGTCCGAACCCAGGTATTCGAGACGGACCTGGTGCCGACCGGGCCGTCCTTCCGTCGAGGGAGACACCACCAGACGTCCGTGATCCAGATCCAGTACCTCGCGGCGGCCCTCGATGGTGACGGCGACGGCCCCGGTCGCACCCAGATCGCCTCGGCCCACCCAGATCTCGATCGGGCTGTACGCGCCGAACACCACTGCGGGAACGGTTTTCCGGATCGTGACCGGACCGGGGGTGACGGTGTAGGTCTGCACACCCGAGCTGTCCTCGACCCCGGCACCGCCGGTGAAGCGGGCGAGCACCGGGTGGGGGCCGACCGTCACGTCCGGGGTGAAGGTCGCCGTGGCCGTACCGTCGACCAGTGCCACGGTTTTCGTCAGGCCGCCCGCACTGATCGCCACCGATCCGGCGGCGGGCAGTCCGTCCACCGCGACCTCGACCGAGGCGGTCACCGGGTCGCCGTAGACGAGGTCGGTGTCGGACAGGCTCAGCGTCGTCGACGATGTCGCCGGTTCGGCCGCTGCCGCCGTGGCCGCCGAGATCGTCGTCGCGGGCCCGGGGGACGCCTGGGCCGTGCCGGGCAGGACCGACATGCTCAGGGCCATACCCAAGGCGAGCACACCTGTTCGTGACATCACCCGATGTCGGACAGGAGCGGTGACCAACGGCTGCATGGATTCCCCCAGTTCACTGCGCTCGTCGACGGTGAAGGGCGCGAAATTATGCCGATCTTAACCGGCCTCCTCGCACCGTCGACAACCGCGCTCCTTCTCGACTATCGCGCGCGCTGCATCAAGCGCGGACGTCGGGAAGGAGCGCGGTCACGGGTCCGGGTGGGTCACCCTGCCAGATGCGCCAACCGGTAGAGGAACGCCGCCATCGCCTGACGGGAGATCTTCTCCCCCGGATGGAAGGTGTTCCCCGCGTATCCGGTGGTGATCTTCGTTCCGGCCAGCCAGCTGATCTCACCGCAGAACTGGTTGCCGACCGGCACATCGGCGAACGGGGCACCGGAGCACACCGGCGCCGTGGTCGCCCCCGGGTGCGACAACCGGTACAGGAACGCCGCCATCGCCTGACGATCGATCGGCGCTCCCGGCCTGAAAGCGCCGCCCTCGTACCCCAGGGTGATCCCGGTGGTCTTCAGCCACGCGATCTCACCGCAGAACTCGTTGGCCGGCGGCACATCCGGGAAGGGCCTGGTGACGCAGGCCGGCGCGCGCACGACCCCAGGGTGCTGCTGCCGGAACAGGAAGGCGGCCATCGCCTGTCGTGAGACGGTGCCCACGGGGTCGAAGCCCCCGCCTTCCACCCCGGTGGTGATGCCGGACTCCGCGAGCCAGCGCACCTCTTCGTAGAAGGAACTGCCCGGGGCCTTGTCGAAGAAGTACACCTCCACCTCCCGGACGGCGGACGTCGAGCCCAGGACGTGTTCGGTGGAGCTGACGAACGTCACCGAGTACTGGCGGCGACCGGTGGCCAGGCCCGAACCGGCCTCTCGGAAGGTCGCCCGTCCGGCCACGACCGGGCTCTGGGCAACACGCTGCTTCCCGTCGTTCAGGATCGCGGTACCGGTGAACGGTGCAGCGGCCGTGACCGTCACCTCCACCACCAGGGTGTCCTTGGTCGAGAGGGAGGACCTGCCGACGCTGATCGTGGTGGTGGACGGCAGATCCCCCACCACGGCCGCAACCGTGACCTGCTTCGCCGTTTCGGTGTTGCCTGCGCGGTCGGTGGACCGGAACTCGACCAGGGTGGGCTCGGCCCCGGCGGTGACGGCGACCGGCTCCGCGTAGGACTGCCACGCTCCCCCGCCGACCCGGTAGCCGGTGCCGGCCACTCCCGAGGTCGCATCGGTGGCGGCCAGCGTCACCGTGGCCACCTGGCTGCCGGTGACGGTCGCCGTGGTGACCGGGGCGGTCCGGTCGACCTTGACCGTCAGTTCACCGGCCGCGCTGACCGAACCTGCTGCGGTGCCACGGAATCCGATCACCCTTGTACCGTCCTGATCAACAGGCAGGGGCCCGGTGTACGGGCTCCACTCCCCCGGCCGCTGGGCGACCTCCAGATCGGTCACCGGCTTTCCGGAGAAATCGACACCGGCCACCACGATCTTCGGAATGCTGGTGTACCAACCGTTGTCACCGTCCGGCGCTGCGGGAACGACATCGCCGACCACGGTGGGCGCCGGCAGGACCGCGGGTGCGGCCGAGGTCCAGACGTCCGCCAGGGACGGGTCGTAGTTCGAGACGGCATGGGTGAACTTCACATTCACCGTTCCGGTCGAGCTGAAGGCCGCCGGATCGTCGACCAGCACCTGGTACGGGCCGGTTCCGATGCTGTTGGGGACACGCTGGAAGAGCCGCGCCTGTACCAGCACCCCGTTCACCTGGATCGAGTACTCCTTGGTACGAGGACCGTCGAAGGTCTCGATCGCGTTGATGACGAACGGCTTTCCGACCGGGACCGCGAGGTCGAAGGCGAACCAGGAGTTCGGGGCGCTGCCCGAGTACCGCCGGCTCAGCCCGGCCTCGTTGCTGGTGGAGGAGGAGGCGGAGGCGGTCAGATTGTGGGCCGCCTCCGAGGGGCCGTTGCCCAGGTCGATGTGGTCCACCGCTCCGGTGGGGGCCGGAACCGTGACGGCCAGGTTCACGGTCGCCGTCGCCAGGTCGACCTCGGACCGCCGGAGAACCGCGGTGAGTGCGACGGTCTCCTCGCTCACAGTGGTGGGAACGAAGACGCGCACGGGGATCTGGACGGTCGCACCGGGCGCGATCACCACGGTCGAGGAGGGCAACGGGATGGCCCAACCCGCCGGGACCACCGCTGTCAGCCGTCCACTGACGGGATGGTTGCCGGTGTTCTTCACCGTGGCCGTCACCGTTGTCGCCGAGGTCGGAGTCACCGTGGACGGAGCGGCCACCGCTGCACTCATCGTCAGCCCGGACCCGATGGTCACGGTCGCCTCGGTGGTCGAGGTCAACGCGGCACCCAGGTAGGTCAGATCGACCACCACCGGCAGTGCAACGGTCCCGGGAAGCTGGGAGCGGGGAACGGTCGCGGTGAAGTCGACCTGCGCCGACTCGCCCGGGGCCAACACCGGGATGACCGGGCTACCCTGCGGGACGACCACCCACGGGGCGGGCAGGTCGATCCTGGCCGTGACCCGGTTCAACGGATCGGTGCCACGGTTGCTGATCTTGGCGACGACAGCGATCGTGTCTCCCGGCAGATGACTTGCGGCAGCACCGGTGTCGACCGAGACCGTCAGCCCGGACAGGCGACCGCTCACCACCGTCAGCTCGCGCACAAGACCGGCGGCCGCCGTCACCAGGGCGGCAACGGGCCGGTCGACACCGGCCAGGGTCGACTGTGCGGACCGGGCCGCCGCCAGTGCGTCCAACACCTTGCCGGCTGCGGCGGGGTGGTCGCTGCCGAGCAGGGAGATCGCCGCGGATGCCGCCGCAACGGCCTCGGCGAGGTGTCCCTTGGCCGCTTCGGCGGCAGCAGAGGACAGATCACCGGCGGACACGGCGAGATCGGCGGACACGGCGAGATCGGCGGCCGCGGCCAGATCGGAGCTGTGACCGATGGCGGTGCCCAGGAGTTCGGCGAGCGGGTCGACGGAGAACCGGTAGGTACCGGACCCGACCGAGAGCACGACCTCGGTTCCGTCTGCCGACTTCACCGTCACTCCTGCGGTTTGGGCCAACGCGGTACCGGACTCGGTGACCGCCAGGGCGTTGGCCGCCGGGATCCGAACGGTCGCAGTGGTGTTCGCCGGTATCGCGACCTCCATGCCCAGGACACCGTCGGCCACCTTCCAGTTGCTGGTGACGGTTCCGTAAACCGAGTCGAACGAGGACTCGGCGTGGGTCAGACCACCGCCGGGATGCGGGGCGATGCCGATGGCCTTGTACCCGGGCGCTTCCTCGGTGATACCGCCGATGTGGGAGTACATCCAGTCGCCGACGGCCCCGAATGAGTAGTGGTTGAAGGAGTTCATCCCGACGTCACCGAAATTCCCGTTGGCATCGATGGAGTCCCAGCGTTCCCACATGGTGGTGGCACCGGAGGCGATCTCGTATCCCCACGACGGGATGGTCTTGTTCAGCAGCAGCCGGTAGGCCACGTCCCAATGGCCCGTTCCGCTCAGCGCCGGCATCAGCCAGGGGGTCCCGAGGAATCCGGTCGACAGGTGGTAGTCACGCGAGGCCACCTTCGCCACCAGCTTCTTGCCCACCGCCGCCCGGCGGTCGGCGGGGACCAGATCCATCCCGAGGGCGAGAGCGTAGGCCGTCTGGCTGTTCCCGGTGACGGTGCCGTCGGCCGCGATGAACTGCTCGACGAACTTCGCGGTGATGTCCTTCGACAGCTGTGCGTAGTACGCGGCCTCCGTCGTCCTGCCGGTCGCCGCAGCCATCTGGGCCATCACCCGCGCGTCGTAGGCGTAGTACGCCGTGCCCATCACCTGCGCCGGGGTGTCGTCGTTGAGATGCAGCCAGTCCCCGTAGGGACCGTCGGCGCGGATGTAGGTCGGGAAGTTGGTGCTCAGGTAGCCGAAGAACTTGACCATCGAGTCCCAGCTCTGGTTGATCACGGCGGTGTCACCGTAGCGCTTCCACATGGTCCACGGGATGATCACACCGCCGTCGGACCAACCGGTTCCGCTGTTGACGGGCTCGTGGTTCGGGGGTCGCGGGGACCATTCCGGGTACTCACCGGCGGCGTCCTGACCGTCGCGGAGGTCGCCGAGCCATTTGCGGATGAAGGCGAGGGAGTCCATGTTGTAGGCGGCGGTGCCGACGAAGGCGTTGAGATCACCGCTGTATCCGAGACGTTCGTCCCGGGCGGGGGTGTCGGTCGGCACCGAGATGAAGTTGCCGCGCTGACCCCAGACGATGTTGCTCTGCAACTGGTTGATCATCTCGTCCGAGGTCGCCAGGGTGCCCGTGACCTCACTGACCGAGCTGTAGACCAGGGCCGACACCTGTTGGACGGTCGGCGGTGTGGCCAACCCACTGACCTCGATGTAGCGGAAGCCGTGCTGGGTGAACTTCGGCCGGAAGGTGACGGTGGCGTCGGCGGCAAAGGTGTAGGTGTCGGTGGCCTTCGCGCTCCGCAGGTTCGCGGTGTACAGGCTGCCGTCCTTGTTCAGCACCTCCCCGTACCGGACCGTTGCCGTATTACCCGCCTTGCCCGTCAGGGTCAACGAGCCCACGCCCGCGAGGTTCTGGCCGATGTCGTAGACGAATTTCCCGGTCGGCATCTCGGTGCGCGAACGCGCGGGCAGTTCCTGGGTGACCCGGACCGGTTCGTCGGGCTGCGGGATCAGCAGGGCCGTGGCCGCCCTGTCGACGAGAGTGACCGGGGTCCATGCGGTGTCGACGAAGCCGGCCGTGTCGAATCCGGTCTGCTCCAGGTTCGCGTCGTGGTTCTCCCCCATCAGCAGGTCCGCGCCGACCAGTGGCCCCGGCCCGGTCCTCCAGCCTGCATCGGTCTTGATCGTCTGCGAGGTTCCGTCGGCGAAATCGACGACCAGTTCGGCGATCACCGAGTTCCGGCTTCCGTATTTCTTGTCGCCGAACCAGGCGAGGTAACCGGAGTACCAACCCGTTCCGACCCAGGCCCCGATGGCATTCGGACCGGATTTCACCAGGTCGGTGACATCGTAGGTCTGGTACTGGATCCGGCGGGTGTAGTCGGTGAATCCGGGGGCCAGTTCCGCGTCCCCCACCCGGTGGCCGTTCAGCGAGAGTTCGTAGATCCCGCGGGCCGAGGCGTACACCCTGGCCCGGCTGACCGCCTTGTCCTGCACCTGGAAGTCCTTGCGCAGCAGCGGAAGATTGGCCGGCGGCGACCACAGGCTGTTCACCTGGTCCTTCACCTGCAGTCCGCCGTCGACACCCGGCACGATCGTCCCGGCTCCGAAGGGGTTCTCACCGGCCGCGAAGTTGGATCGGTACAAGGTGCGCGACGGCGCGGCCACCGTCATCGAGTGGACCAACGCCTCCTCGTGGGTCGAGACGTCGGTGCGCACACCGACGTATCCCTTCGCGAAGGCGGCATCGGTGCGGCTGTCGACCTGTATCCCGTTGATCCAGGTGGTGACGGTCGATCCGGTGACCGTGATCCGGAACTGCACCCGGCTCTTCAGCACCGAACCGGCCAGGCCCTTGGCGGTCAGGCTGATGTCCGGGAAGGTGCTCCAGTTGCCGTTGGTCTTCTTGTGCGGGCGCAGCCGCGGGTTGCCGGCCTGCTCGTCGTTGAGCTGCCACATGTAGCCGTTGTCGGTGGTGACGGCCCGGAAGTACACACCGAAGGCGGAGCCGGCCTTCACGGTGACGTCGGTGTCGACCGTGTAATCGGTCCAGTCGTTGACCTGCAGCGCCGTGTCGGCCGCGCCGATCCAGTCCGCCGTCCACTCGGCCGGGCTGAGCAGGCCGGTCTCGAACCAGGCCGGCTCGGACCAGGCGGACGCTCCGCCGGTGTTGTCCCACACCCGGACCTGCCACCAGTAACGGGTTCGGGGGGTGAGATCAGGTCCACCGTAGGCGATGTTGAGCTGACTGTCGGAGGCCACCTTGCCCGGAGCCCAGACATCGGCTGATCCCAGGTCGGCCGAACTGGAGGACACCCGGATCTGGTAGGCCGTCTGCGTCACCGCGCGGCCGGTGGACTCGGTGCGCCAGCTCAAGGACGGGACGTCGCCGCCGATACCCAACGGGTTGGTGCGATCGTTGGTCCGCAGACCGGTCACGACCAGAGAGTTCTCGACGGCGGGGGCGACGGGGGCGACCGACCCGGCTTCGAGGACGACCGTCGAGGCGACGGCCACCGACGGGGGTACCGCCAGCGCCAGTACCAGGGCCGCAGCTGCCGCCGATCGCCACCGGGGCCGCGACCTGCGCTCACCTGCGATCGGGGCCGACAAGGGGGATGCTGAACGCGACAGTGAGAACAAAATCGACTCCCGAATTGATTCGTTACAACGCCGTAACGACCTCACCTTCCATCAGAATGCGGAGTAAATCAAATGCAAACATCAATTCGAACGCATTTTTGTGTAATTCGGAAGTGTATTGAATTCGATTGAAACCGGGCCGCTTGTCCACGGCGTCCCGCACCTACGAATGCACAAGGGCGGGCACCCCGGTCTCCCGGTGATGCCCGCCCTTGTCCTGCGCCTGTGGCTGTATCAGCCCTGCGACACCCGCCGGCGTCGTCCCACGACGACCAGTCCGGCACCGGCCAGCAGCAGCGCGAGCGCCGCCATCAGCTGGTTCATGGCTGCCACACCGGTGTTCGGCAGTGTGGCGACATCGGACTGGATCAGTCCGGCATCCACGGTCGGATCGATCCACAGAGCCTGGGTGACACCGTCCCCGTCGGCAACCGCCCGGACGTGTCCGGCGGCCCCACCCACGAGGATCACGTAGGAGGAGTACCCACCGCTGCCCGCGTCGGAATCGTTGGTGAAGTCCGAGCCGGCCGCATTCTTACCGGTGAAGGTGTACCCGGCCGGGAGGTCGGTGAACTGCACGCGGTACTTGCCCGGCAGGAGACCGTCGAACACGTAGTGACCCTTGGCATCCGTCACGGTCGTGGCCACGACGTTGCCGTCCTCGTCGAACAGCGTCACGGTGACACCCTGGACCGGCTTCTCGCCTGCATCCTGGATGCCGTTGTGGTTGCTGTCGAACCAGACGTAGTCGCCCAGCGCCAGCAGCGGCACCAGACCCGCATCGATCGTCGGATCGATCCAGGAGGCGACCAGGTCACCGTCGGTGGACTTCACCGGGCGGATGTTCGGTTCGTTGATCCCCAGGGTGAACGTGTTCGCCACCCCTGCCTTGTTGACGTTGGAGTCCTTCGCCTTGGACGAGCCGGCGAACTGCTGGGTGAAGACGTAACCGGCCGGCGTCTCGGTCACCGTGACGAAGTACGTTCCCGCAGCCAGGCTGTCGAAGACGTAGTGGCCCTTGGCATCGGTGCGCACCGGGGCGACCGGGTTGCCGTAGGAGTCGACGGCGGGCTTGCCGTCGGCGTCGAAGAGGCTGACCAGCACACCGGCGACCGGGATGTCACCGGCGTCCTGGACCCCGTTGCCGTTGTTGTCGATCCAGACGTAGTCACCGACGGCGTAGGTCGGCGTCGGAACCAGGCCCGCATCGACGGTCGGGTTGATCCCCACCGCGATCGTGGTGCCGTCGGCGGCGACCGGGGTACGGGTCGCCGAGGAGGCCGGTCCGACCTCGACGATCGGGGTCAGACCCGTGTCGTCGGCGTCGGAGTCCTTGTCGTCACTGCCGGAGTTGGCGGTGGTGAAGGAGTACCCGGTCGGCGGGGTGCCGAACTGGACCCGGTAGCTGCCCGGAGCCAGGTTGTCGAACACGTAGTGGCCCTTGGCATCGGTGACGGTTGCGGGAACCGGGACACCGAAGGAATCCACCGCAGGCTTGCCGTCGGCATCCAGCAGGGTGACCGACAGGCCGACCACGGGCTTCTCGCCCTTGTCCTGGCGACCGTTCTGGTTCTTGTCGAACCAGACGTAGTCACCGATCGCGTAGGCCGGTGCCGGGATGATCCCGGCGTCGATCGTCGGATCGATGCCGATCGCCCGGGCCACACCCTTGTTCCGGTCCGCCGCGGTCACCGGGCGGACGTTCGCACCGTTGCCGACCAACGCGAACACCGGGGTGACACCCGTTGCGGCCGGGTTGGAATCGGTGGCCGGCGTCGAGACCAGGGTGGACTGGCCGGTGAAGATGTACCCGGTGGGCAGCCCGGAGAAGGCGACCTGGTAGTCACCGGGGTACAGGTTGTCGAAGACGTAGTAACCCTTGGCATCGGTCTTCGTCGGGGCGACGAGCACACCGTCGAAATCCTTCGCCGGGTTACCCGCGGCGTCGAGCAGGGTCACGATCGCTCCGGCGAAAGGCTTCTCGCCGCTGTCCTGGACACCGTTCTTGTTCTTGTCGAACCAGACGTAGTCGCCCACCGCGAGGCGGGGGACCACACCGGCGTCGACCGTCGGGTTGAGACCGACCGTGTGGCTGCCCGGGCCCGGCACGACCGGGACCATGTTGGGGTCGCTCGGCCCGATGTTGATGACATCGCTGCGACCACTGGCCGGCACGTTGGAATCGGTCGCCGGGGTGGAACCGTCGGCGTACTGCGGCGAGAACTCGTACCCGGCCGGGATGTTCCCGAAGGTCACGATGTACTCGCCCGGCGCCAGTCCGTCGAACAGGTAGTTGCCCTGTGCGTCGGTGACCACCGGCGGGACCAGCTCGCCGAAGGCGTTCCGGGCCGGGTTCCCTGCTGCGTCGAGCAGCGTGACCGTGACACCTGCCAGCGGGGTGTCGCCGGCGTCCTGGATGCCGTTGCCGTTGTTGTCGTAGAAGGTGTGGTCGCCGATCGAGTACTGCGGCGCCGGGAAGATGCCGGCATCGATCGTCGGGTCGATGGCCACGGCCTTGTCGACCCCGAGTGCACTGTCGGCCTCGGTGACCGGGCGGACGTTGGTGCCGCCGCCGATCAGCGAGAAGACCGGAGTGGCACCGGAGACACCCGGGTTGGAGTCCTCCGCAGCGGAGGAGCCCTCCACCGACTGGCCGGTGAAGATGTAGCCGGTCGGCAGGCCGGAGAACACCACCTGGTAGCTGCCGGGGTAGAGGTTGTCGAAGACGTAGTGACCGTTCTCGTCGGTGGTGGCAGCAGGCACCAGCTCACCGTCGAAGTCCTTGGCCGGCTGGCCGTTTCCGTCGAGCAGCGTGACAGTGGCTCCGGCCAGGCCGGTTTCGCCCGCGTCCTGGACACCGTTCTTGTTGGTGTCGAACCAGACGAAGTCGCCGATGGCCAGACGCGGCACGATACCGGCGTCGATCGTCGGATTGATGCCCACGGCGATCAGGTCGCCGTCGTCATCGGTCACCGGACGGTTGTCCGTCGAATCCGGCCCGACCGTGAAGACCGGGGTGTGCCCGGCGTTGTCGGCATCGGAGTCGTTGTCACCCTCGGTGCCCTCGGCCTTCGGGGTGACGTACGCGTGCCCGGTGGGGGTGTTGCTGAAATCGATCTTGTAGTCGCCGGGGGCGAGGTTGTCGAAAACGTAGTGACCGTTCTCGTCCGTGACCGTCGGCGGCACGAGATTGCCCAGGGCATCACGGGCCGGGGTGCCGTCCGGGTTCAGCAGGGTGACGGTGACACCCGGTACACCGGGCTCGCCCTCGTCCTGCTTGCCGTTCCCGTTGTTGTCGAACCAGACGTAGTCGCCCACGGCGTAGGCCGGGGAGAGCACGATGCCGGCGTCGATGGTCGGGTTGATCAGCGAGGCGACGGCTACGCCGTCGGCCGTGACCACGGCCCGCATGTCCGGCGCGGTGCGGCCCAGGGTGAACGCCGGGGTCAGACCGGTCGTGTCCGGGTTGGAGTCCAGACCGCCCAGGCCCGGGGTGGTGAATTCGTAACCGGTGGGAATCCCGGAGAACCGGATGCGGTACTCCCCGGCCGGCAGCTTGTCGAAGACGTAGTGGCCCTGGGCGTCGGTCACCGTCGAGGCAACGGTGACACCGTTGATGTCCTTGACCGGTGCGCCGTCGACATCGACCAGCTCGACGGTGATACCGACGACCGGATCCTCGTCCTCACCCTGAAGTCCGTCGTGATCGACGTCGTACCAGACGTAGTCGCCCACGGCGAAGGCCGTGATGATGCCGGCGTCGATGGTCGGGTTGATGCCGACCGCCGCGAGCTGCCCGTCGGCTTCGACGACCGCACGGGTACCGGGGGCGCCCTCACCGATGGTGACGACTGCGGTGCGACCGGTGGCATCGGCGTTGGAATCGACGGCCGGATCCTCTCCGACACCTGCCTCGGTGAAGGAGTACCGCGGCGGGAGCCCGGAGAACTGCACCTGGTAGCTGCCCGGGGCCAGGTTGTCGAAGACGTACTTGCCGTCCGGACCGGTGGTGACCGGCGGAACCGGGTCGCCGACCAGATCGACGGCAGGCTCGCCGTCCTCGTCGAGCAGGGTCACGGTGATACCGGGAACCCCGGCCTCCCCGGCGCTCTGCAGGCCGTCCCGGTTGTCGTCGTAGAAGACGACATCACCGATGGCGTAGGCCTTCGACAGGTGGATGCCGGCATCGATCGTGGGATCGATGTAGACGGCCAGGGTCGTGCCGTCGGCCTCGACCACGGTCCGAACCGTCGGCGAGGTCCGGTTGAGGGTGAAGGTCGGGGTGATACCCGTGGATGCGGGGTTGGAGTCGACCCCCACCGCACCGGCGGCCGGGGTGGTGAACTCGTACCCGGTCGGCAGGCCCGAGAAGGCGACCCGGTAGGTGCCGGGGGCCAGGTTGTCGAACACGTAGTGCCCGGCGTCGTCGGTGGTGGTGGCTGCCACTGCGGTGCCCGCGGCGTTCAGGGCCGGGGTTCCGTCGGCGTTCTGCAGCTTGACAGTGACTCCGGGAACCGGCTTCTCGCCCTCGTCCTGGATGCCGTTCTTGTTGACGTCGAACCAGACGTAGTCGCCCACGGCGAACACGGTCGTCAGACCCGCGTCGATGGTCGGGTTGATCTGGTCGGCGACGATGACACCGTCGATCGCCGGGTTCGGGACACGCATGTTGGTGCCACCGGCGGCGAGGGTGAACACCGGGGTGAGGCCGGTGCCGGCCGGGTTGGAGTCGTTGGCGGCGGTCGAACCGGCGGCCGAGGACTTGGTGAAGGTGAAGCCGGCCGGGATGGTGCTGAACTGCACCCGGTAGGAACCGGCGGGCAGGTTGTCGAACACGTAGTGGCCGTTGGCATCGGTGACGACGTCGGCGACGTCGCCGCCGAAGAGGTGCTGGGCCCGATCGCCCGCGGCGGTGAGCAGGGTGACGGTGACCCCGGCGACCGGCGCCTCACCGGCATCCTGGATGCCGTTGAAGTTGTCGTCGTACCAGACGTAGTCACCCACGGCCAGGACGTCCGGCCGGTAGATGCCTGCGTCGATGGTCCGGTCGATCGCGGTGGCCAGGGTGGTGCCGTCGGCGGCAACCACGTTCGCCATCTGTGGGAGTCCCGCACCGACCGGTCCGAGGGTGAAGGTCGGGGTCACACCGGTCTGGTCGGGGTTGGAGTTCAGCCCCGCAGCTGCACCCGCAACGTTCTGCTGGGTGAAGGTGAACCCGGCGGGAAGGTCGCTGAACTTGACCTTGTACGCACCCGGCAGCAGGTTGTCGAAGACGTAGTGGCCCACGTTGTTCGTGGTGGTGGCGGCAACGACGACACCGTCGGCGTTGGTCGCCGGGGTTCCGTCGGCCTTCAGCAGGGTGACCGTGGCACCGACAACGGGGCTCTCCAGCGGATCCTGGATGCCGTTGACATTGGCGTCGTACCAGACGTAATCACCGACGGCGTAGACGATCTGGACGAAGCCGGCGTCGATCGTGGGATCGACGGCGGCGGCCAGCGGGGCACCGTCACCGGCGACGGGCAGGCGCATCTGCGGCAGTCCGGCACCGATCGGACCGACGGTGACCTGGGAGGACAGTCCGTTGGAGTCGTTGGCGACGGTGGTGCCGGAGGCATTGGTCGTGGTGGCGGCGAAACCGGCCGGCGGGGTGAAGGTCACCGTGTAGGTACCCGGCTCGAGCCCGTCGAAGATGTAGTGGCCGGCACTGTCGGTCGTGGTGGTCCGGGGTGCGCCGGCACCGGTGAGGGTGACCGTCACCCCCTCGATCGCGGGTTCGCCGGCGTCCTGGCGACCGTTGCGGTCCTTGTCCCACCAGACGTAATCGCCGACGGCGTAGACGGGTGTGTAGAAACCGAAGTCGATGGAGTGGTTGTTCTGGTTCTCCAGACCGGTTTTCACGGTCGCCTGCACGGCCCCGCCGACGGCGACACCGTTGGAGTCCACCTCACGGTCGTCCCCGACACCGGTCGGCGAGATCAGGTAGTGCTCCAGCGCTCCGCCGGCGGCGAAGTTGGAAGCAGCGACTCGGACGATGTAGTCGGTCTCGGGCTGCAGGCCGTCGGCGGCGCTGGTGAAGAGGTAGTTGCCGTTGGCGTCCGTGACCTTGGTGGCGACGACGGTGTTGCCGTCGGCGGAGAGCAGCTGGACGGTCACGCCGGCGATGGCGTTCTCACCCGCGTCCTGGATGCCGTCCCGGTCGGCGTCGAGCCAGACCCGGTTGCCGATCTCCAAGGGGGCCTGGCCGACGAGTGCGGTCAGGTCGCCGAGGCCGCCGCCCTTGGCGAACGAGCCCTGGGTGGGGCTGCTGGTGCTGCTCGAGGAGTTCACGACGTCGATGAGCGTGCGGTAGCCGTCGGACGTGCTGTAGGAACCGTTCAGGTTGGACAGGTAGCGATATCCCTGGCTGCGGACCGCGTTGCCCGGATCGAAGGCGGTGCTGACCAGTTGTCCGAAACCGGGGATCTGGAGCAGTCCGCCCAGCAGCACCTGCTGGTGGGTGTTGGTGTAGTCGTCGCTGTAGAACTCGCCGCCGCCGGGGCCCTGGCCGTTGCCGGCTCCGTAGCCGGTGCGAACGGCACCGGGGTAGCCGCAGGAGGCGTTGCTCTCCAGGACCCATGCGCTCTGGTCGGCATTCCGGCAGGCGCGCAGGGTGTCTCCACCGGCGAAGCCCTCGAAGGTGGAGCCGTCAGCGGTGTTCGGGCTGCCTGCCTCGTAACCCACCTGGTCGCCGAAGCGGTCCTTGATACCGATGCTCATGTCGCCGTTGGAGTCGAAGGCCACGTCGGACAGGATCGGCTGCGGGTAGATGGCCGCGACGTTGGTGCCGGTGTTGGTCACCATCCAGCTGTCGGTCCAGGCGTTCCAGGCCGCGTTCTGCGGGGCGCCGTAGACGGAGCCACGGGTGTAGCCGGTCAGAGCCATCTCGAAGGCCGGTGCCGCACCGAAGGTTCCGGCGGTCAGGTCGTAGCGGTAGATGTAGCCTCGCAGGTCCGACGCTGCCGGTCCGGCGCAGGTGAGGGTGACCCAGAGCGCGTTGTTCTGGGCGGTCACGCCGAACGGACGGGTGTTGGCCGGGAGGCAGGACACCGCCGCGCCGGGCAGCGCGATCGGCATGGTGATCGCCACAGGGGTCCCGGCGACCGGGACCCCACCGGCACCGCGGGTGAACGGCACCTGGTAGAGGTTCTTGTCGTTCAGGTTCACCACGTAGACGGACTTGTGGTCCAGGGCCATGGCCATACCGCCGAGGGCGATCTTGCCGATGTTCTCCAGGGCTCCGACGTCGTGGAACCAGTTGGTGGCCGTCATCGTGTCCTGGTTGGGACGGGGGTCCGTACCGGCGTTGGGGATGGTCACCCACGGGGTCGCATCGGCGGCGCCGCCCAGGGTGGTCAGGTAGATGGAGCCCATACGCTGGGACGGGGTCTGTCCGGTGATGCCGGTCTTCGCGTGGCGCTTGAAGTAGGCCGAGCTGAAGGCATAGGAGTCATCGAGTTGTGCGCTGCCCCAGACCGTTCCGGTCTGCGTGGCCAGGGCCTCGGTGGTCCCGGTGGCGATCCCGCGGGTCGACCAGTCGGTGCTGATCACGGTCGCCCGGGTGCTCAGGTCGAGCAACGCTCCGCCGCCGAGGGCGAGGTTGTTGCCGATGGGTGCCCACTGCTGGATCGCGACGATCTTGGGGGTCGCCTTGGAGTAGTTGCCCAGGCGCGTCAGACCGGCGTTGACGGCGCCGGCCCCGGCCGTTCCGAGGGTGACGAACTGGATGCCTGATCCGGAGTCCGCTCCCTGGGGGCCGTCGGTGTATCCGGTCGGGGGCGTGATCTCGACCCGGACGGCCGTGGTGGCCGCGGCACTGACCGCGATCGAGTAGGTGCCCGCTGCCGAGGTGGTACCTGTACCGACGGTGACGCCGTTGGAATCGGTGACGGTGACGTTGACACCCTGGACCCCGACATCCGTCGCACTGGCGGTGCCCGGCGTGTTGGTACCGGTGTCCTTGACCCCGTTCGCGTTGAAGTCCTCGAACACGGTGCCGGCCACGGTGCCTGATGCGGCCGAGGCGGAGGGGGCGCTCACCGAGGTGCTGACGCCGTACAGGATCACCGAAGCGGCAACCGCCGTTACCGCAAGGGCACCGACGGAGCGTCGCACCTGTTGGGTGAAGCGGTGTTTGGATCCGGGAGAGTTTTTGCGCGCGCGAAAGTAGGTCAAGGGTGCCCCAGGGGTCGGATGACGACATCGTCGGTACAGATGACCTGCCCGAAAGGGGCAGTCCGAAGATTCTTAACGCGGATCGGACATCGCAGTCAACGCTCACTGGCGGTCGATAACGGTCGTGTAACGAAAGGATCAACCTGCTCGAACAAGACACTCTTTCGAGGCTCTAGTTGATCTTCGCAGGTCCAGGAGTTGATCTAGGAGCACAACGGCCCGTGGTGATCGATTCAGCACTTTCCTGTCACTGTCGGAGCAATCTAGACGCTCTCAAGTTCATCCTTTGGAGTATCGACCTCACTTTCGTGACACATCGTGCCTGAAGTGATTTTCCGAAGCACTCGAATGGTGGCGCAGGCCACATCCGGACGTTCAACCCGATCCGTCTAAAATCGGCTCGCAGGCACGCGCGTTCGGCGCGGGCCCACCCGGAAGGCCCGATCGATGACCCCACGCTCCGACCACCGGGGTGGACGGCCGGGCAGTCGCGGCCGCACGGCCCTGTTCCTGACTGCACTGTCGATGGCGGCCTCGATCGCCGCCTGCGGGTCCGATCCGGACACCCCCTCGGCCCCGAGGACGATCACGGTCCCGGGTGACGCAGCGACCATCCAGGCGGCGGTGTCCAAGGCGCGGCCCGGCGACCTGGTCCTGGTGTCGGCCGGCCGGTACACGGAGTCCGTCACCATCTCGACACCGGACATCACCTTGCGCGGCACCGATCGCAACGCGGTGGTCATCGACGGCGAGGGTGTTCGCCCACAGGGTGTGCTGGTGATCGCCGACGGCGTCCGGGTGCAGAACCTGACCGTCACCTCCCACACCTTCAACGGCGTGCTCGTCACCGGCCTTCACGATGGCAATTCTGCTTCCGCGCATGGGGTTTCAGGGTACGAGAAACTCGACCCGGAGAAGTTCCCGCCGATCCAGAGGTTCGCCGTCAACAGTGTCACCGCCACCAACAACGGCCTGTACGGCCTGTACGCCTTCAACTCCCAGCACGGCGAGATCACCGACTCCTACGCCTCCGGCTCGGCCGACTCGGGGATCTACGTCGGTCAGTGCCGCGGCTGCGACATCCTGGTCGCCGACAACGTCGCCGAGCGGAACGCGATCGGCTTCGAGAACGCGAACGCCTCGGATTCGTTGGTCCTCACCGGGAACCGCTTCTCGGGCAACCGGGTTGGTATGACCCTGATCTCCAACTACCAGGAGGCCTTCCAGCCCCAGCGCTCCACCACCGTCGCCGGGAACCTGATCAGCGACAACAGCGGCGCACAGACCCCGGCCCAGGCCGATGGGGCCTTCGGGCTCGGCATCGGGGTGGCCGGCGGGCAGACCAACGACATCCGGGCGAACACGGTGACCGGCAATCCGTACGCCGGTCTGGTCCTGCGGGGGACAGAGGACATCTCTGCCACCGGGAACACCATCACCCACAACACCTTCGGCGACAACGGCGTGGACATCGCGGACGTCTCCAGCACGCGCTCCCCGTCCTCGGGGAACTGCCTGACCGACAACAGGACACAGACCGTGCTTCCGGCCTCGCTCGGCAGCACGGCATGCCCCGCCACGGGCCCTGCCGCCGCCGGGGTCCCGCTCACCGATCTGCCGCAGCTGCAGGTGCCCGCCGGGATCTCCTTCCTGAAGGTGCCGCTTCCCCCCGCCCAACCGGGGCTGGCCGGCGATCCGACGGCGATCCCCGCACCGCTGCCGCCCGCGGTGGCCATGCCCGATCTGTCCGGCGTGACCGCACCGCCGGCCGAACTCCTCGCCGATCGGATCCTCACCGGATGAGCCGGAACCGAATCCGTTCGGCGTCAGGACTTCTCGTCCTGCTGCTCGTCACTCTGCTCACGGCATGCGGGTCCGGCCAACCACCGACGCCGGCCGGCCCGCGCCCACTCACCGCCCAGGAGGCCGAACGGTTGGCCGTGGTGCGGTTCAAGGCCTTCGACGCCGGAACACGTTCCATCAACGGCGTTCTCACCGACGGAAGAACACAGATCGGACTGTCGGGCTGGGTCAACTACACCGACCACGTCGGTTACGCCCTCGGCACACCGAGCACCTCCGACGGTGCCGGCTCCACCCCCGAGAGCCCTTTCCTGGTCCAGTGGTCACCCGAACAGGTTGCCCGACAGCTTTTCCCGGGCTCCGCTCCGCCGATGCCGGTACCCACAACGGGCTGGGAGATCGGCGCCCTGAGCGCCGGCAACTCCTATCTCTCGGCCGGTCTGCTGATCCTGATCTCCCTGTCCTCGGACAGGCCGGAGAACCCACAGCTCCTGGCCCAGAGCACCGCCACCTGGATCCGTCAGGACACCGTGGACGACACCACCGTGGATGTCATGACGGGACCCGCGGCGGCCAACGGGACCTCGGGGGCCTCGTTGAGGTACTGGGTCGACGGCACCGGCGTCCTGCTCCGGCTGGAGGTCCAGTTCCCCGGTGCCCCCTGGAGCGTGATCACCTTCAAGGACGTTCCCGAGGTGAGGATTCCGCCGTTCGGGGCCGGCAGATGAGCCAGGACACACCGACGGGACCCGACGAGCGACCCACCCCGACCGCGGTACCGGACCCACCCGGTCTCAACCGACGGCGTCTGCTCGGCCTGGGCCTGGCGGTCGGCGCGGTGGCCGGCGGGGGCGTCGCCGCGGTCGCACTCGGTACCTTTTCGGCGGACACTGCGGAACCGGTGGTCGATTCGATCACCGTCACCGCTGCGGGTGTCACCCAGGCCGGTGTGGACCGACCGGAGACACCGCAGAAGCACTGTCTGATCAGCGTTCTCGATGTGACGGGCACCGAGGTGGGGTTCCTGGCCACCCTCGGCTCGGCGGTGCTCTCCCTGGTGACCGGCGGCCGGAGCGACCTGCTGCCGGACGGTCCGGGAGATCTGTCGGTGACGATCGGCATCGGCCCGCGCCTGGTCGCCACCCTCGGCGCGGACCTGCCCGGCTCCGCCGATCTGCCCGATTTCGCCGGTGACCAGGACATCTCACCCTCCGCCCGGGGCGGAGACCTCCTGCTGGCCGTGCACTCCACCGATCCCAGCGTCCTCGGCCCGGTCAGCACCCGGCTGCGCGCACTGGTCCCGGGCGAGAGCCTGCGGTGGTCCCAGCACGGGTTCCGGGGGCCCGGCACCGGAACGGTGGTCCGGAACCCCCTCGGATTCGACGACGGCATCATCGTGCCCCGCGGGGAGGCGGAACTGGCCGAGAACGTCTGGCTGGACGGAGCCCTGGCCGGGGGCACCATCTGTGTGATCCGCAGGTTGAAGCTCGACACCACGGGTTTTCAGGCCCTGACGTCGTCGCGGCAGGAGGCCGTCATCGGCAGGCACAAGGTCGACGGGTCACCGCTGTCGGGGGGTGGTCGGATGGACGAGGTGAACCTCGGACTGAAGTCCCCCGACGGGGAGTACCTGGTGCCGGCGCGCTCCCATGCCCGTGCCGCCCACCCGTCCTTCACCGGCAGCGGGCTGATGCTCCGGCGCGGGTACGCCTACGACAACGGGAGCGGCACGGACGGCTCTGCCGATGCCGGACTGATGTTCATCTGCTTCCAGCGGGAGCTGCGGACGTTCGTGGCCACCCAGCAACGCCTCGACGAGGTGGACGACCTGATGTCCTACGCGACCCCGACGGCGTCGGGCACCTTCCTCATCCTGCCCGGTTACAGCTCTACCGCTCCGCTGGGCGTCGCCCTCAACACACTCTGACCTGCTGATTCAAGGCATTAGGGTAACCTAATGCTTCAGCGAGAAAGAGAGTTCCACGTGTCCCAGCCCGAGCCCAAACGACGTCCTGCACCTATTTCCACCACGGTCCTGCGGACCGAGAGACTCAGCGAGTCCATGGTGCGGGTGGTGGTCGGTGGACCGGAACTGGCGACCTTCGGCGAACCCGTCCACGCCGATTCCTACGTCAAGCTGATGTTTCTGAGCCCGGGTGTCGACTACCCGCGGCCGATCGACGTCGAGCAGATCCGCGCCTCGATGCCGCAACGTCACTGGCCCCGGCTGCGCACGTACACCGTCCGCTCCTTCGACCGTGCCGCCGCCGAGATGGCCATCGACTTCGTGGTGCACGGCGATCAAGGCCTGGCCGGGCCGTGGGCGGCGAACACCCAGCCGGGTGATGAGCTGCTGATGTTGGGCCCCGGCGGGGGTTACAGCCCCGATCCGACGGCCGACTGGCACCTGCTCGTGGGTGATGAGAGCGCGGTCCCGGCCATCGCCGCCGCCCTGGAACGAATCGACCCGGAGACCCCGGTACAGGTGTTCCTCGAGGTCTACGGCCCGGCGGACGGCCAGCGGCTGCCCCGGCACGACGACATCACCTGGGTCCATCGTGGGCTCCGACCCGTGGGCGAGGCACTGGTGGAGGCCGTCACCGGCTGCGAGTTCCCCTCACCTGCGGTGGATGTCTTCGTCCACGGCGAGGCCGGGTTCGTCAAACAGCTCCGGCGGCATCTGCGGACCGAACGCGAGGTGCCGATGGAGCGGATGTCGATCTCCGGGTACTGGCGGCTCGGCGCGGACGACGAGGCCTGGCGCTCGGTGAAGCGCGAGTGGAACAAGGAGATCGAGGACGAGGAGACGGCCTCGGGCAGCGTGCGCTGACCCTCCTCTCGCCTGCCGCGCTCCTTCTTGACATCCGCGCTCGCTGCACGTTCGCTGCCAGGGTGGTCGTTAGACATCCTGGCAG
>QXCQ01000080.1 GCA_003576535.1 Nakamurella silvestris | reverse complement strand
GCGATCACCAACGCCGGCCGCGACGAGTTCTTCATGGTCGGTGGCGCCGGCTCGGCCAACGTCATGCGCGACATCAAGGCCGACAACACCGTCCTCAAGGCCACGGTCATCTACCCGTCGACCCAGGCCGCCTCCGGTGTCCTGCTCGCCCGCCTGCTCGTCCTGGCCGAGGGCCTGTCCGACATCCAGGAAGCCGAAGTCCCCAAGAGCTTCACCCTCTACTCCGCCGTCGTCACCAAGGACAACGTCGACACCTACCTGCCGAGCGCGTTCGAGTCCTGATCCCGTAAGGGCAGGCGCAGCACCTCAGCAGCAACACACGCACAACGGCCGGGCCCCTCGAGGGGCCCGGCCGTTGTGTCGTTGCGGTGTTCGCGCGCACCGTGTTGCTCCTCGCGCACGTAACTACGTGCGCGAGGAGCAACTACGTGCGCGGGAACAGGTGGAACAGGACCACCGGTCAGCGGGTGTTCTCCACGAACCGGTGGAAGAAGGCGGCCATCGCCTGACGGGTGATGAGCTCGGTCGGACGGAACGTCCCGTCGGCCCAGCCCTGGACGATGTGCTTCTCGGCAACCCAGCCGATGGTCGAGCAGTAGGGGTAGTTCGCCGGCACGTCGACGAACGGGCCGGTGACGCAGAACCGCGGGGTCGCGTGTGCCGCCCGGGCCAGGAACAGGGCCCCGATCTCCCGGCTCACGACGGCACCCGGACGGAAGTTGCCGTCGGTGAACCCGATCGAGATCTCCTGGTCGGCCATCCACGTGATCGGTCCGCAGAAGGGGTGGGACACCGGGACGTCCTTGAACGGGGCCTTGGTGCAGACCGGATCCGGCTTCCCCGGGTTCATCAGGCGGTACAGGAACGCCGACATGGTCTGGCGGTCCACGGTCTGCAGCGGGCGGAAGGTGCCGTCGGCGAACCCGCTGGTGATCCCGACCTCGGCCAGCCAGTTGATGTCGGCGTAGAACTGGTTGGAGGGGGGCACGTCCTTGAAGGTCTGAGCCGGAGCCGCGGCGGCCGTTGTCCCGGCACCGGTCTCTGCCGTGGTGGATGCACCCTCGGCGGCCGCGTAGGCCGGGGCGGCCAGGGCGGTGGCGGCCAGTGTCGTGAGGGTCAGGGTTGTCGCGGCGATCAGGCCCCGCAACGTGCGCTTGGGCAGTTTCTTGCTCGCTGAAGTCACTGGCAGAACCTCCACATATGGGCCGCCAGATTGATTTCCGACGGTCACTCGATTCGGTCTGGATATCCTTCCACACCCTTTCCTGCACCGCGCTGCATGCGAAATATGGCGAAAATGCAAAGCATTCCATTCGTCATATGTCGAATCACCCCGGGCGAATGGTCCGAAGTGTCCGGCAGCGGTTCATCGGGAGGTCATCGCCTGCACCTGGCCCCTGCACAGGTTGGGGGCCGGAAATGGGGCCATGGAAGATTCGCTCGCACCCGCCCCGCTCCCGGTCGCGGCATCGGCCGCCGGTGACCGGAGATGACGACCGTCCTGATTCCGGCCTACCAGCCCGACGGGATGCTCCCGGACCTGGTCGACGCCCTCCGGCGGGCTGCCCCGGACAACCCGGTGGTCGTGGTCGACGACGGCAGCGGTGCCGGGTACGGGCCGATCTTCGATGCGGCCGCCCGCCGCGGTGCCAGGGTCATCCGCTACGAACGGAACCAGGGGAAGGGGCACGCGTTGAAGGTGGGCTTCGCCGCGATCGCCGACGAATTCCCGGGTGAACCGGTGGTGTGCGCGGACTGCGACGGCCAGCACACGGTTGCCGACATCCTCCGCGTGGCGGCGACGGTGGAGTCGGCCAATCCGGCCGGCGGGCCGTTGACGATGGTGCTCGGGATGCGGACCTTCTCCGGTGAGGTGCCCTTGCGGAGCCGCTTCGGCAATGCCGCGACCAGGGTGCTCTTCCGGTTGGCGACGGGTCGGCGGATCCACGACACCCAGACCGGTCTGCGTGGTTACCCGGCCGGGATGCTCACCTGGCTGCGCGACGTGCGCGGGGACCGCTACGAGTACGAGCTGAATCAATTGCTGCAGGCGCGGGACTCCGGAATGCGCATCGCCTCGATCGACATCGCCACCATCTATCTCCGGGAGAACGAGTCCTCACATTTCCGGCCGGTCGCCGACTCGATCCGGATCTACGCACCACTGCTCAAGTTCGTCCTCTCCTCTGTTGCCGCATTCGTGATCGACACGGTGGCGTTGCTGGCCCTCTCGGCCGTCACCGGTTCACTGCTGGTGGCGGTCCTGGGGGCGCGGCTGATCAGTGCCGGGGTCAACTTCGGCGTCAACCGTCGGTTGGTGTTCGAACACGGCCGGGAACGCCCGGCCGGCCGCGCCGCCCTGGGCTATTTCGGTCTGGTGGTCGTCCTGTTGTCGGCGAACTACGGACTGCTGCTCGGGTTCGCCGCCGTCGGCCTGCCGTTGCTGGTGGCCAAGGTGTCCACCGAGGTGATGCTGTTCCTGATCAGCTACACCGTTCAACAACGTCTCCTGTTCGCCCGCCGGGGCGGCAACCTGCCGGCCCGGACCAATCCCGCGGTGGGATATGCGCAGCTGTGAGGCTGTTCTGGTGCGCATGTCCCACCGTGAGAAAAGGGGTGTGGGCTACCCCTGGTGCTCGAGCCGGTACAGGAACGCCGCCATGGCCTGTCGGGAGATCTTCTCGCCCGGTTGGAACCGACCGCCGGTGTAGCCGGTGGTGATGTCGGTGGTTTTGAGCCAGGCGATTTCCCCGCAGAACGGCGACCCGATGGGGACATCGGTGAATGGTGCGACGGTGCAGGCAGGGGTGGTGGCCCCGGCGTGGGTCAGGCGGTACAGGAAGGCGGCCATGGCCTGCCGGTCCACCGTGGCACCCGGTTGGAACCGACCGCCGGTGTAGCCGGTGGTGATGTCGGTGGTTTTGAGCCAGGCGATTTCCCCGCAGAACGGCGACCCGACCGGGACATCGACGAACGGCGCCGTGACGCAGGCCGGAGCCGTGGTGGAATCCGGGTGGGTGAGGCGGTACAGGAAGGCGGCCATGGCTTGTCGGCCGACCAACCCGGTGGGATCGAACCCACCCCCGTCCACACCGGTGGTGATACCGCTCTCGGCGAGCCACTGGACCTCGGTGTAGAAGGAGGAACCCGGTGCCTTGTCGAAGAAGTACACCTCGACCGCCGTGGCGGCCGAGGTCGAGTCGCCGATCCCGGTGGTGCTGCTGGTGAAGGTCACGCTGTACTGGCGGCGACCCGTCGCCAGCCCGGATCCTGCTTCACGGAAGGAGGTCCGTCCCTCGAAGAGCGGGTTCGTCCCGCCCGACGAGGTTCCCTCGAACAGCGGGCCGGTGGCGATCAGGGTGTTGCCGTCGTAGAGGTTGGCCCGCCCGGTGAACATCGCCGGAGCCGTGACGGTGACGGCGATCTCCAAGAAGCCCTTGGTGGAGACGGTGGGAGCGGCGACCGTGATCGCCGTGGTGGAATCCGCCCGCCCCGGGGCGGCGTCCACGGTGATCTCCCGGGCGCTTTCGACATTGCCCGCGGTGTCGGTGGATCGGTAGGACACCACCGTGGGTCGGCTGCCCGCGGCCAACTGGAAGGGGGTCGAGTAGGTGACCCAGCTGCCGTCGCCGATCCGGTACCGGGTGGACCCGACCCCGGAGGTGGGGTCTGTGGCAGTGAGAGTCACTGTGACAGAACCGGTTCCGGACTTGGTTGCGGTGGTGACGGGAGGTGCGGTGTCGACCTTGATGTCGGTCGAGGAGACCGCGCTGGTCGAGCCGCCCGACGTCCCACGGTAGGACAGGGTGACGGCGCCGTCGCCGGTGATCCTGACCGGGGCGACGTAGCCGACGAAAGATCCTGCGCCGGTGCGGTACTGCAGGTCCGTCACGGTCCTCCCGGCGAAGTCCTGGCCCGACAGGGTCAGCTCCGGGGCGGTGACGTACCACCCGTCGCGGCCGTCCGGGACGGCCGGGGAGAGGTCGGCCCGCACCGTCGGGGCAGGGACGGCTGTGGGTGCCGGCAGGGTCCAGGCGTCGGCGATGGAGGGATCGAAGTTGGACAGCGAGGTCCTGGTGAAGGTGACGGTCACCTTCCCGGTGGTGCTCAGCGCCGCCGGGTCGTCCACCAGGAACTGGTAGGAGCTCACCCCGCTGCTGTTGATCTTGCGGGTGAACAGGTGGTTCTGCACCAGCACCCCGTTGACCTTGACCGTGTACTCCTTGGTCCGCGCGGCATCGAAGGTCTCGATCGCGTTGACGATGAACGGTTTTCCGATCGGCACGTTCATGTCGAAGGCGAAGTAGGAATTGAGGTCCGCGCCGGTGTATCGGCGGCTGAGCCCGCCCTCGGGGCTGGTGCCCGAGGTGCCGGACTTGGTCAGGTTGTGGGCAGCCTCCGAAGTCGCGTCCCCGAGATCGATGTGATCGTAGGGGTTGTCGGCGGCTGTCGGCACCCCGACCACGGCATTGCCGGTCGCGGTCCCGACAGCCAGGTCCACCCCTGAGCGGGAGAAGGACACCGGGAGGGAGATCTGCTCGGCATCGAGGTCGGTGGGTACGAACACCCGGACCGGCACCAGTACGGCGCCGTGTCCAGGTACCACCACGGTGGCCGAGGCCAGTGGTTTCACCCAACCGGCAGGCACCCCGATCGCGACCCGACCGGTCAACGCGGTGCTGCCGCTGTTGGTCAGGGTGACCTTCGCCGTCGTCACCGAGGTCGGCGTGACGGCGGCCGGTTCCAGTACGGCCGCGGTGATGGCGGCCGCCGAGGCGATGGTGACGGATGTGGTTGCGGTGGTGACGATGTCGGTGCCGAGGTAGTTGAACGTGACCTCGACGGGTACCCGGACCACCCCGGGCAGCTGATCCGGTCCCACCGTGACGGCGAAGGACACCGATCGTGACCCACCGGGCGCCAGGTCCTCGACGCGGACGGTCGACGGTTCGGCGGTCCACCCGTCAGGGAGGGCCGCCGCCGCCGTGATCGCCGTCAGCGGAACGGTTCCGGTGTTGCTGATCGTCGCCGCGGCCGTGAAGGTGTCACCGGGGAGGTGGCCCACGGTGCCGCCGCCGTCGAGGGTGACGGTGAGTCCGGCCGCCGTGGTGGCCAGTTCGGAGAGGGCGCCGACCAGATCTCCGACGGGAGCGAGCAGGGCGGCGCGTGCGGCAACCGTGACAGCGGGATCGTCCAGTGTCGTGCGGAGCTGGCGGGCGGTGCGGAGGAGGTGGACGATGTTCGCCGCGGCGGCGGCCGGATCACCCTGCAGCAGCGGCAGCGTGGTCGTGCCTTCGTCGACGATGCTCGCGGCGGCGGCGGTCAGGGTGGCCGCCGGGGCCGAACCGATCGAACCGTCACCGGCGAGGCCGGCCACCTGGGACTTCAGGGCCGAGGCGCGGTCCACGACGGAGGCGAGGCTCTCCGCGGCAGCACTGACGGAGAAGACGTAGGAGCCGGAGCCGACCGCCAAGGTCACCTGGGATCCGTTGGCCGAGGTGACCTCCACCCCCGTGGCATCGGTCAGGGCATGGCCGCCCTCGGTGACCGCGAGGACGTTCTTCGCCGGAAGAATGACCGTGGCCACGGAGCCGACCGGAATGGTTGCCCGGTAGACGAGATCGTTCCCGGTCTTCGTCCACTCGCTGGTGATGGTTCCTCGTACCGTCAGCTGGGAGGCCGCGACGTGGGTCAGGTTGCCGACGACGGACGGGGCGAGGGTGAAGGTGCGGTACCCGGCAGTCCCGGGCCGGATGCCGGCCAGCTGCTGGTAGTACCACTGACCGATGGCGCCGCCGAGGCCGATGTGGTCCTTGGAGGAGGTGCCGTCGGCGACCTGGGAGTTGTCCCACTTCTCCCAGATGGTGCCGGGGCCCTGGGTGACCATGTACCCGAAGCTCGGGTAGTCGGTGCGCTGGGCGATCTTGAGGGCGATGTCGTTGCGGCCGTAGGCACCCAGCGCCTGATAGACGAAGGTGGTGCCGACGAAACCGGTGGTCACGTGGTTGCTGCGGTTGGTGATGTCGGTGATGAGCTTGCCCAGGACGGCCTGCTCGTGGCCGGTCGGAACGATGCCGAGGGCCAGCGGCATGGCATAGGACAGCTGGGCGCCGGTGCCGTAGACGTCGGTGGCCGGATCGAAGTACTTCCGGTTGAAATCGGTGGTGATCGCCTCGGCCAGGGTGCTGTACCTCTGGGCGTCGGCGGTGTTGCCGAGGGCGGTCGCCATCTTGGCCAGCAGCCGGCTGTCGAGGAGGTAGAACAAGGTCTGGAAGTAGACGTGGGGGGTGCTCACGGTGGCGAGCCAGTCGTCGCCCCAGGAGCCGGGGGAGTTGACGATGATGTGGTTGGCGTCGGCGATGGTGCCGAGATACTCGACCCACTGACGGATCTGGCTGTAGTTGGCCGTCAGGACCGAGGCGTCGCCGTACTCGGTGTAGGCGTCCCAGACGATCTGCGGGTAGGCCGAACCCCAGGCGGGATCGGTCACGAACTCGTTGGCGCGGCCCTGGACCGGAGCGACCGAGGTGACGCTCCCGTTGGCGTTGATGCTGGTACGGACGTCGCCTAGCCACTTGTCGTAGAAGGACTGCATGTCGAAGTTGGCCATCGCCTCGATGTTGGAGTCCCCGGCATCACCCAGCCAGCCGTGTTTCTCCCGGGTCGGGCAGTCCAACGGCATCCCTTGCTGGAGATTGTTGAGCTGCGTCCGGGTGACCGCGTCCTGGATGGAGTTGAGCAGCGGGTCGGAGGTGGTGAAACTGCCGGTGCGCTCGACGTCGTTGTGGACGACCCGCGCCTTCACCCGGACCGTCGTGCCCGCCGGGAGGCCGGTGACCTCGGCGTAGCGGAAGCCGGCGTAGTTCAGCGTCGGGGTCCAGGTCTGGGTGCCGGAGGAGTCGAAGACGTACCTGTCGCTCTGCCGGACCGGCTCA
Source organism: Nakamurella silvestris (assembly GCA_003576535.1). GTDB lineage: Bacteria > Actinomycetota > Actinomycetes > Mycobacteriales > Nakamurellaceae > Nakamurella > Nakamurella silvestris. Next base: position 2,593 of record QXCQ01000080.1, on the reverse strand, counting down.
CTCGGCGCGAAGCTGATGTTCGCCGTGCTGACCCGTCCGTTGCCGGCCAGGATCTCCCCTTTGGTGATGGCCGCGGTGGTGCCGGCCGGTGCGTCGGCCGTCAAGGTCACCTGACCGACGTAGTTCTGGCCGAAGTCGTAGACGGTGGTGCCGTCGCCGGCGGTGAGCACCGTGGTCGGTTCGAGGGTGTCGATGATGCGACTGGGCGGGGTGGTGTCCGCCTCCAGCGCGGTGTATCCGAAGGTGGGGGCCTGGTCCGGGGCGTAGACACCGAGTTCGGCCAACCGGAAGGTGCAGGAGGTGTCCCGGCAGCCGAGGACGTCCGCGGCGACCCGCACGTAACGCCCGGTGGCCGCACCCTCCACCGGAACCGGGTTGTCCCCGGGGCTGGGCTGATCGGCCGCACCTCTGTTCGCGAAGGTTGTCGAGGTCGCGAAGGTGGGATCGTCGGAGACGAGGACCCGGTAGCGGACCGGGAACCCGGCGGCGGCGAAATCACCTGCCGTGTCGTTGGTCGGATGGGCCGGGAAGAGGGTCACCCGGCTGATCGCCCGAGCGGCACCCAGATCGACCTGCACCCACTTGGGGGAGTTCGCGGTGGTTGACGTCGCGGAATGGTAGCCCTGGCTGTCGTTGGTGGAGAAGTTGATGCCGTCCACCAGGGCGGCGCGGGACCAGCCGCAGCAGGCGGTCTCGTCCAGGGCCGTGACGGGTCGGTTCCGGGCGAGGCTGGTGACGCCGGCGACCGGGGCGAACACCGGAACCATCGTCCAGCCCGCAGCGTCGAAACCGGCGGAGTCCCAGCCGCTGATCGCCTTGCGTGCGTCGTAGGTCTGGCCGTAGTAGAAGTCGTTGGAGGTGACGGGCCCGGTGGTGCTCCGCCAGTTCGCATCCGTGCCGAAGGTGGCGCGGCTGCCGTCGGAGTAGGTGACGGACAGTTGGGCGATGAAGGTCGGGTCCGCGTTGAACGAGCCCTTGCCCACCGCCACCGCAAGCGCGTTCGTACCGGTGGTCAGCTGGTCGGTGACGTCGAAGCCGCGGTAGACCACACGCTTGGTGAAGTCGGTGGCAGAGGAGTCCAGCACCTGGGAAGGATCGACCAGGGCACCGTTCAGATGGGTTTCGACCAGGCCCTGAGCACCCACGTAGAGCCGGGCGCGGGCGATCGGCTTGTCCAACGAGAAGGAGGTCCGGGCCAGCGCGCCGTCACCGATCCGCAGCCAGGACGCCGACCAGTCGCCCACCGCCAGCAGACCGACGTCGAACCGTTGGGCCTGCGACCACGGGGAGACCTGGAGGTCGGCGTTCCAGGTGCGCACCGACCATTCGTAGGTGTGGTCGGCGACGAGCGCAGGTCCGCCGTACTCCACCCCGGTCGAATCGGCGGAGCTGATCCGGCCGGAATCCCAGACGTCGGTCCGGGCCTGGCCGTGGTCGGCCGGCACCTCGGCGAGTCTCAGCTGGTAGGCGGTCTGCGACTGGGCGCGGCCGCTGTCCTGCGGGGCCCAGCCGAAGGTCGGACGGGTGCTGCCGACCAGGGCATCTGCTGCCTGACCGCCGACGCGGAGCTGGGTCGGGGCCAGGGCGGACGGCGCGGCGACCACAGCGGGCCGAGCGGGGGAGGAGGCCATGGCCGGGGTGACGGCGAAGGCACCGCCGGAGAGCAGGAGGGCAGCTGAGACGGAGAAGGCCGCCACGGTCCGACGAAGCATGTGAAAACCCCTTTGTTTTCGAATGAAGACGCTGGACTTACGTCGCATCTTCAATTACGTGACGAGTATTAACAGGCATTCACGGGGTGGTCAACCTTTATGGAATTAATAATCCGGCGGGCCGTTTCCGGAAAACAATCGGTTAGGTTTCGAATGAAGGACACGGACTTCCCCCAGGTCGCAGGGGGTGGGTGTCCCGTCGAGCGGGTCCGCCCGATTCCGTTCCCGCGCACCTTGTTCGTCCTCGCGCACGTTGTTCGGTGCGCGAGGAACAAGACCGTGCGCGGGAACGGTCCGGGTGTGGGGTGGCGGGGAGGCGAGTGGGGTGGCCGGAGCGGAGTGACGGGTCGTGGGGTCCCCGGAACCGGTGCCAACCGATGGGTGGGAGCACATCTGCACGCGGGGCGGAGGGGGTGCCGGTGAAACCCCGTCTGTTCCCGCGCACCCTGTTCGTCCTCGCGCACGTTGTTCGGTGCGCGAGGAACAAGACCGTGCGCGGGAACGGTCCGGGTAGGGGAGCGGGAACCGTCCGGGTAGTGGAGCAAGACCGTGCGCGGGAACGGTGCCTCTGTCTGGAGAGGGGCGAGACCGATATCGGCGTCACGTGGACCGCCGAACCCCCCTCTGTTCCGGCGCACGTTGTTGTCTCTCGCGCACGTTGTTCGGTGCGCGAGGCGTAACACGGTGCGCGGGAACAGGTTTCGGCCTGATCACCCGCGGAGGGGTGGCCGGCGCGGGTTCGGTGCGGTGTCCGGGGGCACTGGCTCCCGGTGTGTCCTGGGCCACTCACCGACGGGCGGATCGCGGCCACATGCAGGTCGGCCAGGGTGCCCGACCTTGTGGCCTGGGGATTTGACAGTTGGTCTGGGGGTGCGTAACTT
>QXCQ01000097.1 GCA_003576535.1 Nakamurella silvestris | reverse complement strand
GAAAATGCAGCATCTCTGAAAATCGTGGGTGAACCTGACTCTAAAGTCAAACCTTATGCAGCAGTGGTAGAAGACATGTGCTATGAAGCTCAGGGTATAATTCCAATGCCTGAAAAAGATGCCATGCTGTATTATTGTTTTAGAGAGACCTTTTATCAAAAATTTGGTGATTTTCTTACGCAGTCCCAGCAATATCTTGCGCAAAAGAAATTTCCCAACCAAACAGAGCGAGTTGAACCCTCCATATGAGTTACCAGTCTACACATATTCAAATTATGGATATGACGTTTTCAAAAGATGTATCAATTGCTGAATTTGAGCAGTGGCTCGCAGAAGTTGAAAACTTTTTGCATCATCAACAAAATTTTGCACTGGTGATGCAAAGTCTAGATGGTACGACTTTCCCAGAGGAATATCGCCAAGTTCAAGCCGCTTGGTATAAAAAAAATAAAGTCAAATTTTTTAAATATTGTGTGGGATTGGTGCGGATTGCGCTTGATGATGCAGATCAACAACGCCTGAATTCACCAGCTTTACATGTGGCTTGGCGTGTTCCTTATTACGTCACGTTGGATCGTTGTGATGCACTGCAGTGGGCGGTGCAGAGGTGGATATGCAGAACATAGATAATTCAAAAAATACATCAATGACACAGCAGATTTCAATATTAAGCTTGAGTGTTGTGATTGTTCTGTATTTAGCACATGCTTTGCCTTTGTATTTTTACAATGTGGCACTGCCTGCAATTTTAAGGCATCAAGGGGTTGATTTACGCTGGATTGGAATGTTGTCACTGTTATATATTCCATGGGCGTTTAAGTTTTTTTGGGCGCCGTTGATTGATCGAATATATGTTAAAAAATTAGGAAAACGAAAAACCTGGTTGCTGTTTACGCAAATTGCTTTGGTACTGGGCGTATTGGCACTGGCATTTACCCAGTTTTCATATGGTTTGGCTGTGTTTGTCGTGATTGGACTATGGATTTCAACATTTGCAGCAACGCAAGATATTGCCATAGACGGCTATACTGTTGAAGCTTTCTCTGAACAAGATTATCGTTTTGGCAGTATGGCGCAGAGTATTGGTGTTGCCATCGGGAGTATGATTGGTGGTGCGGCGACATTGTGGCTCTATCAATATTATGGTTGGCAAACAG
>QXCQ01000214.1 GCA_003576535.1 Nakamurella silvestris | reverse complement strand
CAGCACAAGATCCAAACGTACTTGCCATCAAGCAAACCTTGTATCGTAGTGGACCTGATTCAGAAATTGTACAAGTGTTGGCAGAAGCTGCTCGCAATGGCAAAGAAGTTACGGCAATCATTGAATTGCGTGCACGCTTTGATGAAGAATCCAATATTACAGTGGCTAATATTTTGCAAGAAGCTGGTGCAGTTGTGGTTTATGGAATTGTTGGCTACAAAACCCACGCCAAAATGATTTTAATTGTACGGCGAGAAGCTGGAAAACTAAAACGTTATGTTCATCTTGGCACGGGAAACTATCATGCTGGAAATGCGCGTATGTACACCGATTACGGTTTACTCACGACACATGAAGAAATCTGTGAGGACGTTCATAAAATCTTCCAAGAACTAACTGGTATGGGGAAACTGTTAAAGCTGAAAAAATTATTTCATGCACCCTTCACATTACATGCACAGCTTTTACATTTGATTGAACAAGAAACAGCACATGCCAAAGCAGGTAAAAAAGCCAGAATTATCATTAAAGTAAATGCTTTAACTGAACCAAAACTCATCTCAGCATTGTATACAGCCTCTCAAGCTGGTGTAAAAATTGATTTGATCATACGTTCAATCTGCTGTTTAAGACCGCAAATACAAGGGCTTTCCGAAAATATTCGCGTGCGTTCGATTGTAGGACGCTACCTGGAACACACCCGAGTTTATTATTTCTATAACGATGGTCAGGATGAGTTGTATTGTGCCAGTGCAGACTGGATGGGCAGAAATCTGTTTTCACGTGTTGAAACCTGCTTCCCAATCGAAGATAAAAAGCTTAAAAAGCAAATCATTGACTATGGTTTACTCAGTTATCTAAAAGACAATATTCGCGCTTGGGAATTAGATGCAAATGATCAATGGCATGCAATAAACCCAAAAGCTGCAGAAGAAGTACATATTGCACAACAAGTGTTAATGCAACAACGTACACTTCCAACCACAGCTTAAATAACAATTACATCACTTAGCAAAATCATATGTATTCTCCAGCCTTTCTTTTATCTTTTAGAAGAAAGGCTATTTTGATTAACTCAGATGAAGTGCTGATCATGTACCACAAAGTGCATTCAATATTTGTGTATTTTTAACTGTGTTTAAAGACCGATTCCATCAATAATGCCCTGTTGTTTAA
>QXCQ01000168.1 GCA_003576535.1 Nakamurella silvestris | reverse complement strand
AGTGGTCAAGTCGATGTACATAGGTCTCAAACTCACCATTGGCTTTTAAATGTAAGCAACGGTAACCAGGTGCAATTGGGTCAAATGAAAACTCTTGGCTAAGCGGTTTAAATTGGACACAGGTGGCTGGTGTAGAAATAAACTGTATGCCATTCCACTCGTTATAAGACTCTTGATGTACATGCCCATGTAATAATAGCTTGATATTGTTAAATGGTTCGAGCACTGCTTTTAATTCATCGGCATTTTTTAATTTGTGTTGATCTAGCCATTTTGAGTGCATTTCAAAAGGATTGTGATGACAGGCAACAATCACAAACTTGTCTCGAAGTTGCTCTAAGCGTTGTTTTAGGCGAACCAATTGTTCAGGTTGAATCTTTCCATCTGTACGCCCACTCACTGTACTGTTAAGCAGAATAATGCACCATTGATCAAGCTCAATCACTGTGGGTTCTGGTTCAGGTACATGAAAGGGGAAAAAGCTCAGATTGTCATGATTTCCTGGGATATGATAAAAATCAATGCCAAAGCCCCGCATATAATTTAAATAGCGTGCATAGGTTTCTGGATAAGCTGCTTGGGCCAAATCCCCAGTATGTAGAATCAAATCAGCATTTGGAAAGCGCTGCTGAACATCTTCCATAACGGCATGAAAGCTTTCCTCAGGGTTGATCCCGACAAACTTTGCATCAGGCTTATCCATTAAGTGTGTATCTGTGATCTGTATGATCACTTTATCTTTATCGGTTTGCTGCAATATCTTTGATTGCATGTCTTTCCCCTAGACATTTTCAAGTGTACGCAAGTGCTGTTGTAGCCATTGTAAAGCCATTATCACTGGTGCATTTTTTAAACGATTACTTTGTAATAATATACTAAGATCTGCGTAGTCGATGATATGAAGTTGAATATTTTCACCTTCATCGGGCATTCCAAAAATACCGCCTTCGGCAGGCAACTCCGCTTGAGCAGTATAAAGATGAAAAATTTCATCACATGCGCCAGCCGATGGATAGAAACTAAAAAGAGCTTGAATATGTTCAAGCTCACAGCCAGATTCTTCAAGACTTTCTCTTCGAATACAGGTTTCTGGAGATTCATCACCATCCAATACCCCTGCAATAATTTCTAATTGCCAAGGTGAGATCGGGTCATCAATTGCACCAACGCGAAATTGTTCAATCAGTGCGAATTTTTGTTGTTGATCATTATAAATC
>QXCQ01000098.1 GCA_003576535.1 Nakamurella silvestris | reverse complement strand
TCATAGCAGCACGCCAATCCCGAATTGGCATATTCCACTTTTTTGATGCAGCTTCAATTGCCAAATAGATTACCTTTCTGACCGAGTCATCGGTTGGAAAGAGCTTACGCTTCTTGATTGCCTGCCGAATCACACTATTTAGTGATTCAATTGCATTGGTGGTGTAAATCGCTTTACGAATATCTGCTGGATAAGCAAACAAGGTATTTAGGTTCTGCCAGTGCCCGTACCAAGATTTGCTAATCTGCGGGTATTTATCATCCCATGTGCTCGCAAAGACTTCTAATGCCTGCAAGGCAGACTCTTCAGTAGCAGCTTGATAAATACGCCTCAAGTCACTGGTGACGGCTTTATAGTCCTTCCAACTCACATATTTCAAACTGTTGCGTACCATGTGGATAATACATAGTTGAATGCGTGTTTGTGGGTAGACGGTAGTAATCGCATCAGGAAAGCCTTTCAAACCATCTACACAGGCAATCAGAATGTCTTGTACACCACGATTCTTTAGTTCTGTTAGAACGGACAGCCAGAATTTGGCATCTTCATTCTCGGCGATCCACATACCCAGCAGTTCTTTGTGACCCTCAAGGTTAACACCCAATGCTAGAAAGACAGCTTTGTTAATAACGCTGTTGTCCTGTCTGACCTTCACCACAATGCAATCAAGGTACACGATGGGGTAAATGTTATCGAGTGGGCGATTCTGCCACTCAATCACTTGCTCTTTAACCGCATCTGTCACCTTGGAAATCAAACTAGGAGATACATCTGCATCGTATAGTTCTTTGAATGTACTGACGATTTCACGGGTGGTCATGCCTTTGGCATACAGCGATAGGATTTGGCTATCCATGCTGGTGATTCTGGTTTGGTGTTTCTTCACCAATTGTGGTTCAAATGTACCATCACGATCACGTGGGGTATTCAGCTCAAACTCACCATCACCCGTGAGTAGTTGCTTCTTACTGTAGCCATTACGTGCATTGCCTTTGGCACTAGGCTGGTGACGCTCATGCCCTAAATGCTCAGTGAGTTCTGCATTTAGGGCTGTTTCAACGGTAAGTTTCTTTAGAGCTTTACTGAATTCATTCAGGTCAGAATCTGTTTTTAGGTTTTTGGCAAATTCTTTTGCCAGTGCCATCAATTGACTGTGATCCATTGTGGATGTCTCCATCTATCCCTATTACAGGGTACTAAGATTTGGACATTTACACAGTTTTATTTACAGGCTCTTAAAACTCTAATTATAAAAAAAGAGAGCCGAAGCTCTCTGATTCTACAGTAAGTCAAAATTACTCAGACTTTGCTTTCGCATTCGACTTTTTCTTTTTTACCTTTTTCTTCACTTTATCTTTAGTCTTTGCTTCAGACTTTGTTGAA
>QXCQ01000142.1 GCA_003576535.1 Nakamurella silvestris | reverse complement strand
AGAAATTTTACAACAGGCACAAGTGCAAATTCAGCAAGATTTACAAACAGCTTTAGATGCTTTTTCTTTGCCTGAACCATTAAAATCAGCTGTGCATCATACTGTGATGTTAGGGGGAAAACGGGTTAGACCTGCTTTAAGTTATGCAACATTTCAATTAAAAGCTGATAATCCAAACTTTGCAGCAGTGCGACGAGCAGCAGTGGCAATTGAATTTATACATTGCTATTCATTGGCACATGATGACTTACCTTGCATGGACAATGATTTATTACGTCGTGGACAACCGACATGTCACGTCGCTTTCGGTGAGGACACTGCATTATTGGCAGGTGATATATTGCAATCCATGGCATTCGAGGTTTTAGGAAGTCGGCTTTTCGATCAAGGACAAACAGTAGATCAAGCCATTATTCTCAAGCAAATGCAGATTTTGGCAACAGCCAGTTCAAAAATGGTGTGTGGGCAGGTTTTAGATTTACAGGCTGAAGGCAAACATGTTGATCAGAAACATCTGGAAAATATTCATCGTAATAAGACAGGTGCACTCATTCAAGCAGCAATTATGATGGCTGCTGTGACCATTTTTTCAGGAACGGATCAGGCGATTCCGCAACTGCGTCAGTATGGTCAAGCGATCNTTCGGATACTGAATCTTTAGGAAAAACGGCAGGCAAAGATGAGCAAGTGGATAAATCAACTTATCCTGCGTTAATGGGTTTGGAAAATGCTCAAATTTATGCGCAACAATTACATGATCAAGCATTTAAAGCACTCGCTTATTTTGGAGAAGATGCCAAAGAGCTCAACCAAATTTCACAATTCCTGCTGGCTCGAAAAAGCTAACGGAAATATTTAAAGAACAAGATCCATCAATACTATAGTCGTGATAATTCAGCGCATATAAAGCATTAAAATTCCCCCTTTATGAAAAGGGGGGGCAATAGGCTTAAACAGATTCTTTGTAAATTGCATCCGCTTTTTCAAAACGTTCAATCATATCTGTTGAAGGTGCTTTGCTGATCAAGCTAAA
>QXCQ01000262.1 GCA_003576535.1 Nakamurella silvestris | reverse complement strand
ATTGGAACAGATCCAGATACAGATTTGGCAGTCATTAAAATTGGTTTAAAAGATTTGCCTGTATTGCCGTTTAAATTGAGTGGTAATGAGGTGGGTGATGTTGTCTTGGCAATTGGTAATCCATTTGGGGTGGGGCAAACTGTGACTCAAGGGATTATCTCTGCAACGGGGCGTTCTGATCTTGGAATCAATACTTATGAAGATTTTATTCAAACAGATGCAGCGATTAATCCAGGTAACTCTGGTGGCGCATTGATTGATGTTGCTGGGAATTTGATTGGTGTAAATACTGCAATTTTCTCACAGTCAGGTGGATCTTTAGGCATTGGTTTTGCAATCCCTGCAAAAATTTGCCAGCAAATACTCAATTCGATTTTAAAAGATGGTCGAGTGATTCGTGGCTGGATGGGGATTAGTTTAGTTCCACCGACACAAGAAGATGTGTTACAACCTCGTCAACCTGGTGTAGTTGTTGCCGATGTATTGAAACGAGGTCCAGCGGCAGAAGCAGGAATTAAAGTCGGTGACCGTATTGTGAAAGTCAATAATGAAGACATTACATCGACTTCACATTTGATTAATTATGTCGCTTTACAAGCACCAAATACTGAAATTCAAGTGGAAGTTGTACGTGGCGATCAAAAAGTGAATTTAACAGTTAAAGTGGGTGAACGAAAAGTTGTGAATAATGACTCACAATTTATTCCACTTCCAAAACGTTAATTTTAATGCATAAAAGCTCTGATATTTCAGGGCTTTTTTTATGTTCTCAAGGTGATCAAAATAGTGCAATAAAAACAAGTTTTTTCATTAAAGCCAATTTATGGCATGTTGATCACATTGGGCTTTACCAAAACTTCCATTTCGGCTTGTGAGGCCAATTGGCACAAGGATTTGGGAATAAGGTATAAATTTTGACAAATTCGTCTTCTGTAAGTTTTCCGTCATTGTTTTCATCTAGATATTTAAATAGTTTAGTGTTTTTATCTTTGCCTTGAAACTGTCGGTCATCTGGCCAAGGGTATGGGGCAAAGTCTGTAACTTTTAAAAACTCATTGAGTTCAAACGTATTATTTTTATTTGAATCATAAGTTTTATAAAATCCC
>QXCQ01000137.1 GCA_003576535.1 Nakamurella silvestris | reverse complement strand
ATTGATTGCCCCTTCAAAAATCTTGGCTAAATAAGCACGAGGACTTTTTTCTTTAGCCACATCTTGTTTAAGCAAATGAGGTTCATTAAAACGTGGGTCATATTGAGCAAAAACCTGTTGATGATTAAACTCATTCCAATTGTGATCAGTGACAACGGCAACATCTGGAAAACTTTCAGCTAAAGCAAAATGCGCTGTTTGTTGATGCCTTTGCATGGAGCCTGCAATCACATAAGGCGCTTCTTTCAAAATTTTATCGAAATATTGACCCAATACCTTTGCCTGTAATTCACCATTTGGAGAGAGCTTATCGTAACTTTCAGCGCCAAATGATGCTTGCCCATGACGTACCAAATAGATTGTGGTCATTTCCCTAAAATTTCCTTAAACTTTTCAATGTATTTCTGAGCAACTTCATTGGCTTCAATTTTCTGCATACCAATCAACTTTAGAGCACGAATATGTAAAGCATGGATCACAATCCAAAAATCTTTAAATGCTGGATTATCCGTTTGCTTATGGTAATAACGATAGTAAATTTGCTGTGCAATGACTGCTAAACGGAAAATACCAAAGACTTCATAGAAAGCCCAATTTTCGGGTTTTAGACCTGTTTTTTCTAAATAATATTCAACCACTTCCTTTCGGCTAAACATACCTTTAAGGTGAGTGGGCTGTCTGCGAGTAGACTTAAAGATTTGATTGTCTGTATCTTCAACCCAATATGCCAATGCAGAACCTAAGTCCATAAGAGGATCGCCAATGGTAGCCATTTCCCAATCCAGTACACCAATCACCTGTGTCGGATGCTGAGGGTCAAGAATGACATTATCAAAACGCCAATCATTATGAATCACACAACTGGTCGAATCAGCAGGGATATTTTCATTTAACCACTTACGAACAAATTTAAAGCTTGGTACATTGATGGTATGTGCTTTTTCATAACGTCCATCCCACCCTTCAACCTGACGACGACAGTAACCATCACCTTTCCCCAGCTTTTCCAACTCAGTACCTTTAAAAGGAACTTGATGTAATTCAATCAACTTATCAAGAACATTGACACATAGCTCTCGAATCTGTTGTTCATTAAAATCAAGTTCAGGCGGAAGTTTGGCACGAGGAATGATTCCTTCAATGCGTTTCATCACATAGAAATCGCATCCAATTACTGATTCATCTTGGCAAAGTGCAACCATTT
>QXCQ01000087.1 GCA_003576535.1 Nakamurella silvestris | reverse complement strand
CCAGCAAAGCCCAATGTGAAAAAGACAATCAAGACAGGCAAAAGCAAATAAAATGCAAAAAACCATCGTTGTATATCTATCGGCAGTTGATTAAATCGGCGCATTGCACTTAAACGCTTCAAACTTTGAAAAAGTAATGTTGAACGAGAGCAGCAACACCAATCGTTAAGAATACCAGTGCACCAATTTTATGAATCAATGAAATTGGAAGTTTTTCTGCAAGTTTGTTGCCAATAAATACTGCTGGAGCATTCACCAACATAATTCCCAAAGTAGTCCCTACTGTCACCCAGCCGATACTGTCAAAACGAGCAGCTAAAGCAACTGTTGCAATTTGGGTTTTATCCCCAATTTCTGCCAAAAAGAACAACACAAATGTTGCACCAAATACACCATATTTTTGCCATTTATTGATACTTTCGGATTCATCCCCCAACTCATCAGGAACAAGCATCCATATCGCCATCCCAATAAATCCTAATGAAACAATCCATAGCAGTACAGCTGGACTCAATACCGTGGTGATCCACTGACCCAATATGGCTGAAACACCATGATTGACAAGTGTGGCTAAAAAAATCGCCAATAGAATGGGAATGGGTTTTCGAAATCGTGCAGACAGAAGCAGAGCTAAAAGTTGAGTTTTGTCACCCATTTCAGATAAGGCAACAACAGCAAGAGAGATAAGGAAAGCAGACATCATAATACTTTTCTCTGGCTAGCAATAATTCCCAATGATTTATAACTCTAGCTAGCCAAAGCAGAGTAACAAATCAAAGGTCTTGCCAACAAAAAGAAATTATGATCAAAAAGATCTTTTGGTTCTTTGCTATGATGACCATGCCCATTTGAGCAATTATGTTGACCATCACCTTTTTACCCGAGGTAAAAAGCGGCTACTCCCCAATGAAGTTGAGTTATCATAAAGAATACTTGAGCAATTTTCAAACATAATTTTGCGATATCAAAGTTTCATATTTAATCTAGCATTGCGAGCCTGCAATAGTACGTTTTTACTCGATCTGTACAACTTATAGCATCTAAGATGAAACGCTAGAG
>QXCQ01000244.1 GCA_003576535.1 Nakamurella silvestris | reverse complement strand
GTCGACCCTGTCGACAAGCTGATCGCCTTGCTCGACGGTCGGCCGACCCTGCTGATCCTGGACAACTGCGAGCACCTGATCGACGCCTGCGCCGAACTGGCCGAGGCGCTGCTGGGGAGTTCCGCCGCCTTGCGGATCATCACCACCAGTCGCGAGGCCCTCGGTCTGATCGGCGAAACCGTTTATCCTGTCAAAACTCTCGGCAACGAGTCGGCGGTGGCCCTCTTCCTCGACCGTGCTCACGCGGCCAGCCCGGATCTGGCCATCGACGACGCCGATCAGGCCGTTGTCGCCGAGATCTGTCGTCGGCTCGACGGACTGCCGCTGGCGATCGAGCTGGCTGCGGCGCGCCTGCGCACCATGCCGCTGGCGGAGATCGCCACCCGTCTGGACGACCGGTTCAGGTTGCTGACCGGTGGCAGTCGAACCGCACTGCCGCGGCAACGCACCCTGAAGGCCGTCGTGGAATGGTCCTGGGCGCTGCTGGACGAGCAGGACCGGGAGTTGGCCGAGGAGCTGGTCGTGTTCACCGGTGGGTTCGACTTCCAGGCTGCCGATGCCGTGCATCGAGCCCTCGGGGGACGGTCCGACCTGCTGGAAACCTTGAGTTCTCTGGTTGAGAAATCATTGATAGCAATGGATTCCGCGCGGGTCGGGCGATACCGGATCCTCGAGACCATTCGGGAGTTCGGGCGGGACCGGTTGATCGAGCGCGGCACGCTCTCCCGGGTGCGAAGGGCGCATGCCGAGTACTTCGCCCAACTTGCCCGACGGACCGAACCGGAACTGAACGGCCGCAACCAGTTGGAGGCCCTGGCGACCCTGAAGACCGAACGGGACAACCTGTTCGCCGCCCTGACCCATCTCTCCGAGACCGGGGAGGCCTCGGCCGCCCTTCAGCTGGCCATCTCGATGTCCTGGTACTCCATGCTTCTCGGATCCAGGACCACCGCGGCGGCCTGGCTGGAGACGGCACTGGCGGCCGAGGGGGAGGCGACGGTCCAGGAGCGTGCGGCGGCCGCGGTCTTCCTGCACATCAACGAGTTGGTGGTCGGGTGGGCCGACGCGGACATCTCGAAACTGGAGAGAGCCTACGAGAGTCTCTGCGACACACCGGCACAGGAGCAGGAGCCGAGCGTTCTGATGCTGCGGGTGCTGGCCCGGCTGTTCCTGATCCAGTCCGTCCCGCGTCAGGTGACCGACCTGACGACACCGGATGAGGAGCTGAACCGTCTGATCACCATCGGTCTGGGCCAGGACAGCCCGTGGTCCCAGGCGTCGATGCTGTTGCTCAGATCCAGTTTGGCCGAGAACTCCGGTGAATTCGCCAGCGCCACTGATGATGTCGAAGAGGCCATCCGACGTTTCGAGTCCCTGGGGGACCGGTGGGGGCTGGGGGGCAGCTACGAGACCGCCGCACGGCTCCGGATCTACAGCGGGGACCTGGTCGGGGCCAAAGCCGCGCTTGAACTGGGGTATCGGAACCTCAGCGAACTCGGTGCCCAGGAGGACGCGGCCAACTCGCTGATCTGGATGGCCATCGCCCAACTCCGGGGTGGGGAATTCACCGAAGCCGTGGCCTCACTGGCACGTATCGACGAGTTCCCGGAGGCCCTGGCGGCCCCGGAACTCCAGGGGATCGGCAATTTCGTGCGGGCCGAGGTGGCCCGGCTGTATCCGGAGATCGGTTGGGACCCGGTCGCACTCAACGACGAGGCGTTCGAGCAGGCCGGCGGGGAGGTGACCGGAGCAGGGGCACCTCAACTCGTTGCCCTGTTGATGACCCAACGGGCGATGACGGCCCTCGCCGAGGGGCGCACCGCAGACGCCGAAACGGCCCTGCGACAGGCGGGCAGCCGAGCCGGACAGGTCTCCGACATGCCGATCTTCGCCGGGTTCGTCGTGGGGGTGGCGGACCTGGAAGCCCACCAGGGGAACCATCGTCGGGCGGCCGTCCTGCTGGCGGCCAGTGCGGTGATCCGGGGTGCCACGGACCCGGCCGATCGGGACGAATGCCGGATCCGGGCGCGGATCACCGCGGCGATCGGAGCCGAGGAACTCGCCGACGCGACGGCCGAGGGGCTGGCCCTCAGCCGCCGCGAGGCGGTTCAGTCGGTGTTGCAGTACTTCTCGGAATCGGGGACGTCAGACCCGGCGGCGGTAGGCGCGGACGGCGAGCGGGAAGAACACGGCGAGTAGGCCGGCCATCCACAACAGGCAGTACAGCAGCGGACTGGCGACGGGGCCGCCGGAGAGCAGCCCGCGGGTGGCGTCGGCGAGGCTGGTGGCCGGGTTGACCTTGACGAAGGCCTGGAGCCAGCCGGGCATGGTGTCGGTCTGGACGAACACGTTGCTGCCGAAGGTCAGCGGGAAGATCGCCAGGAACAGGATTCCCTGGACGGCCCCGGGGCTGCGGGCGAGCATGCCGACGAACACCGAGACCCAGCACAGGCACAGGGAGAACCCGATGGCCAGGGCGACCGCACCGAACATGGCCCAGATGCTGGTCTCCACCCGGAATCCCATGATGAAGCCGGTGATCAGCAGGGAGGCCGACAGCACCAGGTAACGAAGGACATCCGAGGTGACGGCCCCGATCAGGGGTGCGGATCTGCTGATGGGCAGACTGCGGAACCGGTCGGTCACCCCCTTCGTCACGTCCTGGTTCAGGTTGACACCGATGGCGACGGCGCTGAAAAGGATGGACTGGACGTAGATCCCGGGCAGCAGGAACTGCAGGTAGTCCGCGGTGGAGCCCATCATGGCCCCGCCGAAAAGGTAGGTGAACAGCAGCAGGAAGATGATCGGCTGGATGGTCACGTCGATGAGCGCCTCGGGGGTACGCATCGTCTTGAGCAGGCCCCGTTTGGTCAGGGCGAAGATGTGGTGCAGGGTCGGGAACCGGACCTGATCGGCCGCGACCGATGTCGAGCGGGGGGTGGTGGCGGTCGGTTTGCCGGATTTCTCGATGATGGTGGTCATGCGGCATCCCCTTCGGTGATGTCGGCGGAGCCGGTGGGCTTTCCGGTGAGGGCGAAGAAGACCTCGTCGAGGCTGGGCAGCCGGAGCGAGAGCTCGGTGACCGAGATGCGGGCCAGGGCGAGTTCGGTGACCAGCGTGTGCATGGCGGCATCGTCCTTCACCCCGACCTGCAGGACCCCGGTGCGGGTGGACGCGGGCTGTTCGCCGGCGATCCGGGCGAGGATCTCGGTGACCTGTGGGACGTTGTCCAGGTCGGTGGGCCGTACCAGCAGGGTCTGACCGCCGACGACGCGTTTGAGTTCGTCGGGGGTGCCGCTGGCGATGACCCGGCCGTGGTCGATGACGGAGATGTCGTCGGCCAGGGCCTCGGCCTCGTCGAGGTACTGGGTGGTCAGGAGGACGGTGGAGCCGTCATCGACCAGGGAGCGGACGACGTCCCACATCTCCTCCCTCTTGCTGGGATCCAGCCCCGTGGTCGGCTCGTCCAGGAAGATCACGGACGGGCGGCCGACCAGGCTGGCGGCGAGGTCGAGCCGGCGGCGCATACCGCCGGAGTAGGTCTTGGCCGGCCTGCCGGCCGCTGCGGTCAGGTCGAACCAGCTCAGGAGCTCGTTCGCCCTGGTCCGGGCGGCGGAGGTGCGCAGGTTCAGCAGCTGGCCGATCAGGATGAGGTTCTCCATCCCGGTCAGGTCCTCGTCGACCGAGGCGTACTGACCGGTGAGACCGATGTTCTGGCGTACCTGGGTGGCTTGTTTCTGCACGTCGAAGCCGTGGATCCGGGCGGTGCCGGAGTCGGGGCGCAGCAGGGTGGCCAGGATGCGGACGGCGGTGGTCTTGCCGGCCCCGTTGGGGCCGAGGACACCGAGGACGGTGCCCCGGCGCGCGCTCAGGTCGATCCCGGCCAGCGCCTGGGTGTCCCCGAATCGTTTCGTCAGACCCTGCGCGTCGATGGCGAGGTCGGTGGATGTGGTGTTCATGGATCAGACTGTCCACCGGCCCGCTGACAGCAGGCTGACAGCGGTCTGCCGCGCTCCGGGTGGGCTGTCAGGCTCCCGGCTGCACACCCCTGCTGTTCCCGCGCACGGTGTTGTTCCTCGCGCACGAAACATCGCGCGCGAGGACGAACAACGTGCGCGGGAACGGCAGGGGGAGGGGTCAGATGAAGGCCGACAGCAGCATCACGAAGGCGAAGGCGATCACCGAGATCAGCGTCTCCATCACCGACCAGGTCTTGAAGGTCTGCCCGACCGTGAGCGAGAACATCTCCTTGACCAGCCAGAACCCGGCGTCGTTCACATGGGAGAGGAACAGGGACCCGGCCCCGATCGCCAGGGCGAGCAGCGCGGCATGGGTCGGGGTGAGCGACCCCGCCAGCGGCGCGACGATCCCGGCCGCGGTGGTGGTGGCCACGGTCGCCGAACCGGTGGCCAGCCGAATGGCCACGGCGATCAGGAATCCCAGTACCAGGACCGAGATGTTCGCCCCGGTGGCGGCTTTCGCCACGGTGTCGCCGACACCTCCGCCGATCAGGGTCTGTTTGAAACCACCACCGGCCCCGACGATCAGCATCACCGTGGCGATCGGTCCGACACTGGCGCTGAGTTTGGAACTGATCCCGTTGCCGGTGAAGCCGACTGCGTAGCCGAAGGTGAACATCGCCAGCAGCACCGCCAACACCATGGCCACCAACGGTTCACCGATGAAGTCGAAGATGGTGCGGATCATCGGGTGGTCGTCGTCGTTCGGCCAGATGATGTCCGCCAGAGCCTTGAGCAGCATCAGCACCACCGGGAAGATGATGGTGAGCAGGGTGACGGCGAAGGACGGCGGGCGCTTGACGTCGGGGTCGGCGGATCCGCCCACCGTGCCCCCTTTCTCGCCGGAACCCGAGCCCGACCCGGAGCCCGAGCCCGAGGCCGCCATCTTGCGGGTGTCGATACCGCCGGCCATCGCCGGGGCGTCGACCGGAACCCACTTGGCCGCCAGGATGGAGAAGAGCGGCCCGCAGATGATCACGGTCGGGATGGCCACCACCAGGCCGAGGGCGAGGGTGGTGCCCAGATCCGCGCCGACCGCGTCGATGGCGATCAGCGGCCCCGGGTGCGGGGGGATCAGGCCGTGCAGGACGGACAGTCCGGCCAGGGCGGGGATCGCGACCCGCATCAGCTTCAGACCCGACCGCACGGCCACCAGGACGATGACGGGGAGCAGCAGCACCAACCCGATCTCGAAGAACATCGGCAGACCGATGATGACGGCGACCAGGGTCATCGCCCAGGGCACCATGGCCCCGGAGGCCTTGGCCAGCAAGGTGTCCACGATCTTGTCCGCGCCCCCGGAGTCAGCCAGGAGTTTGCCGAGCATCGCCCCCAAGGCGATCAGCAGACCGACCTCTTTCAGGGTGTTGCCGACCCCGGTCTCGAAGTTGGTGATCACATCCCCCAGGGCCACGCCCGAGGCCAGACCGACGAAGGCTGAGCCGAGGATGAGCGCCAGGAACGGGTGCACCTTCAGCCAGGCGATCAGTACGACGATCAGGGCGATGCCGATGACGGTGACCACGATCAGCTGGGTGTCGTGGCTGGTCCACGGGGCATTCGGATCGGCATCCGCGGCGAGGGCGGCTACGGGGGAGGGAATCATCGCTGGCTCCAAGGGATACCGGGAGGTGGGAACATCGGGTCTGCGTGTTCAGGTAAGGCGTGCTCGGGGAGGGCCGGTGCGTCGGGCGCCCGGGTGGACCCGGTCAGGGCGAGGACTTGGCCGAGGTGACGGGGCGGCCCGCACCGGCCGCGCTGTTGGCCCCGGGCTCGGGCGCATCCCGGCTGGTGGAACCGATCCCGGGTTCCAGGTGCAGGCGGGCGGTGATCTCTGCGGCGTGCTGGGCGGGGTTGCCGGCCACATCGACGACGATGCCCACCTCGTCCTCGGTCAACGGCTCCAGGGTCGCGAACTGGGAGTCCAACAGTGATGTCGGCATGTAGTGGCCGTGCCGCGAGGCCATCCTTCGTTCGATGAGTTCCCGGGACCCGGAGAGGTGGACGAAGATGACGTTCTCGCCGCGAAGCACATCGCGGTAGGACTTCTTCAGCGCCGAGCAGGTCACCAGGCCGGGAAGCCCGGCGAGGGCGTGCTCGACGATCCACGAGTCCACCGTTTCCAGCCAGGGCCAACGGTCCTCGTCGGTCAACGCGTGGCCGGCGTGCATCTTCTCGACGTTCTCGTCCGGGTGCATGTCGTCACCCTCGGCGAAGTCCCACCCCAGCTGACCGGCGAGAATGGCCGCCACCGTGGACTTCCCGCAACCGGACACCCCCATCAGTACCAGCACCGGCTGTCGTGTGGCCGCTGTCTCCGTCACGCCGGACCTCACCTTCCCTCGCGGCCGTGTGGCCTTGGAGAAACTCCTGTGCACGCCAGAACCACCACCGGCCCAGGAAGGTCCCCCGTTGACGAATGCTTCAGTACCCGTTTCGGGTCGGCCCATACATGATTGATGCTCTCCGCCCGGGCCGCCATTCGGGGGCGGGCTTCCAGGGTCGCCGGGGTGGGAGAAACCGGGCGGGCTAGTCTCTGGAGATGGAACCCGGGCTGACGATCCGCGACCTCGACACCGACGTCGGGCAGCTCGCAGACCTTGCCGCCCTGTTCGTCCGGGTCTGGGGCACGGGCCCTGCGGGGCCGCCCATTTCGACCGATCTGCTGCGCAGTTTCACCCACGCCGGAGCCGCAGTCACCGCTGCCTACGACGCCACCGGTGAGATCTGCGGCGGCGCGGTCGCCATCCGGTCCGGACCGGATTCCCTGTACTCGTTGATCGCCGGTGTTCGGCCGGGGGAGTCCGACCGTGGGACAGGATCGGCACTGAAACACCATCAACGCCGCTGGGCGCTGGCACGCGGTTTCACCTCGATCAGCTGGACCTTCGACCCGTTGGTCGCCCGCAATGCCCGGTTCAACCTGGTGAAACTCGGAGCCACGGCAGGCGAGTACTCGGTCAACTTCTACGGGCCGATGACCGATGCGATCAACGCCGGTGACGAGTCGGACCGGCTGACTGCGCGATGGCAGCTGGACTCGCCGACGGCCGAGGCCTGCAGTCGGGGCGAGTTCGCCGAGGTCGTGCTGCCTGCGAGGGAGCCCGATCGGACCGGACCGCCGGGACCGGACGGTGAGCCGTTGACACGTGTTCATCAGCAGCAGATCTGGGTGCGGATGCCGCGGGACATCCTGGGGATCCGCGCCGCCGACCCGGGTCTCGCCGCCGCTTGGCGTCGTGACGTCAGGGCGGCGCTCGGTGCGGCCTTCGCCGACGGCTACGTGGCCACCGGCGTCAGCAGGGACAGCTGGTACCGGCTCGAGAGACCAGGGAGAACATGAAAATCGAAGTGGTGGAGCTGATCCGGGTCGACATCCCGCTGGTGGCCCCTTTCCGGACCTCGTTCGGGGAGAGCCACACCAGGGAGACCACCCTGGTGCACGTGGTCACCTCGGACTCCGAGGGCTGGGCCGAGTGCGCCGCCGAACCGGAACCGTTGTACTCCAGCGAGTTCCTGGATTCCTCCGACCTGGTGATCATCGACCACCTGCTGCCCCGCCTGACGGCCCTGGGCGATCGGCTCGGCGCGGAGCTGGTCGGGACCGCACTGGCACCGGTCAAGGGACATCAGATGGCCAAGGCGGTGCTGGAGACCGCCATCCTGGACGCCGATCTGCGGTCGTCAGGCCTGTCCTTCGGTCGGTACCTCGGTGCCGTCAAGGAGCGGGTTCCCGCCGGGGTCTCGGTGGGCATCATGAACGAGATCGGTGCCCTCCTTGACGCGGTGGGGGACTACCTCGACCAGGGGTATCTGCGGATCAAGCTCAAGATCGAACCGGGCTGGGACATCGAGCCGGTCCGGGCCGTCCGCGAACGGTTCGGCGACGACATCACCCTCCAGGTGGATGCGAACACCGCCTACACCTTGGCCGATGCCCGGCATCTGGCCCGGCTCGACCCCTTCGACCTGCTGCTGATCGAACAGCCGTTGCCCGAGGACGACATCCGTGGGCACGCCGAACTCGCCAAGATCATCAGCACCCCGGTCTGCCTGGACGAGTCGATCACCAGCGCCCGGGATGCGGCCGCCGCCATCGCACTGGGGGCCTGCAGCATCATCAACGTCAAGCCGGCCAGGGTGGGCGGCTACCTCGAGGCCAGGCGTATCCACGATGTCGCTGCGGCCCATGGGGTTCCGGTCTGGTGCGGTGGGATGTTGGAGACCGGGATCGGGCGTGCGGCCAATGTCGCACTCGCGGCGCTGCCGAACTTCGTTCTGCCCGGGGACACCTCGGCCTCCTCCCGTTACTTCGCCCAGGACCTCACCGAACCCTTCGTCCTGCAGGACGGCCACCTCACCGTGCCTACCGGGCCAGGAATCGGGGTAGCGGTACTACCGGATGTGCTCGACGAGTACACCACCTCGAAGATCGAGATTCCCTGTTGACCCTGAGCGGGTGGCATCCGGCGGATGCCCACCCCTCCCCCGGCTGCCCGGGAACGAAGGAGAGAGCACGTGCTGCGTAGGACCGATCGATGACCGATCCCATCCGTGAACCGGGCGGTGTGTCCGAGCCGAAACAACGGTTGCAGAACGGCGTCAACGAGACCGCCCGCTGGACCTGGCGGGTGCTGGTCCTGATCCTGGGGCTGGTGGTCGTCGGCTGGGTGCTGGGACAGACCTGGACGATCGTGCTGCCCCTGGTGCTCGCCTTCCTGCTGGCCTCCGTGCTGTGGGCGCCCACCAGGTTCCTGCGCCGTTGGCTGCCGCCGGCACTGGCCGCCGCGATCGTGGTCGTCGGTTCCCTGGCGATCGTCCTCGGACTGGTCGCGGTGCTCGTCCCACTGGTGAGCTCGGACATCGACAAGCTCGCCGAACAGGGATCGGCGGGTCTGGACTCCCTCCGCGACCTGCTGTCCAAACCTCCGTTCAACCTGAGCCCGGACGATCTGGGCGGATGGATCGACAAGGGCATCAAGGCCCTGCAGGACAATGCCGAGGCGATCGCCGGCCAGGTCGGCACGGTGCTGGGCAGTCTGTCCTCGGCCGCGGTCACCCTGGTGCTGGCGCTGGTCCTGACCTTCTTCATGATGAAGGACGGACCGAAGTTCCTCGCCTGGGTGACGGGCTGGATCGGTCGGCCCGCCGGGCGTCATGCCTCCGAACTGTCCACCCGGGTGTTCGACCAGCTGGGCAGTTTCCTCTGGTCCCAGGCCGCCGTGTCCCTGGTGGATGCGGTCTTCATCGGCCTCGGCCTGTGGATCCTGGGGGTGCCGCTGGTGCTGCCACTGGCGATCGTGACCTTCTTCGGCGGCTTCATCCCGATCATCGGCGCCTTCGCCACCGGCATCCTGGCCGTGCTGGTCGCCCTGGTCTCGGAGGGGGTGGGCACCGCACTGTGGGTGGTGCTGATCGTGGTTCTGGTCCAGCAGCTGGAGGGCAACGTGCTCTCGCCGTTCCTCGTCGGCAAGGCGATGGAGCTGCATCCCGGGGTGGTGCTCGGCGTCATCACGGTCGGCGGATCCCTGGCAGGTATCACCGGGGCGTTCCTGGCCGTACCGTTGACGGCGACCCTGGTGGTGACCCTGAAGTACATCCGGGAACAACTCCGGCCGCAGCTGGTGTTGCCATCAGGGATCGACCCACCGCCTGACGTACCGAAACAGGAGCCCACAGCGCCATGAGCGACATCACCGTCTACACCACGTCCTGGTGCCCGTTCTGCCATCGGCTGCTGATCGACCTGGACCGGGCGGGGATCGAGTTCGAGGACATCGACATCGAGGAGACCCCGGCGGCGGCGGCCGTCGTCGAGGGGTTCAACCGCGGGAACCGCACCGTCCCGACGGTGGTCTTCCAGGACGGGTCCGGGATGACGAACCCGGACGTCTCCCAGGTTCTGGCCAAGCTCGGCCGCTAGCCGCTTTCCCGCTAGCCGCTGACCTCGCCCCCGCTGACCTCGCTCCCGCTGACCTCGCTCCCGCGGCCCGCGGCCCCTGGGCCCGTGGTCAGCGGCGCAGCCGGCGGTCGGCCTTTTTCCAGATCGCCGGGAACCGGCCCTCGATCTCCTCGGCGATCGCCTGCTGCCGGGCGTGCAGCAACCCGAAGGTGAAGGTGTTCTCACCGGCCCCGTAGGCCTGGGCCGCCAGCTCGCGCAGATGGTCACGGCTGACGACGCTGTCCTGGTGCTCACCCAGGATCTCCTGGAGGTCCTGGCCGATCTCGGCATCCTTGCGTGCCCGGGGGAACACGACCCCGACCACCTCCGCGGCGTACCGCGCCCGTTTGGCGGCCTTTCGGGTCTCGTGCAGCTCGCCGTCCGTCCCGTCGGCGAGCACCACCCCGGCGGCCTTGCGCAGCCGCTTCCATTTTTTCGCCACCAGATCCGGCAGCACCCGGTCGGCGCGGCCCGCCGCCTTCGCGCTCAGCGGCGGGTGGTCGGACAGGGTGTCCAACGCATCGAGCAGCCGGAAGTAACGGGTGGAGTCCAGGGCCTGGCGCACTCCGGTGAAGGC
Organism: Nakamurella silvestris; assembly: GCA_003576535.1. Lineage (GTDB taxonomy): Bacteria > Actinomycetota > Actinomycetes > Mycobacteriales > Nakamurellaceae > Nakamurella > Nakamurella silvestris. The sequence continues at coordinate 24,184 of QXCQ01000244.1, read as the reverse complement.
CTCACGGTAGGCCTGGGTGAGGGTCAGCTGGACCCGGCGGTCCACCGGACCGAGAACCAGGTCGGACGGTTCCGCGAGCACCGCCAAATGCAACCGTTCGGTCTGGACCTGCACGTCCCGCGCCCGACCGAGGATCTCGGCCAGCCATTTCAGCTCGTCCCTGATCGGGTCGGTGACCTCGCCGTCCAGCAACGGGCGGAAGGTGGACAGGGCGCTGCGCAGTCGCCGGGTCGCCACCCGCATCTTGTGGATGCCTTCGGGTTCGTCCCGACGCACCTGCGGATCGCGATCGAACAGTTCGGTGATCTGTTCCTGCAGATAGGGCCGCAGGACGGCCCCGGCCGGACCCTTGCGGTCGGGGGCGGGGCAGTCCGCGGCAGGCAGCCCGCCGAGGGCGTGGACCAGTTTCGAGCCGCGGCCGGCCGTGGTGGCCCCGGCCTTGAGCAACGCCTTACGGACCGCTTTCACGGTCCGGGCTGGCCCGTCGACCAGTTCGACCTCCCATTCACGCCAACTGTCCAGCCGGGCCGATCCCGCCGCCTGGAAGGCCTGGGTGCGTACGGTGTCGTCGGCGACCTCCACCAAGTGGGTGCCGTCGGGGCCGATCAGCAGGTGCTCGGTCCGCGAGGTGCGGATGGTGGCCACCGGCGCCGGGGCGTGGTCCCGCACCAGCACCCGGATGTGGTCGAGGAGTTCGGCGGGAACCACCGACTCGCTGTCGCCGAGTTCGACCTGGTACTCCGTTCTGGCGTCATCCCCGGCAGGCAGCTTCAGGTGCCAGCCGGCGTCGTGGCCGCCGGTGCGTCTGCGCAGGGTGACGCCCGCGCGGGCCAGCCGCAGGCCCGGCAGGTCGAAATAGGTCGCCGACAGCTCGCTCTGGGACACTCTGACCTCGGCGACCCCGTCGAGGTCGTTCAGGCCCGGTAGGACGGTCCCTGCCTCGACCTCGAACTTCAGCTCGACTTCCAGGTGTTCGGTTGCCGGTGTTCCCATCTGTCCCATGTACCCAGTTCTAGCAGGATCAGCCGGTCGGTCCACCGTGACGCACCAGGTCAGTGCTGCCGACTGCCCCGTCCCGAACTGCCCCGACCCCGACGGCCGTAGCCGACCAGCAACAGGCCGGCCGCCAGCAGTGCGGCGATCAGCACGAGCTGGTGGGTGACCGGCGCACCGGTCACCGGCAGCCCACCGGTCCCCGGGGGTACCGGCGGGGTGCTCGGGGCGGACGTGGGGGCGATGGTGACCGACGGCCCGGTGGTGCCGGGCCCGGTCGGGCCCGTGGTCGGCCCGGTGGTGCTCGGCCCGGTGGTCGGCCCGGTGGTCGGCGGCTCCGGGGCGGTGAAGGTGTTGGTGACGGTGATCGTCAGGGTCTGCAGCTCCACAGCGAGCTGCGCCACCGCCGCCCGATCGTAGGAGTCGAAATCGATCCCCACCCCCGTCGCACCGCCGGTATCGGTTTCCGCTGCGTAGCAATGGGTTCCGATCGGCACCAGCAGTTCCGAGCCGTCGGCGACGGTGACGGCCAGGGTCTGTCCGCCCTTGATCAGGAGCGGCCCGGAGAAGACGGTCACCGGACCGTCCGCGGAGGGCAGCTCACAGCTGACGGCCACCGTGAAGGTCTTCCCCGCGGCGGCATCGGCCCCGGTTCCGGTCACCACCTTGGCGATCTCCAGTCGCGCGGCGGAGAAGGTGTTGATGAAGCCGGCGGTCACCACCGCCTCGGGTCCGGCCGGGCCGCCGTCGGGGATCGTCACCGTGACGGGGGCCGGGACGGCGTCCGCGCCACCGGAGTTCGTCTCGGTGACCACACACACCGCGCCCACCGGAAGCCCGGGGACGACAGGTGAGGTCAGGCTGGTGCCGGATCCCTCACGGGTGAGGGTGATCTCCCCCTGGTAGGCCGCCGCGGTGCCGTTGTATTCGCAGGTGATCGCGAAGGTGAACGGGCCGGATCCGATGGCACTGCCCGGTCCGGTGAGGTCCTTGACGATCCGCAGGCCGCCGGACCGGAACTCGTTGGTGATGGTCGCGACCGCCGGGTCCTCCGCGGTGATGTCCACCGGTCCCGATAGGTCGTCGGTCCCGGTCGGGTCGTAGGTGACGGTCGTCGCCCCGCCGGATCCGGTCTCGGATGCGGTGCAGACCGAGCCCGCAAGGGTGGGGACCCTGGTCGGCGCGGAGGTGCTCACGCTGACGGTCCTCGGGAAGCCGGGGAGCGGGTTCCCGTCCACGGTGCAGTCCACCTGGACCTCGAAGGCGTCCGGGGCGTAGGCGGCGGCCCCGCCGCTGACCTGTTTGACCAGCTCCAGTTCCCCGATGTCGAAACTGTTGGTGATGGTGACCGTTCCGGTTTCGTTCCCCGCCACCAGGATCGGGTCCTGCGGAGCGATGGAGACCGAGGTCGCACCGGCGGAATCCGTTTCGGTGACGGTGCATTCGGCGCCGGCGGCGATGTTCTCGACCGTCGCCGTCAGCGGGTGCCCACCGCCCAGGAGGAGGTCGCCGTCCCAGACGGACCGGCTGCCGGACTCGTCGTCGAGGGTGCAGGTCAGGTGCGCGGTGAACGGCCCGGCGCCGTACTCCTGTGCGGCGTCCCCAATGACCTCCTTGACGATGCTGATCGTGCCCGTGTCGTAGGTGTTGGTGACGTCGACGAGGTCGGCCGGGACGAGTTCTCCGTCCGGGGCCAGGGTGATGTCGACGGAGGGACCTTCGCTGGTGACCGGGTCGGCGTCGCCGGCGGTGGCCACCGCCGTGATCGAAACCGCGCCCTTGGCATCGGTTTCCGTGACGGTGCAGTCCGCTCCGGCGGGCAGGTGCAGGAACTGCGAGCTGCCGGCGTCGGCCAGGACCGCGTTCATCGGGGCGTCCGGGCCGTAACCCTGGGCGTAGACCGGGTTGCCGAGGTAGGTGCAGCTCACCCCGAAGATGAAGGGGCCGTAGCCGATCGGGGTGCCCACCTGGTCCACCGCGCTGGTCGACACGACTTTGGAGACGACCAGGGAGGCGTAGCGGTAGATGTTGGTGACGGAGATGGTCGGGATCTCGATCGGGTCCTGGGTGACGGTGACAGTGCTTGCCGACCAGGAGGTCTGGCCCTGGTCGGATTCCTCGACGGTGCACCGGCTGCCCCACGGCAGGTTCTCGACGGTGACGGGCTCACCGGGGGTCAGCGTCAGGTCGGCCTGGTTCCCCAGTGGTACCTGCTGTCCGACCGAGGTGCAGTCGAGGGTGGCGGTGAAGGTGACGGGGGCGTACTGCTCGGCCGCGTCCCCGGCCACGGTCTTGAGCACCTGGACCGGGCCGGTGGCCAGAGCCACCCCCACCCGCGGCGGCTCCGTGGTCAGGGTGTAGCCCTTCGTCTGGTTGTTGACCCACCGGCCGGACATGCCGATGGTGTTGTACGCGACGGCGTTCTTCGTCAGCTCCGGGGTGTAGGCCGGGGCGACCATCCGCAGGTCCACGTTGGTGAACGCGGCCGGGGCCAGCGGGGTGGCCGGCAGGATCTCGTACTTGACCCCGGTCACGGTGGCCGGATCGATGGTCAGTGCGGCGGTCCAGGGTGTCCAGGCACCCGCCGGGCAGTTGGTGGCGTCGGTGGCGAGATCGGCCGCGCAGGGGGTGGCATCCGTGGTGTACCAGGCCTTCAGGGTGCCGGAGGAAGGGTTCACCAGGGCCGGCGGCGGCCCGGAGAGCAGCGGCTGCCACTGGCTGCCCCGCGCCAGGTTCGCCGTGGCCAGTCGGTCGCCGACCGCGGGAAGGCGGTCCACCGCGACGATCCGGTCGATCGGCCGGTTGCCCGAGTTCTGGAACTCCATCCGCCAGGTGATGTCGCCGCCGGGCCTGGTGACCGGGATGCACGGACGACCGTAGAAACCGGCCGCGTTCGGGGTGCAGGTGACGGCGGCGGTCACGGCGGGATCGGTGATCACGCCGAGCAGATTGGAGTCCTCGCCCTTGACCAGTTTGCGGACCGACAGTGCGCCGGCGCTGAGCACCGTGTTGGTCGCCGAGGCCCGGCACTCGCCGGACACGTCGAGGGTGCCGCTGCACTGGTCCCAGGCCCGGTCGGCCACCACACCGAAGACGTTGGTGAACGGGGTGTTCGCGGCCAGCCCGGGACGGGTCTGCATCGGGAAGGAGATCGAGTAGGTCTGGCCGATCTCGAGGCGGGAGCCGGCCGGGAAACGGAAGGTGATCCCGGTACCGGTGGCGGTGACGGTGACAGCGGCGGGGTCGGTGGGCAGTGCGGTCGGGCCGGAGCCGGCCGGGGTCAGGGTGTAGGTGTAGGTGGTCCCGCCGTCGGGGAACACCACCAGCGGGCCGTCACCGTCGACCGGGAGACGGTCGGTGACCACGGGGTTCTCGATCGGCACCTGGCCGGTGTTCTTGAAGGTCAAGGTGTACGGGAAGGCCGCGCCCGGTTGCTTGACGTCCCCGCTGGGGGTCTTGGTCACCTGGACGGCGTTGGTGGCGTGCCGGTACACGATCCGCGCGGTGGCGTCGGTCGAGGCGGTCAGCGGGATCCCGTCGGCGTCGACATCGGAGCTGGTCACCTTCGCGGTGACGGTGTTCGTCGCGGTGCCGGCCGAGGTCTCACCCGGCGCGGGGGCGCTGCCGACCAGCGTGGAGGGGACGGGGCCGCCGGTGTTCAGCTCGGCCCGGCGCTTCACCAGGAAGGGGGCGGACTGGTTGGGGGTGGCCGGGTTCTCCCAGTTGCTGCCGTCGGCACGGGTGAAGATGTACCGGATCCCCTGGACCTGGCCGGGCGAGACATCGTTGGGCAGCGCCAGATTCGCCGCGGTCGTGGCCGCCCCGGTGTGCCAGGAGCCTCCGGTGAGCACCGGCTGTCCACCGACGAGGGTCCAGGTTCCGCCGGTGAAGGCATCGACCTGCACCCGGGTGATCGGCGCGGTCAGGGTGATCGGTGCCAGATCGACGAAGTCGTACTGGTTCCAGAAGGTCGCAGAGGTGTCCGTCAGTGACATGGTGGTGGTTCGGGACGGCCCGGCGGGCTGGCCGGACAGGGTCACCCGCACCGGCGTGTTGTCCGGCTCGGTCTGGTTGGTCGGGGTGAAGACCTTGCCGGTGGTGACGCCGACACCCTGCTGTTGTACCGATATGGTGGCCTGGTCGTCGTCGCTGCTGGTCACCGGGTCGACGCCGGGGTAGTCGAGCAGATCGGTCGCGGTGCCCTCCATCTCGTTGGTGAAGGTCTGGCCGGCCACCGGCGGCCGCTGGTCGGAGCGGGCCTGCGCGCGCAATCGGGTGTCGAAGGACACCGCGGCGCGCGCACCGGCGGTGATCCGACCGGTGTAGACGATCCGGATCCCGACCACGTCGGCCAGTTGGGGCGCGGTCAGGGCGAGCGCCTGTGCCCTGGTGTAGCTGCTCGAGTTGGCTGCCGTGTCCGTCAGGGTGATGACGACGGTGGAGGCACCGATGGTCTGCGGATCGGGGATCGTGACGAAACGGGTGAGGTCGAACGCGTCGAACGGGTTGCTGCCGCCGGCCGGGTCGATGATGACGAGTTGGTCCACCTCGGCCGGGGTGGTGTTCTGCACACTCACCGTCGCCCGGCCGGTGGGGTGGCGATCGGCCGGCACCCCGACGGCAGGAATGCCGAGAGGGCCGCCGGACCAGGTCTTCTCGGCCTTCACCGTGACCGGGATGTCGACCAGGGCGACGTCGTCGGCCGCATCGTCGGTGAGGATCCTCTCCGCGCCGACGAAGGCCTCGGCGCGCACGGTGTTGCGCACCTCCCCGGCCCGGCCGGGCAGGTTGTAGACGTGTTCGGCCGTCACCGGGACGTCCTCGTTGCTGCGCAGTTCGTCACGCACGGCGAAAACCGGATGGACAGCTCGGTTGTCGCCGTTCGATGCGGCCACTCCGCTGCCGGGTTCCGGCGCGGCCGGGTCGTTCCCCGTTCGCGGACCCCTGGTCGGGCTCTCCTGGTAGGTGAGCCGGAACCCGATGGTGTTCACGCGTTCGGCGGGGGACAGGGCGAGGCCGGGGAAGGTCCCGTCGCAGGCGGCCGGGCAGGGGTCGGCGGCGGCATCGACCCACTGGCCGGCGGTGGGGTCGGTACTACCGGCCGGCAGCCGGTACAGCTGCACCGAGGCCACCTGGTCGTAGATGAGCAGCGGATCCGTCGCCGTGGTCACCGGGTCGATGCGGACGAGGTCGAAGGAGTCGAACACACTCTGGTCCAGGGCGGTCCCGGTCGGGTCGCCGGTGTCGGTCAGCACGAGGCTGTCCACACCGGAATACCCTCCGGTGGACCACCTCAGGGTCGCACCGATCTCGTTGCCCGACCGGGCGTTGACGAGTTTGTCCGGGTCCCAGTCCTTCTCGACCAGGTCGGCGACCCCCGGGGTCGGTGGCACCAGGGTGATCTCGGGACAGACGGTCTGGGTGGCGGCGGCCGTCAGCCGCCCGTTCGACGCGGCGGAGCGGGCGCAGTCGGTCACCGTGCCGTCCTCCCCGGCCATCGCGGGGCGGAGGGTGAAGGCGAGATTGGGTTTGACCGAGGTACCGGGCGGAAAACCCTGTTCGGAGTCGTAGACGAATCGGATGCCTTGGGCAGAGCCTTTCACCGCGGCAGGCAGCTCGCCGGAGAACACGGTCGGACCGGGGATGGCGACCATCCCCGGTACGTCCACCCACGCTGTTCCGTCCCAGTACTGGACCGTCAACGTCGACTCGGCCGGAACCGGTGTGGCGGCAACACTCCTCGCCTGGAAGGCATCCCACCAGGTATCGGCGGCGAGGTCGGCCGGGTCCGCGACGACGAGCTGGTGGGCGTCAACGGTCGAGGCGGGGAAGGGGCTGAGGGTGCCGGTGAGGCCGACGGTGGCGATCTGGCCCGGGGCGGAGTTGATCTGCGCGGGGGAGATCCTCTTGGCGACCGTGACGGCGAGACGGTCGATGAGGGAGGTGATCTCGTCGGTCGCCTGGCTCTGGGTGGTGGCCTGGCCGAGGCTGCCGGTCACCCCCACCTGGTTGCTGCGGACCACCTCGTCGGTGTCCTGGTCCTCGGCGGTGGTCACCGTGAACGGGATCACGGCCTGGCCGCCCGAGGCCGTCCCGCCGGTGAAGGTGGCGGCGAAGCCGATGACCGTGCAACCGGCCGGGGGAGGCGGCAGGGTGCCGATCCCGGCGGCCGGGACCGGTGCACCTGCCCCGGTTCCGGCGCAGGTGTAGGTGATGGTCGCTGCCGTCGCGCCGCGGGGCCACTGAATCCCGCCGCCGTTGCCGTCGGTTCCCAGGCCGGTGAAGGTCAGGCCGCCGTCGGCGAAGGGGTTGTCCGAGCCCGGCCGTGGCTCGGTGACGGTCAACGTGTCGAGGGCGAGCTCGGAGGTGTTGGTGCCGGTGAGGGTGACGGTGCTGGGGTCACCGGCCCGGACGACGTCGGGGTCGAATCTCTTGGTCGCCTCCACGGCCAGATCCGACGGCGGGATCCGGTAGGTGTCCGAGGCGGGATCGGAGGTGCCCCTGGCCTCGCCGAGCGCGACGGTGGTGACGGCGGTGTTGGTGATCGTGATCGGCCCGGTGAGCTCGGTGACGTTGTCCCGCTGGGCGAGGTTCAGCCCGACGGAGGCGGCGTCGCCGGGGGCGATGTCCGCGCCGTCGGTGCTGGTGAAGATGAACTGCAGGCCGGTGACGGTCGCCGGGTCGACCACCGGAGGCAGGGCGGCGGGTGGTCCCACGGGACCTGCCGTCCAGCTGCCGCCGACCCAGACGCGCACCTGCACGGTGTCCGCGCCCGGTGGGAGGGCGACGGTACCGAGGGAAGTCAGGCCGAGATAGGTGAACGGGTTCGGTGTCGCGGCGGGATCCACCGGGTCGGTGATGGTCAGGGTGTCGACCGCGGCGTTGGAGGTGTTCTCACCGGTCAGGGTGGCCGTCAATGGGGTGCCGGGCACGGGCAGGGCGCCCGCCGGCTCGATGGCCTTGGTGGTGACGGCGTCGAGTTCCAGCGGGACCTGCGGGGTCACCGTGGCCGGTGCCTGCTTCGGATCGGCGTTGTCGGCCGTGATCCGGGCCGTGTTGACCAACGGGACCCCGGAGGCGGAGTAGGGGATGTCCGGATCGACCCGGACCGAGATGGTGAGGGTGGAACTGGCTCCGGCGTCCAGCCCCTTCTGCCCGGCCCCGAGGTCGTCACCGAAGGTGATGCCGACGGTGTTCCCGGAGACGTCGACGGTGGCCGCCGCCGCTGCCGGTCCCGAGATGTCCGGGGTCTGTGCCACGATCAACCCCGCGGGCAGGACATCGGAGATCGCGGCGTTCACGCAACCGCTGACAGTGCCTGCGGTGCACTGGAACTCGATGGTGTACTCGAACACCTGGCCGGGGATCACGGTCGTCTCGCTGGCCTGTTTGGTGATGGTCATCGACGCCGTCGGATCGGCCGCCGAGGCGACCAGGTCGACCGCGGCGGCGGATCCGAGCCCCAGCACCACGGCGGTGAGCAGGGCGAGGGACCGGCGACCTGCGCCGACCTTGAGCAGACGATGTCCCATCGATTTTCCCCTTGTTGTCGATCGGTCGACCCCGGTGCCGGACAATCTCCACGAAGACGACTTCGGCGCCGAAAAGTACAAACCACTCCCAGTGTCACCGGGATTACCAGGTGTCACAACTCGACAGTCGGTTGGGTGACAGGCACCGGATGGGATGCTGGGACCAGCCCATCGTCCGTGGCGGCGGTGGGTCAGCTCCCATCCGCTTCTTCCACCAGGAGACCCACCACATGAAAAGAAGTCTGCTCAGCGGTATTTCCCTTGCCGCGGTGCTGGCCCTGGCCCTGTCGGCCTGCGGCAGCGATCCCGAGGCGTCGCCGAGCCCCGAGGAGACGACCAGCGCCTCGGCCAGTGGCACCCCGACGGTGACCGCAGTGCCGGACAGCTCCTCCGCGCCCACCGATCCGGGCTCGGCGGGCACCTCGGGTGAACCCACCTCGACGGTGGAGGCCGCTGAACTGGGTGCCGACTCGGTGGCCTGGATGAGTGCCTTCTGTACCGGCTACGCCGGTCTCGGCGAAAGCGGGAACCAGTTGACGGCGGCCGCCGAGGAGACCGACCCCTCCATCGCACTTCCGGCCTTCGCGCAGGCGTACGACGGCCTGGGGAACGGGCTGACCACCCTGGGGGAGACGTTGAGCGGGCTGGAGCCGCCGTCGTTCACCGACGGGAAGAAGGTCGCAACGACCTTCGTCGACGCCTTCGCCGAGTACGGGCCACGGCTCATCGCCAAGGGGGCCGAGCTCAAGGCGGTCGATCTCGCGGACACAGCGGCGGCCGACGCCGCCCTGAAGTCGGCGATGGATGCCAACACCGAGTTCAACCAGGGCATCAACGGGGAGCTCGGTGCCCTGGGCAGCCTGACCCCGGCCGAACAGGCGGCCATCATCAAGATCCCGGCGTGCACGGTGATGGGCGGCTGATACCTGCATCGTTCCCGCGCGCGATGTTGCTTCTCGCGCACGAAACATCGCGCGCGAGGAACAACAGCGTGCGCGGGAACAGGAGGGGGGTCAGCCGGCCGCGGCCGCGATGGCCGCGGTGGCGACCCCCGCCGCGCTTGCCGGGTTCTGCCCGGTCACCAGGCGGCCGTCGGTGACGACGTGTTCGGCCCAGTTCGGCGCCGAGGAATGCACGGCACCGAGGGAGGTCAACCTGGACTGCAGCAGGAACGGCACGGTCGAGGCCAGATGGATCGCCTTCTCCTCGCTGTCGGTGAAGGAGGACACCTTCCGGCCGTCGATCAGCAGGGATCCGTTCGACAGGCGCAGCGTGGTGAGCACCGCGGGCCCGTGGCAGACGGCAGCGACCACACCACCCCGTTCGTACACGGCAGCACCCAACGCGGCGAGCGGGCCGTTGTCCGGGAAGTCCCACATCGCCCCGTGCCCGCCCACGAAGTAGATGACGTCGTAGATGGCGGGGTTGACGTGTTCGGGGCTCGGTGCGGATTCAAGCTGATGGGTGATCTCCTGGTTCAAGGTCCAGGCCTGTTGGTTCGGCTGGGTCAGGTCGAGCCCGTCCGCCGGTGGACGGCCGCCCGCGACACTCGCCACGTGCACCCCCCAGCCCGCTTCGACGAACACCCGCCAGGGGTCGGCGGCCTCGGACACCGTGTAACCGGTATTCTTCCCGCTGTCCCCCAGCTCGGAATGACTGGTCAGCACCAGTAGTGCCATCTTCGGATGTGTGAACGCTGGACTCATGGTTCTCCTCGAAGCTGCTGGGGTGCCCATCACCACGGACGATGACGGACCAAACCCCGCCGTCGCCGGTGCCGAATGATCACATGTGACATCACCGATCAGAGGTCAGGCCACCATTCGTGTCAGACGAGCTCGTCCGGGACGTGCCCGCCTTCGACAGTCCATCGCGGGGGTGTTGCTCGGTGTGCTGGCGCTGTCCTCCTGCGGGAACGATGCCCAAAGCTCCCCCGAGGTAGTCCCGACCGGTGCGTCGACCTCGACCGCTGCCCCCTCGACCGCTGCCCCGACGACCGGTGCCTCGACGAACGCCCTCGAGACCACCCCTCAGGCCACCGCGACCGCCTCGGACCCGACCTCCGCCCGGCCGACCACCTCCGCGCCGACCACCGATGCGCCGACCACCACGGGCGGGAACGAGGGCAAACCGCCGACGAGCGAGACGGCGCCGTCCTCGGCGGAAGGGTTCAAACTTCCCGATTCCCTCCTGGCGGTGAAGGGGCCGGTGCTGCCGAAATCGGACCCGGTGTCGCTGACGATCCCGGCGATCAACGTGCAGTCCAGTCTGATGGACCTCGGCCTGAACCCCGACGGCACCGTCCAGGTCCCCTCCCTCGACGACCCTGATGCCGAAGCCGGTTGGTACACGGGCTCACCCACCCCCGGCCAGCAGGGGCCCTCCATCCTCCTCGGCCACATCGATTCCCGCCGGTACGGGCCCGGGGTCTTCTACGACCTGGACAAGTTGGTTCCGGGGGACACCGTCGAGGTCACCAGGGCCGACGGCTCGGTGGCCACTTTCACCATCGACAAGGTCCAGTCCTATCTCAAGTCGGAGTTCCCGACCGAAGAGGTCTACGGGAACATCGATCATGCCGGTATCAGGCTGATCACCTGCGGAGGTGCATTCAACAGCGATGAAGGCAGCTACGAGAGCAATATCATCGCCTTCGGAAGTCTTGTCTCCTGATCGCATGGTCAACCAGCGAACAAGAAGCATCCAACAATGAAGCGACGACAGGACCTCCAATATTTCAACGGAGCGATCGCCGGTTTCGGCACGACATCCGGGACCCGGATCGTCATCGGTTTCTGGCCGGACTCTCCGCTCGGATCTTTCGCCGATGTGATGATGGAGAGCGCCGACGGCCACCGGGTGCTGTTGGCGCCCCACGAGGAATGCGCTGATTTCGTCAGCGCGACCTACAATTTCGACGAGATCGTGATCAGCGGGGTGCAGTGGTCGATCAGTGGTTCCTGCTGGCGGGTGCGTGCCGGTGATCTCACCGTCGTCCTGGAATTGGGCCGACGTGGGATCTTGGGTGCCCTGTTATGGCTCGTGCCGCGCCCGATCGCTAGAAGTCGTTGGTGGGCAACACTTATCGATCCGATCGTCCGAGTTGTCCTGCCTGGTGTGCGGACCAGGGGAACTGCCGGTTTCGGGCGGCGTGAATGGTATTCGGCGTTGGATGCGCATCCGATCACCTCGATTGCCGCGAGTTGGCAGGAAGAGGATCTCGGCCGGCTCGTTCCGGTGGACCCACCGGTTGAATTCGGTTTCGGCTCCACCCCGGCGAGTCCGATGCTCGTGCGTGTCAGGACGACCATTCACGGGGGTTGATCCCCGGCAGGTTGTGGTGAACGGGTGATAATGCCGTCCCCGTGCCGGTCGATCGTGTCCTTCAACAGGCCGACGCGCCGGGAAAGAGGGATACCCATGAGATCCGTGTGAGATCCTGCGAGTTCCACCACTCGGGTCCCACCCGCTCAAGAACGAGGTATTCATGCGTAAATCGACACCCATCGGCGCGGGGTTGGCGGCCTTCGGGCTCCTGGTCCTGGGCAGCCTTTTCGTCACCAGCCCCGCTCGCGCCGACGTCCTGGTTCCCGATGTCTTCGACTTCGGGCCGCGGTCCTCGTCGACGGCCGGCGGCCAGGTGTTCGAGGCCTACGGTGAGAATCTTTTCGGTGTGGTCAAGGTGACCTTCGGTGATGTCGAGAGCCCGGAATTCGTGTACGACGAGTACTACGGACAAGGCATCATGGGGCTCATCCCCGCGCACAAGGCCGGAACCGTTCCGGTGGTGGCCTATCTGGACGCCGACACCGTGATCACCGAGCCCGAGTGGGAGACCTTCGAGGAGTCCTTCGCCGAGACGACCGCGCCGGTGGCCGGCAGCGCCGCCGCCCGGTTGCGGGCGGCCTTCGCCGACGAGTCCACGGAGCAGACGTCCACGGAGCAGACGTCCACGGATCAGGCGACCACCACCTCGGGATCGGAAACTGTCACCAGCACGGCCGGCACCGGAACCACCGACGGCACCGAGTTGCCCGAACGCAGCGACACCCTGAACACCTCCGGGGCGGTCGACGGACTCATCCCGGTCAAGATCGGGAACTTCACCTACAAAGAGCCTTGGACCAGCGGTCTGACCCCCAGCCACGGACCCACCACCGGCGGGACCGTCGTCTCCCTCGAAGGCCCGTTCATCCTGAACACCGTCAGCGGGTACTGCCTCGAGGACGTGGAGTCGATGTCGACCGCGTCCGCGGCACTGGCACAGCGGATCACCGCAGCGAAGGTGCGGCCCCAGGCGCTGGAACTCCCCGACGTGGACATGGAGGTGTTCTTCGACGGCACTCCCGCGACAGAGGCACGCGTGGTCGTCGACAAACGTGGCAACATCTCGATCAAGGCGACCACCCCGGCCCATGAAGCAGGCAAATCCGATGTGACGGTGGTCTTCCACGGCTTCGGTTGCGAGGGTCAGTCCGATTCGGCAGCGGCGGCCGCCGAGCTGCCCGAGTTCCCGGACCACGACGCGGTCTTCACCCGGGCCGACCTGTTCGAGTTCACCGATGTGCCCGTCGTGGAGACCACGGTGACGGAGCAGGTGACGGTCACCGAGACCATCACCCAGGAAGTTCCCGTCACCCTCGACCCGGTCACCGTGACCGTCACCCCGGCCGGGCCGCAGCTCGCCGCGACCGGTGTGGACTCCAGCACCCTGCCCAAGGTGCTCATCGGCCTCGTCCTGTTTCTGACGGGCACCACCGTTCTCGCCCTCGGCCGTCGTCCGCGAGCGCACTGAACATCTGTTGATGCACCTCGTGCAGTGACCTGCACATGAGAAAGGACCCCCGGGCAGATGCCCGGGGGTCCTTTCTCATGTGGTGCTCAGCAGCAACTGTCTGCTGCTGCCGGTGATGCCTGCCTCAGCCGATCAGGTGGTCGGATGGGTGAGCCGGTACAGGAAGGCTGCGACCGCCTGACGCTCGATCGTGGTTCCCGGCTTGAACGTTCCGTCGGTGAACCCGGTCGTCAACCCGGAGGTCTTGAGCCAGGAGATCTCGCCGCAGAAGGCCGAACCGGCCGGAACATCGGTGAACGGGGCCGTGGTGCAGACCGGCTTCTCGGCACCCGGGTTCTTCCAGCGGAACAGGAAGGCCGCCACGGCTTGTCGTTCGATGGAGGCACCGGGCTTGAAGAGGTTTCCGGAGAAGCCGGTGGTGATGTTCTTGCCCTTGAGCCAGTTGATCTCGCCGCAGAAGAGGGAGTCGACCGGAACATCGGCATACGGAGCAGCGGTGCAGGCGGGAGCCTTGGCCCCGTTGTTGTCGATGCGGTACAGGAACGCGGCGAGAGCCTGACGGCTGATCGCTGCGGCCGGGGTGAAGGAGCCGTTGGCGTTTCCGGTGGTGATCCCGGCTGCGGACATCCAGCTGATCTCGGTGTAGAAATCACTTCCCGGTGCCTTGTCGAAGAAGTAGACCTCGACCTGGTGGGCATCGGAGGCAGATCCGTTGACCCCGGCGGTGTCGCTGACGAACTTCACCGAGTACTGACGCTTGCCCGTCGCCATACCCGATCCGGCCTCGCGGAAGGTGTGCGAGGCGGCGAAGGAGGAGTTGGAACCGGTGGCCTCGAGCGCAGGGCTCTCGGCGACCTTCTTGGCGCCGTCGTACAACTCGAAGTGGCCGGAGAAGGTCTCCTCGGCCGTGGCGGCAGCGACGAACTCCGCCGTCTGTTTGGTCGAGACCTGTTCCGGAGCGGTCAGTGTCACGTCGACTTCGGCCTCGGTACCGGGGGCCCGCTTCACCGTCAGGGTGAAGGTGGTCTTGACCGTTCCGGCGTTGCTGACGTAGCTCGGCAGGATCAGGTCACCGGTGATCGCGTAGACCCCCGCCTTGTTGACGACCGTCGGGTTGTAGTTCCAGTTGATGCCGATGGCCTGGTTGTCCCGGGATCCGTCGTTGTAGGACACCAGGAGCTTGGTCGGCAGGTACGGCTGCTCGCCGACCAGTACGGTCTGCGAGAACTGTTCCGCGCCTTGGATCGCGATACCGCCGGTGGAGTTCTCCGGTCGGACGTAGACCTGGGCCTCGGCGATCAGGCCGTAGGCGGAGTTGGTGCCGTACACCGTGAACGGTTCGACGTTGGTCTCGGCGACCATGTCCGCGGTGATGGGCTGCCACTGGAAGGCCAGGTTGTCCCGGTCGCCGCCCGTGTACTGGGCGGACAAGGTGGCCGGAAGGGTCGGGACCACACCGGTGGGGGTACGGATGATGACCGGGCTGCGCACCGAATCGACGGTGTCCCCGTTGACCCGCCAGCGCAGGACACCGGTGCCGGCACCGGCACCCTGCAGGCCGAAGATCTTGATCCGCAGGTAACTCGCCTTGATGGCGGTGAAGTCGAAGTGGTTGTAGGCGTTGGTGGCCAGGCCGCCGGCGTAGGTGGAGCCGTTGGTCAGGTTCACCGGGGTCCACGTCGTCCCGTCGGTGGAGGACTCGATGGTGTAGGTGGTGGCATTCGGACGGCGGGTTCCGCCGTTGTCGTCGTACCAGTAGATGTCGGTGGACTTCATCAGGATCGGGGAGGTCCACTTGTACTGGATCCACGCCGTGTTGGCCACGCTGGTGCCGCTCTGGGTCTGGCCCCAGGAACCCCAGCCGTTGTTGGTGCCCGGGTTGGAGTTGGCCGGGGTGGTCGGCAGGCTGACCTTGGTCGGATCCTCCCAGGACGCGGAGCCGCTGGTGGTGACGGTGGCCTGGGCGCCGAACTCGGCGACCATGACCTTCTTCGCCAGGGTCACCGGGACGTTCTGCTCGGCGGTGAGTGCGCCGTCATTGGCCTTGAACTTGAAAACGTAAGCGCCCTCGACGGTTCCGGTGACCGTGGTGGTCAGTCCGCCGGCGTTGCTGAAGATGACACCGGCGCCGGCGGGCTTGGAGACGACCTCCCAGCCGTAGGACAGAACCTTGTCGTCCGGGATACCGTCGTCGGTGACCGTGGCGACCAGGGTGGTCGACAGGTTGCCGTTGTTGGTGGCATTGACCGTTGCGGTGACCTTCGGCGGATCGTTGACCACGGCCGGGACGTTCCGGCCGGAGTCGAAGAGCTGGATCTCGGAGATGGCCGTGAAGTTGCCGGGGTTGTTGGTGAAGGACAGTCGGACCTTGTTCGCCGTGACCGCTGTGAACAGGGCCTCGTTGAACTTGGCCGTCGGGATCTTCGGCGACTTGTACTGATCGGCAACGGCTTTCCAGCCACCCGAACCGTCGGGGACCTGCACGGCGTACTTGAGCGGCTCCTTGTAGCCGCCGGCCTGGCGGTCGCTGACGAAGTAGACCTTCAGGTTGTCGAACCTCTTGGCGCTGCCCAGATCGAGCTCGACGTACCCGGTTGCGTCCGTGGTGCCGTAGTTGCCCCAGTAGGGCTCGTTGACGGTGTTGCCGTCGGTGACGGCGGCGAGCTTGACCGGACGCTCGGTCTCGGCAATGGCACCGGGGGAGTAGTTCATGGAACTGCTGCTGTAGCCGGGGGTGTGGAAGTTGCGCCACGGGGTCGGACGGGCACCGACCTGGGTGAAGGAGGAGCTCAGGGTCGCACCCTTGGCGAGGTTGACCGAACCCTCGGTGAGGTCCAGACCGGCGGTCTTGAGGTACTCCACGACGCGGGTGTCCTCGATGGTGGTGTTCTTCGCGGTCGGGAAGCTCGACGCGGCCGGAGCGGTGTAGGTGACCGCCAGGCCGGCGGCGGCGTCGACCACGTTGGTGTTCGGGTTGTAGGTCAACTTGCCGATCTTGTCGGTGGTGACCTTCTTCTGCCCGTCGACGAAGAGGCTGTACCCCTGGCCGAGACCGTATTTCGTGCCGTCCTTGTCCCAGACGATGGTGACGTCCTTGCCGTGGTAGCGGAGGTTGTTCACCATGAAGTAGTCGTAGCCCAGGTCGATCGGGGACAGCTCGATGGTGTCGTCCGACCGCGGCTGGATGCCGCCCATGTCCTCGATGAAGATGTAGTTCATGTTGCCGAGCATCACGTGGTTCGGGTTGTTGCGGTTGTAGGTCTTGGTCGCGGCGTTCCAACCCGAGTAGTACTCGGCCTGGTTCGGCACCCGCAGGTCCGCACCGGGGTAGGTGCTCCACGCCATCCAGTTCAGCAACCGGGAGGCGTACTCGGGGGTCACGTACTTGTGGGTCGGGTCATAGGTGCGCAGCGCCGCGCGCACGGCCCGGAACTGCACGGTGAAGTTGATGTTGGAGAAGTTGTTCGACCCGCCGATCCCGTAGGCCGTCCGGTCGTACTGGTTGGCCGTGTAGAACGGGAAGATCGGGAAGTTGTCCCCGTAGGTCAGGAAGCGGAAACCGTCGACGTACTTGGCGGTGTCGGTCTTCGGGATCAGGTTCTCGGAGTAGACGTCGTAGAGGTTCGACTCCTTGGCCGGGATGAAGGTGCGGGAGGCGACGGGGAGCGGATTGGCCTTGCCGTTGGACGAGGCCGCCGAGGTTGCTCCGTGGGTCGTCTTCGCCAGGAACATCCTGGTGTCCTCGCTCCACAGGTTGGTCAGGATGGAGGACTGGATGTCGTTGGCGTACCCGGCCATCTCGTTGACCTTGCCGCTGCCGGTGCCGGCGATCTCGTACAGCTGACGGGCGGCATCGAAATCACCCCACACATAAGCGGATTCGGGACGCTCGATGGTCCGCGCCCCGGGGGCGGTGGCGGTGGACTTGGGGAAGCCGAAGCTGATCGCGTCGGCGTCGTTGCCCGGCATGTAGTTCGTGTCGTAGGCGATGAGCTTGTTGCCGTTGCCGTCGTAGTGCTCCAGCTGGCCCTTGCCGTCGTTCTCGAAGTAGTAGCCGAACTTCTCGGCCAGGGCCGCGCCGCCGCCGTGGACGTTGTAGGCCTCCAGGCCCGCGGTGCCCATGTACTGGGAGTAGTGGTTGTTCCAGCTGGTGTGGCCGGGGCTGTCCAGGAACGCCGAGGAACCGGAAAGCTCACCCACGTTGAGGATCTGGCCGTACGGCAGGTACGGGGTACGCATCCACTTGGTGTCCTGCAGGTGCATCGGCTGGGTCAGCACGATCGAGTTCTGGTAGAGGTTCACGCCCTCGATCGTGGTCGGGTACTGGTACACGTAGCCCGGCTCGTTGGTGTCGAGGCTGTTGTAGCGCTCACCCCACCAGCGGTAGACGATGGCCTTCTCGATGGCCGGGTTCGGGACGTTGACGTACGGGATGTCCGATGCCCAACGGCGGTTGAACTCGGTGACGCCGGTCTTGAAGGCCGTGGCAGGGGCCATGTCCGCGTACTCGAGCAGATCGGCGCGGGACTTGGGCAGGGTGTTGGAGTAGAGGGCGCCGACGACGGAGATCTCCAGGGACTCCCCGGCCGGGATGCTGACGGCGCGGTCGAGGTTGGTGCCGACCGTGCTGAAGCCCTTGGCCTTGAGGCCGACGGTGACGGTGGACCAGGGGGTGTCGACGAGACCGTTGTTGGCACCGCTGGTGAGGGTCCGGGACCCCGTCAGCTCGTCGGCGGCACCGGTCGCGATCGTGGCGATCGGCGAGGTCGCGCGCACGGTGAAGGCGGCGGCGGTGGTGCCGGGGTTGGTGAACTTGATGGTGGTGACGGCGACGTTGTCGTAGGTGATGAACTTCTTCAGATCGGCCGAGACACCTGTCGTGCCGATGGTGTATCGGTCGGAGGTGTGGCTGGGTGCGTTGAAGCGGTTGGCGCTGACCTCGGTGACCGTCTGACCGGGAACCGTGACGGTGTAGAAGTTCCCGAGGCTGTTCGGACCGCCGGCGAAGGCGGTGCCGGCGAATCCCATGACGGTGAAGTTGTTGTTGCTCGCGCCGCGCATGTACAGGGATCGTCCGCGGGTCTGCAGGACGGTGGCACCGAGGGTGCCCTGGACGCCGAGCACCCGGTCGAGGTAGTAGTCGGTTCCGCCGGCCGCGAGATCCTTGTCGAAGATGCTCTGGTACATGCTGTTCGCGGTGAACGGAACACCGGGAGCGAGCTTGCCCTGTACCTCGGCCACGTTGGTGAAGGTCGGCTCGCCGATGTCCATGACGTGGCTGGTTCCGTCGGTGTAGACACCGACATCACCTTCGTTGCCCGGCAGGACCGGGCCCACTGCTGATGCGGAGGTGGCGGGCAGGATGAAGGTGCTCACCACCATCGTGGCCGCGACGGCCGAGGCGGCCGCCCTCCTGAACAATCGTTGTGGCACGTCTTTGTGTCCTTTCAATCGGGGTGGGACTGGGGCTGGGATGTGTTGCCGGGGTGGAGTTGTGGGTGCTGCGACCGTCGTGGGCCGGACATGCGTGCCGGCTCCGGCCGTCCCCTGCTGTCGCCGTCGGGCGGGGCTGCAAGCCTTTTCGGTCCGTTGTTCAAGAGTCGGCGTTTCCCCCGCTGCGGGACAGGCAGGGGGCCGCGGCGTCCTGGGGTGTGAGCGGACGCGCGCGGGGGAGGAAATCGGGCGTTGCCGTGATGGAGCCGGATGGCGGCGGATGTGTGCACCTCAGCGCTGAGGGCACGATGGACGCTGCCTGAAGAGGTTCCCGTCGTGGATTACCGCCGTGCAGTGCTGCTTTCGGGGGTCGAGGTGATCAGTGCCTGAGCCGCGTGGCTGCGTGTGACACCGCTGGCTCCGCGGCGATGGTGGTGCGCTGTCGTGGCTGCTCGCATACGTTGGCCCTTCGATCAGGAGGCTGGTTGGTGGACCGTACCGCGTCACCTCGGTAGACCGCAATCCTTTTCGGTATCTTTCGGAATTGAAGGCAGGAGGGGGTTCGTCAACCGATCAGGACCCGATCGCGGCCTCTCCCTCGGGTGATGTCGGCGGCGGCGCGCGGTCGGTCACCCGCGTCTGCAGGGGGTGGGCGGCCATGTCCCGATGGTGGACGGACGTGTTGACTTCATGGGTGTTAACGCTCACAATGAACTCGCCGGATGCTGATCGCCTCCTGTTCGTGCAGGACATGGCGGTCTCGGCGACGTGCAGCGGATCGATGTCAAAGGAGACATGTATGGGGCACCTACGCGTAGTGGCGGTCACCACCGGTTCGGTCCGTCCCGAACCACCCCGGCCACCCCGCATCCGCTGATCCTGTAGACCTGCCCGGGGCCGGTTGTGGCCCCCCGAATCCGGTGCGTTTCGGGGTACGGGCACACCGGCGGCGGCGAAACCCCTGAAGACAGCCTGTCGGCGTGCCCGACCGGTGTCTTCGGCGAGCCCTGTTGCCCCCGTGTCGGTTCCGTCCGGACGTCGGTGACGAACCCGGACGAACCCCACCACCTGCGATCTCACCGCGGGACGAGATCCGCCCACCCGAGTAGATGAGGAAGGCACTGTTGATGTTGAACCGCCTGGTCGAGGTCCGGCCGCCGAAGGAGAATGCGGTGCCGGTGGCACCTGGCGCCAGGAGGCGTCCGGGACGGATGGCCCTGGCATTGACGGCCGCTGCGCTGATGGTGACCTCGAGCCTGGGGGTGCCCGCGTGGGCCGCCGAGGCCGGGCTGCCCGATCCGGTACTGAACCTGAAGTTCGAGGACAACACCGCGGACTCGAGTTCCAAGGCCAACAACGCCACGTTGAAGGGGCACAACGGTTCCACCACCCTCAACTACGAGTACATGGCCGGTGTCGCAGCGGGTTCCAAGGCCCTGAAACTCAAGGGGAACACCTACCTCGACCTGGGCACGAGCATCGACCTGCAACCCCAGGACCTGACCCTCTCCTTCTGGATCAACCCCACCGCCACGATGGCCGGGGAGCAGGTGATCAGTTGGAACAAACAGGCCTACAACACCGACGGCTGGTACCTGTCCTCGGAGTCGAACACGGTGCCGCTGGCGATCTCGATCGGACCGGCCACCGGGCAGCCCTACAAGGTTCGGGTGTCCTCGGCCGACCGGGCCGCGTTCTTCCCCGCAGGGCAGTGGACCCATGTCGTGGTCACCTACGACCACACCTCCAAGGGGGTCTCCTTCTACCGCAACGGTGAGCCCGTGTCCTCCACCGTCGCCAACGCCGTGGGCGTCGACGGTGCCACCGGTGTCCTCGGCTCCAGCGCGGCCCTGCCGAAGACGATCGGGTTCAACGGTCCGCAGTACAAGGGTTCCTACCTGGTCGCCGGCCTCGACGAGTACCGGTTGTACAACGGCATCGCGAACCTGGGCGAAGTGGTGTCCCTGTACGAGGAGTCGGGCCGAACCATCGACCGGCAGGCCATCGCGCAGTCGGATGCCGACGGTCTCACCCTGCCGGAGTCGGCGACCATCGGCCTGGTGCTGAGCAGCGCCGGATCCCGGGGTTCGACCATCCAGTGGGTGTCCTCGAACCCGGGGGTGATCGACAGCCTCGGCACCGTGAAACGCCCGGAAGAGGGGCAACCCGATGCGGTGGTCACTCTGACCGCCAAGGTCTCCTACGCCGCAGGACCGGTGGTGCAGCGGCAGTTCCAGGTCACCGTACCGGCCCAGCAACTGGCCGACCTGCTCGAGGACAGCGGATTGGACACCGTTCTGCTGTCCGGCACCTTCCTGAACAACGCCGCCGCCAAGGAGCACGAATACCTGCTGAGCCTGAGTTCGGAGAAGTTCCTTTTCGAGTTCTACAAGGTCTCCGGGCTGACCCCGACCACCACCAGCGGTTATGCCGGATGGGAACGCAGCAACGCCACCAACTTCCGTGGTCATGCCTTCGGCCACTACATGTCGGCCCTGGCGCAGTCCTACATCAGCACCACCGATGCCACGACGAAGGCCGGTCTGCTGGCCCAGATCACGGCAGCCGTCAACGGTCTGAAGAAGTCGCAGGACGCCTATGCCGTGGGCCACCCGGCCAGCGCCGGGTACGTCTCCGCATTCCGAGAGAGCATCCTGGACAAGGTGCAGGGCACCGGCAGCTCGGATGAGAACGTCCTTGTCCCCTGGTACAACCTGCACAAGATCCTGGCCGGCCTGTTGGACATCTCCGAGTTCGTGGACGGCCCGCTCGGCGACCAGGCCCTGGCCATCGCCGACCAGTTCGGCGAGTACGTCTACAACCGCGTGTCCAAGCTGACCAATGTCACCACCCTGCTGAGTACCGAGTACGGCGGGATGAACGAGGCCCTGTACGAGTTGTACGACATCACCGGCAATCCGCACTACAAGAAGGCGGCCGAGGCCTTCGACGAGACCACCCTGTTCCGGCAGCTCGCCGCCGGCACCGACGTCCTCGACGGGCGGCACGCCAACACCACGATCCCGAAACTGATCGGCGCACTCAAGCGGTACACCGTGCTGACCCAGAACGAGTCCTACTACGCCGCTCTCACCGACCAGGAGAAGCGGGATCTGCCGATGTACCTCACGGCGGCCCAGAACTTCTGGAAGATCGTGATCGACCATCACACCTACGTGACCGGGTCCAACAGCCAGTCCGAGCACTTCCACGGTGCGGATCTGTTGTACGCCTTCGCCGCCAACCAAGGAGACAGCGGCAACGCCCAGACCTCGGAGACGTGCAACGAGTACAACATGCTCAAACTGTCCCGTGAGCTGTTCAAACTCACCAAGGACGTCAAGTACGCGGACTACTACGAGAACACCTTCATCAACACCATCCTGTCCTCGCAGAACCCCGAGACCGGCATGACCACCTACTTCCAGCCGATGGCCCCGGGGTACCAGAAGGTGTTCGGCCTGCCGTTCACCGAGTTCTGGTGCTGCATCGGCACCGGCATGGAGAACTTCTCCAAGCTGGGGGACTCCATCTACTTCACGGGCGGGAAGTCGGTGTACGTCAACATGTTCTTCTCCTCGACCTTCGACTACACGGCCCAGAACCTGCGCCTGAAGCAGGTGGCGAACATGCCGAACTCCGACACCGTCACCTTCACCGTCGATGCGGTCGACGGTGGTGCAGTCAAGGCCGGCACCACCCTCCGCCTGCGGGTGCCCAACTGGATCGCCGGCAGCCCCACCGTGGTCGTCAACGGCCAGACGGTGACCGCCACGGTGTCGGGGGGATACCTCCTGCTGCCGAACGTGGCCAAGGGTGATGTGATCACGTACACGATGCCGATGAAGGTCGTCGCCTCCGCCACCCAGGACAACAAGAACTTCGTCGCCTTCAAGTACGGGCCGGTGGTGCTCAGCGCCAAGCTGACCAAGACCAACATGGACACCACCCGTACCGTCGGTGTCCTGGTCCGGGTCGGAACGGTTGATCCCGCTGCGCAGAGCACGATCACGGCGAAGAACGTCACGGCCGCGCAATGGAAGGCCGATGTCGCGCAGAATGTCGTGCGGATCGCCGATTCGTCCGCGGGCCTGGTGCAGTTCAAGCTGAACAACACCGCCGATGCCGGGGACCTGGTGTTCACCCCGCACTACCGCAACTACCAGGAGCGGTACGGCCTGTACATGTTCCTGGAGGAGCCCGATTCCCAGGCCTCCCAGGACCGCATCCGTCAGGACAAGCAGAACCTGCGCGAGGTCGAGGTCAGTGTCGACAGCCTGACCAGCTTCGACGGCAACAACTTCGAGGCCGACAAGAACATGAAGGCCTCAGCCAACTCCACCATCGGTCTGTGGCAGGCACGCCCGTACCGGGATGCCTTGGCCGGTGGTTGGTTCAGCTACGACCTGGCCATCGATCCGACCCAGGCGAAGAACTACCTGCAGGTCACCTACTACTCGGGGGACAAGGGCCGCAGCTTCGACGTCTACGTCAACGACGAGAAGCTCAAGACCACCACCCTCACGGACACGGCCGGCACCAACGTGTTCTATCCGGATACCACCGAGATCCCGGCGAAGTACCTGACTGTCAACGACCAGACCAGGTACAAGACGAACAGCAGCGGGGATTTCGTCCTGGACGATGCCGGGAAGAAGATCCCGGTCGTCACCGTACGGTTCCAGTCGACCGGCGGCCTGGTGGGCGGGGTCTACGGGATCCACATCAAGCGCAGCACGGTGTTCGACACCGACCCCGCATTGTCGGCCCTGACCTTCGACAAGGGGTCACTGGCACCGGCGTTCACGTCCGCGCAGAAGGACTACACCCTGACGGTGCCGACAAAGACCGCCGAGGTCCACCTCTTCGCTACCCCGCATCTGCCGAGCGGACTGGTCCTGGCCAACGGGATCCTGTTCGACAACACGCAGGACCGGATCGTCCCGGTGCCGAATGCCTCGACGACCCTCACCCTCAAGGCCTACGCCCAGGACCACACCACGGCCACCACCTACACGGTGACAGTCGTCAAGGTCGACATCCCCGATCCGGCACCGCAGTTCACGGATGTGCCGGCCGGCAGCCAGTTCTACGCCGACATCCGGTGGATGGCCGAGAAGCGGATCTCGACCGGAACCGCCTCCGGGGATGCGGTGTACTTCAAGCCGGGCGAGGCCGTGTCCCGGCAGGCGTTCGCCGCCTTCCTGTACCGCCTGGACCATGACGGTGCCAAGGCCCCGGCCTGTTCCGTCGCGCCCTATGCGGATGTTCCGACGGGGGCGGAGTTCTGCGGTGAGATCAGCTGGCTGAAGAGCAAGAACATCACCAACGGGTTCGCCGGGAACACCTTCAAGCCGGGTGCCTCGATCGAGCGTCAGGCGATGGCGGCCTTCCTGTACCGGTATTCGCATCCCGGGGCCGCGGCGCCGGG
>QXCQ01000218.1:449-1051 GCA_003576535.1 Nakamurella silvestris | reverse complement strand
GCCGAATCGACCATGCCGTCCCGGTAGTGCTCACCGACGCTGAAACCGTCGAGCCCCACGGACTCTGCCAATTGCGCCTCATCAACGAGCAGGCGCAGCGCGTCAGCATCCGACAGCGGGCGTCCTTCATCAGTGGCGATGTCGCCGAACGAATTCAACCCGAACTCGACGTCCCCGATCTGAGCTGCCATGATCGCCGCGTTCCTCCTCGTCACCGTTATTGACGTGTCAATGCCTCAACATGGGTATTGACACGTCTATTCCGGAGGAGGAGAGATGGTCGAGAGTCACCGGACGATGCCGACGCGCGAGCAGCTGCGAATCTGGCGGGACTACGTTGAGACCTCGGAAGTGATTCGTACGCGTCTCGGGAGTCGTATGCAGACCGAGTCGTCGCTGTCCGCGGGCGATTACGGGGTGCTGCTCGCTCTCACCGAGGCGCCGCAGCACACTCTGCGGTCGTCGCAACTGGCGAGGCTCGTCGGATGGGAACGAAGTCGGCTCTCGCACCATCTGGGTCGGATGGAGAAGCGCCACTTGATTCGCCGGGTCCCCTGCGTTGACGACGTACACGGGGTCGACGTGATCGCGACCGAACACGG
>QXCQ01000218.1:0-373 GCA_003576535.1 Nakamurella silvestris | reverse complement strand
TGGTGAGTCAACGCCCGCGATCTGCGGCCTTGCCGTCGACGGTGAGATCGTCATCGCACTGCCGCGACGGCGTGCAGGATCACGTCTGCCACAGCATCCGGCTGCGAGACGCAGACGGCGTGCGATCCGTCACGGAGCACCCGGTGGAGGTGGGGCTCGGCTCGCTGGGCCATCCGTCGATGGCCGGCGGGAGGGACGATGCGATCGTCATCGCCGTACACGAACCAGCTGGGACGCGATCGCCAGGCCGGTCGGTCGGCGGACAGCCCCGCCGTCAAGGCCTGTTCTGATATAGGACGTTGGGTGCGACTCATCGCTTCGGCAAGGACAGGCGGAACGTCGGCGGCGAAGCAATTCGCGTAGGCGTCCCGTC
>QXCQ01000048.1 GCA_003576535.1 Nakamurella silvestris | reverse complement strand
CGCTTGCCAGATGATGTTCAACGCCAAGGAGTGACAGTAAATAAATCACTCGGCGATACCTTTATGGTAGTGGGTTTATATGATGAAACAGGAAAAAGCAATAATATTGAACTCGGCGATTATCTCGCTGATCATATAGAACAAGAATTATCTCGTATTGAGGGTATTGGAGAGGTAGATGTATTTGGTTCGCAGTATGCAATGCGAATCTGGCTTAATCCAAATTTACTGCGACAGTATCAGCTGATGCCAAGCGATATTCGTAGCGCAATTGAAGCGCAGAATACACAGGTTGCTGCAGGTGGTGTTGGCGATTTGCCCGTTGCTTCAGATCAATATTTAAATGCAAAAGTGACCGCAGGCTCTCGTTTAAGAACTGTAGAAGAATTTAAAAATATTATTGTGAAATCCAATACTGATGGAAGCTATGTTTATTTAAAAGATGTTCCACTCGTTGAATTAGGCGCTGAAAATTATCAATCATTTAATACCATCAATGGCTATCCATCATCAGGGATGGGCATTTCTTTATCTTCCGGTGCCAACGCCTTAGCGACATCGGCATTGATTAAAGCAGAATTAGCCAAGATTTCTGAAAAGCTCCCACAAGGTTACAAGATTGTTTATCCACGAGATAACACACCGTTTGTTCAAGAGTCGATAAAAGAAGTTGTTAAAACATTGTTTGAAGCGATCGTTTTGGTTGTTTTGGTGATGTTTATTTTCCTACAAAGTTGGCGTGCCACACTCATTCCAACCATTACCGTACCGATCGTTATTTTAGGGACGTTTGCAGTACTGTTTGCACTGGGGATGAGTATTAATACACTGACCTTGTTTGCTTTAGTGTTGGCAATCGGCTTGCTGGTGGATGATGCCATCGTTGTCGTTGAAAATGTAGAGCGCTTGATGCATGAACAGGGCTTAACCGCAAAGCAAGCCTCTATTGAATCAATGCAAGAAATGACCGGTGCTTTGATTGGGATCACAGTCGTATTGACTGCTGTATTTATTCCAATGGCATTTTTTACTGGGTCGACTGGTGTAATTTACCGGCAGTTTTCAATCACATTGGTTGCAGCAATGGCATTGTCATTAGTGGTTGCATTGGTACTGACACCTGCATTATGTGCAATTATTTTAAAACC
>QXCQ01000099.1 GCA_003576535.1 Nakamurella silvestris | reverse complement strand
TTTTATACAGTTGGAATAAAGGCTTTATTTTGAGTAGATAGACCATTTGCAATGACCGTTTGCTCATAAATACGAGCTTCTGCCAAGGCAAAAGGATTAAAATGCTCATGTGTCAGTTGTTCAGCAATATGCCCAACCACATTCATATGACATACCACCACAATACGTTCAAATGGTAATTGTGACAACCATTCAATTGCTAATTTTGCATCATCTTCAGGCTTAATTTTGTCACAGATCAATACTGATACTTCAGGAAAATAAGCCTGTATATGGGACAATGTTTCCTGTGCTCTCAATAACGTGCTCACAACAAATACATCTGGTTGTACTGTTTCTTTTAAAAATTGTGCTGTTTGTTCCGCTTGTAAATGCCCACGTTCTGTTAAAGGACGTTTACTGTCCACACCATTGATTGCTGGGGCTGCTTCACCATGACGCACCAAAGTCAGTTGCATAAGATTTCCTTTTTAATACCGCACTGATTATAACGAGGCTTTGTTACAAATCTATCTCTCAACCTCAAATTGTAATCAATTAAACCTCATTGTGTGGCAACACAAACTCCACATCACTTCGATGTCCATTTTTCATCAAGGAAACTGCGATATTGAGTGGTGGTGCACCTTCAAAAATAACTTCATAAAGTGCTGTGGTAATCGGCATATAAACGTCCAATTCTTTAGCACGCGCATTTACTTGTACAATGGTATTGATGCCTTCTGCGGTTTGCCCCAGTTCTTTCGTCGCTTGTTCCAGTGTCTTTCCAGAACCTAATGCAAAACCAACTTGATAGTTTCGACTCAATGGACTATTACAGGTTGCAAATAAATCCCCAACCCCAGATAAGCCGAGGAATGTCAATGGATTAGCACCCAACTTAACAGCAAAACGACTCATTTCTGCTAATGCTCGGGTTAAAATCATACTTCGTGTGTTTTCACCTACTTTATACGCCACAGCCATACCCATTGCCACAGCGTAAATATTCTTCAATGCACCGCCAAGCTCGACACCATGTACATCATCACTGCCGAAGACCCGAAATAATGCACTGTGTAAAGCCTGTTGTACTGCATAACGCACCAACTCACTGTCACTTGCGATGACTGTACCTGCAGGTTGTCCAGCCACAATCTCTTTGGCTAAGTTTGGACCAGAAAGTACACCATAAGGTACTTCTGGCAGTTCTTCACGAATAATATCACTCATGAAACTAAAACTTTTGGCTTCAATACCTTTGGTTAAAGACACCACAGCTTGTGCACTAATGAACGGCTTGATCTGGCGCAACACATCACGAAATGAATGGCTAGGAATAGCAACCAGAATAATGTCACGGTCACGTACAGCCTTTTCCAAATTTGACTCAGCACGTAGCCCTGCTTCTAATTGAAAGTCTGGAAGATAGCGTTTGTTGATATGTGTCGCATTGATCTCTGCCGCGATAGCTTCATCACGAATCCAAATCATGGTGTCACAACCATTGCGTACTGCTGTGTTCGCCATTGCTGTGCCGAAACTACCACCACCGAGTACAGTCACACGTAATGCTGTTTTTTGATCCAATACCACGGGT
>QXCQ01000161.1:439-1065 GCA_003576535.1 Nakamurella silvestris | reverse complement strand
CATGTCACGTCCGCAATTGGAAAAATTCTTCGAAGAAATGGGGGAGAAAAAATTCCGTGCTGGGCAAGTAATGAAATGGATTCATCAGTTTTTTGTCACTGATTTTGCTGAAATGACCAATATTTCAGGCAAACTTCGAGAAAAATTAGAACGAATTTGCGAAATTAAGGCACCAGAGGTTGTTCATCGCAACTATTCAAAAGACGGCACACGTAAATGGGTTTTCCGTGTGGGCGATGGTGCAGGTTCACTGGTAGAAACCGTGTTGATTCCTGCTGAGGATAAGACGGGGTCACGTAAAACCTTATGTATTTCTTCACAAGTCGGCTGTGCGCTTGACTGTTCATTCTGTTCAACAGGTAAGCAGGGTTTTCAGCGTGATTTATTGCCAGATGAAATCATTGGGCAATTGTGGATGGCGAACTATTCTTATATGGAAGATGTACCAGTCGCAGAGCGCGAACGTTCTGTGACCAATGTGGTTATGATGGGAATGGGCGAACCACTGTTGAACTATGATGCAGTTTTGAGTTCGATGAATATCATGCTGGATGATTTTGCTTACGGAATGTCAAAACGCCGTGTCACATTATCGACATCAGGTGTTGTTCCGAAAATTGACCAAT
>QXCQ01000161.1:0-351 GCA_003576535.1 Nakamurella silvestris | reverse complement strand
TAATGAATTGGTACCAATCAATAAGAAATATCCTTTGGCGCAATTGATTGCTGCATGTCAGCGTTATATTGCCAAAGATGGTAATGAAAGTTCACGCAAGCATGTGACGATTGAATATGTGATGTTGGATGGTGTGAACGATCAACCTGAACATGCACAACAAATGATTAAATTGCTGAAAAACTTACCAAGCAAAATTAATTTAATACCATTTAACCCATTTCCACATGCGCCTTATGGGCGTTCAAGCCGAAATCGAATTATTTCTTTCCAAAAAACTTTGTCTGATGCAGGTTTTGTGTGTACGATTCGTCAGACACGTGGAGATGATATTGATGCGGCTTGTGGACA
>QXCQ01000233.1 GCA_003576535.1 Nakamurella silvestris | reverse complement strand
AACTTTTACGTGCTGTTCAGGAAAAGAAAATCCGTCCTTTGGGTAGCGATACTGAAATAGAAGTTGACTTTCGAATCATCAGTGCAACGCATCAAAATATCGAAGCTCTGGTTGAACAAGGGAAGTTCCGCCATGACTTGTTTTTTAGAATTCATGTTATGGATATTACACTCCCGCCATTACGTGATCGCGAACGTGACATCTTGATTTTAGCCAATCATTTTATTCAACAAATTTGTACTGAATGGCGAATTCCGAGCAAATCATTCACAGATGCAGCTAAAGCATTTCTTTTACAGCAACATTATTCTGGTAATGTTCGTGAACTGCGCAATATTATTGAAAAAGCCATCACGATGTGTGATGAGGATTCTATCGATATTCAACAACTCCAACCTGCGCCACAACGGAGCAGTATTAACAAAATTGAATCCTTTGAGTCTGTTCCGACCAACCATACGGCGATTGAACTTCCAAACAAAGCACCGAATATTCCGAAAGAAGGCTTGGAGCAATATTTGGAAAATGTTGAAAAAGAAGTCTTGTTATCTGCATTAAATCAAACCCATTGGAATCGGACCTTAGCTGCAAAAAAACTCGGCATGACCTTTCGATCTTTACGTTATCGTTTGAAAAAGTTTGGGCTAGATACTGATGATGAATAGAATCTGCTGATATTGATCTCGAACAATAATAAATTTTGTTCATAATCAAAAAAAGCTGAGAATCAAATACTCAGCTTTTTTATGTCATTCACATTCGATCAGCGATGTTTTAATAATTGGTCTGCAACATTATTTAAATAAGTTTCTTCTTTTTGATCCAATGCCCAAGGATATTCCCAATTCGGACGAATCCCCTGCCCATCAATCATATTGCCATTCGGGGTATAATAATGCGAAACAGTCATCTGTAAAGCTGCGCCATTTGGCAACGGAAATAACTTCTGTACCACACCTTTGCCATAGCTTTTCTCACCTGCCACCCATGCACGTTGATGTTCTTTCATGGCAGCAGTAAATACTTCAGC
>QXCQ01000230.1:414-1112 GCA_003576535.1 Nakamurella silvestris | reverse complement strand
CACGCATGTATGATGAATTATCCAAATCTGGTTTGAAACTTACGGATTATTTAGGGAATAACTTATCTATACCTGCAAATGAACTAAAATTATCACAAGATCCGAGTATTGCTTTAGATGCTGATATTATTTTTGTCTGTGTTAAATCAGCGGCAACTGAACAAGTCGCCAAAGCGCTTCAGAAAATATTCGTTCAAAGTAATGCTGATCTTAAGCACAGACCTTATATCCTGAGTTTTCAAAATGGATTAAGTAATGTTGCTGAACTTAAACAGTTTTTACCAGATATGACAATCTTAGCGGGGATGGTTCCTTTTAATGTGGCTGCCTTGGGATCTGGACATTTTCATCAAGGTACATCAGGGGCAATTCATGTCAAAAAATTTTCCAAACAACAAGATTTAGCCCAACTTTTTCAGAAATCGCAATTAGATATTGTATTTGATCAGGACATGCTTGCTGTGCAGTGGGCAAAAATTTTACTTAACTTAAATAATTCTATTAATGCCTTATCAAAATTACCTTTAAAAGCACAATTATCGAATCAGCAATATCGTCAATGTCTCGCAATGGCGCAACAAGAAGCACTTGATTTACTGGATTTGGCGCAGATCAAGCCTGCAAAGTTGACTGCAATTTCTGCACATTTGCTTCCTAAAATCATGAGTCTGCCGAATATTTTATTTAAAATATTAAGT
>QXCQ01000230.1:0-346 GCA_003576535.1 Nakamurella silvestris | reverse complement strand
CATTGAATTGATTAAGCAAGCTGAGGTTTCAGATATTGAATTTTCAATAAGTGCAGATGATTTAAAATCAAGATTAAACCATGCTCAAAATAGATTTGTATGAACACATAATTTAGCCCCTAAATTAATCTTTAAAGAATGATAAGAATCGGTTTTTAGTCGAAATGAACCAAGTGGTGAAATTCATGAATTGTTGCACTTTGAGTATCCCTTAAAAACGTGTATGTTAATCAAATTACTTAAAAAATTACGATTGGGGAAAATAAGGTGATTTGGGGAACAACACAAGGAAATACACTGCAACAGAATTCCGAATTAAGTGATTTAGACTTATCACGTTATTATC
>QXCQ01000036.1:383-1428 GCA_003576535.1 Nakamurella silvestris | reverse complement strand
GATACGTTGGCTGGTACCATCCAACTCAACATCCGCAGACATGCCTTCTGGGTCAAGTGTAATGTCATTTAAACGATAAGGTGTCACATATGGAATAACGGCATAACCTGATTTATTGATACTTAAACCGGTCGCATTATTGACTTTTGCACCTGCTGCTTCAGGAGCATAAACCAAGACCATGGTTTGACCTTGATCAGGTCCAAACAATACGCCTTGAGGATGTGCAACAATATTACCACGTGCTGTCAACATTGCTTGTTCATAACCATCAGCAACACTATAAGAACCACCTACAGTTGCATAGTTTGTACGATACTGTGCATTCAAGTTAGCACTTGGATTGTCGCCATAACGCGTCGATACAGACGTACCATAGTTAAAGCGATCACCAACCACACCACTCACACCCACTGTCGCATTATCTTGCGTCATGATTGAGTTTAAGTTGGCTGAGCTTTTCTTAAACGACAATGGCAATGATAATGTCAGCATATACTCAGTATCATTACTGGTTACTTTTGTGGCTTTATTTTCGATATTACGATTGATCGCTGACAAGCCATAAGTCAAACCACGGTAAGAATTGCTATAACCGACCTGATATTGACGTGTCGTTTCTTGACGATTCCAATAATCTACCCATGAACCTGTCACGTACATGTTCCCCCAACCTTCTGGAAGTCCTTGATTTAACGTGATCTGAAATTCACTACGCTGTTTGCCAACATGCGTAGAACTAATGCCTTTCTTGTCTAAATCTTGAACTAAGATAGCATCACGTAACTTATAGAAGTTTTCAGTAGAGTATCGATAAGCCGCCAAAGTTAAATTGGTATCTGTAGGGGTAATCAACTTACTGTAGCTGATTCGGAAACTTTGCCCACTTTCACTTTTACGGCGCTCAAAATCAGCTTGAGAGTGTGTCACATCGAGTGCGACTGCACCAATCGGTGTAGCAAATGCACTTCCTAGTGTCACAGCTGAATAATCTTCAGAGAACTGTACACCACCATACGCTGTAATTGAGTTGTTGACTCCGCGT
>QXCQ01000036.1:0-339 GCA_003576535.1 Nakamurella silvestris | reverse complement strand
AATCGAATAACGCTGAACTTCACCATTGGCTTCTAAAATAGAAACCTCTAGCTCACCACCAAAACCTGTAGGATAGAGGTCATTAATCTCAAAACTACCCGGCGCTACCGTCGTTTGATAAATAAGTTGACCTTGTTGACGTACTTCGACTTTTGCATTGGTTTTTGCGTTGCCGCGAATACGTGGTGCATAACCAATCATGCTGTTTGGAAGCATACGGTCATCACTGGAGAAATCGACACCACGATAGCCGTATGAATCAAAGATTTCACCATCAGTGAAGCTTTCACCTAAGGTCAATACACCTCTGTATTGAGGAAACGCACGTTGAACATAAGT
>QXCQ01000044.1 GCA_003576535.1 Nakamurella silvestris | reverse complement strand
AAGCAATTTGAGTAAGTGTATTGACCAATTGATCTTTAGAAGAAAAACCGTTTTGAAATACTTCTCCTTGTATTAATAAATCAATATAATTCAGACCTTCTTTTGTGAATTGACTGATTACATCAATTAAACTTGCTCCACTTTTTAGCGTTTCCTTAACCACATCACCTAATAATTCTAAATACCATGATATGGGACGACTATCTCCACCATTTAGTTCTGAAGTATCAACACCTAAGATGTGATCTAAAAGACCAAAAGGTGTAATCCCAGCCCAATCTGAAAGTGTGCCACCTAAATTTTGAAGTGCTTGAGTTGCATCCATATGTACAAGACCAAATGTTCCTGCTGCACTTGGAACATAACCAGCAGGAATTATAAGATTGCCATCTGTATCATTCACGCCATACAGTAAATTATCAGCAAGCGTTTTAACTAAAATATTCGATGCTTTATAAAATTCACCATCCGCAAAATAAATCCCTTTATCCCCTAAAGCTTTTTCAGTGCCTAATCGTACATATTGGTAAAGAATATTTGTCGGATCTGCTGTTGCAACAGCCTCAGCCACATGGAACCAATTGAGAGTACCTGGATCGATGCCTTCTTTGCCTTTTAGGTCATTAGCAATTAATGAATAAATTGGGCGCCATAAATTATTAACATATTGCGAAGGAGCTTGCTCAAATTGCTGATAGAGTTCAGCCACTTTGTTTAAAACATTGGAGCTTACTTGATAACTTGTTTGTCCATTTTTTTCGTATATTAGTACATGTTCAGCTTGGCTTTGATTTCCCCATTCATTTTCATAATGGTTCTTTTGAGCAGGTAAAGTTCCTCCAATAGCTTTTCCAGTATTAACAATAATATTTGAAATTTGATTAATAAAAGCATCACCAGCCTTATGTATGCTTTCGAAACCTTTACCAAATATATTATTACCAGCAAGACCTAATGGAGCGACTGTATTCAACAAATCATTCGCAAGATTAGTTCCACCAATTAAGGCATTACCAATTACTTCGCTAGGAACATTTAACAAACCTTTAGTTGTAAGCTCTTTATCTATCCATTCATTTTTGAAATGTGTATCAGTAGGTTTTACTGTTGCACCTAAAGAAACACCAATA
>QXCQ01000256.1 GCA_003576535.1 Nakamurella silvestris | reverse complement strand
GTACTGGGCATTTTCATTATTCACTGACTGATCTCACAGCGCTTTCCAGTTGGATCAACAGTGGTCAAGTGGTGATTTTAGACGTTCCTCAAGCGGCTCAAAAAGAATATGAATATGCCGTGATTGCAGGGCAATTATTGGCACTCTTAACACCAGATACACAGATCGAAATTATTTCTGCCACATCCACTTGTACGGTGTTGTTGGATATCATTCGTAATGTACATCTCGATTGCCGTCTTATTCAAATTGATCCGACTGGTCAATTGCCAAGTCAAAAACGACAGCTTCCAAGTCTTGAAACAATTCAAAATAAACCGTATTTACAAATGGTTAAAAAGTACTGTGATGCTTTAGCAAAGATGACAGGAAAGCCGAATACAATTGAAAAATTACGCAACTCTGTTGCCAATACATTGCAAATTGTGCCAGAAAAAGCACAGCATCTTGTAGGAATGCTGATTAATTTAAGAATTGTGAAATGCCTTGATGAACAAATTTCTTATCGGAAAAAGGTCTTAAAACAGTGGATCAGTCTCGATATAGAAAATTCAACTTCTCATGACCAAGCTGATCAACAGCTGGACAAACAATCGCATATTAAATTACATAAAATTGATCAAATTTTAGAAAGCTTACATGCGCATCCGCAACAGGTTATCCAAGAAATAGATGATCAGGAATCACTTGAAGCGGTACAACAGGTGCTGTTTAAAAACTTTGAGCAGATTGATCCTGTTCAAATTGAAGTGATTCATAAACTGAATGATTTAAAAACATCGAAACCCAAAGATATTTATGCATTGCGCGATCTATTGGAAAAAATNCTATATTTATTGGAATGGGCATGAAGTGGTCTACAGTCATGAAATGTATTTGAATTAATGCTGTTCAAGTAGATGAGAGAAACACTCCAAGAGATCTCTGATCTACTTTCAGATTTTTTGATTTAAATGCTTTACAAGTTGGCAACACCACCATCTATCAATAGTTCTGTTCCAACAACAAAACGAGACTCATCAGAAGCAAGATAAATAAAGGCGTTGGCAATTTCTGTTGCTGTGGCAAGTCTTTGTAGTGGGACTAAATTTTCAATACTGGTTTTGAGCTGTTCAACTTCAGCAGGGCTGTCTGCGACTTTATTCAGTGCAGGTGTAAATG
>QXCQ01000115.1 GCA_003576535.1 Nakamurella silvestris | reverse complement strand
TTGCATTTGCGATATTTGTCGCATTCTGCATGAAGTTTGTATGGCCACCACTAATCAATGCGATTAGTGAGCGTCAGCGTAAAATCGCTGATGGCTTAAACGCTGCGGAGAAAGCGAAAGCTGATCTTGCTGATGCACAAGCACAAGTTAAGCAAGAAATTGATGCGGCGAAAGCACAAGCGGCTCAATTGATCGAACAAGCGAACCGTCGTGCGGCACAATTGATCGAAGAAGCGCGTACTCAAGCATCTGCTGAAGGTGAGCGTATTCGTCAACAAGCGAAAGATGCTGTTGACCAAGACATCAATTCTGCTCGTGAAGAATTACGTCAACAAGTTGCTGCTCTTGCAGTTGCTGGTGCAGAGAAAATTCTGAACCAACAAGTTGACGCAGAAGCTCATAATGCCATGCTGAATCAGCTGGCTGCTAAACTTTAAGAGAGGCGAATATGGCTGAACTCTTGACGTTGGCACGCCCATACGCTAAAGCAGCATTTGCTTATGCATCTGAGCAAAATGCAACTGACGCTTGGTCAAATGCATTACAACTGCTCAGTGCTGCGGTGCAAGATGAAGCATTTTCCGCTTATTTAAATCGCCCTGAGTTGACACCTGCTGAGCAGGTTGGTCTTTTTGCGAAAGTTTTAGGTAATGAACAAACTGAAGCTGTGTCAAACTTTTTGACACTTCTTGCAGACAATGGCCGTTTAGCATTGTTACCTGAAATCGACACAGAATTTGAACAACTCAAATCGCAAAATAACAACACTGTAGATGTTGTGATTGAGTCAGCTTTCCCGCTGGACTCAGTGCAAGAACAGAAGTTGGCTCATGCGTTAGAAAAACGTTTGAACAGCGCTGTGAAAATTACAGTTGAAGTAAACCCAGCATTGATTGCTGGTGTTGTTATTCGTGCAGGCGACCAAGTGATAGATGATTCTGCGCTTAGCAAGCTTGAAAAAATGCGGACTCGTCTTCTAGCGTAATTGTTAAAAATAACTGCGAACAGAAGACTGAACTTTAAAAAGATTGAGGTATAGCGCAATGCAACAACTGAATCCATCCGAGATCAGTGCGCTCATTAAACAGCGTATCGGCGATCTGGACACCAGCGCGACCGCTAAGAACGAAGGGACCATTGTTATGGTTTCCGACGGTATTGTGCGTATTCACGGCC
This sequence comes from Nakamurella silvestris, assembly GCA_003576535.1. Lineage (GTDB taxonomy): Bacteria > Actinomycetota > Actinomycetes > Mycobacteriales > Nakamurellaceae > Nakamurella > Nakamurella silvestris. The sequence continues at coordinate 181 of QXCQ01000115.1, read as the reverse complement.
TTGCTGATGCAATGTACGGTGAAATGATCGAATTCGACGGCGGCTTATTTGGTATGGCACTGAACCTAGAACAGGATTCAGTGGGTGCCGTTGTCTTAGGTAACTACTTAAGCCTTCAAGAAGGTCAAAAAGCTCGTTGCACAGGTCGTGTATTAGAAGTTCCGGTTGGTCCAGAACTTTT
>QXCQ01000195.1:393-1009 GCA_003576535.1 Nakamurella silvestris | reverse complement strand
GTTGCGAGAGGTCTTGATGTTGAGGAGGTGGGGAAATATCGATAATTCGGCGTGGTTCAGTTGAGTTCGGATCTTTCGGGATGGTTTCCAATATGCGTGGAGTAGGCTTGGTTGGGGGCACTGTGGTTTTTAAGCGCTGATGGTGTTGGCTTTTATTCTGTAAATGAGGTTTTATTGTCAGTTTAGACTGCTTTTCAATACTTTGCTTAGCGGTTGGTGAAGCAGCAAAAGCAGCGCAATTGAGCAAAGCACAGAGCAGTATCATTCCATATTTTGCTTGAAGTTTGAATCGTCGGAATATTTGCACTGTCTGTTATTCCATAAACATGATGGATGAATATAAACCCTGCGACAAATTGTGTCGTAAAGCTGTCGAAGATCTGACTTTAACATGCCATAATTTCGATGACAGCAGCAAGTCATACGATGGAAGTAATTTAATTTCTTAATTTTTTTGCAAGCAATCAATACTTGAGAAATTTAAAAAATTGTTTGAATAGGTAAAAATTGTAGAAGCTTTATTCAGTTGAATATTCACATAATATCTTTCGTTGCCTGAGCTTGTTAAGCTGTTTTATTGAATTCAAAACCAAGTATGGATTGGTTCTGAATATCT
>QXCQ01000195.1:0-322 GCA_003576535.1 Nakamurella silvestris | reverse complement strand
ATCGAGATCAACCGCCGATCTTGATGAAAGACAGTTTAAAAAAGAACAGTTATCCTTTGTGTTTCAATGGCTTTAATGTGATGTACTCGGGCATTTCCAAAACACCACTTTGGACAGCGGAGTATTTATCACCACAACGGTTAAGCCAAAAGATTAAACGTGAAGACAGCTTCCATGAAGAGGAGCGAATCAGCAGTCAGCATCGAGCATTATTGTCTGATTATCGTGGTTCTGGTTATGACCGTGGACATATGTCGCCCAATGCCGATATGTCGACCAAAGCCTCTCAGTTTGATAGCTTTTCTTTGGCAAATATGGTGCC
>QXCQ01000229.1:405-1158 GCA_003576535.1 Nakamurella silvestris | reverse complement strand
CCCTCCAATTGCTTGGAGTTGCCGGATAACGGGCGCAACAAAATTTCGTTATCCGGTAATAAATAGCCACAGAACGCCACGCAAAGCCATTGCCTAATTGGCCGCCACGGGACACTCTGGCCTGGACATAGCCCATCGCGAAAGCGGTGGTTGCCGGGCAGAACTTGTGGAGGACGAGTATGTTTGCATCGGGCATCAATTTCGGTCTTGGCGAGGAGATCGAAGCCCTTCGCGATACGGTGCGCCGTTTTGCGGAAAGCCGCATTGCGCCGCTGGCCGCTGAAACCGACCGTAACAATGCATTTCCCATGCATCTCTGGCGTGAACTGGGTGAGCTTGGCGTACTCGGCATTACGGCGCCTGAAGACTATGGCGGCGCTGGCATGGGCTATCTGGCCCATTGTATCGCGATGGAAGAAATCAGCCGCGCTTCCGCTTCCATCGGTCTCAGCTATGGCGCGCATTCCAATCTCTGCGTCAACCAGATCAAGCGAAACGGTTCTCCCGAACAGCGTACGAAATATCTGCCCAAGCTCATTTCCGGCGAGCATGTCGGCGCGCTCGCCATGTCCGAGCCGGGCGCGGGTTCCGATGTCGTTTCGATGAAACTTGCCGCCGAGAAACGCGGCGACCGTTACGTTCTCAACGGAAACAAGATGTGGATTACCAACGGCCCGGATGCCGATGTGCTGGTGGTTTATGCCAAGACCGATCCGGCAGCAGGGCCGCGTGGCATCAGCGCCTTCATCGTCG
>QXCQ01000229.1:0-320 GCA_003576535.1 Nakamurella silvestris | reverse complement strand
AACGCGTGGTGCTGGCGGGTGGTCCGCTCGGCATCATGGCGGCCTGCCTCGATGTCGTGGTGCCCTATGTGCATGAGCGCAAGCAGTTCGACCAGCCGATTGGCGAGTTCCAGCTGATGCAGGGCAAGCTTGCCGACATGTATGTGATCTTCAATGCCTCGCGCGCCTACACTTATGCGGTGGCGGCGGCCTGCGACCGGGGTGAGACGTCGCGCAAGGATGCGGCGGGCTGCATTCTCTATACGGCTGAAAATGCAACGCAGATGGCCTTGCAGGCGATCCAGTCTCTCGGCGGCAATGGCTACATCAATGATTATCCG
>QXCQ01000116.1 GCA_003576535.1 Nakamurella silvestris | reverse complement strand
TGACCGGACTTGTAATCGGAGAAGTACACCTTCACCGATTTCGCCGCCGATTCCGATGACGCCAGGGTGGCATCCCCGGGGAAGTGCGCGACCAGCTGGTGCACACCGGCCGGGAGACCGGCGACGAACACCGTCGCCGTCCCGCCGGTGAGGGTTCCGGCACCGACCACCTTGGACCCGGACAGGATCGACACCGCCCCGTTCGGGGTGGTTCCGGTCGAGGTCACGGTCACGGTCACCTTCAGCACTCCGGTGGTCGAGACGTCGCCGGAGGCCGAAGCCGCCGGAACGGACATCGTCGTGACCGAAGGAACCAGTTCGATCGGCTTGGCCCCGATCGTCACCGTCCGGGTGGCCTCGACGTTCCCGGCCTTGTCGGTGGACCGGAAGGACACCACCTGCGCCGCGGTCGCCTTGGTGACCGTGAACGGTGCCGTGTACGCCGTCCAGGTACCCGCACCCAGCCGGTACTCCGTGCCGGCGACCCCGGAGTGGGCGTCGCCCGCGCCGAGGGTGACGGTGACCGTGTTCGTCTGTGCGCCGGCGAGTTCGGCGGCGGTGGAGGGCTTGGTGCGGTCGACCTTGAGGGTCAATGTCCCCTCGGCGCTGACCAGACCCCCGGCAGTTCCCCGGTAGCCGATGGTGGTGCTGCCCTCGGCAGAAACGGTCACCGGGGAGGTGTAGTCGACGAACGTCCCGTCTCCCAGACGGTAGTCCAGGTCCTCGACAGCTGCCCCGGACAGTGCCTGCCCGGCCAGGGTGACGGTCGGAGCGCTGGTGTACCAGCCGTTCTCACCGTCCGGTCGGAACGGATCGACTGCCGCCGACACCATCGGGGCCAGGACCGCATCGGTGAGCGGCAGGGACCAGACATCGGCGATGGACGGGTCCCAGTTGGTGCCGGATGCATTGTGTTGGAACCGGACCCGCACCTTTGCCGCGGTGAGCAGGGCCGGATCGGTGACGAGGAACTGGAAGGTCTCCAGGCCGCCGTTCTCCGGGTGCACGATGTAGCGGGGGTGCACCACGGTGCCGTTGATCAAGATGTTGTAGTCCTTGATCTGCGGCTTGTCGTAGGTCTCGACGACACGCACCAGGAACGGCTTCCCGACGGTGATCCCCAGGTCGAACTCGAACCAGGTGTTGGGCTTGTTGATACCGGTGTAGCGGCGGGTACGGCCCGCTTCCACGGAGGTGCTGGATTCGGGTCCCTTGGTCAACGCGTGCGCTGTCTCCGAGACGTTCTCACCGAGGTCGACGTAGTCGATGGCACCGGCCGGGGTCAGGGTCTGGACCACGGTGAAGGGCACCGCGGCCGAGGCCAGGGTCTGCCCGTCATCCTTGACCAGCACGTTCAACGAAACCGGTCCGGCATTGCCTTCCAACGGAACTCGCACCGGCAGCGCGATCTCCACCGACCTGCCGGCACCGATACGCGGTGTCTTCAGCGGCAGCGGCGTCAACCAGCCGTCCTGGGCCAACACCACGGTGCCCGCGAGTTCGGCGCTCGAGCGGTTCGTCAGCTTCAGCGTGACGACGGTGCGCTCCCCCGGTGCGGCCGAGGCGGGATCGGCGGTGGCCGACACCACGGTCAGCGGCGGGGCCACGGTCAGGGTTGCCGAACGGGTGAGGGTCACCGCAGATCCGGCCAGGGTGAAGCGGACCGAGGCGTCGAGCACACCGTCACCGACGGTCGCCCCCTCGGGCAGGGTCACCTGGAACACGAAGTCCTGTGCACCGCCGGCGGGGACGTCGGCGGGCGCGGTGCCCCCGCTGACGGTCCAGCCGGTCGGAACCGTCAGGGCGGCCGTGGTGCCGGTCCGCACCTGGTCGCTGCCGTTGCCCACCGTCACGGTGACGGGAACCGTGTCACCGGCGAGGTGATCCCCGGCGGGGACGGCAACCTTCACGCTGACCTGGGTGAGTTCGCCGATGGCGGCGAACAGCGCGCTCTGCACCGCGTCCACGCCGGCGGCCAGGGCCGTGCGCTGGCTGACGGTCAGCGGCTCGTCGGCGAGCCAGGTACGCAGGGAGGTGAGGTCGGTGACCACACCGAGAACCTGGTCGAGGGCACCGGACCGGTTGGTGGCCAACAGGTCCACCGCGGCGTTCAGCGTGGTGACCGCCGTGGTGCGAGCCTGGGCGATGTGGGACTTCTGGTCTGCCGAGATACCACTTCCTGCGGCGAGGGTGTTCAGGGATTCGAAGGCCGTGACGGCGGAACCGATCGAGGAGGCGGTGGCATCCACGGCGAAGTGGTAGTCACCAGATCCGACCGAGACGGTGACGGTGTCGCCGTCGTCGACGAGACCGGTGACACCGGCCGCCTTGGCAGCGGCCAGGCCGCCTTCGAACACGGCCTGCACGTTCTTCGCCGGGATGCGGACCTTGGCGGTGGTGTTCGCCGGGACCGAGACGTCGAGCGAGAAGCCGTCTCCGCCGGTGTTCCAGCTGCTCTTCACCGTGCCGTACCGGGTCTGGTGGCTGTAATCCAGGGAGGTGATGCCCTTCCCCGGCTGCGGGGCGATGAGGATCTGCCCGAAACCGGGGGCCAGAGCCGAGACACCGGCGGACGTCTCGTACATCCATTCGCCGACCGCGCCATAGGCGTAGTGGTTGAAGGAGTTCATGTCCACCGGGCCGAAGGTGCCGTCGGGCATGATCGAGTTCCAGCGCTCCCAGATGGTGGTGGCGCCCTTGCCGATCTCGTAACCCCAGGACGGGTAGTCGGTGTTCTGCAGGAGTCGGTACGCCAGGTCGGTCCGGCCGATCCTGGTCAGAGCCGGGAGCAGACCGTCCACCCCGAGGAAGCCGGTGGACAGGTGGACGTCACGACGGACGATGGTGGCCACGAACTTCGCCGCCACCGCATCGGCCTTCGCCGCGGGAACCAGATCGTTGTTGAGGGCCAGGATGTAGGCCGTCTGGCTGTCGCCGGTGACGGTCCCGTCGGCCGCGATGAACTGGGCGGCGAAGGCGGTGCGGATGTTGGAGTACAGGGTCTGGTACTTCGTCTGGTCCGCGGTGTTGCCCAGGACCCCTGCCATCTCGGCGAGCTGACGCGCGCTCTTGGCGACGAAAGCGGTGCCGACGACATTCGCCGGGGTGTCGTCACTGAGGTTGAGCCAGTCGTTGTAGCTGCCGCCACCGCGGATGAAGTTGGTCGAGGTCGCTGCCAGGTAGTCGACGTACTTGGTCATCGCGGTGTAGTTCTGCCGGATGACGCCCGTGTCGCCGTAGGCCTGCCACAGCTGGTATGGCACGTTGACGCCGGCATCGGCCCAGCCCGCGTTGCCGTAGCCGCCGTCGAAGGAGCCGGGGATCAGCGGGGACACACTGGGGAAGGCCCCGTCGGCCCGCTGGGAATCACGCAGGTCCGTCAGCCACTTGGTCAGGAAGGCCTGGGAATCCATGTTGTAGACGGCGGTCCGGGCGAAGACGTTGATGTCACCGGTCCAGCCCATCCGCTCGTCCCGTGCCGGGGTGTCGGTCGGGATGGACAGGAAGTTGCCCCGCTGGCCCCAGACGATGTTGCTGTGCAGCTGGTTGACCAGCGCCGAGGAGGAATCTAAGGTGGAGGTCAGGTCCCCATCGGTTCCCATGACCAGCCCGGTGAGGGCGGAGGCGGCCGGAGCTGCTGCGACACCACTGATCTCGACGTAGCGGAATCCGTGGAAGGTGAAGGTGGGGGTGTAGGTCTCCGGCTGACCGGTGGCGAAGGTGTAGTAGTCGGTGACCTTGGCCGAGCGGAGGTTGTCGGTGTAGAGGGTCCCGTCCTGGTTGAGCACCTCGCCGTAACGGATCTTGGCGGTCTGCCCCGCGGCGCCGGTCAGCGTCAGTGCAACCTTGCCGACCATGTTCTGACCCATGTCGTAGAGGTACACGCCGGCGGTCGGGGAATTGATGGCCTTCGCGGTGCGGTGCTCGGTCACCCGGACGGGCTGGTCGAGCTGCGGCTGCAGCCGCGCCTTCGGGGCAGCATCGGTGACGACAGCGGTACCCCAACTCGAGGCGTCGAAACCAGCCGTGTTCCAACCGGTCTGCGCCGCGGCGGTCCGACCGTCGAAGGTCTCGCCGTTCAGCAGGTCAGCTGAGACGATCGGGCCGTTCGAGGTCTTCCAGGTGCCGTCGGTCCCGAGAACCGCGCTGCTGCCGTCGGTGTAGTCCACCCGCAGCTGGGCGATGACGCTGGTGGAGCTGCCGTACTTGTTCGGGCCGAAGATGGCGAGGTTGCCGGCGAACCAGCCCTTGGCGAGCGAGGCCCCGAGGACGTTGGCCCCACCGGTCACCTGGTTGGTGACATCGTAGGTCTGGTACTGGATCCGGGTCCGGTAGTCGGTCCAACCGGGCGCGAGCTCCTGGTCCCCCACCCGGTGGCCGTTGAGGCTGAGTTCGTACACACCCTGAGCGGCGGCGTAGATCCGCGCGCTCTTCACGGTTTTCGCCGGGTCGAGGGTGATGTCCTTGCGGAAGAGCTGGGCCCCGGCGTTGCGGACCTGGAAGATCTCGCCGCCGCTGATGGCGAGCTTGCCGTCGGTGACGGTGCCGCCGTTAAAGGTCGCGTCCCCCACCGGGAAACCGGTGTCGAGCAGCACGGCACCGGCCTTGTTGGTGACCTTCACGTTGTCGATCAGGGCGCTCTCGGCGCCACTGGTGCGGAAGCCGATGCCGCCGGGGGTGCTGATGTTGGTGTCCGTGCGGCGGTCGACCTCGACGCCGTCGATCTCGGTGATGATGGTGCTGCCGTCCACCGTCAGCTTCAGGTGGTGCGGCAGGCTCAGGTCCACGTTGATGTTCTTCTCGGCGATCAGCGCGTATCCGCCGCCCGGCAGCCTGCGGTGCGGGCGGAGCTTGGGCTGACCCGCCGTCTCCAGGTTGATCTGCCACATGTAGGCCGCGCCGTTGGTCTGGCTGCGCAGGAACACCCCGAAGGCGGCGTTCTTCAAGGTGAAGTCCAGGTCGACGGAGTAGTTGGTCCACTCCGGACCGAAGGAGCTGTCGACTCCGATCCAGCTGCTCGTCCACTCGGCGGTGCTGAGCATGGCGGTCTCGAACCAGGCCGGGGCACTCCACGCCGAGGCGGTGCCGTCGGCGTCCCAGACCTTGACCGACCAGTAGTACCGGGTGCGGGAGGTGAGGGCGGGTCCGGCGTAGAGGACGTCGAGGGACTGGGCGGAGGTCACCGTCCCGCTGTTCCACACATCGGGAGCGGCCAGGCCGGCCTCGCTGGAGGCGACATGGATCTCGTACCTGCCCTGGGTGACACCGCGGCCGGCCGAGCTGAGCTGCCAGCTGAGCAACGGGGCGGTACCCGCTATGCCCAAAGGATTCTCGATGCTGTTGGTACGCAAGGCCGAGACCGTGGGAACCGGAGCGGCGGCGAGTGCGTGGGCGGCGGCGGGTTCAGCGACCGCGGGGCCGGTGGTGACGAACTGGACGGGGATGGCGAGACTGAGCGCAAGTCCCAGAATGAGTGCCGGGCGTTTGACAATTGACACGTGACGTCCTCATTGACGGGTGTCGCGACCCTAACCATGGGATATGCGACGGGGTCGTGAACGTAACATTGATCACGGAAGGGCCGCAAGCGTGCCGAACACATCGACCGCCGTGTCGATTACCAATGAAAGTGCTCCGTTTGCGCAGGTCGAGGGACCCGCTCGGTCAACGTAAGCCACTCGCTTCCGATACAAAGTCAATTGCTTGGCATTGACACCGCGTCGACCCGGCACAACGGCACGGACATTGATGCTTCGATATTCTCCATGAGGGCGAATTGTGACCGAAATGCAATTGCCGCCAGATAATTCCTCAGGAGAGGTGGTGCGGTTCGGGTGTCGTTTTGTGACTCCAGTCGGCACCGGTGGCGCTCTGCCCGCCGGTCGGCTCGCCCCCGGATCCCCCTGTCCCCAAAGGCTTGAGCTCGACGATGATCGACTTCGACGTAGGGCAGTTGCTGCCCTCGGCCGTGGAGTCCAACGGGACCAGCGGATTGGTCTCCGGGTAGTAGGCGGCGGCGGACCCACGCGGGGTGTCGTACGCCACGATCCGGAAACCGCTCACACATCTGACCCGCTCGTCCTCGGTCCACCGGGTCACGATGTCGACGAGATCGCCGTCGGCGAAACCCAGACGGGCGACATCTTCCGGGTGCACGAACACGACATGGCGTCCACCTTCGATGCCCCGGTAGCGGTCGCTGAAACCGTAGATGGTGGTGTTGAACTGGTCGTGGCTGCGCAGGGTCTGCAGGGCCAGGTGTCCGTCCGGAACATGCAGCATCTCGATGGGAGAGACCACGAACTCGGCCAGACCCGATGGGGTGTCGAAGGTCCGGGAGTCCCGCGGTGGATGCGGCAGGACGAATCCGCCGGGCTGTCGGACGTTCACCTCGTAGCTCTCGCAGCCCGGGACCACACGGGAGATGTGCGTCCGGATCACGCTGTAGTTCTCCCGCATCCCCTGCCAGTTGATCCCGTACCGCTCCCCCAGGGTGGCCTGGGCGATCCGGGTGACTATTTCCACCTCGGAGCGGATGTCCGCGGAGGCCGGTGGCAACGGACCCCGCGAGGCGTGTACCGAGCAGGTGGAGTCCTCGACCGAGATCCATTGCGGGCCGGTGGCTTGGACGTCCTTCTCGGTGCGCCCCTTCGTGGGCAGGATGAGCGCGGTCTCCCCGCACACGAGGTGGGACCTGTTCAGCTTGGTCGAGATCTGTACCGTGAGACGGGCTTGACGCATCGCAGCGTTCACGATCTCGGTGTCCGGGGCGGCCTGCACGAAATTCCCACCCAGACCGATGAACACATGGGCCTTGCCGTCGCGGAGGGCACGGATGGAGTCGACCGTGTCGTAACCGTTCTCGCGTGGTGGGTCGAAGCCGAACTCCCGCTGCAAGGCATCGAGGAAGTGGGCCGGCGGCCGCTCCCAGATGCCCATGGTCCGGTCCCCCTGCACATTCGAATGGCCCCGCACCGGCAGGAGACCGGCACCTGGTTTGCCGATGTTGCCCTGGGCGAGGGCGAGATTGGTGATCTCCTTGATCGTGGCCACCGCGTTCCGGTGCTGGGTCAGGCCCATCGCCCAGCAGAACACGGTCGCCCGGGAGGCCTGCAGCATCCGGGCCGCCGCGGTGATGAGCTCCCGGGACAGGCCGGTCGCCGCGGTCACCACGGTCCAGTCGACGGCAGCCACATGTTCCCGCCACGCGGCCGAGCCACGTGTGTGCCGGCCGATGAATTCGTGGTCCAGGGCGTCCCATTCGACCAGCAGCGAGCCGATGGCCTGGAACAGCGCGAGATCACCGTTGATCTTGATCGGCAGGTGCAGATCGGACAGGGCGGTACCCGGTCCGACCAGACCCCGGACCGTCTGCGGGTTCTGGAACCGCACCAGCCCCGCCTCCCGCAACGGGTTGATCGACAGGATCTTCGCCCCGTTCTTCTTGGCGATCTCCAGGGCACTGAGCATCCGCGGGTGGTTCGTGCCCGGGTTCTGCCCGGCCAGGATGATCAGTTCCGCCTGGTGGACGTCGTCGAGCCCGACACTGGCCTTGCCGATGCCGATGGACTCCTGGAGGGCGATGCTGGTCGACTCGTGGCACATGTTCGAGCAGTCGGGCAGGTTGTTCGTGCCGAAAGCACGGACGAACAGTTGGTAGGTGAAGGCGGCCTCGTTGGAGGCGCGGCCCGAGGTGTAGAAGATCGCCTCGTCGGGTCCGGCCAGGGCGGTGAGTTCGGCACCGATCAGGGAGAAGGCCTCCTCCCACGAGATCGGTTCGTAGTGGGCGGACCCGACACGTTTGACCATCGGTTCGGTGAGCCGACCCTGTTGTCCCAGCCAATGCTCGTCGCGGGCGTCGAGATCGGCGATGCTGTGTCGGGCGAAGAACTCGCGCGTGATCCTGGCCTTCGTCGCCTCCTCGGCGACGGCCTTGGCACCGTTCTCGCAGAACTCGGCGATGTGCCGGTGCTCGGTGTCCGGGTCGGGCCAGGCGCAGCTCATGCAGTCGAACCCGTCGGCATGGTTGAGCTTCAACAGGGTCCGAGCGGTGCGGGTAGCTCCCATGCTCGTCAGCGCCCGTTTCATGGACACCGCCACCGCGGTCGCCCCGGCGGCGCGGCTCTTCGGCTTGCCGATCTCCAGGTCTTCGATGTGGTCGGGGCCGCTGTCATCGTGCCCGCTCTCGTTCCGCCCGGCCCGATCGCCGTGATTCCTGGACACAGGTGCTCCTCCGCTCGACGACGCACGAACCCGATCCGTCAATCCCGATCCGTCAACAAGGAGGGATACCCCCTGCCCGCCGTTTTCACGCCTGGATGTTCGCCGTGGTGAGAAGACAGACATCCATCAGCTGGTTATATAGTTGCTGGATATACTTTCCCGGTGAGATCAATACCTGCGGAATCAACACCTGCGGAATCGCAGCACCTGGCCACCGTCCGGGCACTGGAGCAGATGCTCACCTGGGCCCGCCGCCTCACACCGCCCGGCGGACTGTCGGCCAGCACCTACACCACCCTGGACACCTTGACGCTGGCCGGACCGTCACGAATCACCGACCTGGCCGACCGTGAGGGCATCTCCCAACCGGGGATGACGGCCCTGATCAACCGGCTCGAGACCGCGGGGCTCGCGGTACGCACCCCGGATCCGACCGACGGGCGGGCCTCCTTGATCGACATCACCGACCGGGGCCGGGAAGTGCTGGCCGCACGGCGGGCCGAACGGGCCCACCTGATCGCCGCCAGGTTCGGCGCGCTGAGCGAGCCCGATCAGCGGGCCCTCGATGCCGCCCTGCCGGCCTTCCGCCGTCTCACCGCCGAGATGGCTGCCACCCCAGACATCTGAAGTACGCCGCCCCACTACACCGCCCCACCCGACCGCCCCCACCCGACCGCCCTCCCCGGGCATCCGCCCCAGGACGCAGCCGAGAAAACCTCCCCACAAGGAACACCGTGATGAGCGATTCAACCGTTGCCGGACACCACAGCCCGACCGTCAGCCCCTTCCGCCAACCCCGAGCCGTCTGGGCGGTCGCCTTTGCGTGCGTCGTCTCCTTCATGGGTATCGGCCTGGTCGACCCGATCCTGAAAAGCCTTGCCGGGCAGCTCAATGCCTCCCCTGCCCAGGTCGAACTGCTGTTCACCAGCTACCTGGTGGTCACGGCGTTGGCAATGCTTGTGACCGGCTGGATCTCCAGCCGGATCGGGGCCAAGAAGACCCTGATCGCCGGCCTGATCATCATTGTCGTGTTCGCGGCGCTGGCCGGAGCCTCCGGCAGCATCGGACAGATCGTGGGATTCCGGGCCGGCTGGGGGCTGGGCAACGCACTGTTCATCGCCACTTCCCTGGCGGTGATCGTGAGCGCCGCCAGCGGCGGGTTCGCCGGGGCGATCATCCTCTACGAGACCGCGCTGGGCATCGGGATCGCCCTGGGACCGCTGCTCGGCGGGATCCTGGGCAACATCAGTTGGCGTGGACCGTTTTTCGGGGTGTCCGTCCTGATGGCCGTGGCCCTCGTCGCCACGATCTTCCTGCTGCCGGCCACCCCCGCACCGACCCACAAACAGCGGCTCTCCAAACCCTTGGCCGCCCTGAAACACCGCAGCCTGCGGATGACGAGCATCACCGGCCTGCTCTACAACTGGGGTTTCTTCACCCTGCTCGGGTACTCACCGTTCCTGATGGGCATCGACAGCCCGATCAAGCTCGGCATGGTGTTCTGCGCCTGGGGTGTGCTCGTCGCACTGTTCTCGGTGTTCGCCGCCCCGCGCCTGCAGGGACGGTTCGGGACCCCACGGACCCTCTACGTCGCCTTCGGCCTGCTGGCCGTGGACCTGGCGGTGATCGGGGTGCTTCCGCACAACCATGTCGCCGTCATCACGGCGGTGATCGTCGCAGGTGCCTTCATCGGGGTCAACAACACCCTGGTCACCACGGCGGTGATGAGCATCGCGCCGGTCGAGCGGCCGGTGGCGTCGGCCACCTACGGTTTCGTCCGGTTCATCGGCGGCGGGCTCGCGCCGTTCGCGGCAGGTCAGCTGGCCGAGCACCTCAACGCCCACGTGCCGTTCATCCTCGGAGCCGTCCTGGTGCTCGTCGGAGCGGTGGTGCTGAGCACCGTGCACACCGCGTTGGAGGCCGCCGACCGCGGCGAGGTGGTCCAGCCGGAGCTGACCGACCTCGACGCGGTGGAGAACGCCGACATCCTGCCCGAGGCGGTCACCCTGGGCAACGCCGACTGATCGTCAGGAGGCCCGGCCGCTCTGGCGTTGCTGAATGATGATCAACTCGTCGCGCATGGTCCGGGAACTGGTGGAATCGATGATGCGCCACATGGCGCGGTTGGTACGGGCCTCGGCGTTCCGACGCTGGCGGTTACCGATGGAGCGGGTGATACGTGACATTGCTGGTGGATCCTTCGTCTTCTTCACTGCGGGTGTTACGAAAACTTCGTCGGTGACGCTTTCGCGCGCCGCGCGGCCGGGTTGGCCGGTCGGCGATCGTTCCTGGTCCCCCGGGTGAAACCGGTCGGACCATCAGGGAGAACGTTAGCCGAGTACGAAAGATTCCACAGTCAAATACCCCCGTGACCGACGTATCGGCGGTCACAGGGGCCGAAGTCCGCCGATCAGGTGGCGAGACGGGGCGGGAATCCGCCGGTGGCGATCGGCCCCCAGCGGGTCGGGGTGATCCGGATCAGCGACTTGTCCTGCCGGACCATGGCCTGGCGGTACTCGTCCCAGTCAGGGTGCTCCCCCGAGATCGACCGGAAGTAGTCGACCAGCGGTTCCAGGGCCTCCGGCAGGTCCAGCACCTCGGCCGTGCCGTCGATCTGCACCCACGGGTCGTTGAATTCCTCGGACAGCACCATCACCGAGGCCGTACCGGTGCGACGGATGTTGACCGCCTTCGCCCGGTCCGGGTACGTCGAGACGACCACCCGTCCTTGTGGGTCCACGCCGCAGGACACCGGGGACAGCTGCGCCGTCCCGTCCGCGCGGGTGGTCAACAGGATGGCCCGATGGCGGGTGCGGGCGAACTCGAGCAGACCGCCCAGGTCCACCCGGGTGTTGGTCGCGATCTTGGGTGCCATGGTCGTGCCTCCTGGGTGGTGCGCGCCGATCCGTTCGTCGGTGTCGCGGTTCGCCAACCCTATCGCCAGCCCCGACCGCGCTCCATCCCGACAATTGCGCGCGCTGCAACCTGCGCGATTGTCAACAAGGAGCGCGGCCAGACCGCGGATCAGGTCTTGTACAGCGGCACGATCGTCAAGAAGTCCACCGCACCGGCATACCCACGATCGGCCACCTTCTTCACCGTCCGGCTCACGCTGGCCGAATTACGACCCACCACCTTCACCACCAGCCGGTACTTCCCCTTGGCGAGTGTGAGACCACCGAGAGGTTGGTACGCCCGCTGGGCCTTGGCGGCATACCCGTCGAAGGTGATCGCCTGAGCGGTGTTGACGTCGACCAGGGCAGTGCGCTTTCCCTTGGCGTCCACCACGAAGAACCTCAGCTTCCCGAAGTTCTTCGCCTTCGCCAAGGACGCGCCGAGGGCGTAGGCACCGGTCACCTCCGCCGTGAAGGGGAAGGCGAACTCCGGACCGTGGGTGGCATTGCCGCCGGTGGCCAACAGATACCGACGCGCACCCGTGCTCGACGCCTTGTCCGCCTCCTTGAACGAGATGCTGCCCTTGCCGTAGGTCTTCCCCGAGGCCGTACGACCCGCAGTCACCGTCACCGCGACGTTCTCGGCCTCCCGCCTGCTCGGGCCGGCACCGGGAACATCGGCCGGGACGAAGTACTCGTAGTAGGCCGTCGCGCCGACGTATCCGAGATTCCGGTCGAACAGTTTGACGGTCAGCCGCTTCGGACCGCTACCCAGGTTCGTCGGCTGGGTGATCCGAGCCTCCCCGTTCGTCGCCTTCACGAAGTTCGGCGGCAGGTGGGACAGGGAGTTGTCGGTGCTGGGAGCGGGGATTTCGCCCCAGGAGTACGCGAACCCCGCCGCGCCGCTGTTCGCAGGCAAGGACAGAACCAGGACACCCGGGTAGGAGGCCGGTGCGCCCCAGGCATTCTCGGGGTAGTCATTGGAACGGATGTCGGCCTTGGCCGGTGCCGCCACGACGGCAGCTGCGGCGAACTGGGGGCTCTGCACGGACGGCGCGGCCTGGGCGGGAAGTGTGACCGCCCCGAAGGCGAGGGCTGCCAGAGCCGTGGCCGCCACCAGCCGACGGGTGGTGGGGCGGAGGGAACGTGGGTTCATTGTCGAAGGTCCTTGAAGGTGTGTGGTTCGAGCAGAGATGTGAATTGCGAGCAGCCGTCAGCGGCTGGTCGTGACGGCCAGGACATGGAGGGCGAAACGCCGGCAGCTCGGTCCGAGGTCGGTATCAGAAGTGGGCAACCGAAAACTACGAAGCGGCAAGCTGTCGGCGTAGTTGATCGGCAATTTCAGGTGATAGACGGTGGCTGTGGAGTTGGCGACCTTCTTCTTCCCGGCATTCCGGTACGGCAGCGTGAACGCCTTGGTCAGGGTGTAGTGCTGTGGCAGGGTGCTCGACGGGGCCGGAGCGTCCCCCCAGACCGGGATCGTCGGCAGGACGTTGTCCGAGAACGTCATCTCGTTCTCGTAGTACATGGTCATGCCGAAACCCGGGCTCTGCGGAGCTTTTCCACACGTGGACAACACCAGCAGGTCCACGTTCCTGGCCCTCGCGATCGGCGTCACCGTGATCGTCTGCCCCACCGCGATGACGTTGTCGCTGCCATCGGCATTGGGCTTGGGCATCGTGAACGTGGCACCGCCGATTGTCTTCGTGGCACCTGCGCCGAAACCGGCCTTGGCCAACGCCTGCGCCGACAACGAGTTCTTCGCACTCGACGGCCCGATATCGGCGATCTCGACCCCGTCCTTGGCGATCCCGTTGTTGTTCAACGCCTCTTGAAAGGTGCTGATCGCGGTGTTGTACAGGGGCACGATCGTCAGGAAGTCCACCGCCGCGGCGTACCCGTGATCGGCGATCTTCTTCACCGTCCGGCTCACGCTGGCCGGATTACGACCCACCACCTTCACCACCAACCGGTACTTCCCCTTGGCCAGGCGCAGTCCGGTCAACGGCAGGTGCACCCGCTCGGCCTTCGCCGAGTACATGTCGAAGGTGAAGGGTTTCTTGACACCCGGATCGGCGACGGGGGTCCGTTCCCCCTTCGCGTCGACCACGAAGAACTGCAGTTTCCCGAAGTTCTTCGCCTTGAACAGCGATGCTGCGATCACGTAGTACCCCGTCACCTCCGCGGCGAAGGGGAAGGCGAACTCCGGGCCGTGGGTGGTGTTGCCACCGGTGGCCAACAGGTACCGGCGCGCTCCCGTGCTCGACGCCTTGTCCGTCTCCTCGAAGGAGATGCTGCCCTTGCCGTAGGTCTTTCCCGAAGCTGTACGACCCGGAGTCACCGTCACCGCGATGTTCTCCGCCTCCCGCCTGCTCGGGCCGGCACCGGGAACATGACCCGGGACGTGGTACCGGTACTCCGCCTCCGCGCCCACCCAGTTCAGGTTGATGTCGAACATCCGCACCACGAGACGTTGCGATCTTGACCCGGCATCTGTCGGTCGGGTGATCCGGAGTTTGCCGTCGACGGCCTTGACCCAGCCCGGTGGCAGGTGTGCCCACGAGGAACTTCCGGTGGCGGGGAAGATGCCCTCCGGGCCGAAGGAGTAGGCGAACCCCACCGCCGAGGTGTTCGCCGGCATGGACAGGGCGAAGACTCCGGGAATGAACTCCGGTGCCCCCCAATTGTTCTCGGGATAGTCATTGGAGCGGATCGTCGGCACGACGGCAGCTGCAGTCGCGACGGCGGACCCGGCGACCGCATCAGTCTGCGTGGCCTGGGCCGGGACGCTGACGGCCCCGAGGGCCAGACCTGCCAGCGCCAGCGCCGTGCCGGTGCGACGCACCAGCCGATGAACAATACGGTTCGTCGAAGTGTTGTGCCGGCGCACGTCCCCCCCATCAATTCAAGTGTTATTTCCTTATCGCCAGAAAACGAGCGGCGGCCGGATTGGCAGCATACAGATCACCGTCGAGGTCATAGCGGAAGAGGAGCATAGCTGCCATATCGGCATAAACGACAGCCGCCGGCACATATCCGGCGTCGGTGAAGACCATGAGTTGCTGGCCACCCTGGGAACGAGCGGCGAAGATCCGCTGAAGATCGGCACACTCCACCGATTCCACCTGGTGTTTCACCTGGGCCAGTGCCGCGGTCGAGCGGACGTCGACCCCCTGGTCCGCTCCCCCGCCGGTGACCCTGGAATCGCTGTACCCCCATTGCTTCATCCAGTGGGCCGCATTGGCCTCCGCCTGCCACCAATTCGTTACCTGCGCGGGCTTTTCGTCGGGGTCCGCGGGTTCGTCGTTGTCGCCCATCATGGGCCTAGCATCACACACCCGCCCCCCAAGACGAAAGCGTGCTGTTGATCACGCTCTGACCTGCGATGTCAGCCAGTCGAGAGCCTCGACACCGGCGTTCAGGACGGAAATGTGCCCGTCCCCCGACTTCGGCCGCCATTCGGCCGAACCCATCTGCGCGCCAAGCCATCTGCCGTGTGCCACCGGTACCACCCGGTCCTCGGTCCCGTGCATCAGCAACACCGGGGCGAGCAGTGCCGCCGGATCGAACCCCCAGGGCCGCACATAGGCGAGGTCGTCGTCCACCATGCCGTCGATACCGCCGGCCCCGGCCGCCTCGGCCACGGACCCCAGCCAGGACCACGGACCGGCCAGGGCCCGGTGGTCCTGCGCGGTGAAGATCGCCGGATCGAAATCCGAGCCGACCAGCAGGTCGACGAGTTCCTGGCGGCCCTCGACGGAGGCCCGAAGTTCCGCAGCGCCGGCGGCGGCCATGCCGTCGAACCAGTCCAGCCCGGCCGCATCGAAGGGGGCGAGCCCGGCCACACTCACCGCGGCGATCACCCGGTCCGGCAGCAGGGCCGCGCAGCCGAGGGCATGCGGCCCACCGCCGGAATGCCCCATCACCGCGAAACGGCCGACCCCCGCGGCGTCGGCCACAGCGGCCACATCGGCCGCTGCCGAGGCGATGTCCCGGCCCGGCAGGCGGCTCGAACCCCCGTAGGCCGGACGGTCGTGGGAGATCCAGCGGATCCCCCGTTCCGCGGATTCGGCCAGCAGCGGAGCGGGCGGGTCCCCGAGGTTCGGCGTGCCGTGATGCCAGAACACCACGAGCTCGTCATCGCGCCCGGTCGGGCCCGTGTCGTAGACATGGAGCCGGCGGCCGCCGGCCGGGGAGAGGTCGTATTCAGTGGTCATGGGCCGACAGTAGACAGCCCGGGCGGGTGCACACCAGAGGACACGTCAGGGTCGTTCTCCGGCCGACGACGCCTGGAGGCGATCGAGGGCTGGACACGAGGAAACGGCCCCCGATCCACGTCGCATTCCCATATCGCCAGAACCGTGCCGGCACATATCAGTGGATGGTGTAGCCGACCTCGCGGGCAGCGTCGGCGACCACGTTCCACACGTACGGGTTCGTGAGCGGCCGCGCGAACTGCGGACGCGGCGGGATCGAGTCGGCGGCCCTCTCGAAAAGGGTCACCATTGTCCTGCTGGTCATCGTCGATGGCGACAGCAGCCCGTCGACGTCGTCCCAGGTCTGATGGATGGCTCGCGCCCATGCCCGGCAGGTCGACCTCGGGGCGGCGAACAACGAGTGCGCGGCCCCGTTAGACGTCCGTCCTGAATTCGGCGGAACACCCCGGTCGAGTCCACGCCGATCAGCGCGGCGGCGGCCTCACGGGTGAGCAGGCCGCGCAGGAGGCGGGCGGTGGCGTCGGCGGCGGCCAGCGCCTGCTGCCGATGCACCTCGGCGGCGTCAAAGGTGGCCATCAGGCGCGCGGCACTCCCTCCGCCGTGGGCGCTGAGGAAGGCCGCCTCGTGGTCGGTGAGGGTCTCCGACCCGGGTGCGCCGGGCAGCGCTTCCAGCGCCCGCGAGAGTTCTTCGGCCAGCTGGTCGTCGCTGATCGTGACGCCGTGTCGGGCGAGCGCTCTGGTGCTTGCAGTCATCTCCACCAACTCCTTCCTTGCACACCCATCGTGTCACCGTGCAGATGCGTGCATCAGAATTTGGTCAGCGGCCAAGGGCTTCCCGCCTGCGGGAACCGCGCTCAGTCGGCGGTCGGCCGCGCCCGGCCGGCCTTGGTCTCGCTGCGGGCCTTTTGCCGGCCAACCGGCGTTCCACGGCCCGCCGACCGGGTTTGGTAGGCCGCCGGGTCGGCGGCGGAGCCGTCAGGGCCTTGGTGATCAGCTTCGCCAGCCGCTCGCGGGCCGCCTCCCTGTTCCGCAGCTGTGAGCGGAACTCCGAGGCGGCCACCGTCAGCTCACCGTTCACCAGGGCATGGCCGATCTGGGTCCAGAACCTGGTCTGCAGCTGCTCCGGCAGGGCGGCGAACGCCCGGGAGGCCGCCGGGTTCCAGGTGAGTTCCACCCGGCTGTCCGCGGTGTTCACCCCTTGCCCGCCAGGGCCGGAGGAGCGGGAGAACCGCCAGCCGAGTTCGGTGACCGGGATGACCAGGGAGGCCCCCACCCGCAGCGGGTCGGCGACCCGGTCGAGGGCGGAGGGTTCGATGGTCATCGCACTGACGCTACGCGATGCTGGCGTTGACGTCGGGGGAAAGGTTTAGCGTCGGTCCCATGCGAATCGGCGAACTCGGGCAACAGACCGGCGTCAGCACCCGGACCCTGCGGTACTACGAGTCCCTCGGGCTGCTGCGCGGCCGCCGCAGTTCCAACGGGTACCGGGTGTACACAGAGGAGGACCTGCGTGAGGTGGCCGAGATCCGGGCCCTGGTCGACCTCGGTTTCGCACTCGAGGAGACGCGCCCGTTCGTCGAATGCCTGCGATCAGGACACGAGGTGGCAGGCAGCTGCGCCGATTCGCTGGCCGTGTACCGCCGGAAGATCGCCGAAGTCGATAGCTACACCGAACAACTGGCGCGTGTGCGGGCCCAACTGGTCGCCGATCTAGAGGTGGCCGAGGAACGCCGGAACGCGCCGGCGGCCCCACCGCGTTGCGAGTTCTCCATCAACAGCACTCCGGCCGAGACCGGACCCGTCCACCCCGAGGAACACCCATGAGCACACGCCAGAGCACACTCGATTCCGTCACCGATGCCACCTTCGCCGCGGAGGTGCTGGGGTCGGATCTGCCGGTCCTGGTCGAGTTCGGGGCCTCCTGGTGCCCGCCCTGCCGGATGATCGAACCGGTCCTGGAAGCCATCTCCTCCGACCTGGCCGATCGGTTGCGGGTGGTCACCATGGACACGGACGACCAGCCGCTCACGGCGTCGGCCCTCGGCGTCCTCGGTCTGCCGACACTGCACCTGTACGTGAACGGGGTTCAGGTCCTGAACCTGGTCGGGGCCAAACCCAAGGCCATGCTCCTGCGCGCCCTCGAACCCCACCTGGGGTGAGGTGCGGCTCAGTCCGTCACGGCGCAGCCGGCGCACAGGCCGAACAGCTCCAGGTGGTGATCCACGTCGACGTAGCCGAACTCCTTGGCGGCGCTCTGCGCCCACCGCTCGACGCTGGTCGCCCTGATCTCCTCGGTGCGACCGCACCGTCGGCAGATCAGGTGGTGGTGGTGCCCGGATTCCTCGCAGTGCCGGTAGAGCATCTCCCCGGACTCGCTGCGGATCGAGTCGGCGGTTCCGGCCAGTACCGCGTCCTGCAGCGCGCGGTAGACGGTGGCCATCCCGATGGTTGCCCCACCCTCCTTGAGCAGCCCGTGGAACTCCTGAGCGGAGACGAAGGTCGAGGTCTCGGTGAGCGCCGCGTCGATGAGAGCTCGCTGGTTCGTGGATCGTCGCCGTGTGGTCACCATGGGTCAAGCCTCGCATATCCACCGCCGGCACCCGGCCGGATGCCGCCGACCAGCCTACCCGGCACACGGTATTGATAGCCGGTATCAATACCGATCCCGGGGACCATCACGATTCGGGCACCGTCATCCAATCGGCCGCGTCCATATGGGAATGTAAAGGAGTTCGCCTTATCCATTTCGAGAAAGGCTTCACCATGTCAGTCCGAGAACGCAGCGGCGTCGCGATCGGCACCACCGCAACCGCGGCGATCTTCCTTGTCCTTGTCGGCTTCTTCCATGTCGTTCAGGGTCTGGTCGACCTGCTGAACAAGAGCTTCTATGCGATCGACCAGGACTGGGCATTCCGTTTCAACGTGACAACCTGGGGATGGTTGCATCTGATCGGCGGCCTGATCGTCCTCGCCACCGGTGCGGGCCTGTTCGTCGGGAACACCCTGGCCCGGTCCGTGGCGGTCGTGGTCGCGATGGTGAGCATCGTGTCCAGCTTCATGTGGCTGCCGTACTACCCGTGGTGGTCCATCCTGATCATCGCCTTCGACCTGCTGGTGATCTGGGCACTGACGTTCCGCGGTCGGGACATCGTCGCCGACTGACCGGGCGCCCCTGCGCGCGAGAACCGAGCGGCCGCATCCACATCGGATGCGGCCGTTCTGCATGTCAGGGCTGAGCCATGTTCGGCTGCACAGCCACCCCGCCAGACCCTGCAGAGGGTGACGATCAGAGCACCATCCGTCACACACGGCGGAAGCGTCCGACATACGTCGAACGGTCACCGGTGAGTCTTCGTCAACAGGTGGATGACAGGGGATGAACATGAATCTAACGTTCAATTCACATCGTTGGCCCGCGTGTACCCGAGTTCAGGTACCCGTGGGCCAACACTCGAATGAAGGGTCACATACATGTCCCCGTCCCGCGCAGGCACGCAGTGCTCCCGCTTCCGACGACTCACGACGCTGCTGCTGGTCCCGGTCATGGCCGGCGGTATCGCCACCCTGTCCGCCACCTCGGCGAGCGCCGCTCCGGCCCCCGCGCCGGCCCCGGCCCCCGCGCCGGTCATCCCGAGCTTCGTCGACGGACTCTCCCAGGCGGTCTTCACCAAGACCGCCGCACAGTGGATCCGCCAGGAACTGTGGGTCGAGAGCAACGTCGATTCCGACTTCGACGGCAAGAAGGACCTCGTTCACATCGACGTGACCCGGGTTCCGGAGACCAACACCGACGGCCTCAAGGTCCCGGTCATCATGGAGCTGAGCCCGTACTACGCCGGCGGCAGCGACGTGGCGAACTGGAACGTCGACCACGAGGTCGGCAACCCGCCCACCTCCAAGGCCCCGGCCCCGACCCCGGCCCGTAAGAACACCAGCCCGAAGATCAGCTCGATCTACGAATCCACCTGGGTTCCGCGCGGCTTCGCCGTCGTCCACGCCGAGGGCTTCGGCTCCGGCTACTCGGAGGGCTGCCCGACCTCGGGCGGCACCAACGAGTCCCTCGCCGGCAAGGCCGTCGTCGACTGGCTGAACGGCCGCGCCGTCGCCTACACCTCGACCGCTCGCACCACCACCATGACCGCGGACTGGGCCACCGGCTCCGTCGGCATGATGGGCACCTCCTACAACGGCACCCTGCCGATCGGCGTCGCCAGCACCGGGGTCCAGGGCCTCGACGCGATCGTCCCGATCTCGGCGATCTCCGACTGGTACGACTACTACCGGGCCAACGGCGCCGTCCGCGCCCCGGGTGGCTACCAGGGTGAGGACCTCGACGTCCTCGCCGACTACGTGCACACCCGCGCCGACCTTGCCGTCTGCCAGCCCGTCATCGACGACCTGCGCGCCAAGGAAGACCGCAAGACCGGTGACAGCAACGCGTTCTGGAAGGAGCGCGACTACCTGGCCAACGCCGACAAAATCAAGGCCGCGACCCTCGTCGCCCACGGTCTGAACGACTGGAACGTCATGACCAAGAACGCCTCGGCCCTCTACGAGAAGCTCAAGGCGAACAACGTCCCGCACCAGATCTACCTGCACCAGGGTGGACACGGCGGAGCCCCGACCGACACGCTGCTGAACCGCTGGTTCACCAAGTACCTGTACAAGGTCGACAACGGTGTCCAGGATCGTCCGAAGGCCTACATCGTCCGTGAGAACAACGTCCTCACCGAGTACCCGGAGTGGCCGGACGCCGCCGCCAAGAAGGTCTCCCTGGCCCTGAACCCGGCCGCCGAGGCCAACACCGTCGGTGGACTCGCCTTCACCCGCAGTGGCACCGGCACCGAGAAGCTGGTCGACGACGCGAGCAAGAAGGCCCTGGTCTACGCCACCGCCACCAGCTCCCCGAACCGCCTGCTGTACAAGACCGCCCCGCTGACCCAGGCGGTCCGCCTCTCCGGCACCCCGACCATCTCGCTGAACCTGGCCATCTCCAAGCCGAAGGCCAACCTGACCGCCGTGCTGGTCCAGCTCAGTGACACCGCCGCACCGAAGATCATCACCCGCGGCTGGATGGACCCGGAGAACCGGACCTCCATCTCGGCGAGCACCCCGGTCACCCCGGGCACCTTCTACCAGTTCAACTTCGACTTCCAGCCGAAGGACTACGTCTTCCCGGTCGGCACCCGTATCGGTGTCATGGTCCTGTCCTCGGACAACGAGTACACGGTCCGCCCGGCCGCGGGCACCGAACTGACGCTCAACCCGGCCAAGTCCACGGTCAACCTGCCGCTCGTCGGTGGCTCGGCCGCTCTGGCCGACGCCCTGGGCACCACCACCCCCGGTGGCACCTACCAGGTCATCACGGCCGCCGTCGCCGGTGGCTCCCTGGCCCTGACCTCCCCGAGCCAGGCCCCGGTCGTCATGAACCCGGTCACCCTGACCGGTATCGACCAGATCACCACCGGATCCCTCAACCCGATGAAGGTTGTCGACTCCCGTGGTGTGAACGGCACCTGGAACCTGACCGGTCAGGTGAGCGATTTCGCTTCCTCCACCGGCAGCATCCTGGGTGACAACCTCGGTTGGAACCCGACCGCCACGGTCATCGCCGGCACCCTGCCGGTCGCCCCGGGCGAGGAAACCGTCGTGCAGGCCGGTGGCGTCGCCACCCCGGGTGCGGGCCTCGGCTCCGCGAAGACCCTCTGCTCGGCACCGTCCGGCTCCTCGAGCGGTTCCGCCAACTGCGGTGGCGCCCTCAACCTGGGTATCCCGGGCAGTGCACGTCTGGGCCAGTACTCGGCGATCCTGACGCTGACCCTGATCTAGCTCCCGGCCTGATCTGATCCACCCTCGCCGACCGGTGAGGTAG
Organism: Nakamurella silvestris; assembly: GCA_003576535.1. Lineage (GTDB taxonomy): Bacteria > Actinomycetota > Actinomycetes > Mycobacteriales > Nakamurellaceae > Nakamurella > Nakamurella silvestris. Next base: position 13,811 of record QXCQ01000116.1, on the reverse strand, counting down.
CCCCACCCCTGTCTGGGCGGGACCGCGAAGCCGCGGTCCCGCCCAGAACTCTTTCCTGAGCCGATCTGCCTGTTCGGTCGTACTCTCGTGCGCATGAGCGATACCGAAGCAGTCGCCGGTCAGGGATCATCGGAACCCGCCGGACGCGAGAGCGCCTCCAAATCGCGATACCTCGCCCTGGCGGCGATGTTGTTCGCGGTCGCGATGACCTTCATCGACCAGACGATCGTGTCCATCGCCTCCCCCCGGATCCAGGAGGAGCTCTCGCTCACCCAGGACGGGGTGCAGTGGGTGATCAACGGGTACATCCTGGCCCTGGCCGCCGGGTTCGCCTTCGGTGGTCGACTTGCCGACGTCATCGGATCCCGGCGGATGGTGCTGATCGGCATCGCCGGGTTCGCCATCTCCTCGGGCTTGTGCGGCGCGACCCCGACCGGCTCCCTCGCCGAGACCTGGATCGTGTTCTTCCGTGTGGTGCAAGGATTCTCGGCCGCCGTGATGATCCCGGCCGCGCTGGCCGTGGTGGTCGCCGCCTTCCCGGTCCAGGAACGCGGCAGGGCCCTGGCCATCTTCTTCGGGGTCAGCGGCGGACTCACCGCTGTCGGCCCGATCGCCGGCGGCTACCTGACCCAGTGGACGTGGCGGGCGATCTTCTGGATCAACATCCCGATCGCGGTGATCGCGATCGTGCTCGCCGTGATGGCCCACATCCGCACCCGCGGCCGACGTGAATCCATCGACTACCGCGGGGCGCTCCTGATCGCCGTCGGGATGGGCCTGAGCGTCTTCGGTTTCCAACAGGCCGCCACCTGGGGCTGGGGCGACGTCCGGACCTGGCTGTGCATCATCGGCGGACTGCTGGTCGTGGCGGTGTTCGTGCTGGTCCAGTTGCGCACCCCGGTGCCGTTGATCAAGATCCGGATCTTCGCCGACCGCGCCTTCGTCGTCGACAACGTGGTGCTCTTCTTCTCGATGATCGCCTTCGTCCCGGTCTTCTTCTTCGCCAGCGTCTACTCCCAGGTGTCCCTGGGGTACGACGCCAACAGCGCCGGGCTGTACCTGCTGGTGTTCTTCGGCGGGTTCGCACCGGCCGCCCAGATCGGCGGCCGCATCCTCGACAAACGTGGGGCGAAACCGGCGCTGATAGCCGGAAGCCTGATCGGCACCGCCGGTTTCGGGCTGTGGGCGGCGCGGCTGACCGACCTGAACCTGGGCTCGCAGTGGTATGCGATCGTGCTGGCCGGTGCCGGGATCGGTCTGATCCTCGGGCCGTCGAGCACCGACGCTGTCAACCGTGCCATCGGTGCCTCCTACGGCGAGGTCACCGGTATCTCGCAGACGGTCCGCAACTACGGCTCCGCACTGGGTCTGGCGGTACTGGGCACCGTGTTGACGACGGTCTTCGCCGGGCGGCTGAAGGAAACCTTCATCACGGCCGGGCTTCCCGCCGACCAGGCTTCGGCTGCGGCGGATGCCGCTGCCGCCCAAGGCGCTTCAGGTGCGGGCTCCGGTGCCGGCTCCGACCTGCCTGCACAGATCCAGCAGCAGATCGGGGCCGCCGTCCCGCACGATTTCGCCGTGGCCACCCAGTCGGTCCTGTACGGGATGGCGATCGTGCTGGCCGTCTGCCTGGTGGTCAGCTTCTTCCACCCGGGTGGGGCGGTCACCCACGAGAGGGAAACCTGATCCAGTGGTGCCTTTCCCGACGACAGGCAATGTGTCAGGAAAGGCACCACTGCCGGGGCTCAGCCCAGGTTCGCGTACCGGTGGAAGAAGGCCGCCACCGCCTGCCGCTGTGCCGAGGCCACCGGCTGGAACCGGCCGTCGGTGAAGCCGGTGGTGATCTGGTTGGCCGCTGCCCAGGTGATCGCCTCACAGAAGCCGGAGCTCGCCGGCACATCCGGGAACGGGGAAGATCCGGAGCAGCTGGTGCCCGGCTTGCCCTTCGCCAAACGGTAGAGGAACACCGCAACCTGTTGACGCTCGACAGTGCCGGCCGGCCGGAAGGTGCCGTCCGGGTATCCGGTCGTCAGACCGGACTGGTACATCCAGCTGATCTCGCCGCAGAACTGCCGGCCGAGCGGCACATCCGAGGCCGGAGCCGCGGTACACGCCGGAGCCGTGGCACCGTTGTGGGTCAGCCGGTACAACCAGGCGGCCACGGCCGCGCGGTCCAGGGAGGCGCCGGGGTGGAAGGACCCGTCGGTGAAACCCTGGGTGATCCCTGCTGTTGCCAGCCACTGGATGTCGTCGAGGAACTCTCCCCCGGACTTGTCCGTGAACTGGATCTGCAGGGTCTTGACCGCCGACGTGGACGCCGCCGTGCTGTCGTTGCCGGCGTATTTCGCGGTCAACCGGTGGTCCCCCACCCCGAGCGGGACCGTCAGGTCCACCACCCCGGATCCGTCGGCACCGACTGTCCCGGAACCGATCACCACCCCCTTCTCGATGACGGTCACCGGACCGGTCAGGTCGCCGGAGTCCGAGACCACCTTCACCGGAACCGATGTCACCTGAGGCTGCACCGGGAACGACCCGGGACCGGTGACAGCGACGGTCGACGGCTTGATGTCGGCCGCACAGGAGATGTGTTCACGCATCAGCAGGTTCGCATCCGCACCGGCCGCGCCGACCGAGATCTCCCGCAGCCCGGCAGTGCTCGCCGTGCTGTTGGTGGCCACCGCGAGGTAGCGCACCCGGGCGGTCACCGGGTTCGAGGAGGTACGACCGGCCGCCACCACACCGAGGCTGGTGTAGGTCAATCCGTCCGTGCTGGCCTGGAGTTCTGCCGAGGGCACCGTACCCGGCGCCCAGGCGAGGTACACCGAACCGATGTCGACGGCCTTGCCCAGGTCCACCACGAGACGACCGTTGACGCCCGGAGTCCAGGCAGTACAGGCATTGTCGTCCACCGCTTGGGCCGGGGCGATCATCCCGACGGGCAACGGACTGGTCGGGAACGTGGTCCGACCGACCGCCAGGTCCAGGAGCGGGTAGGGACGGCCGCTGTCGAAGGTCACCTGAGCGGTACCACCGGCTGCGACGGCGACGGTTCGCGAAGTGCCCGAACCGATCTGAGCCAGCCGGACCTGTCCGGCGATGCCGGCAGGCGCCTCGACCGTGAGCTGCTGCGCATTCGTGACCACAAAACTCCAGCCCGGTGCCAGTGCTTCTCCCGCCGGACCGGTGACGGTGAACCGGGGCGGCCGCACCTGGGAGGTGGCCGCCGCCAGTGACACGGCCACCTCGGTACCGGAGGCCGTGGTCCGCTGCGTGCCCTGGTAAAGCTTGTCGGCACCGCTGCGGGCCAGCAAGACATTCGCCTGGGCGTCCGTGCCGGACAGCTCGAACAAGCTCAGATACCCGTCCGCGTCACTGGCCGCGACGGTGGGGATGTCGACCACCGGGGCGGTTCGGGCCGCCGCTGCCTTGGTTTTCGCCGCAGAGGCACCGGCGTATCCCTCGACCACCATGTTCGACGCACCGGCCGCCGGGCCGTTGGACAGCACGATCTGGTCGAAGTCCGTGCCCGGGATGACGGTGATCGGGTTGGTCGAATTGCGGACCACGAACCCGGCCCGATCGTCCACGCCGAGCCAGTTCCCGGCGCTGTTGACCATGGTGTCCAGTCCTCGGGAGGCGACTTCGGTCCAGGTCGTCCCGTTGGTCGACACCTGGATCTTCAAGGCCGAGGCCGTGGCCGATTCCCAGAACAGGCGGACCTGGTCGAAGCTGGTGACCGCGCCGAGATCCAACTGGATCCAGCTGTCCTGACGGGTCCGTTGGTCGGTGGCCACGGACCAACGGGTCGCGTAGTTGCCGTCCTTCACACTCGCGGCAGCAGTGCCCGAGGACGCGGTCGCGGTGACGGCAGCCTGCCGGGCAAGGTTGGCCCCGGCAGATCCCTTGCGCACCTCGAACTCCCAGAGGGAGTACCCGTAGGTGGGTTCGCCCACCACACCCTGCATCCGGACGTAGCGGGCATCCACCTGCGGGAAGGTGAGGTTGTCGACCTTGGCGAAACCGGGTGCCTGGCTGGACACGGTGGTCCAGGTGGTTCCGTCCGTGGAGACCTGCACGTCGAACAGCTGACCTGCGGCCGATTCCCAGTACAGGACAGCGCGGTCCACGGTCGTCGGAGCACCGAGATCCACCTGGATCCAGCTGTCGGTCCTGGCCCGCTCGGTCTTGGCGACGGCCCAACGGGTGGTCATGTTGCCGTCGAAGGCCTTCGTGACCTGACGGCTGTCGGACACGTCCTCGGAGGAGGCGGTACCCGTTTTGCCGTTCGCCAGATCGGCACCGGCGGAACCGTTGCGCACCTCGAAGGAAAACAGTGAGTACCCGTAGGTCGCATTGCCCTGCACACCCTGCATCCGGACGTACCGGGCCGTCGTCGGCTCGAAGGTCACCGTGTCGACCCGGCTGACCCCGGCCGGCGGGGTGATGACCGGTGCGTCCGAAGGCGCAGGTTTGGTGATCGGGGTGCTGCCCTCGGCGGTGGTGTAGTCCCGGGTCCCGTCCAGGCCCGGCATACCGGGCATCCGGAAGTTGCGGGTACGGATCGTGCCTTCACCCGCCGCCGTGCCGGAGGTGGCGTAGACGATGGAGCCCGTCGGCAGGGTGGTCATACCGCTGCGACCACCGGAGGTGGTGAGCAGGCTGGCCGTGCCGTCGAATCCGTCGGCGGCGTTCGAATAGGCGACAGCAGATCGCTTGCTGACGGTCTGGGTGACACTCGGCAGCAGAACGGTTGCGGCCCCGCCGATGTCGAAGAGCCAATCGTCATGTTGGGGCTGCCAGGCGTATTTCACCATCCCGGCCCGGTCGACGGTGCCGGCCCAGGCCGACGGGGACTGCTGGGCGAGGAGACCAGGCTGCCCGGCACCGTAGTCGGTGGTCCGGGAGGCCTTCGCGAAGAACTGCTCGTTGGTCACCGGGGCGATGACGGCACCGTCCTTGGCGGCCCGGAGTTCGTGGAAGAGGTAGCTGATCGAGATCTCGGCCCGGGTCTCCGGTTCGTACTTGGGCTCACCGGAGAACTTCGCCAACCGCGGGGCGGCTCCGTAGGCCTGGTAGGGCAGGAGACGGTCGGCCATGTTCTGCTCGGCGCGGGCCGCGTAGCGATCCCCCTGGACCTGCGCGAGGTAGGCGATCGGAATGACGTCGCGGCCGTAGAGGTGCTGGCGATCGGCGACCATCGGCATGAGCGGCTCACCCGAGTCGCTCATCACCGACATGATCGTCGCCCACATCTGGTCGGCGTTGGGGGTCTGGGTGACCGGTTCGGGCACGTCCCGGCCGGCCATCAGGAAATGGATGCTGTTCCTGCCTGCGGTGCGCCACATCTCGACCTGGTAGTGCGGGCCGAAGGAACTGTGGTTCTCCACCGCGAAGGTGTCGTAGATGTTCTTCGCCGTGTTGTCGGAGACCGGAACACCGCCCACCACAGCTGGGTTCGCTTTGTCCGCCGCCGGAAGGCCGGCCTCGTTGCGGCTCCAGATGCCGAGCCACTTCTCCCATTGGTCAGATCCGGCGGTCTGCGGGTTCCAGGCCAGGCCCGGGCTGATCGCCTGGGCGTAGACGCCCATCTCCTCCAGTTTGGTGTCGTCCTTGAACCCGCCGGTCAGCCCGTTCGGCGTCCAGCTCCCCGACATCGGGTCGTTCCCGCTGCCGAGCGAGGTTGTATATGCGGCCTGACCTGTGGTGATGGCATCGACGTTCGCCTTGGTGGTGGGGCTCAGCTGATCCCAGAGCAGGTGGGCGGCCAGGGCGAAATAGGACTCGGTCGTCGAGTCCCAGAAGAGCTGCTTACCCCATTCGGTGCCACCGGCGAGACGGTTGCTGGCTGCGAAATGGTCGATGGTGGCAATGGTGTGGGCCCGCAGGGTCTCCTTGTCGACCCCGGCGAGGGCAGCGTCGTACTGGCCGCGGGTCAGCAGCAGGGCGTTGCCCAGAACCACTCCGAAAGAGAAGTCGGCGAGTTTGTAGTAACCCTTGGCCGGGTCCCACTGGGTCTCCGCCCAGACGGTGTGGCGGAGCAGCACCTCGTAGTAGGTGGCGGCGACCGCGGAGGGTGCCCCGAAGGCGAATTCGGCCGGCGCGGCAGCCTTCGCGAACGCTGCCGGGGTGGCCGATCCGGTTGGTCCGCCGGCCTGGGCGGTGGCGACGGGGACAACCAGACCGCCTATCGCGAGGGCCGCGGAAACGGTCAAGGACATGAAGCGACGACGATGAGACAAGAGAACTCCTGTGGTCTGGTGTCTGTCGGCGGACAGGTACCACCTGCCGTGTGTGGACCCACCTTCACATGCTGTTCATGGGTATGTCAACGTTGTCAGGCGGATTTTGTCGGAGCGTGATTGACCGGTCGCACCGCGCCGCAGCCCCGGACCGCACCTGTAATTGCAGGAACTGACAGTATCGACGGATGAATCCGATCGGAATGACATTCGCCCCGATGATCGGATTGCCCTGTTGGCTCGTCAGGCGCGGACACGGCTCGTTCGTCACCCTCGAGTTCGGGTCACCGCAATTGACGATTGCTGCTGAACGGGCTAGCGATCAACTGTGGATGTTCTTCCAACCGTCAGGGGAGGTACTCAGCGTGCGCGGCGAGGGAAAATACTCCCTCCAGCCAGGGAATATCGAGAGCCGGCCGGGGAGCGCGGAGTCCGAGAGCCACTGGCACCGACTCCCTGCCGCCGACTAGGAACGTTCCCGCGGGAACGTTCCCCAGCGGACCCCACGCCGGCTCCCCCCTGCGAAACCCCGACTGTCGGACCCCAGGAATACGATCGAACACACGATCTACTCATGGGGGAATATGATGAACGGACCAGCAACACCCTCGCCTACCTGGGCCAGGCTGAACGGGCACAGCGCCGAGGCCGTCACCGACATCGGGGGCAGGGACCTCAGCGACGCAGAGCTGCTGGAGGCCATCTGCGGCGGGGCCGGCCTGATCGCCCGCCACACCAGCACCTGGCTGACGCTGATCGGCGAATGCGACCAGCGCGCGGCCTGGAACGGTCACGGCCTCAAGTCCTGCGCCCACTGGCTCGCCTGGGCGTGTTCGATCTCGCCCGGAACGGCCCGCGAGCACGTACGGGTCGCCCGCGCCCTCCGTGATCTGCCCCTGGTCCAGGAGCAGTTCCGACTGGGACGCCTGTCGTACTCCAAAGTCCGTTCGCTGACCCGGATCTGCCATCACATCACCGAAGAGGAACTGCTCGACCTCGCCCTCACCGCCACCGCCGCTCAGCTCGACCGGATCGTCGCTGCCTACCGCCGCACCGATGACGATCGACTCGATCAGGAGACCCGTCGCCGCACCAGCTGGCACACCACCGAGAGCGGCAGTGTCCAGCTGAACGCGCACCTCCCCGCGGAAGAGGCCGCCCTGCTCGTCGCCGCCCTCAACGCGGCCTCCGACGCCCTCAACGCCGCGAATGAGTCCGCTGATCGGTGCTCCCCCACCGACGCGTTGCTGGAACTGGTCCACCATTACCTCACCACCACCCGCCGGGACCGGTCCGGGGAGGACCGCAACCTCGTGGTGGTCCACATCGATGCGGCCGCCCTGACCGAAACCGATTCACCGGCAACCGCTTCCGTCGAAACAGCACATCGGCCGCCGGAATCAGGGATCCGGCCGACCGCAGTACCGAGCACGGGTGCCTGCCAGATCGCCGGGATCGGAGGCATCACTGCAGCAACTGCCGCCCGACTGGCCTGCGATGCCACCATCATCGGTGTCATCCGTGGGCGGCGCGGCTCCGTACTGAATCACGGCCGCAGACAACGCACCGTCACCGCCGCCCAACGTCGAGCCCTGGCCATCCGCGACGGGAGCTGCCAGCATCCCGGTTGCCAGCGCACCACCCACCTGGAGGCCCACCACGTCCAGCACTGGGCGAACCTCGGCCCCACCGATCTGGACAACCTGATTCTGCTCTGCCGCTATCACCACATGCTGATCCACGAGGCGAAATACACGATCACCCATGCCCTGGACAGTCGACCCGGCAGACCGGTGTGGACCTTCCACGACCCGGCCGGCCTCCACATCCACCCGGACCCGATGATCAGCCTGTCCGTCTACACCGGCGGTGAACATCACGGCCTCTACAACGCCCTCACCCGGGCCCGGAACCAGACCCGCGACACACCGCACACTCCTCGGCCCGGTTGGCAGGGCGAGCACTTCGATCTCGACCACATCCTTGGTGTCCTGTTCGCCCACCCACGGAGGCCGCAGGCACCCGCGGCCGACTCCGATGCAAGGGCTGCGTGAACGTGGTCCCCGGGCGCGAGGGTCAGAGTGCGAGGTCGACCACGAGGATCCCGGCCACGCCACCTTCGGCGACTCCTTGGAGCTTCCCCGCGAGTTCGAGGTGTTCGGGGTCCACGGCATACCGCCGCAGTGCCTCCCGGTCGGCGAAATCTGCCACCAGGCCATGGGTGTACCCGCGCTCCAGCCCTTCGTCGCTGTCGCTCGGTCCTGCCCCGATAGAGGTGATGCCCGGCAGCCGCGACGCCAGGGCAACCAAGGACGCCAGGACATCGGCGATCTCTTGCTCGGCAGCATCGGACCGGGCCTTGAGCAGCACTACGTGTCGGATCATGTTGTGACCCTAGTACCAACCTTATCGACCAAGCGCTTGATAGGTTATCTGCATGCGCTTCGGTATGCTCACCCCCATCGTCTTCCGACCTCCCGGCCAGTTCAGTCCCTGGGAGATCGACGCGGGCACCACCGAGTTGGTACAGGTCGCCGAGGTGGCCGATCGACTGGGCTACCACCATCTCACCTGCAGTGAGCACATCGCCCTCCCCGAACGCCTGGAGAGCCGGGGCACCACCTACTGGGATCCGTTGGCCACCTTGTCCTTCCTGGCCGCGCGGACAAGCCGGATCAAACTGGCCACCCACGTCCTCGTGCTCGGGTACCACCATCCGCTGGCCATCGCCAAGAGCTACGGCACCCTCGATCAGCTCAGCAACGGCCGGGTGATCCTGGGTGTGGGCGTCGGCAGTCTGGCCGAGGAATTCGAGCTTCTCGGGGCCGATTTCCGTTCCCGCGGGAACGTCGCCGACGACACCCTGCGTGCGGTGCGCACCGCGTGGGGCGAGCGACTCCCCCGCTACCACGGGACCCGATACCAGTTCGAGGGTTTCGTCGTCGATCCGCACGCCACCCAGCCGTCGGTCCCGATCTGGGTGGGCGGTTACAGCCCGCGCTCCCTGCGCCGCGCCCTCGAACTGGGTACCGGCTGGGTCCCATTCGGCATCGAACCGACCCGGATCGTCGAGATGTTGGGTCAGGCCGAGATCCCGGCGGGCTTCGAGGTGGTCCTCACCCCCGCACCATTGGATCCGATCGGGGAACCCCAGCGGACCCTCGACGAGATCGCCCGATGGGGCGATGCCGGTGCCACGGTGCAGAACCTCGTCCTCCGCCACCGGGACCTCGCCCATTGCCTGGACCAGCTACGGGCTTTCGCCGAACTCGTCGGTCTGGAGAACGGCGGGTCAGCCGTCTGAGGCATCCTTCATGGACCTCGCGTCGTGACCGGCCAAGGAGCCACCCCCGACCTCGGCGTTGTGCGCGTGGGCCGCGTGGTGCAGACCGAAAACCGAATCCATCCCTGCCCGCAGGCCCATCTGGTCCTCGGCCTGGTTGACGGCCTTCTTGGTCAGGGCCAATCCCAAACGGGGCATCTGCGCAATGCGGTCCGCCAACTCGAACACGCTGTGCTCCAGCTCCTGGCGCGACACGACCCGGTTCACCATGCCGAGGGACAGCGCCCGGTCGGCGTACACCCGGTCCCCGGTGAACAGGAACTCCTTGGCGAAACGCGGCCCCATCACCCAAGGATGGGCGAAATACTCCACCCCGGGGATACCCATCCGCACCACCGGATCAGCGAAGAAGGCGTCATCGGCGGCCACGATCAGGTCGCAGCACCAGGCCAGCATGAGTCCGCCGGCGATACAGGCGCCCTGGACCATCGCGATCGTCGGTTTGGGCAGCTCCCGCCACCGCCGACACATCCCCAGGTAGACCTCCGACTCCCGGGCGAACCGGCTGTCGACACCCTCCTTCCCGACGTGGTCCCACCAGAGGCCGCTGCGCCGCTCGAAGGACTCGTCGACATCCCTACCGGGGGTGCCGATGTCGTGCCCCGCAGAGAAGTGTTCCCCCGACCCCGCCAACACGATGACCTTGACGGAATCGTCCGCCGCAGCGCGGTAGAAAGCATCGTCCAGGGCGTAGGTCATCGCCGAGTTCTGAGCGTTGCGGTAGCTCGGCCGGTTCATCGTGACCAGTGCCACCGCACCACGTTGCTCGTAGGTGACGATCTCGGGTTCGGTGGTGGTCATCGGGATTCCTCCGGGCTGGTGGACAAGGTCGACAGATACTGCGGTCACGGTGCTGCGAGGGTCACGGTGCTGCGAGGGTCATGGTGCTGCTGCGGTCACTGGGTGGGCCCCCGACCGCTGGACGGCAGGCCGAGAGCACCCGCGATCCGGTCGCGGTGCCACGCGGCCGAGCCCCAGGCCGCCGCCAGGAACCAGGCCCGTTTCGCGAACAGGTGCAGGTCGTACTCCGTGGTGTAGGCGATGGCACCGTGGCACTGGATCGCAGCCCGCGCCACCTGCCGTGCGGCATCCGAGGCCAGAGCCTTGGCCGTGCAGGCATGGATGCCGGCATCCTCGTCGCCTGCCGCCAAGGCGGCACCCGCCCGGGCGACCGTCGGCGCAGCGAACTCCACCGCGATCAACGCCGAGGCCAACTGATGTTTGACGGCCTGGAAACTGCCGATGGGAACGCCGAACTGACGGCGCTCGGCCACGTACGCCACGGTCAGGTCCAACATCCGCCGGGAAAGCCCCACCAGTTCTGCTGCCGCTCCGAGCACACCCCGGTTCCAGGCCTGTTCCACCAGGACAGGATCGGCGACCCGGTGCAGGACCGCAGCTCCCTGGATCCGACAGAGGTCTGCCGCCGGATCCATCGCCTCGACAGCCTCCAGCTGCGCCCCGGCCAGGTACAGAACCGTGATCTCGCCCCGGCCACCCCAACCGCCCGCCAGCAGCACATCGGCCGAGTGGGCCCGCGCCGCCGGCACCGAGACCTGCAGATCGCAGGCGACCCGGAGGTTTCCGGCAGCCAGGTCGGCATCCAGGCCGACGGCTCCGGCGATACCGGCTGCCACCGCGATCGTCTCGGTGATCGGCAGGGGTACCCCGGCCCTGCCCACCTCGATGAGTACCGGGACCAGGTAGTTCTCGTCCAACCCCAGCCCGCCGGCCCGCTCGTCGATCAGCAGCCCCGCCGCCCCGAGCTCGGCGAAATCGCGGTACAGGGCCAGGATCGACGGATCGGCCGGATCAGTCGCGGCAGCGCGGATCACGGCCGGTGGGCAACGGTCCTCCCACAACGCCCGGACGACGTCGCGCAGATCCAGTTGTTCCGTGGTCGGGGCGAATCTCATCGCACACCTTCAGCTCTCATGGCGATCATCTCCTCGGCAGTCCGAGCACCCGCTCGGCGATGATGTTGCGTTGGATCTCGTTGGTCCCGGCGTAGATCGGGCCGGCCAGCGAGAACTGGAATCCCCTGCTCCACGGCCCCTCCCACTGCCCTGCCGGTCCGAGCAGTTCCAGGGCGGTCTCGTGCAGGCTGATGTCCAGTTCGGACCAGAACACCTTGTTCAGGCTGGAACGTGCTCCCGGGGAGCGCTTCTCGACGATGTCGGTGACCTGGGCCAGGGTGAAGTTCTGATAGGCCTGGGCCTTCATCCACTCCCCGGCGATCCGGTCCCGCACCACATCGGTCAGCCGGCCGCCGTGTTCCCGGCCGAGCGCGACCAGCCGATCGGCCGCGCTGAGGAACCTGCCCGGGGAGCGCAGGGTCAAACCACGTTCGGAACCGGTGGTGGCCATGGCCACCGACCAGCCCTCGTTCACCCCGCCCAGCACACCGCTGTCCGGGACGAACACGTCGGTGAGGAACACCTCCGCGAAACCCTCGTCCCCGTCGAACCTGTCGAAGCCGCGGACCGTGACACCGGGAGAGTCCAGGTCCAGCAGGAAGTAGGTCAGCCCGCGATGACGGCCGGCCGCCGGGTCGGTCCGGAACAACCCGAACAGGTGGGTGCAGAACGCACCCCGGGTGGTCCAGGTCTTCTGCCCGGTGAGCCGCCATCCCCCGGCGGCCTCGTCCCGGACGGCCCGACTGCCGATCGCGGCCAGATCACTGCCGGCACCCGGCTCCGACCAGCCCTGGCACCAGAGGTCCTGGCCCGCAGCCATCCTGGGCAGCAACGTGTCCTGCTGCTCCCGGGTGCCGAACTCGAACAGGGTCGGGGCCAGCAGGAAGATCCCGTTCTGGGTCACCCGCTGCGGGGCACCGGCCCGGTAGTACTCCTCCTCGAAGATCAGCCATTCCCACAGGGAGGCATCTCGTCCGCCGTAGGCCGCCGGCCAGGAGACGACGGCCCAGCCGGCGTCGAACAGCCGACGTTCCCAGTCCAGATGAGCCCGAAATCCCTCGGCCGTGTCCCCGGAGGGAAGCGGATCGGTCGGAACATTCGCCGTCAGCCAGGCTCTGGCCTCGGCCCGGAAACCTCGCTCCGCCTCGGTGTCAGTGACATCCATCGTTGCTCACCCCTGTCCTCGGTAGCGCCTGATCTCCTCGCGGGCAACGGATCGCAGGTGCACCTCGTCGGGACCGTCGGCGATACCGAGAATCCTGGCGCTGGCCCACATCCGGGCGATCGGGAAATCCTCGGTCACCCCACCCCCGCCGTGGGCCTGGATGGCCCGGTCCAGCACCGCTCGGGCGACCCGCGGGGCGATCACCTTGATCGCGGCGATCTCCGTCGCCGCCCCCTTGGCCCCGACCCGGTCGATCATCCAGGCGGTCTTGAGCACCAGGAGCCGTGCCTGTTCGATCTCCATCCGCGATTCGGCGATCCAGCTCCGGACGACCCCCTGGTCGGAGATCGGTCCGCCGAAGGCCACCCGGGACATGGTGCGACGTACCAGGAGTTCCAGCCCACGCTCCGCCATTCCCAGGGTGCGCATCGCATGGTGGATCCGACCCGGTCCGAGCCGTGCCTGGGCGATCGCGAAACCCTCCCCCTCACCGCCGAGCAGGTTCCCCACCGGCACCCGCACATCGGTGAAGGTGATCTCGCAGTGTCCGTGCTGGTCGTGGTACCCGAAGATCGGCAGGGAGCGGATGATCTCGACCCCGGGTGTGGCCATCGGCACCAGGATCATCGACTGCTGGCGGTAGGTCGGCGCATCGGGGGCGATACGGCCCATCAGGATCAGGATCTCGCACCGCGGATCCGCGGCGCCGGTGGTCCACCACTTGCGTCCGTTGATGACGTACTCGTCACCGTCACGGACGATCGAGGTGCTGATGTTACGGGCGTCGGAGGAGGCCACCTCGGGTTCGGTCATCGAGAACCCCGATCTCATGGTGCCCTCCAGCAACGGCCGGAGCCAGGTCGCCTGCTGTTCCGGGGTGCCGAACAGGTGCAGCAGCTCCATGTTCCCGGTGTCGGGGGCCGAGCAGTTCAGCGCCTCGGGGGCCAGGTACGGCGAACGGCCGGTCATCTCGGCGATGTAGGCGTACTCCAGGTTGCTCAGCCCCGAGATGTCCGGCAGGAACAGGTTCCACAGGCCTAGCTCCCGGGCCCTGACCTTCAGCTCCTCCACGACGGCCGGCAGCACATGGCTCCGCGGCCCGGCCGCCTCCAACTGTGCGGCGTAGACGGGCTCGGCCGGATGGA
>QXCQ01000239.1 GCA_003576535.1 Nakamurella silvestris | reverse complement strand
ATTGCACAACTTGCGGCGAAATATCAATGCTATGTGATTGAAGATGATATTTATGCAGAATGTAGTTTTAATGCCAAACGCCCTTTACCTATTAAATATTGGGATCAACAGGGGTATGTGGTGTATTGTAGCTCAGTCTCAAAATCTCTATCGACCTCTTATCGTGTAGGCTGGTTTTGCTTACCGCAGCGCTTACAACATTTACATGCAAGACTCATTTTACAGAATGTTTCGGTGAATACGCCTTTGCAATTGGGGCTTGCTGATATGATTTATAGCAGAGCCTATCGTCAACATCTGAGTGAATTACGTCCTAAACTGATGGCACAGGTTGAGCAGTATCGACAATTTATTCAACAGGCTTTTCATGGCGTGAGTATCCGTTTGAATCAACCGCAGGGGAGTTATGCGCTTTGGCTGCAATTCCCTGAACAAGTAGATAGTTTGGCGTTGTATTACTATGCGCAGCAATACAGTATCAATATTGTTCCGGGTATTATTTTTGGTGAAGATCATCGTTATAACAATTGTATTCGTTTAAATGCAGGACATGAATTGTCTCAGGAGGTTCAGGATGCCATCATGTTATTGGCAGATTGGGTCAGAGGCGAATTGTCAACCAAGANATGATCCAAAAAATTAAAAATAAATGAATGCCCAAGATCTTCTAACAAATTCTATAAAAACATAAATTTAATCAGATATGCGTGATTGAAATCAAAGCACTAGTCCGAAGAATCCGGCAGTTTGACTAAGGTTTACAAACGGCATGATCCATTGCCCCATTGACGATGATGAATGTCAACGTAAATGGGGTATATTGCATAGATTAAAAATCAGCTTTTAACACAATACGATAACGTGCTTTTCCTGAATGGAGGCGTTCCAAAGCATCATTAATTTTTGACATTGGATACACTTCAATTTGAGGAGCAATATTTTTACGCGCTGCGAATTGCAATAATTGACGTAATGCAAAAGGGGAGCCTGTTGGAGAGCCAGTTACTGATTTTGCACCACTGATCAATGTACCTGCAGGAATGGGCATAGGTTCAAGCACCATGCCTAACATATGAATAGTGCCATTGGGTGCAAGTGTATTCAGATAAGCTTTCCAGTCTAAGCTCACATTCACCGTACAGAGTAACAAATCAAATTTACCACGTTGTGCTTTTAAATCATTTGCATCACGGCTATTGACGATATGGTCTGCGCCCATCGCTCGCAGCTCATCTGACTTATCTAAATTAGAGGTGAATGCGGTAATTTCACAGCCCCA
>QXCQ01000076.1:636-1504 GCA_003576535.1 Nakamurella silvestris | reverse complement strand
AAACATTATAAAAATTCTTTTTTGCAGTTAATTTCGTGCCTCAACTGCATTGATCTAGACGATCAAGTAATTGTATCGTTTCATGTAATGGTAGCCCAACCACATTGCTATAACTACCATTTATCCGTGTCACATATTTCGCAGCAATGCCTTGAATTGCATATCCACCCGCTTTGCCTAGAGGTTCACCTGTTGCCCAATAGTCTTCCATATCTTTGAGACTTAACGCTTGAAACTCAACTTGTGTGCGAACCAAGGTACTCAATAATTGATTGGCATTTGCAACACAAACTCCTGTCAGCACCTCATGTTTCCGCCCTGACAATACTCTCCAAATTTCGAAAGCATGCTGTTTGGATGCTGGCTTACCTATAATTTGATCAGCAACAACCAAACTGGTATCCGCAGCAACGATGGTCGCCTCAGGATACAAGCTTAGAACTGCTTGCACTTTACTTTTTGCCAAACGCGACACATAGTGATCAATCTGCTCATGTTCATTTACAGATTCATCAACATCCGGGCTATGCACGTCAAACGCCAAGCCCAGTTGTAACAACAGTTCTTGACGCCTTGGCGAGCTTGAAGCAAGAATTAAATGCGCCATCTTTTTAATAAATAATAAAGAATTGGCCAGCAAAAAATACTGGAAATCAAAGTTTGCCAATGACGTGTTATCGAAAAATGTGTTCCTGCCATCACTTGCGCCATAAAGGTAAAGGTTAAATGTGCAAGAATCGCCAACATAGTGATCACCCAAAGGTTACTAAATGTCAGCACGCGTCTCTCTCGAATAAAATAACGTGTTAAAAAAGCAATCAGCACATAACTTAATGCATTCATGCCCAAAGGTGCATCTAGCAAAAGA
>QXCQ01000076.1:0-539 GCA_003576535.1 Nakamurella silvestris | reverse complement strand
TTTTTAGCGATCAACATTTGGCTGCTCCATCGCTAATGAATCCGAGAAAAGTACTACAACGTGATGCCCACCGGCTAACTGTGCAGCTGGAACAACATCAATTTGTGCAAACTCTCCAGTATTATGTCGCATCACTTTAGACACAGCACCGACCAAATAGCCCGCTGGAAAATGCTGACCTAAACCAGAACTATAAACCTTATCACCCACTTTGATGTTGGCACTCGTTGGAACATATTCCATTTTCAAATGCCCTAAATCACCTGTACCTGTCACGATGGCTCGCATACCTGAGCTTTCAAGTCGTACAGATAAAGAATGTTCTTTATCAGAAAGCAGCATTACACGACTACTATGAGGATAAACGTTGATGATCTGCCCCATGATCCCTTTATCATCTAAAACAGTTTGACCGACTTTAAGATGATTGGCTGAACCACGGTTGATGATAATGATATGACGTAATGGATCAGCATCTGTTCCAATCACTTCCGCAATCTCCATACGTCCATCAATAATTAACGGTGTATCGAGTAATC
>QXCQ01000224.1 GCA_003576535.1 Nakamurella silvestris | reverse complement strand
CCAAACTATCCTTACAGCACTTAAAAGCAATTTGCATTACTCATGTTCACGGCGATCATTGTTATGGCTTGATGGGCTTGCTCGCAAGTGCAGGCATGAACGGACGTAAAGATCCTATCACCATCATTGCACCTAAAGAGATTCAAGACTGGTTCGAAGCAACTCGTCATTTAACTGAGTTGTTTCTACCCTATCCGCTTCATTTTATTGACTCCCATACATTCAATAGCAGTTTTGAATTGGATGAAAAAATTTCGATTAAGGTTTACCCCTTACATCATCGTGTACCTAGTTATGCTTATGCTTTTAAAGCAACATCATTTCAGCGCAAACTGGATCATCAACGATTAGTTCAATTAGAAATTCCGAAAGGTAAGCTTTGGGGTGATTTACAACAAGGACTGACTATCGAGTGGAATGGACAATCTCTTCATGGGAAAGATTTTGTAATTGAAAATACGCAGCATGTATCTGCTATTGTCAGTGGCGATAACGACCAACCTGAATTATTGAAAAATGCGTGTAGAAATGTGGCGCTGTTAATTCATGAAACCACCTACACACAAGCGGTATTAGATAAAGTTGGTTCTGGTCCAATGCACAGCTCTGCAAAAATAGTCGCAGAATTTGCGCAAATGATGAGCCTGCCGAATTTGATTGCCACGCATCTCAGTGCGCGTTATCACGATGCTGATGGTGTTCAAAAAATTCATGATGAAATTGCAGAGTATTATCATGGTCATTTTTATATTGCTGATGATTTCCATCGCTATACACTCAGTGCGAGCGGCGAACTCACGCTTATTAAATAACTTTAGCCTTGGGGAAAGTGATTTTCCCAAGACTTCTTTAATGCTATATTCGTTTTAAATATCCGCCTATAAAAGATAAATAGTTTAGATCAAAAACTTTTTAGAATTCCTATATATCCTCTGGATTGTATTAAGCTTGTTATTTATTTTCATCATTGTTCTTGGTTTGATCAGCTATAGATAGGATTCATCAAGAATTCCAAGTTGTGTAAAAAAAAGCCACTAACCATAGTCAATCTGTTGAAA
>QXCQ01000109.1:335-1621 GCA_003576535.1 Nakamurella silvestris | reverse complement strand
GCTCAGTTAAAACAGCAAAATTTGTTGTATTTGAATTAAAAAAGCATCCAGTAAACTGAATGCTTTTTATCGGTCATCCATGACTATTGAATAGGTGGATGCTGTAATTGGTTTAACTCTTTTTTACTGAAACCTCTTGAGATCAGTACTTTCTTAATTCCAGTAATCACATCTTGATCTGTAGTGTTCATCAACGCGGATAAGAGTTGATCATTGGATTTACAAGAGCAATCATTTTCAACACATGCAATCTGATTTTTATGTTCATTTTGCACAGTATCTTTAGCCATAAACAGCTTTTGCCAAAAACTCATAGAGCCTTCATACGCAACCTAACATAGTTCGAAATATAGACGTTTTTTTATAAAATTCAAGATGGCTGCTAAGGTAAATGGTCGAGTTATAGACTAAATTTGCCAATCATTGAAAATTTTCTAAGTTGCTTTTTTGAATTTAAATATAAGGAAATATGATATGTTATTGATATAAATAAATATTATTAAGAAATAAAAATGCCATGAAATCTGTCATGGCATGTCATGGTTGTAATAAATTGTTTAAATCTTTTTAAGCAAAACCCCAGATTCAACATGATGGGTGTAGGGGAATTGATCAAACATTGCAAATTTAACAATTTTATGGGTCTTTGTGAGGGTTTCCAGATTGCTGTAAAGTGTATCTGGATTACATGAGATATAAAGAATCGTCTCGAAACCTTGCAATAATTTTAGCGTGTCGTCATCAATCCCTGCACGAGGCGGATCGACAAAAACCGTATCAAATTGATAGCTTTGCACATCAATTTCTGCTTCTTGCAAACGACGGAATTCACGTTCACCATTATAAGCTTGGGTAAATTCTTCAGCAGATAGTCGTGCTACTTGAATATTATCAATCTTGTTTTGCTCAATATTCCATTGCGCTGCATAAACAGAAGACTTCGCTAACTCAGTTGCCAAAACACGATTAAAATTTAATGACAATGGAAGGGTGAAGTTACCATTACCACAATAGAGTTCAAGCAAGTCTTGATTGTCGCCATTCACTGCTTGGCAAGCCCACTGCAACATTTTTTGGCAAACTTGCGCATTAGGTTGAGTAAAACTACTTTCGATTTGTTTATACTGAAATTTTCTTTCAAATACCTGCAATTCTTCAACAACAAACTCATCGCTCAATACTAATTTTTGACCGCGGCTACGTCCAATAATTTTAATATTGAGTTTCTCAGCCAATTGTTTTGCTAAAACTTCCCATTCTTCATTCAAAGGTGCACGATAAATTAA
>QXCQ01000109.1:0-313 GCA_003576535.1 Nakamurella silvestris | reverse complement strand
AGTGCACTTCGAAAAGACGTTTGGATAAGATCGGATTGGCTTTTAGTTCAGCCAATAAAATTGGCATAAGTTGATTGATACTAAGATCTGCTATAGGAAATTCATCAATACGTGCAACTGTTTTTTGTTGATTTTCATCCCGTTCAAACATGGCATAGAACATATCGTCTTCTGTATGCCAAATACGAAATTCTGCACGCATACGAAAGTTTTGTTCCGGTGAAGCAAAAACTTCAAGTGATGGTGGATTAAATTCAGCAAACTGCGTTTGAATACGTTCAATTTTGGCATCAAGTTGTTGTTGATAAGATGA
>QXCQ01000064.1:338-1461 GCA_003576535.1 Nakamurella silvestris | reverse complement strand
AGGGGTGAAAGGCCAATCAAACTTCGTGATAGCTGGTTCTCTCCGAAATGCATTTAGGTGCAGCGTTGCGTGTTTCTTGCCGGAGGTAGAGCTACTGGATGGCCGATGGGCCCTACAAGGTTACTGACGTCAGCCAAACTCCGAATGCCGGTAAGTGAGAGCGCAGCAGTGAGACTGTGGGGGATAAGCTTCATAGTCGAGAGGGAAACAACCCAGACCACCAACTAAGGTCCCTAAGCGCGTGCTAAGTGGGAAAGGATGTGGAGTTGCTCAGACAACCAGGAGGTTGGCTTAGAAGCAGCCACCCTTGAAAGAGTGCGTAATAGCTCACTGGTCAAGTGATTCCGCGCCGACAATGTAACGGGGCTCAAGCACGCCACCGAAGTTGTGGCATTGACATTATTGGTAGGCCTTCGTGGTCCAGCCGTGTTGATGGGTAGGAGAGCGTCGTGTGGGCAGTGAAGCGGCGGGGTGACCCAGCCGTGGAGGCCACACGAGTGAGAATGCAGGCATGAGTAGCGAAAGACGTGTGAGAAACACGTCCTCCGAAAGACCAAGGGTTCCAGGGTCAAGCTAATCTTCCCTGGGTAAGTCGGGACCTAAGGCGAGGCCGACAGGCGTAGTCGATGGACAACGGGTTGATATTCCCGTACCGGCGAAGAACCGCCCCAGTCAATCCAGTGGTGCTAAGAGTCCTAGCCATCATGCAGCGGATCCCTTCGGGGTGATGCGGTGGTGGTGAACGCTCGACCCCATGCTGGTGCGGCTAGCGTATTAACAGGTGTGACGCAGGAAGGTAGCCCATCCCGGGCGATGGTTGTCCCGGGGCAAGTGCGTAGGCCGAGTGGTAGGTAAATCCGTCACTCATTGAGGCTGAGACACGATGCGGATGAAAAGTGGGTGATCCTATGCTGCCGAGAAAAGCATCGACGCGAGGTTCTAGCCGCCCGTACCCCAAACCGACTCAGGTGGTCAGGTAGAGAATACTAAGGAGATCGAGAGAATCGTGGTTAAGGAACTCGGCAAAATGCCCCCGTAACTTCGGGAGAAGGGGGGCCATCCGCTTATTAGGCTTTACGCCGAAAGGGTGTGGTGGCCGCAGAGACCAGTGGGTAGCGACTGT
>QXCQ01000064.1:0-312 GCA_003576535.1 Nakamurella silvestris | reverse complement strand
CGGGTAAGTTCCGACCTGCACGAATGGCGTAACGACTTCCCAACTGTCTCAACCACGAACTCGGCGAAATTGCATTACGAGTAAAGATGCTCGTTACGCGCAGCAGGACGGAAAGACCCCGTGACCTTTACTACAGCTTGGTATTGGTGTTCGGTGTGGCTTGTGTAGGATAGGTGGGAGACTTTGAAGCAGACACGCCAGTGTTTGTGGAGTCATTGTTGAAATACCACTCTGGTCACTCTGGATGTCTAACTTCGAACCGTAATCCGGTTCAGGGACAGTGCCTGGTGGGTAGTTTAACTGGGGCGGTTG
>QXCQ01000055.1:330-1849 GCA_003576535.1 Nakamurella silvestris | reverse complement strand
CATCAAATCATCTTCTAAAGACAAGAAGAAACGTGAAACACCAGGGTCACCTTGGCGACCAGAACGACCACGCAACTGATTATCAATACGACGAGATTCATGACGTTCAGAACCGATGATATGTAAACCACCTGAACTCAACACCATTTCATTATTGTGTTCCCATTCTGCTTTTAGACGTGCTTCATCTTCAGCAGTAGGTTGTTCAATTTTGGCTAATTTAGCTTTCCAGTTACCACCAAGCAAAATATCTGTACCACGACCTGCCATGTTTGTCGCAATCGTAACAGCACGTGGTGAACCTGCTTGTGCAATAATATCAGCTTCACGTTCATGCTGTTTAGCATTCAGCACTTCATGCGCAATGCCCGCTTCTTTAAGCTTATCCGATAAAATTTCAGAAGCTTCAATCGTTGCAGTACCGATCAGGATTGGAGCAACACCAGCTTCATGGATTTTTTGAATCTCTTCAATAATCGCGTTGTATTTACCATTACGGTTTAAATAAATTAAATCGTTCTGGTCATTACGAATCATTGGGCGATGCGTTGGAATAAGTACAACATCCAAGCCATAAATTTCTTTCATTTCCGCAGCTTCAGTATCAGCAGTACCTGTCATACCTGAAAGCTTTTTGTATAAACGGAAATAGTTCTGGAATGTTGTTGTCGCTAAAGTTTGGTTTTCAGGTTGAACATCTAAGCCTTCTTTTGCTTCAACTGCTTGATGTAGACCTTCTGACCAGCGACGTCCCGGCATGGTACGACCTGTATTTTCATCGACAATAATCACTTCACCATCATGGATGATGTAATGAACATTACGTTGATACAAGAAATGCGCGCGAATTGCTGCTGAAACATGATGAACAAGGTTAAGATTTGATGGTGAATACAAGCTTTCGCCTTCAGCCAACAAACCCATTTTGATCAATTCATCTTCAACAGTTTCATAACCGACTTCAGTCATTTCCACTTGGCGTTGTTTTTCATCAATCCAGAAATGCCCACCATCTGCAACTTTTTCTTCTTTCTGTGCATGAAGCTTAGGTGGAATACTATTGATTGCGACATACAATTGTGATGAGTCATCACTTTGACCAGAAATAATCAACGGAGTACGCGCTTCATCAATCAAGATCGAATCGACCTCATCAATAATCGCATAAACTAAACCACGTTGCTTTTTCTCTGCCATAGAGAAAACCATGTTATCGCGAAGATAATCGAAACCAAATTCGTTATTGGTACCATAAGTAATATCTGAACGATAAGCTTCAGCTTTTTCGATTGGTGATTGCATTGAATAAATCACGCCAACCGTTAAACCTAAGAACTCATAAAGCGGACGGTTTAATTCAGCATCACGTTGTGCCAAATAATCGTTAACCGTAATAACGTGAACGCCTTGCTCACTTAGTGCATTGAGATAAACAGCCAAAGTTCCCATCAGGGTTTTACCTTCACCTGTACGCATCTCAGCAATTTTACCTTCGTGCAAAGTAATACCACCAATGAGC